>JBJEQB010000045.1:0-8050 GCA_051881535.1 Acutalibacteraceae bacterium | reverse complement strand
AGACGGTGGATTTTGCGAAGCAAAAGACGGAGGGAGTTACCTAAGGAGCCCATAGTAGAATGCTTAATGTTATATTAGCCTCCTTTGGCAAAGGAGGTGGATTTTGCGGAGCAAAAGACGGAGGATTGGAAATAAAAAACAATCATTTTCACGGAACGCTGCGGACAGCGTTCCCTACGGAAATTTGTGTTTATTTTGGGACGATGTGGGCATCGTCCCCTACAAGTTGCGTGCCGTAAAAACATATAGAATGGATACGGGCGAAGCCCGTCATTAATTACGCATTACGCATTACGAATTGCACGCGGAACGCTGCGGACAGCGTTCCCTACTGAATGTTTCGCGAAACACAGAATTCTTCAAATTTATTTTCCCACGCAGAAGCGGGAGAACACCTCGTCAACGACCGCCGTGGCGGCGCGCTCGCCCGTGAGTTCAAGCAGGGCGTTTATGGCGCAGTCGGCGCAGACATTAACGGCGTCCAGAGTAACTCCGCCTTGCAGGGCAGAGATTGCGTCATCAAGCGCGGAAATTGCGTTAATGCAGCATTGACGCTGGCGCTCGCTCGTAAGGCAGGCGGCGTTCGGGTCAAATTCATCGGCTGAAAAAATTTCTCTTACGGTTTTTTCAAGCTCCGCGCCGCCCTCGCCCGTTGAAGCGGAAAGCTCCACAACATAGGGAAAGGCGTCGGCGATAATTTTTCTGTCCGCCGCAAGGGGCAGATCGGCTTTATTTAAAAGAGCAATCGCCCTTTTCTGTTTGCATTGGCTGATTATTTCTTCATCCTCGGCGGTGAGCGGCTCGCTGCCGTCAAAAACGGCAAGCACAAGCTCCGCGCGCTCAAGGCGGCGCTTTGCAAGGCTGACTCCGATATTTTCAACAACATTTTCGGTTTCACGAATTCCCGCCGTGTCCGCAACGCGCATAACAACCTCGCCGAGAATTATTTTTTCCTCAACAACATCGCGGGTTGTGCCTGCAATGTCGGTAACAATGGAGCGTTCAAAGCCCGTGAGCATATTCATCAGCGTGGATTTGCCGACATTCGGCTTGCCGACTATAACGGCGTCAATTCCGTCCGTGAGAACTCTGCCGCAGTCATATCGGCGCACGGTGTCCGCAAGCTCGGCGCGCACCGAAGTAAAAACGGGCATCATATCCTCGCCGCCCACATCGGCGATATCCTCGTCGGGATAATCGACCCAAGCGGCAAGTGAAGCGCAAACGCCGATAAGCTCATCGGCGCATTTTTTTATTCTGCGGCTCAGATTGCCGTCAAGAGTGTTGAGAGCCGCGCTTGCCGCCTGTTTGCCCGAAGCTCCGATAAGAGCCATAACGCTTTCGGCGCGGGCAAGGTCGGTTTTGCCGTTGAGAAACGCTCTTTTGGTGAATTCGCCCGCCTGCGCGGGAACTGCTCCCGCATCAAGAGCGGCGCGGAGAATTCTTTTGGTGACATATAGCCCGCCGTGGCAGGAAATCTCCGCCGTATCCTCGCCCGTGTAGCTTTTCGGGGCACGAAAAACGAGGCAAACCGCCTCGTCAATTTTTTCGTTATTATCATAAACATCGCCGAAATGAGCGCGGTAGCCCTTGCTCTCGGTGAGCGGCGTGCCGCTGACGGGCTTGAAAATTGCACAGGCAATTTCAATCGCCCTTTCGCCCGAAATACGCACTATTCCTATGCCCGCGGGGGCGTTAGGAGTGGCGATGGCGGCAATGGTTCGGTTATCCATAGGCAAAAATCCTTTCACTCATTCGCAAACAAGAGGCACTCGCTTGCCCGTGATGCGCTTTGCAATCCGGGAATAAGCAAGCGTTGAGGGCGAAAATTCGCCGGGCGCAGTCCCCGTGACGGAGCTGTAACCGACTGCGATATCCCTCGGCACAATGCCGAGAAGCTGAACGCCCGTTTCATCAATGCATTGGTCGATGTTGAGCAGCCTGCGCTTGCAGACGGGCTTTACCTCAAACATATTTATGATAAGGCGCACATCCTCAATTCCGAGGCGGCGCAGCTCGTCAAAGGCTCTGGAACAGCTCCGCACGCACACGCTGTCAGGCGTTGAAACAACGATTGCCCTGTCCGCACCTGCCGCCGCAATCTGAAAGCCTCGGTCAATGCCGGCGGGAGAATCGAGAAAAATATAGTCGTAATCTTCCGAAAATGATTTAAAAAGCTTTGCCGCCGCTTCGGGGGTCAGCTCGTCGCAAAAGCTACGGGGCGCGGCAAGCAAATCCGCTCTGCCCTTTATGACAGCCTGCTCGCGGGTGCAGCGGTCAAGAATGAGGTCTCCCCAGTCAAAAACGATTTTTTCGGTAACGCCGAAAAGGATATCGAGCGAGCGCAGGCCGATGTCGCAGTCAACGGCGAGCACTTTTTTGCCCATGGCGGCAAGCGCGGAGGAAACACCCGTAACAAACGAGGACTTGCCCGAGCCGCCTTTGCCCGAGGCAACGAGAATTATCTGAGCCATAGCTGCGCTCCTTTCATCAGGGAATAAGTGTATTTTCAGGCTGATATTTTTCCATTTCATCGCTCTGACCGAAATAGTAGTCAACGATTTCGGCAACAACGGGGGCAACGAAAACGCCCGAGGTCATACCTTCGCCGACAGCCGCGATTGCAATTTCGGGGTTGTCATAGGGTGCGAAAGCGATAAGAAAGCCGTTGTTTATTTTAACGGAAACGCCGTCAAGCTTGCGGATTTCCTGAGATGTTCCTGTTTTTGCGGCAACCTGAACGGGCAGATCTTTGAAGTATCTAGCGCAGTAGCCCGTTGTGCCCACTTCGAGCATACCTCTCTTGACTATATCGAGGGTTTTTTGAGAAATTCCCGTCTGAGAAACTATCTCGGCGCCCTTTTCAACGATAGTCTGAGAATAATCGTAGCTCTTAATGCTTTTAACGAAATGAGTTTTGTATCTTGTGCCGCCGTTGGCGATTGTGGCGCAGTAGTTGGCGAGCTGAATGGGAGTGAAAAGGTTGCCTGCCTGACCGATTGCCGACTGAACCGTGTAGCCCGGCAGCCATTTCTGATTGATTGAAGCACGGTATTCGGGGCTGTCAAGCACGCCCGCCGCTTCGCCCAGCTCACAGCCTGTTTTTGAGCCGAGACCGAGCAGGGTTCTGTATTCATTCATTTTTTCAATGCCGAGCATCCTGCCGACCTCATAAAAGAAGGTGTTGCAGGATTCGTCAATCGCCTGAACAACATTGACAAGGCTTGTTTCGTGCGCCTGCTCGCACTTGAAGTGCTGATTTAGATAAATATAAGAGCCGGTGCAGCGAATTCTTGTGGATTCATCGATTATGCCCTCTTCAAGAGCGGCTATTGCAACGGAGGGCTTCATTGTGGAGCCTGTTGCATAGGTTGAGAGCAAAGCCCTGTTCCAGAGCGGAGAGCCGGGAGCCTCGTTGAGCGCTTCGGCGTTTTCGCTGTAAGTTGAAATATCGAATGACGGATAGGTTGCGCTTGCAAGGATTGAGCCGTCACGGCAGTTGATGACGATTACCGCGCCCGCATTTTCAACCATATTTCCTTTTGTTCCCGCATAGTCGAGAAGCGCGGCTTCAAGAGCTTTTTGAGCCACTCTTTGAAGCTCCGAATCGATGGTCAGAACAACCGTGTTGCCCTGAACGGGGGGAGTTGTTACCTCGGTTGTGCGGTTGCCGCTGCCGTCTGTATAGATGGTAGCCTCGCCGTCCGTTCCTTTGAGATAGCTCTCCATGGCAAGCTCAATGCCGCTTTTGCCAATATAATCGGTTATTTTGTAGCCCTTGTCTTTCTTTTCTTTGTATTCCTCCGCGTCTATTGCGCCCGTTCTGCCGAGAATATGCGGAGCGAGAGTGCCGTCGGTATATTTCCTGACGGGAACAACGCTCACATCAACGCCCTTGTAAAATCCGCTGTTTTCTTTGATTTTTGAAACGATTTCGTCGGGCACGCTCAGCGCAAAGGTGTAGGGAGTGCCGATTCTGAAAAAGGTGCGCTCCATTTCATAGCGAACCGAAGCAATCTTGCGCGCGTCCTGCGCGGAATAATTCTGAAGCTCATAGCGCTCAATCAGCGCATCAAAGCAGTTCTGAGCTGTGGCGTAGTCGTTGAGTTTAAGCAAATCGGGGCTTTTCATTTCCTTGATTTCGGAGTCGCTGTCCTCTTTATAAGCAATGCTTCCCGCAGCGTCAAAAACGAGCGGCAGATTATCGATCCATTCAAGCGAATTGCTCTCAAAAAGCTTTATAAGGCTGAGAATTATATTGTTTCGCTCAGCCTGCTCCGTAGGAAAATAAGCGGCGTCAAAGATGATGGAATAGCCCTGGTCGTTATAGACAAGCGGCTTTCCGTTGCAGTCAACTATTTCTCCCCTTGCGGCGGCGATGGGTGCGGTTCTTTCGGAAACCGAGGAGCTTGCCGCATCATATTCCGCGCCGTCAACAATCTGGATTTTAACAAGGTCAAACGCGAAAAAGACAAAGAAGAAAAGAATAACGCAAACCGCAGCAATGCGCCTTGCCGAATTTATTTTAAATTTCATTTTCTTTCCTCCTTTGTAAATAATTTAATAGTTTTTTTACGGCAATGGAATATGTCTGAAATACAATATCTCACGCACATTCGGGCATTTTTCTCTTTGACATACGGAATGACTATTCAACGGAAAAACGCTTTTCAACGCCTCTGACGATAATGAACATAACAGGAATAAACGCCGCCGTATAAGCCGCGCCCGGCAGATAATAGCGCAGGAGCATATAAACCGCGCTGTCAAGCCCGCCGATAACGAATTTAAACAGCCAATAGCCCACGGAATAAATCAGAATAGCCGCTGACGAAAGAATAGCCGCCGTAACGACATTGTTTCGCATAATGGTATTAATCAGCGTGCCGCAGATGAAGCCCACGCACAGCAGATAAAGCGCGTTAAAGCTTGCGCCCGAGGCGAAAATATCCCAGAGCGCGCCCGCGAAAAGCCCGAGCAGCATACCGTAAATATCACGCTCATACATTGACATACACACAACGGCGGGTATAAGCAGCAAAGCCCTGACGCCGAAAATCTGCGGGAAGAAGCCGTCTGTATTTTGCAGAACGGACAGCAGCAGCAGTATCAGTGCAAGGCAAAGTCTGCGGGTTATTAACTTTTTGCGGTTAGTTTCAATAGTCATATTTATGTTTCGGGCGGCGTCAGCCGTTGCTTTCGGCCTGGCCGTCAAATGAAGTTATTATAAAAACATCGGTTATCTCCGACAAATCAATTCCCGGCTCGATAATTGCGCTTGCGGAAATATCAACCGTTCCGTCAACAACATCAACAATGCTGCCGATAATTAAATCGCGTGGGAAAATTCCTCCGACGCCCGAGGTGCATACAATGCCGCCCGCCGTGACCGCCGTTGAGGATGAAAGCCCGGGCATATGGCAATGACCCTCGCTTGCGAGTGCAACGGTGGAGGTTACAAAGCCGAGGTCGCGCGTTCTGACCTCGTATGCGCTGACATTGACCTTGGGGTTGAGAATGGTGTTGACCGTGCATTGCGTCGGAGTGACCGAAGCAACAACGCCCACAAGGTATTCGCCGCAGATAACGGGGTCATTAACGCTGATATCGTTAAGCGAGCCTTTGTTGAGAGTGAAAGAGCCGAGATTGTTTGCCGCGTCTCTGCCGATAACAGCCGCTTCGGCGAAAACATAGTCGGTGTGTTCCTCTTTGATGCCGAGAAATTGCTGATAGAATTCGTTTTTATAGCGGAGCTGCTCATAGTCAACAAGCTGCTGCCTGAGCGAATCCACCTGCTCCTCCAGCTCCGTTACCTGCTTTGCAAGGGTTGAGGATGACTTAAAGGAAACAGGGATTTTTGAAAACTCCGCCGCAACCGATGATGAAAGGCGCGAGAGCGGACCGAAAACAAAGCTGACCGCACTCGTGAGCGGAGAAGAGCCGCTTCTTGAGAGAACGGCAAACACTGAGCCTGCCAGCAGAGCGGCGGCAATAACCGCGAATATTTTAAATGCCGTGCTTTTCAAAAAGCGGATCATCGATAACCTTGCTCCTTAAAATCAGATGTATTTTTTGTTGCCCGTAACATTGAGCGTGTCGTTTTCAAGGCAGATGCCCGTGCCGTCGACAACGCAGTCGAGCGGATTTGCCGCAACGAGAACGGGGATTTTGGTTTCCGTGGAAATGAGCTTATCAAGCCCTCTGAGCAGAGCGCCGCCGCCCGTGAGCATAATGCCGTGGTCGATAATATCGGCGGCAAGCTCGGGGGGAGTTTTTTCAAGCGTGGATTTAACGGAATCAACTATCTGCGAAACGGGGTCAGCCATAGCTTCGCGGATTTCCTCGCTCGTTACGTCAACATTCTTCGGCAGACCGTCCATAAGGTTTCTGCCCTTGATGTTGATTGTTCCCTCGCCATCATAAGGATAGGCGGAGCCGATTTTGATTTTAATATCCTCGGCGGTTCTTTCGCCGATAAGCAGGTTATATTTTTTCTTGATGTAAGAAATAATGGCTTCGTCAAAATTATCGCCCGCAACTCTTGCAGAGTTAGCCGTTACAACATCGCCGAGCGAAATAACGGCAACCTCGGAGGTGCCGCCGCCGATATCGACTACCATGCTTCCCGTTGCTTCGCTTACGGGCAGACCCGCGCCGATAGCCGCCGCCATGGGCTCTTCAATAAGGCTGACATATTTTGCGCCCGCGCTTTTAGCCGCGTCATAAACAGCCTTTCTCTCAACCTCGGTAACGCCCGAGGGGATGCAGATAAGAACTCTTATTCTTGAAAACGGGGTGCGTTTTGTTGTTCTTTTGATGAAAGCGGCAATCATTTCCGCTGTTATTTCAAAATCGGCAATAACGCCGTCTTTGAGGGGGCGGACAGCCGTGATGGAGCCGGGAGTTCTGCCTATCATTTCCTTTGCTTCCGTGCCAACGGCAACAACTCTCGGAGGATTGCTCTTCTGGTCAACCGCAACAACCGACGGCTCGCGGATAACAATGCCCTTGCCCTTAACAAAAACGAGGGTGTTGGCAGTGCCCAAATCTATACCGATATCCTGTGTAAAAAGCATTTTATTATCTCCTTTTAGGTCGATTATTTGAATTCGATGGTGCTGAGAATTTTAACGATGCTGTCGATATCCGCCGACATATCGCGGTTTGACATAACCATGCAGGTATAAACTACGCTGCCGTGATTGAAGAAAATATAGCCGAGATAGGACGCGACGCCCTCGCCGTTATCGGGAACAAATGCAGAGATGAACTGTGCGTCATTTTCGCCTATCTTAATGCCCTTGTTTTCAAGCACCGTGTTGCCGTAGCCGCTCTTTATGGCGTCAATAACCTTTGCAGAGGTTTCGATAACCGATGTGAGGCTTGCATTTCTGTCGGTGTGGATTTTAACCGTGTCCTCAGAGCCGTCCTTTTTAATTACAAGGTCGTTGAAGCTCATGCTGTCAGACCAGCCGCTCGGAATTTCAATCGCAAAATCGGGACATTCGATTCTGTTGCCGATAACGAGAGCGTGCTCAATAGCTATGGCGTTTGTCTGATATTCGCCGTTTTCGCCCTTAACATTTCTGCCTTTTGCGTCGGTGACGAGAACGATAAGGTTGCCCGCTTCGTCTCTTGCAATTCCGCCGCCCTCTTTTGTAACGGCGGCAAAGCCCTCGCCTGCCGCGTTGGTAACAACCTCGCCGCCCTTGAGCTTAGGCTTGCAGGCTGTGAAGCAGGTAAGGATAACGATAACGGAAATAATAAGCGCAAAATACTTTTTCATTTCAAAAATCCTTTCGTGTTTAAGCCTTCTCAGCCGTTAAGAGCCTTGAACGCTTCTTTGTTATTTTTGTAAAGAGTTTTGTAGACGGCGAAATTGCGGTCATAAACATCTTTATTCTTTGCATTGGGAACAAAGGTTTTCTTTGCGGGAATGAGCTTTTTCGCATGGGAAATATCGTCAAGCATGCCCAGACCGACCGCCATAATAACCGCCGCACCGACTGCGCCGACATTCTGCGGGCTGTCAACGGTTTCAACCGTTCTG
>JBJEQB010000044.1:0-38330 GCA_051881535.1 Acutalibacteraceae bacterium | reverse complement strand
TTATCGCGGTTCTCGTAATCCTCGGACCCAGAATTGCAGACCTCTTCCAGCAGGTCAACGATGCAATTCCCGAAGGCAACGCATAAGCATAATCGCAAGTAATCATTACTTATAGTACAAGTTTTCTTAACAGCATAGACATTTAGCACGGCATAGGGGAGGAAAGACTGTAGTGCCTTTCCTCCCGTATTGCACAAAAACAGGGAGATTAACTCCTGCGTAATACTTTTGAGATTAAGAGCAGGTTCTCCTGCTCTTTTTTCGTTATTAATTCGGAGGACGGTGATATATATGAAAAGGAAAAGAGAAAGCGGTCAGGCGATGGTTGAGTTTGCCCTGATACTGCCGATTCTTCTGCTGATTGTATGCGGTATTCTTGACTTCGGCTGGCTTTTTTTTAATCAGCTTTCGCTTGATAATGCGTGCCGTGAGGGGGCAAGATACGCAACGGTTCATTCAATTAATGAGGACTGTGAGGCTTTGACTGCACAGCATGTTGAAAATATTATATCTCCGGTTGTTGATAATGTAACTGTGACAATAACATATTCATCTGAAACCGACCGTCTTGCGGGCGATGTCACCGTTAAATTGGAAGCTCAGATGAATATTTTAACTCCCGTTTTGGGAATTATATCAGGCGGTCAGACAAGACCGATTACTTCTGAGGTCACTATGAAAGTAGAAACATAACTTTATAGCCGAAAAAGCGAAAGGAAGCGTTTTTTATGAAGAAAATATATCTGATGGCTGTAATTTTTGCCATTATTGCGGGAGCTGCCACCTGGCTTTTCGCAACCGAAATCAAAAAGAGCACAACAATTAAGGATGTTGAAAAGGCGAGCGTTGTTGTTCCCGTTGTTGATATTAACGAATATACGGTCATTACCGACGATATGCTGACTGTTGTCAATCTTCCCGTTTCTTCAATAACCTACGGAACGGTTACTAAAAAAGAAGATATTATCGGACTTGTTAATAAAACCAAGCTTTACAGAGGCGAACAGATCATCGCAGATAAACTCACTCTCATTGGTGAAAATTCCGATGATTCCCGTCTGTCATATCATTTGAAAAAGGGCGAATATGCTGTTTCAATAGTGCTTTCAAAAGATGCCGGAGTAGCCGGATATATCAGAGAAGGAGATTATATAAATCTATATTCGCTCGTCGGCAAAGAAGAAACTCCGACAGTTATAAAAAATCTGCTTGTTTTGAAAGCGGGAAGTGCCACTGAATACAAAGAGGCACAGGATGCAGAAGAAGAAAATGTTATTGAATACACTGCGCTTGTTTTGAGAATGAATGAAGCCGAGATGATGACTTACAGAAGCGTGGTTGCAAATGGAGTAGGATTCATATGCAATCTTGTTCCGTTCTCCGAGGGCAATAAGGTTAACGGTCAGCTTGATGAGACCGTAACAAAGCACGAAATCGCAACAAATCCCTATTCTCCCGTTCAGGTTACCGTTGCCGACGAAAAGAAAGATTAATAACGGCGATAATTTTACATATTAAGTATTAATTGCGAGGTATTCCAATGGAAAAACTTAATGCGGTTGTTTTGTCGGAGGATATGGATCTCCGAATATATTTAAAGAATCACTTAAGAAGCGACAATATAATTATTGCCGGTTATTCTGATTTCAGCAGCGCCGGAAAGCTCAAGGTTGAAAGCCTTTTTCCCGATATCGTAATCTGTGCGATAAGGGGCGAAGTTGAAGACCGCATTTTCAGCTTCGTTCAGCAAATCCTCATAAACCTGCGTAACTGCTTTGTTGTTATTGTCAACGACAGCATAACCGTTGAGCTTGTCAACAAAGCGGCGCAGTTCGGCATCAGAGGCGTTATTCCTTTCACAATGAGTGAAGAGGATTTCGTAAAAGAGCTTCTTAATATCTATGATTTGGAGCTGCAAAGACGCCTTGATACCAATGACGGCAAAAAAATCAGATCAAAGGTTCTTGCGTTTTTCTCAGGAAAAGGCGGAACGGGCAAAACCACCCTTGCCGTCAATACTGCCGCTCAGATTGCAAAGCTTGGCAAAAGAACGATTTTGCTTGACCTTGATTTGAATTTCGGCAATGTAACAATGGCTCTTGATCTTAATCCGAGAGACAGCATTGTTGAGCTTGTTCAGGACAGAAACGGTGTAACAATCGAAAATATCAACGGCTTTTGTGCAACTCATAACACGGGTCTGAGCGTTCTCGGCGCACCGAAAAGCCCCGAATATGCCGAGTATATAAAGCCCGATGATATCGAAAAGATTATCGATACCGTAAGACCTTATTTTGAATACATAATTTTGGATTTGCCCCCCGATCTCAGCGATGCAACGCTGACTGCGCTTGAAAACAGCGAAGAAATCTTTATGGTTTATAATATGGATATCTTTTCGCTCCAAAATGCAAAATCCTGCGTTGATGTTTTGCGCCAGCTCCACCAGGGAGATAAGCTGAAACTGTTGGTCAATAAGTTTTCCAAAGGCTTACTTAACGAAAAGGATTTCGTTAAAACGCTTGAAATGCCTGTTTATGCTTATATCAGAGAGGATGCAAAGCTTGTCTGTGCAAGCGTTAATAAGGGCGTTCCGGTTATGCTTTCAAATCCCCAGTCTGAGATTGCCCGTGATATTAAATCCTTTGTTGGGTCGGTTATCGAAAGATATGAGGGAATAAAAACTCTTAATGATGAGAACACCGCTAAAAAAGGCAGCATTAAATTTGCTAAAAAACCCCCTGTAAAAAATGACGCAAAGAATGAAAACAAAAAAGATAACAAAAAGGAGACCAAAAAGAGATAAAATAATCTGATTTTAACTATCTTTTTATATCAATAATCTCGGAAGGTAATGATTTATGGGACTTTTGAACAGACTTGACGCACAAAACAAACAACCCGCAGGCTCAGGCGACGCTAAATCTGCGGAAATAAAGGAAACTGCCGTTGCAGAGGTAACAAGTTCTCCGCAGGCAGAAGAAAAGGATGTTTACGCCGATATAAAAAGAACAATTCATGTTGACATTATCCGAGAAATGAACAGAGAGGGTAATGTTGCGATTGACCGCGGGTCAATCTATAAAATGCTTGATGAAAAAATCAACGATGACGAATACAAAATCCCAAGAATTGACAGACCTAAGGTTTTCAGTGAGCTGTTTAATGATATTGTCGGCTACGGTCCGATTGAAGAATTGGTCGAAAGTGAAAAGTTTTCCGAAATAATGATAAACGGCCCCGATCATGTTTATGTTGAGCAGGGCGGTAAGCTTGTTCTGACCGATAAAAAATTCAGAGATGAAGAGCATCTGATGAATATTATCGACAGAATAGTTTCGCAGGTCGGCAGACATGTTGATGAATCAAGCCCCATGTGCGACGCCCGTCTGCCGGACGGCTCGCGTGTTAATGTTATCATTCCGCCGCTTTCACTTGTCGGTCCCGTCGTTACAATCAGAAAATTCGGTAAAAAGCCCATTACTGCGCAGCAGCTCATAAAATTCGGCTCGCTTAATCAGAATATGCTGCATTTTCTTGAAGCCTGCGTAAAAGGAAAGCTGAACATAATTGTTTCAGGAGGTACGGGCAGCGGAAAAACAACGCTTCTGAATGTTCTTTCTTCGTTCATTAACGATGATGAAAGAATAGTAACCATAGAGGACGCCGCTGAGGTTCAGCTCAAACAGGAGCATGTAATAACGCTTGAAGCAAGACCTGCCAACCTTGAGGGCAAGGGCGCAATTACGATAAGAAATCTTGTTAAGAACGCCCTTCGTATGAGACCCGACAGAATAATCGTCGGCGAGGTTCGTTCAGAAGAAACGCTTGATATGCTTCAGGCTATGAACACCGGTCATGACGGCTCGTTGACGACCATTCACGCCAATTCCCCGAGAGACTCAATCGCCCGTGTTGAAACCATGGTTATGATGTCAGGTATGGAGCTTCCTCTGAAAGCTATCAGAGACCAGGTTGCTTCTGCTATTGACCTTATTATTCAGCAGTCACGTTTGCGTGACGGCACCAGAAAGGTTACAAGCATTTCTGAGGTTATCGGCATGGAAGGCGATATCGTCAGTATGCAGGAGATTTTCAGATATGAAACCGACGGTCATGTTGATGCTTCGGGTAAATTCATCGGCAGATTTAAGGCAACAGGCGTCAGACCGTATTGTCTTGAAAAAATAAGAGGAAACGGAGTGAGCGTCAATAATGACTGGTTTGCAGATTAGTTTATTGATTTTGGTCATCTCTGTTTCGATTGCCGCGTTTTTTATTTTAACAAGCATTTACGGCGGTGTGACCCGTGAAAGACGCGCTGTTGAACAAAGAATAGTTAAGATTAATGTTAATCCCAAGGAAATAGGAAAACAGATAAAAGATAAGCGTGAGGAAAGAAGAAGACGGCTTGAAATCAAAGCGCGCAGCGGTCAGTCGCTCAGGCGCAAAAAGCTTATGGATACCGTTTTTAACGAATTGGTGCTCGCGGGTATTATGATGGGTCCGGAAGAATTCACAATTATGTGGATATGCCTTACCTTTGGCCCTTCAGGTATTTCCGCGCTTTTGGGAGCAAATCCGATTGCGTCCATTACCATGGCTGTTTTAGGCTGCGTTCTTCCTCTGCTTTATATCAATTTGAAAAAAGGAAAAAGAAGAAAAGCCTTTGAAGCTCAGCTTAGCGATGCGCTTATGGTTATATGCAACTGCCTGCGGTCGGGTCTTTCATTTCAGCAGGCGATTGAAACCATAGCAAAAGATATGCCCGCTCCCATCGGCGTGGAATTCAGCAGAGTTTGCAGCGAAATTCAATACGGCGAAACGCTTGAAACCGCTCTTAACAATATGGCAAACAGAATAAAAAGCTCGGATTTGCTGATAGCGGTTTCAGCTGTCAGTATTCAGAGACAGACGGGCGGCAATCTTTCAAAAATACTTGATACCATATCAGTTACAATAAAAGACCGACTTAAAATCAAGAGTGAAATAAGCGCTTTGACTGCGCAGGGCAGAACTTCCGGTATGATAATCGGAGCGTTGCCGATAGTTATCGCGGGTATGCTTATGATCATAGCTTCGGATTATATGTCGATGTTCTTTACAACAAAGGAAGGCAGAATAATGCTTATTGTTGCGGCTGTTATGGAGGTCTTAGGTTTCTTTGCAATAAGAAAGGTTGTTTCAATCGAATATTGACCGCGATGCGAGGTGAATGTTTTTGGAATTTCTTGTAATTTCATATGCTTTGTTCGGATTTATATTGCTGGTGGCGATTTTAGCGCCTTTCGGCAAGAAAAAAGACCATAAAAACGAGCGAATTTCCCGAATTAAAAAAGACAGCAGCTACACTAACGCCGACGGTATTATGAATCAGTCGTTTTATGCGCGTATGATTGAGCCTACCGTCAAAAAAGTTAATGATTTTATTGAGTCAAAGACTCCCAAATCAAAAAACGGAGATAATGAAAACAAATATGCACAGCTTGAAAAAAAGCTCCGTCTTGCGGGAATGTTTATTGACGCCAGTGAATACAACTTCAAAAAGATGATTTTTATGATTGCGATGATAGTTGCAACCCTGATTCTTGTCGGAGTTTTAAAGCTGAAAGCGGAATACAGCCTGCTTATTATTCTTGTTTCATTAGCCCTGACGGTTCTCGCACCGACCTATTATTTAAAATCAAGAGTTTCAAATCACCAGCTTGGCATAAAAAGGCAGCTGCCTGATGTTATGGATATGCTCAGCGTATGTATTGAAGCGGGTCTGAGCTTTGATGCGGCGCTTTTAAAGGTTTCGGAGAAAATGAGCGGTCCGTTTATTGACGAGCTTTTGATTGTTCACAGAGAAATTCAGATGGGCAGAACCCGCAGAGACGCTCTGAAAACTCTTTCCGATTCAACGAGCGTTGAAGAGCTCAGAACATTCTTGTCCGCTCTGATTCAGGCAGAGCAGCTCGGTATTCCCATCAACAACATAATGCAAACGCAGTCCGAGCAGCTTAGACTTACGAGAAAAATGGAAGCAAAAGAAAAGGGAATGAAATCAACAATTAAAATGCTTGTTCCCATGCTTATTTTCATTTTCCCGGTAGTTTTCATAATAATACTCGGACCTACGGTTCTTAACATTATTGAGAATTTTATAAATAAATAAGGTGAAATTCATGAAAACCTTGACAGTTTATAAAAATGACGGCATAATATTAGAGAAGGCCGGGCTTGCAGACAAATTCTTTTTAAGGCTAAAAGGCTTGATGTTTAAAAAGAGTTTGGATTTTGACAGAGGACTTCTCATAGTTCCCTGCAATCAGATACATACATTTTGTATGAAATTTTCCATTGATGTGGTTTATCTTGATAAAAATGATAATGTCGTTTTTATTGATGAAGCCGTACCTCCGGGAAAAATGTGCAAAATGCACAGGGACGCTAAAAAGGTTCTTGAGCTTTGCTCGGGAAAGGCCGCCGATGCCGGCTTTAATGTCGGAGATAAATTGGTTCTAAAACAAGCTAAATGAGGTTAATGCAATGAAGAAAAAGAAAACCGAAAATCCTGCCGAGAATAACGCGGCAGAGAGCAAGAGCAGAGTTGAGGCAATAACAGAGCCTGTGGAGAGCGTTGAAAACGCCGAGGAAGTTGATCTTTCAAAGGTCGTTTTCAAAAAGGCTTTTCAGGGTTATAACATAGCGGATGTTGATGAATATATCGACAGCCAGAATCAGTATCACGCGTCAACCTGCGCCATGTATGACGAAAAGCTCAGCGAGCTTCGTTCCGAGGTTTCACTGCTTAACAGAGAGAGAGAGTCTCTGCTGTCAAAAATTGAGGTTTTGCAGGCCGAGCTTGATAAAGCTCTTTCGGGCGAAACAGAAAAAACTCAGGAAGTTCCCATGCAGGCGGAGCAGCC
This sequence comes from Acutalibacteraceae bacterium, assembly GCA_051881535.1. Taxonomy (GTDB): domain Bacteria; phylum Bacillota; class Clostridia; order Oscillospirales; family Acutalibacteraceae; genus CAG-177. Next base: position 31,419 of record JBJEQB010000044.1, on the reverse strand, counting down.
TAAAGAAATTATTGTTTCGGAGTCAAACGGTGATAACTCAGCGCTTGCGGCTGAAAATGCCGGGCTTAAAAGCCGCGTTGCCGAGCTTACTTCTGAGCTTGAAGAGCAGAAGATTATCAATGACGAGCTTTCCGGCAGAGTTGAAGAGCTTGATAAGAGCAAGGCGGAGATTTTCGGGCTTCGCAACGAGATTGTAGGCTTAAATAATGCTGTTTCTGAGAAAAATGAGAGAATTTCACAGCTCGAAGGCGTTGAAACCGAGCTTGCAGATTTGCGTGATGATTACGGAAAGCTTGATAAGCTGCATAAGGGAGAGTGTGAAAAACGCGAAAAAGCCGAAAACGCTCTTAATGAAAAATCAGAGCTGCTTACCGCAGGCGAAAAAGAACAGAGCCGCTTGCGTAAGGAGCTGTCAGATTCAGAAATCAGGCAGACTATTCTTCATCAACAGCTTAAAAAGTCCTATGATGAGCTTGATGAGCTCAGAGAGACTAACCGTGCTCAGGCTTATGAATATGCAGATAAATTGAGCAAGTTGCAGGCTGATTTTGCAGCGGAGAAAATCAATCTCAAAAAACAGCTTCAGTTCCATTTGTTCCATATCCGTCAGGTCGGAGAGCTTCTTGATGAAGTTAAGAAAGAATATGACGAAGCCGAGGCTTCGCTCAAGGACTTTGAAGCCGAATAATTTCAAAAAATCAATCAGCCGTAAGCGCCAAATCGGAGCTTACGGCTGATTTTTTATCGGTCTGTTTTGATTTTATTTTGCGGGCATCATATAGAAGCTGAATTCAAGACCCTTGTTGCCGTCAACCTCAAATTGAGGAAGAATGTCGGGTCCGCAGCTTGCGGTTCCCGTGCCGCGGGTGAAGCCGTCAATGTTAACTGCAACCGTGTTTTCATCGTGCAGATCTTCCTGATGCTTCGCGTTTTGGAGCAACTTCTGCGAAAACTCTCTTGCGTTAAAATTAAAATACTTTTTGTCAAATGCAAATTTGATGCCGTCGCCTTCGCCGTCCGTTACCGAGAGGTATCTGACGGCCGTTCTGTTTCCTGAATCCTGAGGTCTGATGTAATTCTCGTGCATTTCATAAACCGTTGTGTTATAAACTCCCTCCATAGCCTGTGCATAGAGGTCGCAGAGATTTTCATCGGGACCCATTCCGTAATACTCAATATTTCTGAATTCCTTGGGCATTTCAAGCGTTAAGCCGAAACGGGGTAGGTGAGAGGCAAGCCTCTTTTTGGCAATCGGGTCGAATTCTGCCTCAACCTTGATTATTCCGCCGGCATAAACCGTATATTCAATTTCAACCTTTGCAAGGGGAAGCATAGTATTTTTGCTCTTGAGGCGATATGTAACCTCAATTTCTGCCTTGCCGTCCTTAATTTCTGCCTCGAAATCAGAGCAGATGCACTCATAGTCATCATATCCCGCTTCAATCCATTTCTGCCTGTAAACGGTGTCGTTATCAAGATATGCTCTGTAAATGTTGGGAATAAGGCCTTTTGCATATGCGGGAGCCTGATTTATAAGCTCCTTGCCGTCAGCAATGTAGCTTTCAAGCATACCTGTTTTGTTTGAGAAAGCAACGCTGCCGCCGCCGAAATCAATAACACTCTTTTCTCCGTCGCTGCTGAAAGAAAGCTTTCCGTCAGCCTTGGGCTTTGATGTTTTATATTCCTCTTTAAGAGTGAATTGCTCAAAAGCTACTTCGCTGTCGCCGTCATAGTAATATATGTTCAGCTGGCAATCACATTCGCCGTCGGGAACTTTGATGTCAATCGCAATATCCTTAGCCTGTTCAGGCTCAATGTCAAGCACGGTTTCATCGGCGGCGATAAGAGTATTGCCGTTTTTAACAAGCTCCCATACTGCGGTCAGATAAGAGCTGTTTCTGAATCTGTTTGTATTTGTAAAGGTGATAACGCCGTCCTTGAAGCTTGCTCTGACGGGTCTGTAAACATTCTTCATTTCCTTTGCGCCCGTGTGAAGCCGTCTGTCAGGATAAACAAGGCCGTCAACGCAGAAGCAGCCGTCATGCCTTTTTTCGCCGTGATCGCCGCCGTAGGTGAATTTAAGCTTGCCGTTGGGATGATAAACCGCATGGTCTGCCCACTCCCATATGCAGCCACCCATCAGATTGTCGTGAGCATAGAAGATTTTCCAATATTCTTCAAGTCCGCCGGGGCCTACGCCCATTGCATGAGCATATTCGCAAAGGAAGAAGGGCTTTTTGGTGTATTTTCTGCCTCTTGTATGCTTGCCGCATTTTTCAACATCTCTGTGATTGGTGTACATCTCGGAAACAACATCATATGAATGTCTTTCACATCTGATAACGCCCTCGTAGTGAACGGGAATTTCGGGGCATACCTTGTGGAGATAGTCATAGCATACATCCTGGCACGCCCAGCCGCCTGCCTCGTTGCCGAGCGACCACATTATAACGCTTGCGCGGCTTCTGTCACGAAGATACATTCTCTTAACTCTGTCAAGGTATCGCGGAGCCCATTCGGGATTGTTGCTGATAAGGTTAAAATCATTGTGTGGTTCACAGGCGCAGCCGTGAGTTTCAATATCCGCTTCATCAACAACATAAAGTCCGTAAATATCGCAGAGCACGAGGAACTGCGCGTCGGGAGGATAGTGCGAGGTTCTGACGGCGTTGACATTCAGCGATTTCATCAGCTTTATGTCTTTTTCCATATCGTCAAAGCTCATAACATAGCCGTTTTTATAGTGGGTGTCATGATGATTGACACCCTTGATTTTTATGTTTTTGCCGTTAACGGTGAAAATGTCTTTTTTGATTTTAACTGTCTTGAAGCCGATGAAGTTTCTGACCGTCATAACCTGATTTTCACCGTCGAAAAGAGTAACGAAGGCGGTATAAAGAGTAGGTATTTCCGCATTCCAGCTCTTAACATTGAGTGAAGTGAAATTAATATCCGCTTTTTTCGCGGCATCAATTACTTTTTCGGCGATAAGCTTGTTTTTGTAATAAATCTCGGCGCGCAGAGTCATGCCCTGTGCGTTGCCGACAGTTTCAACCTCAATGCCGAGATTCCAGCCGTTTGAGGTTTCTTTGGGTCTGTAATAAACATCGTTAATAAATGTTTTAGGCATTTCATAGAGCAAAACATCTCTGAAAATTCCGTTTTCTCTGAACATATCCTGACATTCAAGGAAAGTTGCGTTTGACCATTTATGAACAACCGCCAGCAGCTCGTTTTCACCCTTTACGGTATAGTCTGTTATATCAAACTCCGCCGTGTTGTGCGCTCCTTCGCTGTAACCTACAAATTTGCCGTTAACATAAAGGTCAATGCAGGGAATAACGCCAAGGAAAGATATTATATATGTTTTGTCTGTGTTTTCAACATCAAATGTTTTTCTGTAAACTCCCGCAGGCTGTTCCTCGGGAACATAGGGGGGCTTATCGTCAAAAGGATAGGGGCAGTTGATATATGCGGGGTTTTCGTAGCCGGTTCTCTGCCAGGTTGAGGGCACTTTGATTGTGTCAAAATCAACGCAGGCAGTATCGAGCGTGTCGGGCAAATCCTTGCAGCTTGAGTAATATTTAAACTCCCAGCTTCCGGAGAGAACCTTTACCATGTCGGAAGATGTGCGTTCTTTTTTGAAAGAGGTAGATTTCAGCTTTTCTTTTGAGGAATAGGGGATTGAATAGCCTCTGCCCTCGCGCTTGTTGATTTCAAAAACAGAAAAGTCATTGAAATTCGTTTTGTTGATAAGGTATTTCATCTGATTAATGCCTCTCCTTTAATTTCTTAATCATAATTTTTGCCGCTTTATATATATCGCCGCAGCCGAGGGTGATTATCAAATCGCCGCTTTCGGCATTGTCAACGGCATATTGAGCCACTTCTTCAAAGGTGTTGAACCACACGCTTCCCGGGATTTTTTCGGCAAGCTGTTCGGTGTAAATTCCGTAGGTGTTAATTTCGCGCGAGCCCATAATCTCAGTCATAATGCATCTGTCGGGGATTTGAAGAACTCTTACAAAATCGTCAAACAGCATAGCTGTTCTTGAATATGTGAACGGCTGAAAGACTGCCCAGACTTTTTTATAGCCCATATTCATTGCGGTTTTAAGCGTAACCTCAAGCTCTTTCGGGTGATGGGCGTAATCGTCGGCTATTGTTATTCCGTCTATTTCGGCAAGCTTTTCAAAGCGCCTGCCCGCACCGTGAAAATCGGCTATGCCTCTCACGCATTGCTCGAAGGTGACTCCCGAATACATTGCGGCGGCGATAACCGCGAGCGCATTGTAAATATTGTGCTTGCCCGGGATTGAAAGAGTAACTCTGCCGAGCTTTTCGCCGTGCCTTACAAGGTCAAATGAATCGTATTCATTGTTATTGCTGATGTTGTCGGCATAATAATCGTTGCTTTTTTCAAAGCCGAAGGTTATTCCGGGCTTGCCGCTTTCTTTAAGAGCAGGCAGAATTGCCTCAACCGTGTTGGCGTCGTCGCCGTTATAAATGATTGCCTTGGTTGCCATTGAAGCAAATTTTGTGAAAGATTTTTTAAGGTTATCAAGCGTTTTGAAGTAATCAAGATGATCCTCGTCAATGTTTAAAACAACCGCAACATCGGGCGACAGATCAAGAAAAGTGTCAACAAATTCGCAGGCCTCGCAAACCATATGCTCGCTGTGGCCGACCATTCCGTTTGAGCCTGTCAGCGGCAGCTTTCCGCCGATAACGGCAGTCGGATCAAAATCAGCCTCAATCAAAACCTGCGTAAGCATTGAGCAGGAGGTTGTTTTGCCGTGAGTTCCGCTAATGCAAATGCTGTTGGGGTAAATGCGGGTAACCGCTCCGAGCAGCTTGCTTCTTTCAAAGGTGGGAATTCCCGATTCCTTTGCGGCAACAAGCTCGGGGTTATCCTTGAGCAGAGCGGCGGTATAAACTATCATTTCCGCGCCCTCAATGTTTTCGGCTCTCTGACCCATCGCAACGGGGATTCCCAGAGCGCGAATTCTTGCAAGAGTATCGGTTTCGTTATTATCCGAGCCGCTGAGAATATAACCTTCTTTATGGAGTATCTCGGCAAGAGGGCACATACCCGAGCCGCCTATGCCGATAAAATGAATTCGTTTGATTGATTTGAGTAAATTATCAATTTCAGGCATACTAACTTCTTCCTTTCAGAATATCATTGTTATTATATATCATATGTTAAGAAAAATAAAGCATAATTTAATAATATTATCAAAATTTTCCTTGTTGCGCTTTGCTCTCTTTATGTCACAGCCTTGCACCTTAAACATAAAATATTATTAGCAACACACAGGGAGGTGTAAATTTGCAAAAGGTAAAAAATTTTTTAATTATCGGCGGCGACAGCCGACAGCTTTATATGGCGGATTATCTTGAAGAAATCGGTTATTCCGTACAGGTTTACGGAGTTCCGGAGAAAAAAAGAAAGTGTGTAAAAGACTTGAAAGAAGCAATAAATTCGGCAGATGCCGTTCTGCTTCCTCTGCCTTTTACAAAAGATGAAAAATATGTGTTTTCAATAGTCCCGATGAAAGAAACGATTGACGACATTGCTTCATGGATAAAAAAAGACCAGCCGATTTTCGGTGGAATGATAAGCAGAGGAGCCGTTAAGAAGCTTGAGAAAACGGGAGGAAAGGTCTTTGACTACTTTAAGCGCGAGGATGTAACGGTTATGAACACCGTTCCTACCGTTCAAGGCATACTTAAAACGATGATAGATAACATTGAATATACAATTCATTCAAGCGAATGTGCGGTTTTCGGCTACGGAAGAATAGCCAAGCTCACCGCCCGCGTGCTTTCGTCAATAGGAGCAAATGTTACGGTATGCGCCAGAAAATACGGCGATGTTGCGAGTGCGCGCGTTAACGGCGCGGACGGCTGCCTGATAAAAGATTTTCACAACATTGCACATAAATTTGATATTATCATAAACACCGTGCCGTCGGTTGTAATTGACAGAAAAATCCTTGAAAATGTCAGGGCGGACTGTCTGATTATTGATGTTGCTTCCGCGCCGTACGGAACGGATTTTGCGGCGGCGTTTGAGCTTGGGCTGAACGCCGTTCAATGCTCGTCGCTTCCGGGCAAGGTTGCCCCGAAAACGGCGGGTAAAATAATTGCCGACGGTGTTATTAATATGCTCAGGGAGGAAAACTATGGATAATTTAACCGTTGGTTTTGCTCTGTGCGGCTCTTTTTGTACATTTGAACGGGCGATAGAGCAAATCGAGAATTTCAAAAGCAGAGGAGCCGATGTTATCCCGATTATGTCATATAACGCTTTTTCAACGGATACGAGATTCGGCAAAGCTTCGGAACATATAAAAAAAGTCGAAGAGCTGTGCGGAAGAAAAATAATAGCAAGCCTTGCGGACGCGGAACCTATCGGTCCTAAGAAACTGCTTGATATCCTTGTTATAGAGCCTTGTACGGGGAATACGATTGCCAAGCTTGCCGCAGGGATAACCGATACTCCCGTAACCCTTGCCGCAAAAGCGCACCTAAGAAACGAAAAGCCTTTGCTCATAGCGGTTTCAACAAATGATGCGCTGTCAGCCGCCGCTTCAAATATCGGCAGGCTTCTGAACTGCAAACATATTTACTTTGTTCCAATGCGGCAGGATGACAGCGTTAAAAAGCCGCGCTCCGTTGTTGCGGATTTTTCAAAAACCTATGAAGCGGCTCTCAGTGCGCTTGACGGCAAGCAAATCCAGCCAATATATTTATAAAGAACCACAGTAAGGGCATTGCTTTTTCGGAAGCTGTGCCCTTGCATATTTTTGCCGAATATAATACTTGAAATATACACGGTTTGTTGATATAATATTAATAATTACGCGATATAATGGAGGAAGTATGAAAGGTAAACTTGTTGTTATAGAGGGTCTTGACGGCAGCGGCAAGTCCACACAGGAGGAGCTGCTTAAAAAGAAACTGTCGGACTGCGGAGTTAAAGTCAATTTCATTAAGCTTCCAAATTACGGCGATCCCGCGTGCGAGCCTGTTAAAATGTATCTTGCGGGCAGATTCGGCGATAAGCCGGAGGATGTTAACGCATATGCGGCGTCGGCTTTTTTTGCCGTTGACAGATATGTCAGCTTTAACTGCTATTGGAAAGACGCCTATCGGAATGGCGAGGTTTTTCTTGCCGACCGTTATACAACCTCAAATGCGTATCACCAGCTGACCAAAACGCCGAGAGCCGAGTGGGATTATTATCTTGAATGGCTTGAGGATTTTGAGTATAATAAAATGGGTATTCCGAAGCCCGATGCCGTTATATATCTTGATATGCCCATTGAGGTTTCTCAAAAGCTTATGACGGGCAGATACAACGGTGACGAGTCAAAAAAGGATATCCACGAAAAAGATGTAGCCTATCTTAAAAGCTGCCGTGAAGCGGCGGAATACGCCTGCTCTCGGCTCGGCTGGAAAAGAATTGAATGCAGTAAAGACGGTGAGCCGCTGCCTGTTGATGTGATATCGGCTAAGGTGTTTGCCGCTGTTGCCGAAATAATCGGCGTTTAAGTATGATTAGATTTTCAAACGAAAAGGATATACCCCAAATCATTTCGCTTTGGAGCGAGGCTTTCGGCGACGGAGAAAAAGAGATAAGATTTTTCCTTGACGAATGGTACAAGCCGCAGAATACTCTTGTCAGTGAGCTTAACGGAGAGCTTGCGTCAATGCTTTTTTTGCTTGAAGGCAGCTTTTGCTTTGAGGGTGCGGAATATCCCGCTTATTATCTCTATGCCGCCTGCACAGCAAAAAAATGCCGCGGGAAAGGGCTTATGGGCGAGCTGCTTGCGTTTGCCGAAAGAACCGCGTATGAAAGAAAGTATGATTTTATATGTCTGATGCCGGGCGAAAAATCTCTCTTTGATTTTTATTCAAGGTTCGGTTATATTCCGGCTTTTAAAACTAATTATGTTTCGTTTTCAGCAGAAGAATACAGCTTTGACGGCGATGCCGAGCTTGAAAATTCGGCGATTGATTTGTCAGAGATGAGAAACTTGTTTTTGAGCGGGAATCCTTATTTTAAGTGGAGCGGCAAAGCTATCGATTTTGCGTTTGCACAAAATAAGCTTTACGGCGGAAGCTCAATTTCAACAAGTAAAGGATATTGTCTTTACTTTGAAGAAGACAGTAAAACCATCGTAAAGGAAATCACCTTTACGAGCGAGTCAATGTCAAGCGTTATCGCTTTACTTGTCAAAAACAGCAGTTCCGATAAGTTTCTTTTAAGGCTTCCTGCGTGGATTAACCTTGATTTCGGCAAATCCGATGTCAGAGAGAGCGCAATGCTGCTTCCCGTTACCGAAAGGGCAAAAGAAATTGCGCCGAATATTAATAATGCTTATTTAGGTCTTACTCTTGATTAAGGAGGGTAATTTATGTTCTATATGTTTTTTGCCGACGGCTTCGAGGAGGTTGAAGCGATAGCCGCGCTTGATGTTATCAGGCGTGCGGGTATTAAAGCAGAGAGCGTCGGTATCGGCTCGCGTGAAATAACGGGAGCGCACGGTATAACGGTTATATGCGATAAAAGCGAAACGGATATAAAACCGAGCGCCGAGCTTGAGGGCGTTATTCTTCCCGGGGGAATGCCGGGAACAACCAATCTGCTCGCAAGCGATTGCGTTAATTCTTTTATTGATTACTGCGCCCAAAACAATCTGTATCTGTGCGCGATATGCGCCGCACCCATGATTTTAGGCAGAAAAGGACTTCTCTGCGGCAAAAAGGCGGTTTGCTTCCCGGGCTTTGAAAGCGAGCTTAAAGGTGCAGAGCTTTCGGATGCTTATGTTTGCAGAGACGGAAAAACAATAACCGCCAAAGGTATGGGCAGTGCGGTTAATTTCGGGCTTGAAATCGTTTCCGCAGTTTGCGGTGAGCAGGCGGCGGCTGAGCTTAAATCAAATCTGCAATGCTCATAAACGACAAAAACGCTTGCCGTGATTTTTACGGAAATGTCAGAAAAACCTTAACGGCGCAGGAGCGTACGGAATGGGACAGGCGTATTCTTTCATTTCTGATTAATTCCGAGCTTTACCGCCGCTGTGAACTTCTCCTTACTTATGTTTCCGTTGGCTCGGAAGCAGGAACAAGAGATTTGATTTCTTTCGCTCTTGCCGACGGAAAAAGGGTGGCGGTTCCTGTTTGCGAAGGTCAAAGAATGTCTTTTTTTGAAATCGACTCTGTAAATAGTCTTAAAAAAGGCGCTTTTGGCATACCGACCGCTGATAAATCGGCAAAACCTGTGCAGACTTATGATATGAGCGCCCTTTGCATTGTCCCTGCGCTTTCTTTCGACGGAAATATGAACAGGCTCGGTATGGGCGGCGGCTTTTATGACAGATTTTTTGCCGAAAACGATTTGCTCAGCATAGGGCTTTGCTATGAAAGATGCTTTTCGTGCGGATTGCCCGCAGAGCGGCACGATATGAAGGTCAAATATGTTTTAACTGAAAACGGATTCAAAAATGCCGAAAACTCTTATTTCAAGGAGGTTTCTACATATGGATAATGATAACAGAGAAAATAACAAGAACGATATCTTTAAAGTGAATATTGAAGATGACGGCTTTCTAAATCCCGAGGATCTTGATAATCTTACTCCGCCGCCCGTTTTGCCTTCAAAGAAAAAGTTTGAAGTGCATATCGAGGAGGACGATGTTCAAACGCTGGATTTTGAAGATCAACAGCCCAAGTATAAAGGCGAAATCTATTTTTCAAACAGCCGACCCTCAAAGTCTCAGAATCGAAACGCTCAGACTGAGCACCGTGTGCAGCAGGCTACGCCCGGCGGCAAGAAAAATAAAAAGGTTGTATTCAACTCTGCTCTTGCCGTTTTTTGTGCCGTTGTGCTTATCTTTACCACAGCGCTGTCTGCAATCGCCATTTCCTGCATTAATGATGTTTTGGCTTTGGGAAGAAAAAACGATGTTGTAACGGTAACTATCCCGAGCGATGCAACCACGGATGAAATTATCGATATTTTAAGCGATGAGGGTCTGGTAAAACAAAAGCTTTTCTGCAAGCTTTACTATAAAGCTTTTGATTTCGTAAAAAATTTCAACAAAAAAGAAAAGCCGGCTGACCCTGTTTACCTCAGCGGCGTTTACTATGTTCAGAAAAACCTCGGTCTTGAAGGCTATTTGACTGAGTTTAAAGAAACTCCCAAAACAGCAGAAACAATTACTCTTGTTTTCCCCGAAGGCTGGACAATTTATCAGATGTTTGATAAAATTCAGGAATTCGGCGTTTGCAGCAAAACCGAGCTTATCGCATCACTCAAAGGAACGGATTTTGAGCAGGATTTTGTTAAGGATATTCCCGATAATCCCAACAGAACATTTAAGCTTGAGGGCTATTTCTATCCCGATACCTATGAGTTTTACGAGAAGAGCGATGCAAACAGCATAATCAGAAAGTTCCTTGATGAATCCGAAAAGAAGTGGACGGATGAATACGAGGCTCAGCGTAAAAAGCTCGGAATGACGAGAGATGAAATAATTACTATCGCATCCATTATTCAGCGCGAAGCGGCTAATACTGAGCAGATGGGCTTGATTTCATCGGTCATTCACAACCGTCTCAATCACTCTGTTTCATGGCCTACTCTCGGCTGTGATTCAACTGCAAATTATATCACAACTTATGTCAGACCCAATGTTACTGCCGATCAGGCGGTTATTTACGAGCAGTATTATAACACTTATTACTGTCAGGGCCTGCCTCCCGGACCGATATGCAACCCGGGCGGTGACGCCATCAAGGCGGCGCTCTTCCCCGAGGATACCGATTATTACTATTTCCGCCATGATAAATACGGTCAGATTTATATGGCAAAAACTCAGGCGGAGCATGACAGAAACGGCAACGAGGTGCTCAGAGCAAACAGCCGTTAGGAGCATAGCTTATGAATGATTTTTTAAAACCCGAGCTGCTTGCGCCTGCGGGCGACAGCGAGCGCCTTGCCGCCGCCGTTGAATTCGGCGCGGATGCGGTTTATCTCGGCTCCGATTGTTTCGGAATGAGAACCGCCGCCGCAAGCTTCGGCGGAGACGAGCTTAAAAAAGCCTGCGATTATGCCCATTCAAAAGGTGTTAAGGTCTATCTCACATGCAACACGGTGCCGCGCAACAGCGAGCTTTGCAGGCTTGAAGCATTTTTTAAGTTTGCAGAGCAAAGCGGCGTTGATGCGTTTATAATAACGGATATCGGCGTTATGAACCTTGCCCGCAAATATGCGCCCGATGTGGAAATTCATATTTCCACTCAGGCAGGTATTACCAATTACGCCTCGGCCCGTGCGTTTTATGAGATGGGCGCAAAAAGAATTGTTACCGCAAGGGAGATTTCTCTTGAAGAAATCGCCGAAATCAGGGCAAAAACACCAAAGGAGCTTGAAATTGAGTGCTTTGTCCACGGAGCAATGTGCGTTTCATTTTCGGGCAGATGTCTTCTGTCCAATTATATGACGGGCAGAGATTCAAACAGGGGAGACTGCGCTCAGCCCTGCCGTTGGCGTTATTCCCTGCTTGAAGAAAAAAGACCCGGTGAGTATTTCCCCGTTGAGCAGGACGAAAGCGGCACTTACATAATGAACTCCCGCGATATGTGCCTGATTGAGCACATTCCCGAGCTTGCAAAAGCGGGGATTGACAGCTTTAAAATTGAGGGCAGGGCAAAATCTGCTTATTATACTGCGGTTTCGGTTAATGCTTACCGCTGTGCGCTTGACGGCTATGAGGCTTCGGGTTTTTCGGCTGATTATAAACCTGAGCAATGGATAATTGATGAGGTTAAAAAGGTCAGCAACCGCCGCTATTGCACGGGCTTCTATTTTTCCGACCCTATGGACGACGCTCAGATTTTTTATGAGGGCGGCTATGTCAGAGAGTGGGATGTCGCGGCCATTGGCGACAGATGGGAAAACGGAGTGCTCTATGCTTCGCAGAGAAACAGATTTTTTGAGGGCGATGAGCTTGAAGTTATGATAAAAGGCAAAAAGCCTTTTAAAGTTACGGTCAGAAATCTGAAAAATGCCGACGGCGAGCAGATTGACAATGCTCCGCATCCTATGATGAGCCTGAGCTTTGATTGCCCCGAGCCTGTTCCGTCGGGGGCATATCTCAGAATGGAAAGAAAGGGAAGTGCGGTGCTTTGAATTATTTTCCTTTTATTTTCCTTATTGTTTTTGTGTTCATAATTTTCAGAGAAGTAAGAATCAGCGAACAGACGCGGCGTATTATTAAGCGCAACAAAAGAAAGGGCGTTATAAAAATGAATGATATTATAAGCAGATATATCGGCAAGGATTGCCTTGTTTATGTTTCAAATTCAAGCGCTTTGGAGGGCGAGATAACAGGCGTTGAGGATAATTGGCTTGTTCTCAAAACCAAAGACGGCGAAGAAACAATCAATCTTGATTATCTCGTCAGAATCAAAGAACATCCCGTTAATAAAAACGGCAAAAAGAAAAGCGTTGTGTTTTAAAAATCGGCGGCATTCGGCGTTTAAAAGGCGTCGGATGCTTTTTCTTTTGCGAATTGAAGAAAAATCGCCGCTTTTGCCGTATTTTCGGCGGTATTTTACACTAAAATATCATCAACAGATAGTGCCGATGCTTGACATTGATTCAATATGTGGTATAATAATATCGGTAAAATTTGCGAAATTTGGGAGGATTGACCGAATGGCTAAAAAGCCCGAATACAATAACGAAAGCATAGTCGCCCTCAAGGGTGCGGACAGAGTCAGAAAAAGACCCGCGGTAATTTTCGGCTCCAACGGTCTTGACGGTTGCGAGCATGCGGCGTTTGAAATCATATCCAATTCAATCGACGAGGCAAGAGAGGGCTACGGAGATAAAGTAATCGTTACACGCTATGCCGATAATTCAATCGAGGTTCAGGATTTCGGCAGAGGAATCCCCGTGGATTTTAATAATAAAGAGGGCAGATATAATTGGGAGCTTGTTTTCTGTGAGCTTTATGCGGGTGGAAAATATGACACCAATAACAACGGCAGCTACGAATATTCTCTCGGCCTTAACGGTCTCGGCCTTTGCTCAACTCAGTATGCTTCCGAGTATATGGAAGCGGAAATTCACGCGGGCGGATTCAGATATCTGCTCCGCTTTGAAAAGGGCGAGCCTGTCGGCAAAATGGTTAAGGAAGAATATTCAAAGCGTGACACGGGCACAAGAATTAAGTGGCGCCCCGACCTTGAGGTTTTTACCGATATTGACATTCCGCTTGAATATTTTCAGGATACACTCAAAAAACAGGCGGTTGTAAATGCGGGAGTCCGTTTTATTCTGAAAAACCAAACGGGCAAAACATTTGAAACCTTTGAGTATATTTATGAAAACGGAATTGAGGATTATGTCAAGGAATATGTCGGCGACAGCGCGCTGACGGGCGTTCAGACCTGGTACGGCGAGAGGGTAGGGCGCGACCGTGAGGATTTGGATGACTATAAGCTTAAAATGAATATGTCGCTCACCTTTTCTAATAAAATTCAGCTAAAAGAGTTTTATCACAATTCAAGCTTTCTTGAAAACGGCGGCTCACCCGATAAAGCGGCAAGGCTCGGCTTTGTTTATCAGATTGACCAATACATCAAGCAGAGCGGCAAATATCAAAAGAGCGACAGCAAGATAACCTTTCAGGATATCGAGGACTGCCTTGTCCTTGTAATTTCCTCTTTCTCAACTCAAACCTCTTATGCCAACCAGACCAAAAAGGCAATAACAAATAAGTTCATTCAGGACGCAATGACCGAGTTCATTAAGCATCAGCTTGAGGTTTACTTCATTGAAAATCCGATTGAAGCCGATAAAATTGCCGAGCAGGTTCTTATCAATATGCGAAGCCGCGTTAAAGCGGAAAAAACAAGGCTCGGCATGAAAGAATCGCTGATTCAGAATGTCGGAAATCTCACAAACCGAATTCAGAAATTCGTTGATTGCAGAAGCAAGGATGTTTCCGTGCGCGAGCTTTTCATCGTTGAGGGTGATTCGGCTCTCGGCGCTTGTAAGCAGTCAAGAAATTCCGAATTTCAGGCAATAATTCCCGTCCGCGGTAAAATCCTGAATTGTCTCAAATCCGAATATGACAGGATTTTCAAGAGCGAGATTATAACCGACCTTATAAAAGTAATCGGTTGCGGAGTTGAAGTCGGCGCAAAGCAGAAAAAGGGCAAGGATATGATTTCTTTTAACCTTGATTTGCTTCGCTGGAGCAAAATAATCATCTGTACCGATGCCGATGTTGACGGCTTCCATATCAGAACGCTTATTCTCACAATGATTTACCGCCTTATGCCCACTTTGATTGAGGAGGGCAAGGTGTTTATTGCCGAATCGCCGCTTTATGAAATAACCTGCGGCGATGAAACATGGTTTGCCTATTCCGAAAAGGAGCGTCTTGACGCCGTTGCTCAAATCGGCGATAAAAAATACACAGTTCAGCGTTCAAAAGGTCTCGGTGAAAACGACCCCGATATGATGTGGCTTACAACCATGAATCCTGCCACAAGGCGGCTTATTAAAATTGAGCCTTCCTTCGCGCAGGAAACTGCCGATAAATTTGATTTGCTTCTCGGCGACAATCTCGTCGGGCGCAAGGAGCATATTTCCGAAAACGGTCATCTTTATATTGATATGGCTGATGTTTCATAATCTGATATTACGGAGTTAAAAATATGGCTAAAAAACCAAAAAAGGAAGCCGAGAGGCAGACAGAACCGCTTGACAGCAAAACTCATATTCTGGGCGCGGGCGATGTTGTTAATCAGCCGATTATTGACACGCTCGAAAATAACTTTATGCCCTATGCAATGAGCATCATTATGTCCCGCGCAATTCCCGAAATTGACGGCTTCAAACCCTCTCACAGAAAAATTCTTTACACTATGTATAAAATGGGCTTGCTCACGGGCAACCGCTCAAAATCCGCCAACATTGTCGGCAGAACAATGCAGCTCAATCCCCACGGCGATGCGGCTATTTACGAAACAATGGTGCGTCTTTCAAAGGGCTACGAGGCTTTGCTTCACCCTTATGTTGACTCAAAGGGTAACTTCGGTAAGGCTTATTCAAGAGATATGATGTGGGCGGCTTCCCGATACACCGAAGCAAAGCTCGATAAAATATGCGCCGAGCTGTTTACCGATATCGATAAGGATACCGTTGATTTTGTCGATAATTACGATAACACAATGAAAGAGCCTGTTTTGCTGCCCGTTACATTTCCTAGCGTTCTCGTTAATGCAAACACGGGCATTGCGGCGGGTATGGCAAGCTCTATCTGCTCGTTCAATCTTGCGGAGGTTTGTCAGACCACAATAGAGCTTATCAAAAATCCTAAGCACGATGTTTCCGAAACCCTTAAAGGACCCGATTTTGCAGGCGGCGGCTTCCTTGTTTATGACAATGCCGTGATGGATGAAATCTACCGCACGGGCAGGGGAGGCTTCAAGGTCAGGGCAAAATACAGCTACGATAAGTCAAACGGCTGCATTGATATAACCGAAATCCCGCCCACAACAACCTCAGAGGCGATCATTGATAAGATTGTTGAAAAGATTAAAGCGGGTTCAATCAAAGAAATAAGTGATATCCGCGATGAAACCGATAAAAACGGCTTAAAAATTACAATCGATATCAAAAAAGGCACAGACCCCGAAAAGCTGATGAAAAAGCTTTATGATTCCACTCCGCTTCAGGATACCTTTTCGTGCAACTTCAATGTCCTGATTAAAGGCAAGCCGAGAGTTCTCGGCGTTGCGGAGCTGCTCGGTGAATGGATAGATTTCCGCACGGACTGCGTCAGACGCAGAACGGCGTTTGATTTGAAACGGGCGACGGACAGGCTGCATTTGCTGCGCGGTCTTGAAAAAATCCTCCTTGATATCGATAAGGCGATAAAGATTATCAGAAACACCGAGGAGGAGAGCGAGGTTGTTCCCAACCTGATGATCGGATTCAAAATCGATAAAATTCAGGCGGAATATGTTGCGGAAATCAAGCTTCGCCACTTGAATAAGGAATATATTCTCAAACGCTTGCAGGATATCGAAAAGCTCGAAACCGCAATAGCCGATTTGAACGATATTCTCAACAGCCCGAAAAGAGTTAAGCAGATAATAATTTTCGAGCTTAAAGAGGTTATCAAAAAGTATTCCATGCCGCGCAAAACGGAAATTATTTATTCAAACGAGATTGACGATACTCCCGTTGCAGAGGAAATCCCCGATTATCCCGTTCACCTTTTCTTTACGCGCGAGGGATATTTCAAAAAGATTACTCCGCTGTCGCTCAGAATGAGCGGAGCAAACAAGCTCAAGGACGGCGACGAAATAGTCCAGACCTTTGAAACAACAAACGCCAAAGAGCTGCTTTTCTTCACAAACAAGTGTCAGGTTTATAAAACCAACGCTTCCGCTTTTGAGGATTCAAAGGCGAGCGTGCTCGGCGATTATATTCCCGCAAAGCTTGAAATGGAAGACGGCGAAACACCGATTTATCTTGCCGTTACCGATGACTACGGCGGATATATGATGTTTTTCTTTGAAAACGGCAAGGCGGCAAAGGTCGATATGAAAGCTTATCAGACCCTCACAAAGCGCAAAAAGCTGATAAAGGCTTTTTCCGACAAATCACCCGTTGCCGCTCTTATGTATATCAGAGAGGATAAAGAACTTGTCGTATCTTCAAGCGCAGGCAGACACCTGCTTGTCAATACGGCGGTTATTCTTCCCAAAACCACAAAGGATACAATCGGCGTCGGAGTTATGACGCTGAAAAAGGGTCACAGGCTCATATCTGCGCGCGAATACCGCGAGGGCGAGTTTGCAAAGCCTCACAGATACAGAGCAAAGAATCTTCCTGCGGCGGGCGCATTGCTCAGCGGAGAGGACGAAGCGGAGCAATTAACATTTACCGCCGAATAAAAAAGTCAAAGCCGTTCAAGGTCGGGCCTCCCCACCTTGAACGGCAAAGCGAAGAAAACAGCAAACGCAATTTCTATTTCTTTTTCCCTCGCATTAGTAGCATTGCCTGCGTATATTTGATAATTCAAAGCACTTTTTTCCATTGCTCTAAATAAATCAAATATTTTTAAATTTGGTCTTGATTTTTCAGACAAAGTGTGATAATATAATCAGGCAGAACCGATGGGGGTGTAGCTCACTTGGGAGAGCGCTTGAATGGCATTCAAGAGGTAAGGGGTTCGATCCCCCTCATCTCCACCAAACAGAGCACGAGCATATTTATGTTCGTGCTTTTTTCATAACTGTTTATCGGAGGGGCTTATGAATAACAAAATTAATAAACTGATAGGCGCAAATATGGATATTGATTTCAGCAATCCCGATTTCGGCAACACGGAGTGTCCGTGGAACAAGCAGGACGGCACAAGCGAGCATAGATGCGCCGTTAAAAACACATCTATCTGCAAGTACTTTTGCGGAATTCAGTATATGGACAGCGTTTTATGCAGTTATCCGTATGAAAACATAAGCGTTTTAACATCCGACGAGACGGATATTGAAATGCGGTAAACGCCCAAAACACCGAATATAAAAACTTTGTGATATAAATTTGAAAAAATACTTGATTTTTTGCAATCCGTCATATATAATATATAAGCATTGATTTGCAGATACGGAGAGTTGTCCGAGCTGGTCGAAGGAGCACGATTGGAAATCGTGTAAACCTCAAACAGGTTTCGTGGGTTCGAATCCCATGCTCTCCGCCATGACTATCCTCAAATCCTCGTCATTATTCGGCGGGGATTTGAGCTTTTTTAATTTATCGAGGTTTGTTTCTACGGTAACAGTCCAATCTTGTTTATAAAGCTTTAAAACAATATGAGAAAGCCATAGACGCTGATATTGAAGAAGCAGAGCAAACAATGATGAATCAGTTGATATCGGGGTTCTTTTGACATGCAGACGACGAGCAAGGATGCTTGAACGAAAAATCACAAAAAAGATGGATATGATTATACAGAAAAAACTGCCCAAACAGGGCAACTTTCGGATATTGAAAATTCCAAAGAATGTGGTATAATTAATGATAGCAAGGGAAATCCAAATCACGATCCCAAAACAGGACAGTTTACTGATGGTGGTTCTGCTTCAAAAAGCACAGGCAACGTACCCACGCCTACAAGATTTAAAACAGTTAGTGGTGTAATGGAAATTACATCTGACTTGGAAGTGAAGGCAAGCAAGTCTGGAAAAGTAAAAGCTTTTATCAGAGAAGGTGGAAAAATCACAAACATAAGTTCCTTTGCCGGAGAAGGTTCCAACGAAAATCTTGTTATGAGTGGTTCGCTTGCAAAAGCACACAAAGGAACCAAGCCTGAAGAATGGTCACACAAAACAGGTGATTCTGAAGTTGAAATTGACGGCAAAACCTATCCTGCTGAAATTCATTGGTTCGAGCACGATAAAGTAGGTCAGGTTTCTTTCAAGCTTAAGAAAAGGAAAAAGTAAGGTGATTCAATGAAAGGTGTATGGAAAGGTGAAAACGATGAGTTGGGTCTTCTCAACGGAAAGACTTACGATATAGTGAGCGAAGAGTTTGACGGAAAGATGTTCAGTGTTGTTGATGAAACAGGCGGTGAGTATCTTTATCCTTCAGATGACTTTGAGCTTGTAAGCCAAGAAACATCATAAAACCAAAGCCAGATTCGGTACATTTTGTATCGTTTCTGGCTATTTTTATACCCTTTTTCAGATTTAGTTCTTTAAATAGTGTGATTTTTGATTGTTAAGCATAATATTTCTGCAAAATAAGCTTTTGCCCTATTATCGAATATATCAAATATCGATATAATATATCGAACTTATGATTTTTATACTCTTTCTTGATAAAATATAACAAGAAGGAGCAGGCTAAATGGCAATTAGAATTTTACTTTCACGGAAGCTGGGCGAGCTTCGGTGGACACAAGCTGATTTGGCAAGAAAAACAGGAATTAGACCTAACACAATTAATGACCTTTACAATGAGTTTGCTACAAGAGTGAGTCTCGAACACTTGGACAGAATTTGTGAAGTATTAAATTGTGATTTGTCTGAAATTCTTGTTCGGGAACCTACTCCTATCCCTGAAATTGAGGGATTATCCCGCTCAGTCAAATCAAACAAGAAATAGGAGCACTCGTCAGCATCCTGATGGGTGCTTTTATCTTCTCTTTACAATTAGCTCAGTTTTTATCCAAAATAGCGATTTTAGGGGATATATAAGGTCACAGTTGCTCTCCGCCATGACTATCCTCAAATCCTCGTCATTATTCGGCGGGGATTTGAGCTTTTTTAATTTATCGAGGTTTGTTTCTACGGTAACAGTCCAATCTTGTTTATAAAGCTTTAAAACAATATGAGAAAGCCATAGACGCTGATATTGAAGAAGCAGAGCAAACAATGATGAATCAGTTGATATCGGGGTTCTTTTGACATGCAGACGACGAGCAAGGATGCTTGAACGAAAAATCACAAAAAAAGATGGCTATGATTATACAGAAAAAACTGCCACAAAAGGGCAACTTTCAGATATTGAAAATTTCGATGAATGTGGTATAATTAACGATAACGAGTTTAATGAATCGGATCACCCGAGAGACGAGAACGGACAGTTTACCGATGGTGGTTCTGCCTCTGAAGGTGGAAGTCAATCGAAAGGAAGCAAAGAGTCTGGCAAAGAAAAAGGCAACACTTTATCGCTTAACGTCCAGCTGTTTGCAAAGGTTCCTACTGAAAAGTTTACAGAGTATTGTCTTAATCCTGATAAAGCTTCTGATAAAGCCATAGTCTTCAAAAGTGCGTTAGGTTACACACTAAAAAATGCAAAACAACTTCAGAAAGACATTGAAGAAAAATTTGATGAAAGCAAGTGTAAAATTAAAGGTAAAGATAAGTTTGGTACAAGACTTGAACAAATAATGAAGCTCAAGGGACCGAACGGAAAAATAGCTAATGTGTGCACCGCTTGGATAAAAGAAACTGATGATAGTGAACCCAGATTGGTTAGCTGTTATATTGTTAAGAGAGAGGAGTGATTCTGTAATGACAAACTTAAAGCTGTACGACATCGTTTTGCTTTCCAATGGGAATAAAGCTCAAATTGTTGACCTTCTTGATTCAACAGCGTTTCTTGCAGATATGATGGTTGACGGAGAATATTACACCATTACCATTTATCCTCACGAGATTGTGAAGATATTATAATCTAATAGACTTAGCCGAGTTCGTACTTTTGTACGGATTCGGCTATTTTTGTACCCATTTTCAGATTGAGTTCTTTAAAAAGAGTGATTTTAACGAACATAAAATAGTGAAAAATGTTCGTTAGCCATTTATATGGGAGCATAGTCAAGCGGTAAGACAACGGACTTTGACTCCGTAATGCGTTGGTTCGAGTCCAACTGTTCCTGCTACTCTTTGCTTGTTTCTGACGAAGTGAACAAGCGAATTATCCGACCCTGCGATAATGGAAAATCTAACGCACAGATTCGGATTGTATTGATAAGTGTCTAAGTTACGGGCATTTTATCACTGATTTACAATTAGGTCAACTTTTATCGAAAATAGTGATATTTTTGTGGAAGTATAAGGTTATAGTTGCTCTCCGATTTCTTTCACATCACCCTTGTATTTTGGATAAAAATGTTATATAATCATTCCATAGTGTTCAAGTTGTAGAAAGAGGCGGAGATTATGAAAAAAAAGACCACTTTTATCAAAACCGTTTCGGTTATTCTGGCGGCAATAATGCTGTTCGGCGCGTGCACTTCTTCTGCTTTTGCGTATTCGGATGTAATTGAAAAGCGCAAAACTCAGAAAGAAGAGGCGAGGGCGGCGGTAGCGGATGAAATCGTTGCGGCGGCAAGGGCGCAAATCGGATTTTACGAAAACAATATCAACAAGTTTACTTCGTGGTATTACGGCTATGACACCGACGCATATTGGTGCACCGTCTTTGTTTCGTGGTGTGCAGACCGGGTCGGCGCGCTCGGCACAGCAGTTCCCAAACGGGCGGCTTGTTCTTCAATGAAAAACTGGTTTAAGACGCGCGGCGAATACTATCCCGCAAGCAGCGGTTATATCCCGCAAAAGGGAGACATTGTCTTTTTGAACACAGCCGTTGACGGCAGCGATGATATACATCATGTTGAAATTGTAACGCAGAGCGGGTTTATAACGAAAAACAAAACGGTTAATATCAGGAGTATCGGTGGCAATACCTCAGATTTGAATTATAACGGCTCGGAATATGTTACCGAGAAATACAGACCCGTTAACGGGTCAAGAGCCGCAGTTGTCGGCTATGCTCATCCCTCTTACGATAAAAGCACGGGCATAATCGGCGCGTCATACTCGTTTGCCGATGATAATTGCCCCGCATTTTTCAAATATATCTATGCCAAGATGTTGGAAATGCTGTTCAGAATTGAGAATTTCTTTGACTATTGCACCAAACCGATAAGGATTAAGGCACAAGCCTGATTTTTAGAAAGCTTTCAAAATGAATAATTGATTCAAAGGCGGGGGATATCTCCGCCTTTTTCGATTTGATGCTGTAATCAAACACATCAAAAACGCCCGCCGGGAGAAGCTCTCGGCGGGCGTTGGGTTATTTATGATTAATTGATTTTGAGGATTGTTAAGATGTTATTGAAAACTCCCGCAAACCATTCGGAAACGGAAACGGGCATTTCCTTAATCCACTTGATGCAGCTTTCGGTGAATGCCTTTAACCATCTGAAGAAGGGGCAACCGCACTCCTCTTCGGGCTCGGTGGGCTCGCCGAGAGCGGGGATAATAACGCTGTTTTTATCCGTAATCTCTGTTTCGCCGTTCTCATCGGCAAACCACAGGTCACAGCCGTCGCAGGTGTAATATGCGATGTTGCCGGGCTCGGTTGCGGTTGCATCCTTTGCGGGAACGAGAGTGAGATTGTGAACATGGGGAAGCTCTGTCCAATGAGCATAAACGGTGGTATCTGCGGCAAATACCGTATCGGCAGTAATTTCTTCGCCGCCGTCCTTTTCGGTGAACCAGCCGTCAAATACAAAGCCTTCAAGAGTTGCATCGGGAAGCGAAGCAAGCTTTCCGTTGATTTCGGTTACGGCAGATTCAGCCGAAGCCGTGCCGCCGTTTGCATCGAAGGTTACGGTTGAACAAACAGGCTCAACATAGATAACCTTTTCGCTGTGTGCAGCGGGGCCGTAGGCATTGCCTGCCTCAACATCGGCAACGGTTGCGAGCGAATCAACGGTTTCGCCGGTCTTAACAGAGAACGCTCTGCCGTCCGCCTGATTAAAGGTGAGATTGTATAAGGCAAAAACGCCTTTGTTGACTATTTTGGCTGTTCCGGAGCAAGTAATATCAGCATTTCCGTTTACCGCAATGCCTTTGGTATTGGTAATTTCAACATTGCCCGTGCAGGTGATATCTGCGGTACCCGTGATTGCAGGGGAGGAAGCTTCCGTTGTGACCGTAACATCGGTTGCGCCGTTAACCTTAAGATTGCCGCAGACTGCAATATTTCCGGCACTTTTAATTTCAACCTCGCCGGAGCATTTGATGTCTGCAGAGCCGTTGATTACAAGTGCACTGCCCGTGTTCTCAACCGTAACATCCGCAACATCGGTTACGGAAAACGTACCGGCAGCGGGTGCGTTAGTTGAGGTAACGACAATATTTGTTGCTCCGTTGCCCTTGATTTCCAACGCTGTGCTGAGCATCTCGGTTGCCGTGAGAGTGTTCGTATCGGGGTCATATTTGACCTTTCCGCCGTCGGAGAGAACATCGTCTTTGTTTGCATCGGTAACGGCTATTCCGTTAACCGTTACGCCGTAATCCGAATCAGCCAAAGCCACGGTTGCAAAAAGAGCCGTGAGTATCAGGCAGATAACAGAAATGCTCAATACTTTTTTCATTGATATTGATCTTTTCATTATAATATCCTCCAAACTCCCGCCGAAAAAACTCGGCGGGAGTCAAATTACTGAACCGTTTTATTATAAAACCGAAGCAAGGTTTTCAAAAACACCTTTGAACCAGAAGAAAACAGAAACGGGCATTTCCTTAATCCACTTGACGCAGCTTAAAATGAATGCTTTTAACCATCTGAAGAATGGGCAGTTGATTTCGTCTTCATCTTCGGGCTCGGTGGGATCATCGGGCTCGGTGGGTTCATCGAGAGCGGGGATAATAACGCTGTCTTTGTCCGTTATTTCTTTTTCACCGTTTTCGTCTTCAAAGAACTTTCCGCATACGCCGCAGATGTAATACTGTATGTTGCCGCCCTCGGTTGCTGTGGGCTGCTTTGCGGGAACAAGAGTGAGCTCGTGAACATGGGGATGGAATGTAACAGCAGAGAATACTTGCTTTTCGCCGACATAAAGCTCACCGTCGATAATCTGAATCTCATCTGACCATTCGCCGTTATAAAGCTCATTGCCGTCGAGGTCATAGAGAGTGAAGATGCCCGGAAGTGCAAAGCCTTCTTCGCTTACGAGATAAACAACGCCTGAATCGAATCTATAGAATGTTTCGCCGTTGGAACGAAGGTCAAAGTCAACATCCGAGAGGGAGATTGTTCCCGTGAGGCAGCAGCTTTCTGTAGCTATTTTCAGAGCTCCGCCGCTGATTGTGATATGACCTGCAGTTTCGGTTGTTTCTTCTTCTTCAAGGCTGAGGAGTTCTTCATTGTTTCTCGCTTCCGCGTCAATACCGATTCCGTCGCTTTCAAGATTCAGTTCGCTGTCGGTAACCGTGATATTGCCGTTAAATGCAGAGATCGCAGCTTCATCGGCAGTAATGTCAATTTTACTGTTTTCAATTAATATTTCGCCAACGGAAGGTTTGGAATAATCGGGAGATGCTTCAATGCCGATATCGCAACCGGACAAACCGATTTCTGCATTTCTGATTATAACTGAATTGGTTGCAAGTATGCCTTCCGATTTGTTGCTTGCATTGACTGCAATATCCTCAATTATGATATCATTTGCTAAAATTCCGCAATTATTTCCCATAGTTGCCTTGATATTAAGCTTTGATGTCTCGGCACCTGAGCCTTTAACAGTCAGCTTGCCTTCGGAACCAATGGCAGCACTGTTGGAAATCAACATAATATCTGCTTTTCCCTCAACAAAAACAGTTGAGTCGTCGGGCAGCGTGATGGCTGCATATGATGATTCGGTGTAGCCCAATAATGAAAATCCGTCTTTAAGAGTGAGCGTTTTAGTGGCTTCATCCCAGCTCCATTTATCGTCTTCGCCTGGAACGGGAAGATTTTCGCTGTCGGTAAAATCGAGGCTGACGGCGTCATCCAAAGAATATGTATTAATTTCCGCCGTGCATATGCCTACATCGCTTATGCCGTATCCCGCAAGGGCAAGATAATATGTGCCGGGTTCTTCAATTTTGTACTCAAAAGTGTTATCATCTGTACTATTTAACTCGCTTACGGTGTTATCATCATTTTGCTTGAAAAGCCAGGTATAGGTGTCAACATCATCGTCTTTTCCGCCGAAATATGAAGTGAGAAGGGTGTTTCCTTTATCAACCGTGAACTTGATAAGCTTTGCATAAACAATATCGTCTTCCGGGTCGATATAAAGGATGTTTTCGCTGCCGAGCTCATAATCAAATTCGGCGGGCAACGAAGTAGTTTCAGTCAATTCGGCAAGAGCGTCGGTCATGTTCTTAATAACTGCCTTCTCAGCCGAAATATTTGCATGGCAATTTCCTTCGTCATCGTAATCATATCCCAAAAGAGCTATATAATATGTTCCGGAATCAACAACGGCAGAGGCAAAACCGGAACCCGACATAGTATCATAAAGATAATCTTCTACTCCGTCATTTTCAAGCTTATAAACATAGATATATGTTTCCGTTTCTTTTGAATCGCCTTTGAATTTTGCCTTGAGAAGCGTCCTTGAATATTATATATAATTTATACAATAATTAAAAAATTTTGTCAATAAAAAACGCAGAAAAATTCATTAAAACTGCATGAATTGACATCAAAGCGGCGTGAAATGCATTGCTTAATTAATTGTCTGTTTCTGCGGGCTTTGTGAGATAATATTTCAAAGCTTTTTCGGCTTCGGCGCCGTTATTGATAAATTCAATCTCGGTTATATCAAAAAGAATACAGCCGCAATGACCTTTAAAAGTCGGGAAGCATATAATTTTTATGCTTTTGTCAATTTCGGGGCTGTAGTCAATCATTTCAAGCGTTTCACCGTAAAGCGTTGCCCGCTCATAGCTGCGGAGCCATTTTGAATCCATGTTGCTGAAAAGACTGCCGAAAGAACAGCCGATCAGCTTTTCAAGCGGAGTATTTTCAAGCTTTGCAAGCGCAGGATTGCCGTATCTGAATATCCAATCAACTGCGTGGCGTTCTTCGTTGAATATCATTTCAATATCCGTAAAGGCAAACGGCAGGCTGTCAAAGCTGCTGTAATGCCTGCGGTATTCTTCATCTGTTTTCGGAACACCGTCATTCGCAAAGCCGTCAATTATGCTTTTTTGCTCGGAGCGAAGCTTTTCGATAATCAGTTTTTTATTTCTTATCGGGTATTCGATTGACTCGCCGTTATTAAGATTGATTTTGTCGGAAATATCGTGAATAGCCATTGCGGAGACCAAACACCCTCGGTGAACCTTTAAAAATCTGTCACCAAGCTGTTTTTCAATCTCGCCGAGTGATGCCCTTGTTTCATAAATATTTCCGCCCGAGATGTGTATTTCGGCGATTTTTCCTCTCATAATTACATATAGGATTGTATCGGCATTAAGCACGGTCTTTTTCCTGCCCGCGATGACTGTTATGTATTTTGCTTCCTGCAAATTAAACACCCCCGTTTGCTTCTTCGGAAATAAATAACAAAAAAACTATATATATTTTATCAAAATCAACCATACTTGTAAATAGCTAAAATATTTTCTGTTTTTAAAAGATACACGGTTAAATCGCCGAGTTGAATAATTCAACCTGACGGCGAAAATATTTCAACAAACGGGTTATTGATTTAATCCGACCGAGGGTTTATTATGAAGGTACAATAGCTATTGAATAATTTTTGCAGGTGATAAAATGACTGTTTGTTTCGGAGAAAATTTGAAAGCTCTGCGCCTTAAAGGCGAACTGACGCAGGAGAAGCTTGCGGATTTTTTGGGAGTTTCTTTTCAATCTGTCAGCAAATGGGAGCGCGGCGAATGTTACCCCGATATAACAATGCTGCCGCAGATTGCGTCTTTTTTTGATATAAGCATTGACGATTTGCTTGGCGTGAACGAAATTAAAAAGCGCGAAGAAATCAATTTTTATATCGGCGAGTTTGAGCGGCTGTTTTTTGTTGATACCCCTGAATGCTTTGAAGTAATGAAAAAAGCGGTCAAGGAGTTTCCAAATGAATACAGTCTGCTCGTCAGATATATGTCGGTTCTGCACTCTCAGGCGGATGATTTTGCGAGCGTGACCGAAGAATTGGAGCGGATTTTTGATAAAATTCAGAATAACTGCACCGATGACGGCGTAAGAATATGGTCAAAACGAATTTTAATTAATCATTACAGATGCCGCAATAACCGTGAATACGATTTAAAAGCGGTGAAGCTTTCGGAGGACTTGCCGAGCGTAAACGATTGCAAGGAATATGTTTCAAGCTATGTTTTTCGACCCATGGGAAACGGCAAAGATCCGTTTTACACGAGCGATGAAACCCATTTGCGCGCCTGTCAGAATTCTGTTGAAGCCGCGGTAACGATGCTTTGCAATTCAATCACAAATTACTGCCTTTATGATGATTCATTTTCACACGATGAAAGAATTAAAGCCATTGAAGATTGCGTAATGATATTAAAGAATTTCTACACAGACGGATATTACGGTGAAAATTCGCTTATGTTGGTTTATTTCTACGGGCATTTAAGCTATATCAGCTTTATGAACGGTGATGAGAAAAAAGCCCTGGAATATCTTGATATTTGCGCTCGGGAAGCAAAGGAGCTTGACGAAGCGCCCGATAAAATTATCAGCAATTCTTTGTATTTCAGGGGCAAAGCTCTTGAAAAGCCCAAGAGGGGCAAAACCGCCTGTGAAAGAATGAAAAACTATGCTCTGAATTGTTATCCGTATTCGCAGGAGTTCAAAAATAAGCCCGAGTTTAAAGCGATAGTGAAGAAGTTCGGTTAAGGGATACATATGCCGTGTCAATATCGGTTTTAGGCTGATTTGACACGGCATTAATTAATATGATTTTGCAAATTTTTTATGCACCGAGCTTATATTCATTTAGAATTCTGTCAAATTCTTTTCGGTCAACAAATCTGAAATTAACATCTTCTTTCAGTCCGTAAAAAAGCTTGTATCGCTTCGCCCAAGGCTCTTTTTTCGGCTCGCTCGTCCATAAATACGAGTTGTTGGGCAGTTCACAGATAACAACGGTTTTTTCACCGTTATCCGATTGAAGCTTTGCAAATTCATTTCGTTTTACATCGTATGAATGAATTGAGGAGAAAACCGTCAAATAGAATATCATAATCCCCGCCGCCACGCAGGTTAAACCTCGTTCAGCATGTTTGAATTCGGCGTCGGCAACGGAAATCAGAGGCAGGGCGCAGTCAAAAAGCTCCGCGGCAAACATCATCAGCAGAGCATAAGCGGGGAAGAAACAGCGCGGACCTATCGGATTGACAACAAGCAGGGGAGCGGAAATAATCGGCACGCAGAAAAGCGGAAACAGGAGCTTTAAGCGGCGTTCTTTTTTTATGCAGATAATAAGAATGAGAGTCAGAGATGCGAGATACAGACAGGCAATGGCAAACATTATCAGCTTGTAATATGCCGCATATCGGTTAAACGGAGTCAGAGAAAGTGCGTCTTTAACATAGCCTTTGATGCAAAGCACAAAAACTGATATGATATTTACGGAAAGCAAGATACGCACGGCAAGCAAATTCTTGGAGTTTTCATTTTTTCTGAGATATTTAATTGCGATTGCCGCCGTCGGAACGGCAACAATAACGCACATCAGTCGGTTTGAAATTATCAGGTTGTCAAAAATCGTATAAAGATGCGAGCTTGCAATGTCATAAAGTGAAGCAAGGCTTGTTGCGGCGTCTCTGTAACCGTCGTTTCCCGAAGCGATTGAGGAATAAGCCGAGTTTGAAAACATCAGCAGACAGCCGCTAACCGAGCCGATGAAAAATCCGATTTGCTCAGCCCTGATTTTTTTAAACCTGATATATGAAATAACAGCCGTTGCAACCGCCAGAGCAACATAAAAAATGCTCACATTTTCCATAAAAAGAGAGCCGATAAATCCTGAAATCACGGTCAAAGGCGCAGAAAGTCGGGCAGGGGAACGAAGAGCATCTTCAAAAATGTCTTTCTCAATCAGAATATACAGTTCGGCTATTATGATTGGAGGCACATAATTTGAAAATCCCGCCGTCCATACGATTGCCTGAGAAAAAATCATCTTCGGCATAACGAGAAACAAAAGAATTGAAAAAACCGGCGTTACGGGTTTTCCTGACGATGAATAAACGGCAGGTATCAGGCACGCGGCGCAAAACGAAACTGCCATTGCAATAACTGTCAGCAGCTTGCTTCTGGTCAGCGCCATAACGAGCAAATTTCCCGCATATCTTCCGTTGTAGTTATCAAACCAAGAGTCAAGGCGCTGCTCGCCGATAATGCTGCCCCAAGCCCAGTCATCACCCGTGTTGGGAAAAAGATAGGCGAGTGCGGCAAAAAACAAAAGAGCAGCGGCGGCAATCAGCCAAAATGAACCGTTAAAATCCGATTTTCTCTTTTCCATTTCATACTCCGTTTTTAAAAAAATTCAGTTGCAAAAACCAAACAAATTTGAGTTGTCAACTTTTTCTATTTTATACCCGAGCGGTAAAAAAACCGCTCGAAACTTGTTGCCCCAAAAGCGCGTTGATATCCGAAACGGCTTTATATTCTATTTATTTCCGAAAACTTCCGTATTATTGTGCGTCAAGGGTATAAAAAATCATCCTCTTGCTGATATTCAGAGGATGTTTTGCTTTTTTGATAATTTTTAGAATAAAATGTTGACAATTTCTATTAAAAATAGTATAATTTCTATTCAAAAATAAGCAGAAACGGAGGACCGATGATGAGCGGCTTTTTTGATATATTCTATAACGAGGTTATTGTTGATATAATTGACAACGCATATTTACTTGTCAGAATTTTGATTTCATGTCTGTGCGGAGCTTTTATCGGTCTTGAAAGAAGCCGCCGTCAAAAGGATGCGGGAATAAGAACGCATATGATTGTTGCGCTCGGCTCGGCTCTTGCAATAATTGTTTCCAAATACGGTTTTTTTGATATTTTGCAGTTTGAGGGGCTTCGTGCCGATGCGTCAAGAATTGCCTCAAATGTTATAACGGGTGTCGGCTTCCTCGGCGCGGGCGTTATTTTCGTTAAAGATGTTTCGATTAAAGGTCTGACTACCGCCGCGGGAATCTGGGCAACCGCCAGCGTAGGCCTTGCAATCGGCGCGGGAATGTACACCGTCGGAATCGGGGCAACGCTGATTATGATTTCATTTCAGCTTTTCTTCCACAAATTCTTTACAAAACTTGAAAACACTGCCAATGAGTTTACCGTTGTTGTAAATGACAGTCCCGATGCAGTCAAGAATTTCAGAAATGTATTGGAAAGCCATAATGTTTTTGTTGAAAACTGTAAGATGACTCGAAATCCCGATTTAACCATAACTCTCGACATCACTATTAAAAAATCCCGCACAACCTCAATGGACGAAATTATGCTGATTGCCGAGCAAAATGAAAACATCGTTTCAATAGAGATTTAATCAGTTATACGAAACAAGCCGCCTGCAAAACAGGCGGCTTAATTTTTATGAATATATTATTTGTTTTTCTTTGATTTTCTTTCTTTTGGTTCTTTCGGTTCTTTTTCGGATTTGGCTGATCTTCCGATTAAAACAAGAATCAGGCACCAGAAAGCCGCAAGAAGAACGAAAAGAACGCACACGAGAATTGCATTTTGCATTGCAAAGCTGAGCAGTCCGCCCAAAGCGGGAACATAGGAGCTGACAATGCCGTAGCAGGACGAAACCATTATAGTGTTGCTGTATCCCACACCGTTGACCATAGCGGTTGTTGCAAGCTCTGCGTCGGTGTCGGAAACTGAGTTAACATAGCTGACGGACTGAATGTCACAGCCGACTCCGTTGGATCTCGGAACCGCGATAAGAGCGCCGGAGGTGTATTCGCTGATTTCGGCTTTCTTGGAAATTATAAGGTCGCCCTCCGAAACGCCGAGAGTTTCAATGTCCTGACCCATTGTATTAAAGCAAATTCCGCCGATATCAGAGCCGTTATTGTCAAGGAAGATTGAAACAAAGCAGCCTAAAACAAATACAACAACGGTGGAAACAAGCAAAACTATTGATATAATTTTTCCGGCAAGTGCGCACTTGCCGAGCTTGACTTTTTCCTGCGTTTCAATATGAGCCTCGCCGTAATTTCCCTTTGAAAAGTCCAAATCTTCCTCACCATCTGCACCGATACCCTCGGGGGTGTAAGAAGAAACGCTCTGACCGATTGGAACGAGCGGACGCGCCTTTTTTGCGGGCTCGCTCGGCTTGGGAGCGTAGGTGGCGGTTTCGGCAGGAGCATAAGACTTTGAAAAATAAAGAGGCTGTTCGGATTCTGCCGGTTTTTCGGCGGGCTTTTCTTTGCTGATTTCGGGAATCAGACTTTTATGTTCTGCCGCTGAGCCGACGGGTTTTGACCTTGTTTGAGAAACAAATTCAAGATCAAGCTCGTCAATGCTTTTAAGCTTAAACTGTTCCATAAAGTTAAATCTGCCTTTCGTTTATGTTTACTTTGAAATCTTAGCGCGCAGAGCGGCGTTTTCTTTTGAAATTTCTTCGCTGAGTTTTGCTATTTTTTCAACACTCTCAATAACCGACGGGTCAGCCGATGATGCGGCAGGGGAAGCGCCCGAAGCTTTGAGCGCTTTGTTTTCATCGGAAAGAGCGCGGCAGATTCTCTTGAGCTTTTCATTGTTTGCTTCCGTGGCTTTTGCATATTCAAAAACCTTTTTATATTCCGTTTTAAGGACGGTTATGTATTGCTCGACCTGCTCGCAGTTATAGCCGTCAGAAGTTCTTTGAAATAAATCCTTATTTTCCATTTCGATGTCCTCCGAGAAATAGTTTAATATTTACTATTCAAATATATCACATATTCACAAAAATTACAACAAAAAAATTAAAAATATATCTCCTATAAAAAGTCAAGTGGTTAGAACCAACTTGCTGTATTTTTTTGTAAATA
>JBJEQB010000043.1:0-114664 GCA_051881535.1 Acutalibacteraceae bacterium | reverse complement strand
AAATCCTTGAGGCTTTGGAAAGTAAGAAGTAATAGGTAAGAGGTAATAAGTTTTTTCAAGGCTTTGCCTTAATTGCATTTAGTTTTTCATTCAACCATTAAAATTTGTTTTCACTCAAGCGTTCATTTTCTCCCCCCGCTGTTGACAGGCGGTTGCTTTTGCGATAAAATAAACTGCACTTACACACGCGGCAGGGGGATTTTTGATTTGAAAAAAGCATTTTCAAGTGAGCTTGCATATGCAGTCGGAATGGTTTTGATGGCGGTCAGCGTTGCGCTGACGGCTCTTGCCGATTTCGGAGTGTCGATGGTGGTTGCGCCGGCTTATATTCTGCATCTTGCGCTGTCGAGAACCTTCCCGTTCTTTTCATTCGGAATGGCGGAATATATTCTTCAGGCGGTGCTGATAATCCTGATGTCTTTGGTTCTGAAAAGATTCAAAATCAGCTATCTGTTTTCGATTGTTACGGCGGTTTTATACGGCGTTATTCTTGATGCGGTGAGCGTGCCGATATCATATTTGCCTGCGGAGCAGCTTTGGCAGAGAATAATATGGTTTGTTTTGGGCGTGCTCTGCTGTGCGGCGGCGGTTTCAATGCTTTTTCATACATATATTTCTCCCGAAGCATATGAACTCATTGTCAAGGAGATTTCGGCGGCAAAGGGGATAAATATTAACCGTTTTAAAACCTGCTATGATTTGGCAAGCTGTTTGGTTGCGGCTGTGATGACTCTTTTGATTTTCCGAAGCTTCAGGGGAGTGGGCGTCGGCACAATAATTATGGCGTTAGTCAACGGATTTTTGATAGGCAAAGTATCTGCGGCGCTTGACAAGCATTTTGTTTTTAAAGATTCGTTCAAATGGAGAAAAATATTCGAGAAGTAATCGGCAATTACAAATATCATTTTTCGGGAGCAATTCAAATGAAAGCGATTGTTTTTACATCAAACACGGGCACAACCGAAAAGTATGCAAGGCTGTTGGCTGATAAAACGGGTTTGCACGCTTATTCCTCAGAGCAGGCTCGCAGAGAGCTTGCCGACGGCTCGGAGATTATTTATCTCGGCTGGATTAAAGCGGGCGGAATTGCAGGCTACGCAAAAGCCGCAAAGCGTTATTCCGTTAAAGCGGTCTGCGGAGTCGGTATGGGCAAAACAGGCTCACAGCTTGATGATGTACGCAAAAGGAATTCCATACCTGCCGAAATGCCTCTTTTTACCCTGCAAGGCGGATTTGATATGAACAAGCTTCACGGCATTTACAAATTTATGATGAAAACCATGCAAAAAGTTGTGGGAAAGTCATTGACGGAGAAACCCGACAGAACGCCCGAGGAGGACGATATGCTCGATATGATGCTTCACGGCGGCGAGCACGTCAGCGAGGAAAATCTGAAAGCGATTTTGGAATGGTATGAAAATATACGATAATTACGAATGTGAATATATTCAAAAAAGCGGCGAGAATTTCTCACCGCTTTTTAATATGAGTTTAATTGGATTTTTAAAGGGTATTACATCCGAGCAGCTCCGCGGCGGATTGATTAAGAGTGTAAGAATCCGTTGAAAGCAGTTCAGCCGACCATAGCTTTTCATAAAGCGAGAGCAGCTCGCTGTCGGTCAGTTCCTCAAGCGAATAAATCTTTTCGTCCGCTTGCTTCATAATCTTATCCCGAGCGGTTTCGGGGCATAGGGCGGCGATGTCCGAGAGCGTAAGTGCCTGATTATAAAATCCCCATGCCGACTCTCCGTATGAAGTTGTTTTGTAGTTCCACATAGTGTAGTTGATGAGCGATTCATCCATCATAGAAACTGAGCCGCCGTAAAAAATCGCAGGATTGAATTCTCCCATATATGCGGCAACTTTATACCGTTTTCTTGCTTTTTCGAGAGATTTGACAAGCTCCTTTGCCGTTTTTTCATCGGAATCATATGAATGGAGCTGATACATCATATTAGTCCAGCCCATTTTTGAAGGGTCGGGTAGCTTATCCAAGCGCCAAATCGCTTCTACGGTAATAATGTGTTCGGGGTCAACGGCGCGTATTGCTTTTATCATTCTGTCATAAACCGCAACTCTGAGCGTTGTGTCCTGCCACGGGTCTGCGGCGTTTTCTGCCGATACTCCGTGGGCGGAGTCCGCATTGTTCAGCGGCTCGTTCATAATGTCGTAAGCCGCAACGCAGGCTCTGTCTTTATATCTTTCGGCGATTTTTACCCAAAGATTTTCCATTATCTGCTGATATTCTTCGCTGTTGTAAAGGTAGTTGCGACCCGCTTTCCCGCAGGAATGGTCGCCGCTTTGCCCGCCGGGGCAGCCGTGCATATCAAATATCAGATAAACGCCGTATTTCTCCGCCATGCGGCACGCCCAATCGAGCTTGATAAAGCCGGGATTATCATTGTCGTTTTCCGTTATGTATGTTCCGCTTTCGTCAGCCATAAAGTTTCTGTACCAAAACGGTATGCGTATGCAGTTAAAGCCCAAATCCCTGACATTTTTGAAGTCACTTTCGGTTATATAATTATCCTGATAGCTACGGAAAAGCTCCGCGGTTTTTTCTTTGCCGAATCGGCTTTCAAATGCTTCAAGGGTGTCAAGATTTGCCCAGCCGTCATCCTCGCCGTCCTTGACCGTTACCGTTTTGTCAAGGCTTATCACGGGGCACATCCAGGTTTCCTGAAGCAGCCAGCCGCCGAAATTAACGCCGCGAAGCTGTATTATGCCGCTGCCGTCGGTCAGATAACCGTCGCCGTTGACCCGAAGCATATTCAGGGGAGAGGAGACGGGTTTGATTTCGGGCTTTCCGGCGCAGGAAACAAGGCATAATGCTATTGAGAAAATCAGAAACAGAGAAATAAGCTTTTTCATTTTATCGCTCCCATCGGCGTTTTATAATCGGAATTTATATTCCGTCTTTGCTCCCTTAATTATACATTAATCCCAACGCTCAGTCAATCAAACAAAATGAAAGAAAACTTGCAAAATTCAAAAATCCGCTTGCATTTTTCGGGCTTATAGTGTAAAATTCAAATTATCCAAAAAAAAGAGGGACATTTATGGCAGAGAATTTTAACGATAAAATTGACAGCATTTATCCAAGCCTTTCCAAGGGTCATAAGCGGATTGCAGATTTTATAAAAACGAATTATGAAAAGGCGTCGTTTATGACGGCGGCAAATCTCGGCAAGGCGGTCGGCGTGAGCGAATCCACTGTTGTCCGCTTTGCTTCGCATATCGGATTTGAAGGCTATCCCGAGCTTCAGCAGTATCTTCAGGAAATGGTTAAAAGCCACCTCACGAGCGTTCAGCGCATGGATGTTGCCGCAAGGCGTTTTGAGGGCGACGATTTTATTGACAAGGCTTTTGCCGCCGATATTGAAATGATAAAGGCGACAAGGGACGGCATTTCGCGCGAAGCTTTCGCCAAAAGCGTTGAGGCCATTAACAGGGCGGAAAAGATATATATTCTCGGAGTCAGAAGCTCTGCGTCGCTTGCAAGCTTTGCTACGTTTTATTTCAGATTTCTTTATAAAGATGTTGTTCTGGTCGATACCTCTGCGGCAAGCGAGATGTTCGAGCAGATGTTCAGAATAGGGAGCAATGATGTGTGCATCGCCGTCAGCTTCCCGAGATATTCAAATCAAACTGTTAAGGCACTTTCTTTTGCCCGCAAGAGGGGAGCGGCAATCATTTCAATAACCGACGGCGAGATGTCGCCGATAGCGCAATATGCAACTCATCTTCTGCTTGCAAAGAGCAGTATGGTCTCTTTTGTCGATTCTCTTGTTGCTCCGCTGAGCCTGATTAACGCTCTGATTGCGGCATCGGCAAGAGAAAAGCGCGAAGATGTTTACAACGATTTCAAAGAGCTTGAAAAAATATGGGATGAATACCATGTTTACAGCACGGGCGGGGAGGGGAACGAATGAAAACCTCCTTGCTTGTTGTCGGTGCGGGAGCCGCAGGGCTTATGGCGGCGGGGAGCGCATCGCACGAGGGAGTTGAAACGCTTGTGCTTGAGCGGTGTGAACGCCCTGCAAGAAAGCTGATGATAACGGGAAAGGGCAGGTGCAATGTCACCAATAACTGCCGCTCGCTTCAGGAGCTGACGGCGAATGTTCCGCGCAACGGCAGATTTCTTTACGGCGCGTTTTCACGCTTTATGCCCTCTGATGTTATGGATTTTTTTGAAAGCAGGGGCGTTGAGCTTAAAACGGAGAGGGGAAACAGAGTTTTTCCTGTGTCGGATAATGCGGCGGATATTGTTGACGCTCTTGCGGGCTATGCCAAAGAAAGAGCACGCTTCATAAACGGCAGAGCAATAAAGCTGATTACAGAAAACGGAAAAGCGGCGGGAATTGAAACCGAAAGCGGCGAAATAATTTATGCCAATAAAATAATAATCGCCACGGGAGGTCTTTCCTATCCGGGAACGGGCTCAACGGGCGACGGCTACGAGCTCGCAAGGCAGGCGGGTCACAGCATAACGGAGCTTCTTCCGTCGCTTGTGCCGCTTGAAATTCATGAGGGCTTTTGCAGTGACTTAATGGGTCTTTCTCTCAAAAATACCGCAATAAAGGTTATCGATACAGAGAGCGGCAAAACTGTTTACACCGACTTCGGAGAAATGCTTTTCACTCATTTCGGCGTTTCGGGGCCGATGATTTTAAGCGCCTCGGCTCATATGAGAAATATGAAAAGCGGCAGATATAAAATTTTAATCGACTTAAAGCCCGCGCTCACTCCCGAGCAGCTTGACGCAAGAATTCTGCGCGATTTTTCCGAGAATACTAACAAGAATTTTATCAATGCGCTGAATGCGCTTTTACCCAAAAAACTTGTGCCGGTTATCGTCAGGCTCAGCGGAATAGGGCTTTCCACAAAAGTCAATCAGATAACCAAGGAACAGCGCCGCAGACTTGTTCAGCTTCTTAAAGAGCTGAGTGTAACCGTAACGGGCTTTCGCCCCGTAGCGGAGGCTATAGTTACCTCGGGCGGAGTTGATGTTTCGCAGATTAACCCCAAAACAATGGAATCAAAGCTTTGCGAGGGGCTTTATTTTGCGGGCGAGGTTATTGACGCGGACGCTTACACGGGCGGATTTAATTTGCAGATAGCTTTTTCAACGGGCAGGCTTGCAGGTTTAAGTGCTGCCGAAAAAATAAAAGAAGAGCGGAGAGCTGATTATGAACGGTAAAGTAATAAATGTGGCGATTGACGGTCCCGCGGGAGCAGGTAAAAGCACGGTTTCACGCGCGGCGGCAAAAGAGATAGGATATATTTATGTTGATACGGGCGCGCTTTACCGCGCCGTCGGAGTTAATGCTCTGCGCATCGGAGCGGATACCAAAAACGCCGAGCAGGTTGCGGCAAGCCTCAGCGGAATAAGCGTTGACCTTGCCTTTGAAAACGGCGAGCAGAGAGTTTTGCTTAACGGCGAAGATGTTTCCCGCGAAATCAGAACTCCGCAGGCTTCAATGGCGGCGTCGGATGTTTCGGCAGTTCCGCAGGTCAGAGATTTTTTGTTTGACCTTCAAAAGAATATAGCGGCCGCCAATAACTGCATTATGGACGGCAGAGATATAGGCACGGTCGTTTTGCCCGACGCTCAGGTAAAAATCTTTCTGACCGCTTCACCCGAGGAGAGGGCGGCAAGAAGATACAAGGAGCTTATCGAAAAAGGAAGCTCGGTAAATTATAAAGATGTGCTTGAAGATTTAATAAAAAGGGATTATAATGATTCACACAGAGCGGTGGCTCCGTTAAAGCCCGCCGAAGACAGCGTGATTCTCGACACAACGGGATTTACCCTCGAAAAATCGGTAAATGAAATTATCAGAATTATCAAGGAGAAGATATAATGAAAGGCTTCGATTATTCGGAAATCAAGGAAGGAAAGTTTTATGACAGGATGCGCCCGATAGGCAAAATATTCGATAAATTGCAGTATAAAATCGAATATGTCGGGCTTGAAAACATTCCCAAGGAGGGCGGATTTATTCTTGCATCAAACCATATGTGCGCCCTCGACCCCGTATTTATTGCTATCGGAATGGAAAACAGACAGCTCCATTTTATGGGCAAAAAAGAGCTTTTTGAGAATAAAATCGTTAAGTTTTTCCTGACAAAGTTCAATGGCTTTCCGATTGTCCGCGGCGGCGCGGATACCGAGGCGCTTAATTATGCCATCAGAATTGTAAAAGAGGGATATGTTCTCGGTATTTTCCCCGAGGGAACCCGCTCAAAGGACTATAAGCCCGGAAGAGCTAAAACGGGAGTAGCGGTTATTGCAAAAGAAGCAAAAGCCGATGTTCTGCCCGTTTCAATCTATTCAAGCGACGAAATGAAGAAGCACACAAAGCTCACAATAAGATTTGGCGAAGTAATTCCTTATGAAAAATTAGGTATAAATGACGACAGCTCAAGAGAGGAGCTGCGCGAGTGCGCTCAATAT
The DNA here is from genome assembly GCA_051881535.1 of Acutalibacteraceae bacterium. Lineage (GTDB taxonomy): Bacteria > Bacillota > Clostridia > Oscillospirales > Acutalibacteraceae > CAG-177. Next base: position 108,207 of record JBJEQB010000043.1, on the reverse strand, counting down.
GTTATGTCCGAAATTACCGAGCTTTGGGGGAAAGGACATTGCGAATAACTCTTGCCAAGACCGCGGGCTTTTGCTTCGGAGTTGACAGGGCGGTGAATATGGCTTATGAGGTTGCCGAAACGGGGCGAAGCGCCGTTATGCTCGGCGAGCTTATACATAACGCTTTTGTTACGGAACAGCTTGAAAAAAAGGGATTGAGCGTAATATCTTCTCCCATTCAGGCGCAGGACGGGCAAACCGTTATAATCAGAGCGCACGGAGTCGGCAGAGAGGTTTATGAGCAGCTTGAAGCAGCGGGTGCGGAAGTCTGCGACGCGACCTGCCCGTTTGTCAGAAAAATCCATAATATTGTTTTGAAAAATTCTGCGGACGATACGCCCGTTTTGATTGCAGGTGACCCCAATCATCCCGAGGTTATCGGCATCAGGGGCTACTGCCGCGGACAGGCTTTTGTCTTCTCAAATTCCGATGAGCTTGAAAAAATTCTGACCGAAAACGCAGAATTATGCAAAAAAAGAATAATAGTTGTTTCACAAACGACATTTTCGCAAAATGAATGGAAAAATTGTAAAGAAAAAATAAAAATATACTGTACAAATGCGAAAATTTTTGATACAATATGCCTTGCAACCGAAAAAAGGCAGACCGAAGCTGCCGCGCTTTCCGAAAAATGCGATATTATGATTATTATCGGCGGGCGTCACAGCTCAAACACGGCGAAGCTCAAAGCCGTGTGCAGTGAAAACTGCGAAACACATCTGGTGGAAAGAGCCGATGAGCTCAGAACCATAAATTTTTCCCACTGCGCCGAAATCGGCGTCACGGCGGGGGCGTCAACCCCCTCCGCAATAATTAAGGAGGTACTTTTAGAAATGTCCGAAATCGTAAAGGAAACCACAAATATTCAGGTAGAGGAGGTGCCTTCTGAAGCAGCGAACACAGCAGATGAGATGGATTTTTCCGCAGCACTTGAGGCTTCGCTCAGCAATATGAGCACGGATCAGAAAGTCAAGGGCGTTGTTATGGGTATAACCCCCACAGAAATCCAGGTTGATATCGGCAGAAAGCATGCCGGCTTCGTTCCCATGGATGAATACAGCGCAGATCCCAATGCAGACGCAGCAAAAGAGCTCAAGGTCGGCGATGAAATCGATCTTATTATCATGAAAACCAACGATGCCGAGGGTACCGTTATGCTTTCCAAGAAGCGCTTTGACGCTCAGGAAGCATGGGTAGACATCATTGATGCCGAAGAAGACGGCAGAATTCTCGAGGGCACCGTAACAGAGGTTATCAAAGGAGGCGTTCTCGTCGTTTCAAACGGCGTGCGCGTTTTCATCCCCGCTTCGCTTGCAACAGAGCGCCGCGACGAGCCTCTTGAGGAGCTCCTGAAGAAGACCGTTAAGTTCCGCATCATCGAAGTTAACAAGCAGCGCAGAAGAGCTGTCGGCTCAATCCGTTCCGTCCTTAAGGATGAGAAGAAGGAAGCTGCAGACGCATTCTGGGCACAGGCAGAGGTTGGTCAGAAATATACAGGCGTTGTTAAATCAATGACAAATTACGGCGCATTCGTTGATATCGGCGGCGTTGACGGAATGGTTCACATTTCCGAAATGTCATGGAAGCGCATTAAGAATCCCTCAGAGGTATTCTCAATCGGTCAGGAAGTCGATGTTTACATAAAGGCTCTTGACGCTGAAAACAGAAAGATTTCTCTCGGCTACAGAAAGGACGAGGATAATCCTTGGGAAATCCTCAGAAAGAACTATCCCGAGGGAACGGTTATTGAGGCAGAGGTTGTCGGTATGACCACCTTCGGCGCTTTCGCAAGAGTTATCCCCGGTATTGACGGTCTTATTCATATTTCTCAGATTGCTGACCGCCATATCAGCAAGCCGCAGGATGTTCTCAAGGTTGGCGAAAAGGTAACCTGCAAAATCACCGCTATTGACTTTGATAAGAAGCGCGTCAGCCTTTCAATCCGTGCTCTCATTGAGAAGGACGAAGACGAGGCGGCAGAAGATGCTCCCGCCGAGGCAGAGGCTCAGGAAGCTCCCGCAGCTGAGGAAGCGGCAGAAGAAGCAGCCGAATAATATTTTGTTTTTTCACCGCCCGCAGTTTTTCTGTGGGCGGTTTTTGCAATAATCGGATATTCCGTTTCCGCAGTTTTGGAGTGATAAATATTAAAAGCAAGGATAAGATTCTCGGCCCTTTTTATTGTATTCTCGCCGCTGTTATATGGGGGCTCTCCTTCGTGGCGCAGAATGAGGGCAAAAGCATAGGAACATTCACTTTTAACGGTCTGAGAACTTTGCTCGGAGGCATTGTTCTGATACCGCTCGTAATAATCAGCTTTAAAAAAGAAAATTCCCGTCTTCCCGCGGGTGAGAAAAAAAGCTTCCCGCTGAAAGATGTTTTTATAGGCGGTCTGTGCTGCGGAATTCCGCTTTTTATCGGCGGCAATCTTCAGCAGTATGCGTTTAATTATATCGAGGTCGGCAAGGTCGGCTTCATAACCGCCCTTTATATGGTTCTTGTGCCCGTAATAGGCATTTTTCTTAAACAAAAAGCACGCTTTAATGTCTGGATAGGCGTTTGCCTCGGCGTTGTCGGTCTTTATTTTCTGAGCATACCCAAGGGCGGCTTTTCGGTCGGTATGGGTGAATTTGTCACCATTTTATGCGCCGTTGCATTTGCGGTTCATATTCTCGTTATCGATTATTTCTGCAAAAAGGTTAATAATGTTGCGCTTTCGTGCGCTCAGTTTTTTGTTGCGGGTACTTTTTCCGTAATATGTATGTTTATTTTTGAAGAGCCCAAAATCAGCGAAATAACGGGCGCCGCCGTCCCGCTTCTTTATGCGGGCATTATGAGCTGCGGCGTTGCTTTTACGGCTCAGATATTCGGTCAAAAATATACCGAACCCGCGGTTGCATCGCTTCTCCTTTGCCTTGAATCCGTTTTCTCGGTTATTTTCGGCTGGCTCATTCTTCATCAGAGCCTGTCGCACCGCGAGCTTTTCGGCTGTCTTGTTATGTTCATTGCCATAGTGTTTACACAGGTACCGACCGAGGTGTTTCTCGGTAAGAATAAAAGAAAAATAAAGGAGAACTGAGGAGTGTTAAACAGAATTATTTCCGTTATTATGTCTTTTTTGATTTCGGCAACCGGTGTTGCTTATTCGTCGCTTAACAGCGTAATTGACAGTGTTTCCGAAATGATATTCGGTCTGCCGCTCACGGCACAGGCTATCAAAGCGGATTTTCTCAATGAAATTAAGGACTCCGATGTTGTTGAGCTTGACGAAGATACCGCATATGTTAAGAATAAAATTGCGGTTTTTATTGACGGAGAGATGAGCTTTTTTGAAAAGCGTGCTCTTTTCAAATCGTGCTCGGGCACTCTTGTCGGATGGAGCGCACCTGCGGATATCTATGTTATAAGATATCCAGATATGACCTATAACGAAACGGTTGAGAAATGCAAGAGCATCTGTGAAAAGGACGGAGTTGCGCTTGCAATGCCCGTTTTGGCATATAAGACCGATAAAAATATGACTCCCAATGACACTTTCGGAAATGACAGCGAAAACTTGGTTGTCTGGGACGAAAAGAAGCCCGGCGGAAATAATTGGTGGCTTGAAGCAATCTGTGCCCGCCAGGCGTGGGACTATTCATCATATTTCAGCAAAATCAATATCGGCATTGCCGATGCGGGCTTTCAGCTTGACCACCCCGAGCTTGCGGGTAAAATATCTTTCCCAAACAGCAGGCTTGCGGGCAGAAACGCTCCCGATTCTCACGGAACTCATGTTGCGGGCATAATCGGAGCAAGGCAGAATAACGGCGTCGGCATTTCGGGAATTTGCGAAAATTCTCAGATGATTTGCATTGACTGGATGCCCGATTTTCTCCAGTATTGGAATGCCGATCTTGCTATTTTCTTCGGATTTTCCGCTCTTGTAAAAGCGGGAGCAAAGGTAATTAATTTCTCACTCGGAACCTCTGCTTCAAAAACTTCAAATTCATCGGCGATAGATGAAAGGCTTTATGCTCCCATGGCGCTTTCTCTGATGATGTCGTCCTTGCTTTCAAAGGGCTATGACTTTGTTGCCGTTCAGTCCGCAGGCAACGGCGACTTTTTCGGAAATCCCTTAGATGCCGAAAATAACGGATATTTCTGTGCAGTCAACAGCGGTAACATATTTACGGGCTTCAATTCCGTGTCGGCTCAGGAAATTCTTGACAGAATTATAATCGTCGGCAGCGCCGAGGTATATAATGAAACTGAATTTGTACAGTCGGATTTTTCAAATGTCGGTTCTTCCGTAGATATATCGGCTCCCGGTAAAGATGTTTACAGCTGTTCAATCAACTCCGATTATCAGGATATGTCGGGCACGTCAATGTCCGCCCCGATTGTAACGGGCGTTGCGTCGCTTGTCTGGTCGGTTAATCCGTCCTTTAAAGGGAGTCAGGTTAAGGAAATCGTTTGCACTTCAAGCGACAAGGTTGCACAGATTAATAATGATATAACATATATTCATAGTGTTGACTTGCAAGAGTATCCTTTGGTTAACGCCAAGCTTGCTGTTGAAGAAGCAATAAGAAGAACTTACTCCGTCGGCACGGTTGAGGGTAAAACCGATAATCAGGCCGTTGCGGAAGTATTATACGGCGGAGTTTCGCATACTGTATTTTCAGACGGAACTTATTCGTTTGTTGCTCCCGAGGGGAGCGGTGCGGTGCAGTTGCTTGATTCAGACAATAATGTTGTTTCAAGCTTTGATATAACGGTAACGGCGGGTCAGACCACCGTTGTTTCCGATGATGTTTCCTCAGAAATTCCCGCTGCCTGAGCGCAGCGCAGTCTATTGATGAAAGGATGAGTTGAATGGCAGAAATCAAAAAGAGTTGGTATAAGGAAATGTCCGTTTACCAAATCTGGCCCAGAAGCTTTTATGACGGCAACGGCGACGGAATAGGCGATATAAAGGGTGTTATGGAAAAGCTCGATTATATCAAGAGCCTCGGCGTTGACGCCATCTGGTTTTCGCCCCTTTATAAATCTCCTCAGCACGATTACGGCTATGATATTGCCGACTATAAATCAATAAATCCCGAATACGGAACTCTTGAAGAGTTCAAGGAGCTGCTTGATGCCGCTCATGCCAAGGGACTTAAAGTTATAATGGATTTGGTTATCAACCACACCTCAGACGAGCATCAATGGTTTATCGAGAGCAAAAAAAGCAAAGACAATCCTTATCACGACTATTATTTCTGGCGCAAGGGTAAAAAGCCAAACGGCAAAAAGCCTCCTAATAACTGGCTTTCAACATTTACCGGCCCGGGCTGGGAATATGACGAAAACCTTGACGAATGGTATCTCCACCTTTTCTGCAAGGAACAGCCCGACCTTAATATGGATAACCCCAAGGTGCGCGAGGAAATAAAAGACATAATCCGTTTTTGGCTCGATATGGGTGTTGACGGCTTCCGCGAGGATGTTATAACCTTTATTTCCAAAAAAGAGGGGCTTCCTAACGGCTTCCCGATTCCCGCCGCCTGCGGCATGGAGCATTATAAATGCGGCCCCAACCTCGATAAATATCTCGGCGAATTCCGCGAGGTAACAGATCAGTATGACTGCATGACAGTCGGCGAAGCTCCCATGATGACCCCGAAGCTTGCTTTGAGATTTATCAAAGAGGGCGCGGGTCAGAAGCTCAATATGATGTTTAACTTCCAGCATATGGAAGCAGATTGCTTTATGATTGGTTGGATTCACACGCCTTTCAACCTCAGAAAGCTCAAAAGAGTATATAATAATTGGCAGACAAAGCTTTATGGCATTGCCTGGAATGCAAATTACATTGAAAATCACGATCAGCCCAGAATAATCAGCCGCTACGGCAATGAAAAATACAGGGTTGAGAGCGGCAAAATGCTTGCAACAATGTATATCTGCCAGAGCGGAACTCCGTTTATCTATCAGGGTCAGGAAATCGGAATGACGAGCATCCGCCTGCCCGAGATAGATATGTATAAGGATGTTCAGGCAAAGGATACATATAAGCTTTTCAGAAAGCTCGGTTTCTCCCATAAGTTCACAATGAAAACCGCCATGTATGCTTCGCGTGACAATGCGAGAACTCCCGTTCAGTGGACGGGCGGCAAAAACGCGGGCTTCACAACCGCCGATGAGCCTTGGTTCTATATTAATCAGAATTACACCGAGGTTAATGTTGAAGCGGCGGAAAAGGACGAAAACTCAATCCTTAACTATTACCGCAAGCTTCTCAAATTCCGCAAGGAAAATGAGGTTTGCATTTACGGCGACTTTAAGCTGCATTATAAGAACAGCAGAAAGCTTTTTGTCTATGAGAGAAATTACGAGGGCAAGAGGATGCTCGTTATCAACTCCTTTGTTGAGCAGCCCGTTTGCTTCTCTGCTCCCGCAGGCTTTGACCTGAGCAAGGGCAAGCTCGTTCTTTCCAACTATGAGGTCGCAGACAACACGCTCAACAGCTTTATGACAAAGCCCTATGAAACAAGAGTATATCTGTTTGAATAAGAAAATAGAGGAGAAATATTATGCTTTCAAAAACACCTCCCATGGGATTTAATACATGGAATACCTTCGGCAGAAACATCAATGAGCAGGTTATTAAGGAAACGGCGGATGCTATGGTTGAAAAGGGCTTGCTTGACGCAGGCTATGAATATCTTGTTATTGATGATTGCTGGAGCGAAAGGGAGAGAGACCCCGAAACGGGCAAGATTGTGCCCGATAAAATCAAATTCCCCAACGGAATGAAGGCAGTCAGCGACTATGTTCATTCAAAGGGGCTGAAATTCGGTATGTATTCCTGCGCGGGCACAAGAACCTGCGATAATTATCCCGGAAGCTATGACCATGAATTTCTCGACGCTCAGACCTTCGCCGAATACGGCGCAGATTTTCTGAAATATGATTTCTGCTTTAAGCCCGTTTCGGCGGACGGTCCTAATCTTTACAGAAGAATGGGCATGGCTCTTAAAGCCTGCGGCAGAGAAATTCTTTTCTCCGCATGTAATTGGGGAAGCGACGATGTGTCAACATGGATTCGCTCCGCAGGCGCTCATATGTATCGCTCAACGGGCGATATCAACGATTCCTTTGCTTCAATGCGCGATATTTCAATGAGCCAGATTGATAATCTTGCTTATTCCGCGCCCGGTTGCTTTAACGATATCGATATGCTTACAATCGGTATGTACGGCAAGGGCAATGTCGGCTCAACGGGCTGCAATGACACCGAGTATAAAACGCAGTTTGCGGTTTGGTGTATGTTCAGCGCGCCGCTGATGCTCGGAGGCGATATCAGAACTCTCAGCGACGATATGCTCGCTCTCGTTAAAAATAAAAACCTCATCAGAATTAATCAGGACGAAGAAGGCAGACCCGCTTTCCTTGTTAACGGCGAAAACAGTAAATGCAAGGTGTTTGCAAAGCTTCTGTCAAACAACGAGGTTGCAATAATGTTTGTCAATATGGGCGAGGATGACGGTTCATGCAATTTTTATTTTGAGGATATCGGCATCACTGCTTCCTCGGGCTTCGGTCTTGAACTTACGGACGCTTTCACAAACGAAAGCATAGGAGTTAAAAAGGAGTTTATGCGATTCCCCGTCAAAGCGCATGACTGCGCGGTGTTTATCGGCAAGCTGACAAAATGAGCCGCTGTATATCGTGCAATAAAGAGCTTCGCAGAGACGATATAGGTTTTCACAAGAAAATGGTCAACCGCGGAGCGGAAGAGTTTATGTGCATTGACTGCCTTTGCGCTTATTTCGGTTTAAGCCGGGAAAAGGCTGATGAAATGATAAAAAACTTCAAAGAAACCGGATGCACTCTTTTTGAATGAGTTATTTATTGAAAGGTGATAGAAATGTCTGACTGCAAGGTAATTTCACACAGAGGAGCCAACAAGCAGGCTCCGCAGAACACAATACCCGCTTTTGAGAAATCGCTTGAAATCGGCGTTGACGGATTTGAAACCGATGTCCATATGTCTGCGGACGGCGTTCCCGTTGTTTGCCACAATTACACAATCGACGAAACCTCAGACGGCAAGGGAGAGATATCCTCAAAAACGCTCGAGGAGCTTCGCTGCTATGATTTCGGCTCATATTTCCATGAAAAATTCAAGGGCACTCAAATCCCGACTCTTGATGAATTTCTCACCCTGTGTGAAACCGCCGATATCGAGATAATGAATATCGAGCTTAAAACTCCGCTCAGCGGCGAAAAGGATATTGTTGAAAAAACAATTTCCGCCGTTAAGGAACACGGACTTTTTGATAAGCTTTTGATTTCAAGCTTCAGCCCTGAGCTGCTTGTTGAGTGCAAGAGAATTGACCCGAAGTGCAAAACCGGCTTTCTTTACAGCCCCGACAGAAAGATTGCATTTCAGAAAATGATTTTCAGCTATGTTGATTTTGCAAAGGAGATAAAGGCGGATTATCTTCATCCGCATTACTGCTTTGTCAGCAAAAAATATGTTAAAAATCTTCACGATAACGGCATCGGGATTAATGTGTGGACGGTTGACAAGCCCGATACCGTCAACAGAATGCTTGCCTGCGGCGTTGACGGCATTATCACCAATGTTCCCGATATGGTAAATGCTCTCGTTGACAGATTTGAAGATTAATCAGATTTTACACTCGGTTTTGACTTTAAAACCGAGTGTATTTTTTTGCTGTCTGTTTAAAGTTTGACAAAAATTATATGATATGTTATTATTTCAAAAAAGGGGGCGTTATAATGTTCAAAAAAGCTTTTGCGGTGTTTATCAGCTTTGTTATCGCTTTATTTTCATTTTCTGCCGCGGCGTTTGCGGGCAGTGAAGAGCAGGGCACCGATTATCCCTTCGTTTTCGTTCACGGGCTTATGGGCTGGGGCGAAGGTCAGGGAGTTGACAAATTTATGCCCTATTGGGGGACAACCGGCGGAAGTGTTCCGAAATATCTCGAAAAACAGGGCTACGATATTTATGCGGCGAGCGTCGGCGGTGCTTCCTCCGCGTGGGACAGAGCGTGTGAGCTTTACGCTCAGCTTACGGGAACAACCGTTGATTACGGCAAAGCACATTCCGAAAAATACGGTCATTCAAGGTTCGGCAGAACATATGACGAGCCTCTTTGCCCGACCTTCGGTCAGACCGACGAAAACGGCGATATAATAAAAATCAATCTGGTAGGTCACAGTATGGGCGGGGTTACAATCCGTATGTTTGCTTCAATTCTTGAATACGGCGTTCCCGAAGAAGCCGCCGCGTGCAGCGATGCCTCCGATTTCTTTAAGGGAGGCAAGGGCGAATATATTCATTCGATTACAACTCTTTCCGCTCCTCACAACGGCTCTCTTGCCGCTGACAGAGAAAACGATGCTTTCATTAATATGATGCTTCATTCGTTCTATTATATTTGGGGTGTGATCGACAACACTCCTCTGCGCCCGATTTGGGATATTCAGCTTGAGCAGTTTGGCTTTACCGACTGTCCCGCTGACGGATTTGACGGCGAATTCAGCATTGAGCTTATCAATGAAATGATGAATTCCGAGGATTCCGCATATTATGACCTCACATTAAAAGGTGCTGCGCAGGCTAACGAAAAAATAAAAATGCTTGATGATGTTTACTATTTTTCCTATTCATCGGAATGTGTTTTTGAAAGCCCCGTTACGGGCAAGCTTTATCCCGAGCCTACGATGAATCCTCTGTTTCTTTTAACCACCTCTCCAAAAATTTGCGCCTATGACGGCCCGGGGCAGGGAGGAGTCCCCGCAGATGAGAGCTGGCGGCTTAATGACGGCATAGTCAGCACTCAGGGGTCGGCAATGTATCCCGAGGGTGAAGCACACACGGATTTTAACCCGGACTGTGTTGAAAAGGGCGTCTGGAATGTTATGCCCGTTGTTGAATCAATGGACCACACGGATTATATGGGCGTTTTCTATGACCCGATTAAATTAAGGAAATTCTATAAGGATATCTGCGAGCTTGTCTGTTCACTTCCCGCATAGCGGGTGAGAATAAAATTACCGGCTTTGGTTGAAGTCGGTAATTTTTTTGCTCCAAACGCTATGTTTTTGTTGAAAAGCAGATGCTTATGTGATATAATTGCATAAGGTGGTGCAGTATGGCAATTTATAAAACCGAAAGCGCGGCTGAAACAGAAAAAATAGGCTTTTTGCTCGGCGAAAGCATTTCTCAACCGCAGGTTGTTGCAATGTTCGGCGAGCTCGGAGCGGGCAAAACTGCTTTTACCCGCGGCTTTGCAAAGGGTATGGGGATTGACTGCGATGTCAGCAGCCCTACATTTGCCTTGGTTAATGAATACAGGGGAAAAGATAAAACTCTTTATCATTTTGATATGTATCGCATTTCAGGGTGGGACGACCTCTATTCAACGGGATATTTCGATTATCTTGATGAGGGCGCAGTCCTGATTATTGAATGGAGCGAAAATATCGAAGCCGTTCTTCCCGAAAACTGCATCAGGGTTGAAATAACCAAAACGGAAAATCCAAACGAAAGAAATATTGAAATTATTGGAGCTGAAGCACTTGAAAATATTGGCGGTTGATTCTTCTGCGAGGGCGGCGAGCGCCGCGGTAGCGCAGGATGGGCGGCTTATAAGCGAATGTTTTGTTAACGCAGGTCTGACCCACAGCCGAACTCTTATGCCGATGGTTGATAACGCTCTTTCTCAGGCGGATATGAGCATTGATGATATTGACGCTTTTTGCGTTAACGCGGGTCCCGGGTCATTTACGGGCATCAGAATAGGCGTTGCCGCCGTAAAAGGGCTTGCTTTGAGTAACGGAAAGCCCTGCGCGGGAATATCAACTCTTGAAGCGATTGCTTATAATTTTACCGATGAAAACTGCATTGTCTGCGCTTCAATGGATGCGCGTTGCAATCAGGTTTATACCGCGCTGTTTCGATGCGAGGCTTCAAAGGTTATCCGCATTTGTGATGACAAGGCGGTTTCGATTGACGATTTGTGCGCCGAGCTTTCAAATTACGGCGAAAAAATATATCTTGCGGGCGACGGAGCGGAGCTTTGCTTTGCTGCTCTCGGCGGAAAGCTTCCGAATGCCGTGCTTGCGGGCGAGAACCGCAGGTATCAACGGGCTTTCGGCACGGCGCTTGCTGCTTTTTCAAATACGGAGTTATTTAATGATTCCGCTTTGCTTGTTCCGGTCTATCTCAGACCTCCTCAGGCGGAGCGAGAGCTTAAATTAAAGAAAAGCTGATTTCTGAAAAGGAGAAAACGAACTATGATTGCATTGGGCTGCGACCATGCCGGCTTTGAACTCAAGCAGGCGATTATCAAGCATCTTGACGAAAGAAAAATCGAATACAAGGATTACGGAACCTATTCCGAGGATTCGGTTGATTATGCGGTTTATGCAGAAAAAACCGCCCGCGCCGTTGCAAGCGGCGAGTGTGAGCTCGGTTTGCTTTTTTGCGGAACGGGCGTCGGTATTTCAATGGCGGCAAATAAGGTTCGCGGTATCCGCGCGGCTTGCTGTTCCGATTTGTTCTCGGCTGAAATGACAAGGCGCCACAATGACGCAAATATTCTTTGCCTGGGCGGCAGAGTTGTTTCTCCCGAAAAAGCAATGGAGCTTGTTGATATTTTCCTTGACACTCCTTTCAGCGGAGAGGAACGCCACGCAAGAAGAATTGCACAGATAGCAGATATTGAAAACAGAAATTAAATATATTCGGAGGTCGTATTTTATGGCAAAGGTAACAATTATGGATCACCCTCTGATCCAGCACAAGCTGACTTTTCTCAGAAATGAGAAAACAGGTTCAATGGAGTTTCGCAATCTTGTCGGCGAAATAGCAATGCTTATGTGCTATGAGGCAACAAGAGACCTTCCTCTCAAAGAGGTTGAAACCAAAACTCCCGTTGCGGTTGCAAAGACAAAGGTTATTTCAGGCAAAAAGCTTGCTTTCGTACCCATTCTCAGAGCAGGTCTCGGCATGGTTGACGGCGTTCTTGCGCTCGTTCCCTCGGCAAGAGTTGGTCACATCGGTCTTTACCGCGACCCTCAGACTCTTATGCCCGTTGAATATTACTGCAAGCTCCCCGCAGATATTCAGGAGCGTGAAGTAATCGTTCTTGACCCCATGCTTGCAACAGGCGGCTCTGCGATTGACGCCATAACTCAGATCAAGAAGCGCAGCCCCAAGGATATTAAGTTTATGTGCATTATTGCCGCTCCCGAGGGCTTGGAGGCTCTTCAAAAGGCACATCCCGATGTTGATATCTTTGTCGGTGCACTTGATGACCATTTGAATGACCACGGATATATTGTTCCCGGTCTCGGTGACGCGGGTGACAGAATTTTCGGAACAAAATAAGATAGTCTACGGCGCATATCGGGTGTTCAGCACGGTATGCGCCGATTTTTTGCAAAAAACCGACGAATCGGTATCACACCGGTTCGTCGGTTTTAATGTTATTATCCGTTATTATTTGATTTTCTCAAAGCCGGGGCAATAGGCGGCGAAAACATTGTTAAGTGCGGAATTATAGGCAGATACGGTGAAAGCGTCGTTAGCGGCAGCCGCCGTCAGCCTTTCGGTTACTTTTTCGGAAAGATTTTCGCTTGTTGCGGTTGCGTTGAGCAAATCAAAGGTGCAGTGAAGCGCGCCGCGAAGCATTGTTGAAGCAAGCGGGAATTTATAAGCGCTGAATCTTCCCTTACTGTCCTTGAGAGCGGTTTTTGCGGCGGCAAGATATTTGTCAACATCGTTTATCTTTTCGGGCATTGCAATTTCATAAGCTTCTCCCAAGCCGTTATATGCGGTGGGGAAGGAGGGGCAGACATATATCATTCCGTTGGACTCTGCAACTTCGACGAGCGTTGACTGAACGGAGCTGTCGGTTGAGAAGAGCGCTACATCGCTTCCCTCAATTTTTTTGTTCGCGGCAAGCCTTGTTACTGCTTCTTTAATGAACTGCTTGGCAGTCTTAATTCCGCCTGAATAAATCGGGTCATAAGAGCTTTCATAAACATAGGTAAGTCCCTGCTCGGCGCAGGCGGCTTTGATTGCGGCGTTTTCAGCGGAAATCATCGGGTTTTCGCTCAGATGGCGGTTGTGAGAGAACACAACGAAATACTTTGCTCCCTGCTCTTTTGCGGCTGAAACGATATCGGAAGCCGCTTTGCTCCAATCGGCGCAGAGAACAAGATTGGAAATTGCGGAAAGCTTTTCAACCGATTCCTCAGGCTCGATGCAAACGGTAACAAGCGAGGGGTTTATGCTCTTTGCCGCATTGATTGCATTTGATGTGAACTGTGTTGCTCTGGCATAAATTATCGCTCCGATTTCGCTGTCGCCCGCAAGCTCTTTTGAAAGGGTCATTATCTGCGGGTCGCCCGCTTTGAGAACCCGGCTGTCGGAATATTCTTTAACAACAATTTTGCCTGAATATTCATTTGCAAGCTCTGCGGCGGCTTTGTAATCCTCGGGATACTGTGCCTCGGGAGCTACAAGAATTGCAACCTTCTTATCGGGAAGCTTTATTTCACTTTCGGGAGCTTTCCCTTCGTCCTTTTTACAGGCGGATAAAGAGAAAATCATAACGATAATGAGCGCCGCAGAAATCAGGCGCGCAAAAAGCTTTTTGTTAAATTTCTTATTCATGGAAATTACTCCTTTTTAACCCATTTCGGGATTTTTTAATTTTTCTTGGAACATTTCTTTCAGCCAGCTCGGAGATATTATCTCAAATTTATCGCTGTGTATTAACAGCCAGCCCACGAGAGTGCTGTTGATAACGGCGAATACCTTTGCACAGTAGTAGTCATTTTCATCCTTTCGGAACTGAACGGGGGAAGAAAAGTGATTTTCAACAAGCTCGATATATTCGCTCTTGAATCGCAGAAATACCCAATCGGTCGTAATCATGCTTGCCTTTGATTTTCTGCCGTCAAAATAGTTTACCGCGCTTCTGATATCTCCGCTGAATTCTGCGGATTTTTCGTTAATCAGCTCTGCCGAGCGTATTCGGGGCAGATTGATGAATTCAGCCTTCTTCGGCGTAATCGCCCGCGTAAATATCAAAGATGCCAAGCCTGATGAAATGACAATTCTTATCGGGTTCACAACCACGCTTTCAAGCTGCTCCGCCGTGGAAAAACGGTCGCCCGGAATAAGCCTTGAAACCATAAGCACCGCCCGTTTCTTTTCTTTAATTGCAAGCCTTAGGCTGTGAAGTGCGTCTGTTGAGATGTCGCGCTTCGGAGAAAAGTAATTAAAGTTTGTCGTAGTGTCAAGAATCAAGTCAAGCAATGGCAGGCAGGTGGTTTTGTGCAAATAATTTATAATGTATTCAACATCGCTGTCCGAAAGAGTATCGGAAGAATAAGCTGCCTCTATTATCAGATGAACTGCAAGCTGAGAATAAGGTTTTGCCAGATAATAGCCCTTTTTCGGCTTGCTTACGCTGATTATTTTTAATGCCGTTTCATTAACGGCTTTTATATCTGACATCAGCGTTCTTTTTGAAATATTATAACCGTATTCCTTTAATTTTTCAATTATTTCGCTGACAGAAAGTATGTTTTGCTCATCGGAAAACATTGTCATTATTTCAACAAGGCACAGCAGTCGTGTTCTTGCGTTTAAGTCAGTTTTCATAAAGTCACCGTTTTCTCATTAAAGATTGCAACTTCTGTTATTTCTCACAATGTTTCTCAAAATTTCAGTTTCTCATTTACTTTTATAACGGTGTCTTTATCCAATTTCAACACTTCGCGGTCATAGCTGTAAATGCCGTTCACCTCAAATTCAACATCGCTGACCTGCGTATAAACCGTGGCGCAAAGACCCTTTTTAATCAGCGGGATTATTTGCCGCTCGTGCAGGCGCTTATAGGCTTTTGAAAGCTTTTCGCGGCTGCCGAACATTATGTAGCCGAAGGAGCGGCGTGCATTCCAAGCGTGGTCTTTGATATTCCAGCTGTAACCGCCGTATTCACTCAAAACATAGGGTCTGCCTGCCGTTCTGAATTTTGTAGGAGCATGGACGGGCAGAATGTATTTATGCACGCTCTTGAAATCGGGTCCGCCCTGGTCGTGCCAGCCGCTGGCGTGGTCAACAAATCGGGTTGTGTCATATTCTTTTATGCTCAGCGCGATTTCTTTTGCGTCAAACTGACCCCAGCCCTCGTTAAACGGAACCCAGCAGCAGATTGAAACGCTGTTGTAAAGATTATCAATCATTCCGAACAGCTCACCGCGGAATTCCTCGCGCCATTCGGGCTTGCCGCGCTTGAAAGCACGGTATTTGTTATCCTTTATATGTATGTTGATGTTGGGAAGAACTCCCGCAAGGATATTTCCGATATACTGACCGCCGCTTATCATATCCTGCCAAACCAACATTCCGAGGCGGTCGCAATGGTAATACCATCTCAGCGGCTCGGCTTTGATGTGCTTCCTGAGCATATTGTAGCCAAGCTCTTTCATTTTTTGAATGTCAAATATCATTGCCTCGTCGCTCGGCGGCGTAAGCTGGCTTTCAGGCCAATAGCCTTGGTCGAGCAGTCCGCGCTGGAAATAAGGCTTGTTGTTGAGCGCAAGGCGGGGAATTCCCGAGGAATCTTTAACTATTGAGAATTTTCTCATTCCAAAATAGCTTGAAACCACGTCCTTTTCTCCGTTGCAGTCAAGCGTGAGCTTCAGAGTATAAAGAAAAGGATTTTCGGGGCTCCACAGCTTGGCGTCGGGAACGGGGATTTTATCCTCTGCGTTAATTTCGCCGCTGAAAACCGTTTTTTCGCCGTCAAGCACCTCGGCAAATATTTTGCCGCCGCATTCGCAGGTGTGGTTGACTTTGATTTTTAAAACTCCGCCGTCAATGTCGGGCGTCAGTCGCAGGCTTTCTATCCTGCAATAATTAACAGGCTCAAGCCAAACCGTCTGCCAAATTCCCGATGTAGCCGTGTACCAGAAGCCGACGGGCTTTAACACTTGCTTGCCTCTTTGTTGATGCCCCGAGTCGGACGGATCAAACACTTTAACAACAAGCTCGTTTTCGCCTTGAACAAGAGCGTCGGTAATGTCAAAATAAAACGGATTGTAGCCGCCTGTATGCTCTCCGATTAAAACGGAATTCACCCACACGCTGCACTGCCAGTCAACCGCGCCGAAGTGGAGCAGTATTCTCTTGCCTGCAAATTCATCGGGAATTGAGAAAAACCGGCGATACCAGAGCCTTTCTTCGGGCTTCAACGCCTTGTTAACTCCCGAAGCGGCAGATTCGATTGAAAACGGAACGGTAATTTTTCCGCCATAGCTTTGAGGTTTGTCTGCCTGCGAGTCGGTAACGGCGTAATCATATTCACCGTTGAGGCAAAGCCAGCTTTTTCTTTCAAGCTGCGGGCGGGGATATTCGGGAAGGGGGCAGTCTTTGTTGATTTTCTCGAACCACTGTGTCCGTAAGCTGCTCATAAATTCTGTCTCCTTTCTGTCAGCAGAAAAGTCCGTCAAGGCGGAGATTCCCGTTTTCATTAACTGCCGTTGCAGTCAGCGTGACGGCTTTTCCTTTGCTGTCTTTAACCGAAATGTCAAGCACAATTTTTTCATCGGTAACGCTCATGACCTTAAAGTCAAAATTGCTCCAATCAAGCTTGTTATCGCTTTCGGTATCATATTTCATATTAAAAAATAGTTTTCCGTCAATTTCAAGATATTTTTGCTCGCTTAGTATTTTTTCGGCGGTCTGAGCCGTGTATGTTGCTTTAAGCATATCCGAAAGGTCGGAATATGTTTTGATTTTATCCGATATAACGGGAGCAAAAGTTCCGTTTGCGTTGTTGACGGCAGCCGATTTATCAACGGGCAGATGAGAAGCAACATAAACATCGTTTACGAAAAATGCGTTTGAGTTTATCAGGGTTCTCAAAACAGTCATCTGACCCTCGCCCACAAATGCGGCAACTTCCGACTCCGCGATTGTTGAGGCGGAAGTATTTTCTTTGTTATCTTTGCTTTCTTTGCCGCCGCAGGCGGAGAGAATAAAGAGCAGAGAGATAAAAATAATAACGGTTCTTTTCATAGACAGCTCCTAAAACT
Organism: Acutalibacteraceae bacterium; assembly: GCA_051881535.1. Taxonomy (GTDB): domain Bacteria; phylum Bacillota; class Clostridia; order Oscillospirales; family Acutalibacteraceae; genus CAG-177. The sequence continues at coordinate 91,053 of JBJEQB010000043.1, read as the reverse complement.
ATAATTTAATATATTATATATATTTTTTGCACAATAGTCAATCGCCCGCAAAGAAATTTATCGTTATTTATGCTGAAAAATGAGTTTTTTGTCTTGACAGGACGAAAATACGGGTGTATAATACAACCAACAAATGAATATATGTTCATATGTTGAAAGGATGAAACAGGCAATGAATGAAAATGCTGTCAAAAAAGGGCATATTTGCGATGCGATAAATCAGTCCGAGGAGCCGAATATTGAGGTACTCTATGATTTATCGGAGCTTTTTAAGGTTTTCGGCGACAGCACGCGGATAAGAATTTTAACCGCGCTGACCGGCGGCGAAATGTGCGTTTTGCATCTTGCGGAGCATCTGAATATGGGGCAGAGTGCGGTTTCCCATCAGCTTCGCATACTGCGCTCCTCGGGGCTTGTCAGACCCAGGCGCGAGGGCAAAACCGTTTATTACGCGCTTGATGACGACCATGTAAGAGAAATACTCGAAGCAGGTCTTGAGCATATACTGCATAAGTAAGGATGTGATTTTATGAGTAAGCACGGCGAGCATTGCCATGACGGACATTGCGGAGAAAAAATAGAGGTTTGTTCCTGCGGGCATTGCCACGAAAAAGAAGAAAAGGGAAAGCTTTTGCCCATAATCGTTGTCATTTTCAGCGCCTTGCTGATTGCGGCTTCATTTCTGCCTTTTATAAGCGAAACGGCGGGTAAGCTGATGCTCACGGCGGCTATGCTTATCAGCGGTCTGCCCGTGTTTGCAGATGCGGTAAAGGCTTTGTCAAAGTTTAAAATCAATGAATCTCTTCTGCTTGTTATCGCGGTTATAGCGGCGTTTTTTATCGGTGAATTCTTTGAAGCGGCGGTAGTAGCGGTGCTTTTCAGAGTTGGCGAGCTTATGGAGGATTATGCCGAGGATAAAAGCAGAAAATCCATTGAAGCGATTTTCGGAATAGTCAGCGATACCGCCAATCTTGTTATGCCCGACGGCAGTTACAAGAGCGTTGACGCCGATGATGTTAATATAGGAGATACGGTTGCCGTTTTGCCGCATGAAATTCTGCCCGTTGACGGCACGGTAGTTAAAGGCTCGGGCAGCGTTGACGCTTCGGCGCTCACGGGTGAAAGTATGCCTGTTGAGGTGTCGGAGGGTTCAGCGGTTTCAAGCGGAATGATTAACGGCGAAAACACGCTTTATATCAAGGCGACTGCGGTTAAAGAGCAGTCCTCCGCCGCAAGAATTGCCGAAATGGTTGAAGAAGCCGCCGCCAAAAAGGGCGATGCACAGCGCGCGGTTACTCAATTTGCAAAATATTACACTCCCGCAGTTATTGCCGCGGCGGTCATTATTGCCGTTGTGCCCTCGCTCATAACGGGGGATTGGAGAAGCTGGATATACCGCAGCCTTATTCTGCTTGTTGCCTCCTGCCCGTGCGCCGTGGTGCTTTCGGCTCCGCTTGCGTTCTTTTCATCAATGGGTGCGGCGGCAAAAAACGGAATGATAATCAAAGGCAGCCGATATATCGAATCCCTTGCTTCTGCTGATACCGTTGTTTTCGATAAAACGGGCACTCTGACTACGGGCGAGCTTAAAGTCGGCAAAATATACGCCGCCGAGGGCTTCGCGGATAAGCAGATTCTTTCTCTTGCCGCAAAATGCGAATACTATTCAACACACCCGATTGCAAAGGCAATAGTTGCCGCAAACGGCGAAACGGATGTGCGCGAGGTTTCCGATTATTCCGAAACTGCGGGAGGCGGAACGCAGGCAAACGCCCCCGAGGGCATAATACTCTGCGGCGGCGAAAGGCTGATGAATCAAAACGGCGTTGACATTTCGGCTCTGCCCAAGGCTCCCGTTTATGTTGCTCTTAACGGCACGGCGGCGGGTGCGATAGAAATTGAAAGCGAAATCCGACCCGAAGCGGCGGAAACAGTAAGGAAGCTCAGAAAGCTCGGCGTAGAGAATTCTCTGATGTTAACGGGCGACAGCGCAGAGCAGGCGAGAAAGGTTTGCTCGGCGTGCGGAATTGACGATTTCAGAAGCAATCTGCTGCCGGGAGAAAAGCTTGAAGCCCTTGAAGAAATAAAAGAGGGTGCGCGCGGCGTTATATATGTAGGCGACGGGATAAACGATGCGCCCGTGCTTGCGGCTGCCGATACGGGCGTTGCAATGGGTCTGGGCACTCAGGCGGCGGCAGAAGCGGCTGATGTAATTCTGACCAATTCTGTTTTGTCGAGGCTTGCAGATACCGTATGGCAGAGTAAGCGCACAATGAGAGTGCTGAAAGCAAATATCATATTTGCCGTTGCGGTTAAATTTGTAGTAATCGCGCTCGGAATAGCAGGCGTTGCGCCGATGTGGGCGGCAATTTTTGCCGATGTCGGCACAATGATAATCTCGGTCATCAATTCCGCAAGGCTGATGAAAGTAAAAAGATATTGATTAAAGCAAATTTTCTGCCGAATATTAAAAGGGGTTGTCGCACTGAGCGAAGACAAAAAGAAAATGGCTTGTATTGGAAATTAAACCGATACAAGCCATTTTAACATTGTATTTAAAGTTAATAGCAATATTTAATGTTTCTTTTTAGCCGTTTTTTTCGATTTGGCTTTTCGCTACGCCGGGCATCGGAAGAAAACGGCTTCTTCATCTTATTTCGACAACCCCTTTGTGTTTTATCATTCACACACAATATCGAGTGGTGACCATATCATCAAAAAGCTGTTTCCAAGAGCAGCATAAGCCTGTAAATTTCATAAGTAAATATATATTTGAAAGTAAAAAGCTACTCGATTTTTGGTAAAAATCGGTTACTGTAAAAATGACAGAATTATGTTGATTTTTGGTTGAAACTATAATATAATGTATTATAAATGATTTTGTAGTGTTTGTTCGGAGGATTTCAATGCTTGATATTCACTGCCATATTTTATACGGAGTTGACGACGGTTCTTTCAGCCTTGAGGAAACCGTTAAAATGGCGGGAATTGCCGAGCAGGGAGGGACAAACGCGATTGTCGCAACCCCTCACAGCAATGTTCCCGATTTATACCAAAATCATTGGAGCGCAGATTTTGACTTAAAGATTGAACTCATAAACAAAGCACTTGCCGAAAACGGAATAGGCTTAAAGGTTTATCGCGGGCAGGAGATATTCTGTGCAGGCAGATTTGCGGAGCTTCTTTCGGAGGGCAAGCTTATAACTCTTAACAATTCAAGATATCCGCTTGTTGAATTCGATTTTTACGAAAATTCACGCACGGCATATGCAATGCTCAGGCGTCTTAAAGCGGACGGCTATGTTCCCATTGTGGCGCACCCCGAGAGATATGAATTCGTCTTTGAAGAAGATGACGCGGCAATGCGGCTGAAAGAAATCGGATGTTTGCTTCAAATTAATAAAGGCAGTCTGAAAGGCAGCTTCGGCTATCAGGCGCAAAGAGTGGCTCATCGGCTTGTGGCAGACGGTTTTGCGGATTTTGTTGCAAGCGACGCTCACAGCCCTTATATGCGAACCCCGTTTCTTGCGAATGTCCGTGAGATGCTGAGCGAGGAATATTCGCCCGACTATGCGGAGCTTCTGCTGAGTGAAAATCCGAGACTCGTTATTGAGAATAAAGAAATTTTAACTTACTGAGTTAGTTGTATTGGAGTTTGTTGATTTATGATGAAAATTCTGAGAATAGCCGTTTCCGTGCTGTTTGTTCTCACCTTTGCGGTTTTTTCTTATTTCTATATTAATGTGAAAATACATACCGATAACACCATTCCCGTTATCAGCGTTGACGGAGAAATGCTCGAGGTCGGCTTCAAGGTTACCGATGAGGAGCTGCTTGCGGGAGTTTCGGCTTTTGACGAAAAGGATAAGGATATCACGGATAAGGTTATTGTTGAGAGTATTTCAAAGTTTACCGAAAAGGGCGTAAGCAAGGTTACTTATGCCGTCTGCGACAGCGATAATCATGTTGCAAAGGCTACAAGGAAAATCCGATATAAAGATTACACATCGCCGAAATTCTATATGGATGACGATATCTGCTATTCGCTCTATGAAAGCATTGATATTTCAAATTCCCTCGGAGCGAGAGATTGCATTGACGGCAACATTTCGAAAAGTATGATTATAACCTCGGATGATTATGTTCCTTCTGCGGCAGGAGTTTTCTCAATCAATGCAACCGTAACCAACAGCAAGGGAGACACTTCAACCATTACGCTCCCGCTTATTGTTGAGGACAGAAGCATTTCCGCACCCCGCATTGTTCTGACCGACTATCTTGTATACATTGAAAAGGGTCAGGCGATTGACCCCCAAAAATATATCGAGCAGGTTGTTGACGCGGAAGAAAATGTTCTGAATTTAGAAGTCAAAACCGAATCTGCCGTTGATGTCAACAAAGAGGGAGTTTATATGGTTCATTATTTTGCAACCGATGCCGAGGGATTGCGCGGGCATTCGGTGCTGATTGTTGCGGTGGGTAAATAAGATTATGGATAAGAATAAAATTACTATTGAATGGCACAGCCTGCTAAGGGACTTAATCAGAAATATCTGGGTTATCATTCTCTCTGCACTTATAGGCTTGATGGGAATTTACATAGCGTCTTACAGTGTTTATTCTCCCGAATACACTTCGAGCGCAACCCTTGTTGTCACGGCAAAGGGCAATACGCAGGGCGGAAACTACTCCATGGTTTCGGTTTACTCCGATATGGCTGATGTTTATACTAATGTTTTTGTTCAGCAGCTTATGAAGACAAAGGCTGCCGAAAAGGCGGGCTTCAGCAGCTTTGACGGCGACATTTCCGCCACGGTGCTTGCAGAAACCAATTTGATTGAGCTCAGCGTTACATCCCGAAATCCTCAGACAGCTTACAAGCTCTTGAAAGCCGTGCTTGAGGTTTATCCCGAGATTTCGGATAACATTTTTGAAAATTCATCAATAGGCGTAATTAAGCAGCCGTCAATGCCTTTTTCGCCGTCAAACAGAATAACCACGGCAAACAAAAAGATTGTTATGCTTGTCTGCATTGCGGTTTCTGCGGCGGCAATCATTATAATATCTCTCCTGAGGGATACGGTGAAAAATGAAGAGGCTTTTTTGACAAAGATAGATTCAAAGCTTTTAGGCTCGGTTGTTCACGAAAGCAAGAGACTCACGCTTCAGGACTATATGCAAAAGAAGAAAAAAGCATTGCTTGTTTATAATAACGCATTTATCGGTCTGAAATTTGCGGAGAGCTTTCAGAAGATTGCCGCAAAGCTTGAGCAAATGAAAAGCCACGGCGGAGACAAGGTGTTTACGATTACCAGCGTTTCAGAAAATGAGGGAAAATCAACTGTTGCGGCGAATGTAGCACTTTCGCTTGCAAGTAGGGGATACAGAGTTGTTCTTTTTGACCTTGACGCAAAAAAGCCTGCGCTTTATAAAATATTTGAGCAGAATTACGAAAAGTATTATGAGCTTGGCGAGCTGATGAATAAGGAAATCAAATACAGCGAGTTCAGGCTCAGAAAATTCAAGAAAACCTCTCTTTATCTTGCGCTCAACACGAAGCCGTATGCCGATTCCCACCGCTGGATTGAGAACGGCAAGGTTGAAAAAATAATAAGCGCCACCAAGGAAAAGGCTGATTTTGTTATTATTGATACAGCTCCGATGACGGTGGATTCTTCCGTTACGGATATTGCAAAAATGTCGGATAAAACCCTGCTTGTTGTCAGGACGGATACCGTCACGGTTTCAGACATAAACGATGCGATTATAACCATCGGAGAGGTCGGCGGCAATATGGGCGGTTGCATTCTCAACGATGTTTATCCCGAGATTAAGCTGAAGAATGTCAACGGAGCCGATGAGAGCGGTAACTATTACGGCAAGAATTACGGCAAATACGGTAAGTACGGAAAATACGGTAAATACGGGAAATACGGCAAAAAGGCCGGCAAGTATGGAAAGTACGGCCAATATTCATATTTTTCCGAAACTTCGGACGGTAATGAGAACGCCGCCGAGGATTAATTGTATTAATTCTATCGAAGGATGAAAGAGAAGAATGAGTCAGAACGAAAGCAAAAACAGTATTCCTGAGATGATCGATGATTTTAAAATCAAAATCTATCTCAGCGATTTTTTAAAGGGAATAAAAAAGTTCTGGTGGCTGTGCGTCGCCCTTGCGGTGCTTGCAGGCGGTTTTAAACTGACGGTAGGATATTTTAACTTTGTTCCGGTTTACACCACATCAGCAACATTTACCGTCAGCACTCAGAGCAGCTCTCAGACGATAGGCGGCGTGTCGGTTTATTCCTTTTTTTACGACAGCTCAACCGCATCGCAGATTGCCAAAACGTTCCCTTACATAATGAGCAGCAACATTTTGCAGGATGCAATCTGTGAGGATCTCGGAATATCCGCTATGCCTGCTTCTCTGTCTGCTTCCTGCGTTTCGGATTCCAATATGATTACGATAACTGCAAAGGGAGTTGACCCAAAGAAAACCTATGATGTTTTGGTGTCTGCAATTAAAAATTTACCGGGAGCGGCTAAATATGTTGTTGGAAATATCAGGCTGACAGCGATATCCGACCCCTTTATACCCGCTAATCCGTCCAACAGCTCGGCATATGTCAAAGAGGCAATCAAATGGGCAGTTATCGGATTCGGCTTAGGTGCGGCGTGGATAGTATTCTATGTTTTCCTGCGCAGCACTGTCAAAACAAAAAAGGATATAAAAATGCAGCTAAATATGGAATCAGTCGGCACCGTTCCGAAGGTTTCATTCAAAAAGCAGACTAAGCAGATAAATCAATCGGTGCTTTTAACAAATCCGAAAATCGGCAGCGGATTTCTTGAATCCGTGCGTGTTATGAGAAACACATTTGTCAATTCTCTTAAACCTAACGAAAAGGTCATTATGGTAACAAGCACGGCTCCGGGCGAGGGAAAAACAACTGTCATAACAAACCTTGCACTTTCACTTGCAGATTGCGGAAAAAAGGTGCTTCTTGTTGACGCCGATATTCATAATCCCAGCGTTGCGCCCTTGCTCGGAATTGACCCCGAGCAGTCGGAATACTACGAGAAATCGGAAGATTATGCAATTACTCGGCTTGATGAATATAAAATTTCCTTTATGACATTTAAAAGCATAGAGGAAGCACACGGCAAGGGCAGAATGAATGCGGAACGGATTAAAGATATTTTTGATTCGGTTCGTGATAAATACGATTATATTCTTGTAGACACTCCGCCGTGCGGACTGATTTCCGATTCGCTGTTTATAGCTCAGGCATCCGACGCCGCGATGTATGTAATTCTTCAGGATGCCGTCAGAGTAACAAAAATTCGCAGCGGACTTGACAATATTATGTCGGCTAATGTCAGAGTTATAGGGTGCGTGCTCAACGGAGCACTTTCGGGAATTACGGGCTACGGCTATAATTACGGCTACGGCTACGGCGGATACAGGTCATACGGAAAATACAGCGGATATGGTTACGGTTACGGATACGGATACGGCAGAAAACACAGGCAAAAGAAAGAAAACGACTGAGGAGAGCCGGAATGAAAAAGGCTAAGAATTACGAAACGCTCTTTCGCAGCATGGCAAAAGAGTGGAAATGGATGTTCGGTTATATCAAAAGATATAAGTATATCCTTGTGCTCTATATAATTCTTGGGCTTTTTGCATCGGCAATGTCTTTGGGAGCTTCGGTAGCGTCAAAGTATCTTATTGATGCCGTTGTTCAGCATGTAAGGTCAGAGCTTACAAAATATGTATGCCTTGCGGTCGGGCTTGCGGTGTTTCAATGCGTTTTTCAGGCTCTCAGCTCATGGCTGACCTCTGTTGTCAGCAGCAGAGTTAATAATGAGATAAGGCAAGAGATTTATTCACATATCATATCGGCGGAATGGGAGGATATAGGAGCCTTTCATTCCGGCGATTTGCTCAACAGGCTCGAGGGAGACGCTTCAACGGTCTCATCGGGAGTAATCGGTTTTGTTCCGAGCGTATTCACAAGGTCGGCGCAGTTTTTTGGCTCTTTCGCCATCGTCTTTTATTATGATAAAACCATGGCGTTTCTTGCGCTGATGAGCGCTCCTTTCCTGTTCTTTTCTTCAAGATTTCTCCTGAAAACCATAAGAAAATATAACCGCAAGAGCAGGGAGCTTAACGGCAAAATTCTCTCATATTCCGAAGAATCAATGCAAAATCTTCAAACCGTTAAAGCTTTCGATTTGACGAAGCAGTATGCCGATAATTTCCGCACTCTGCTTGAGGAATACCGCACAACTCGTCTTGCTTATGATAAATTCAGTATTCTGACAACGCTCTGCCTTTCCCTTTTGGGAATGGTTGTTTCTTATTCGTGCTACGGCTGGGGCATATACCGCCTCTGGCAGGGCGCAATATCTTTCGGAACAATGACGATGTTTTTGCAGATTTCGGGTTCGCTGACCTCCTCATTCAGCGCGCTCGCGTCCCTTGCGCCAACGGCTGTTTCAACGGCTACTGCCGCAGGCAGAATTATGGAAGTAACCTGTTTTGATGAAGAAAATGACGCCGACAGAGAAAGAGCTGTCGAAATCCTTGAAGAATCAAACAAAACAGGCGTTGAGCTTGTTTTTGACGATGTGTCTTTTTCTTACAGAGACAGCGAAACTCCGGTGTTGAATGAGGTTTCGCTCTGCGCCAAACCCGGAGAAACTATTGCCTTGGTCGGACCGTCGGGCGAAGGAAAAACAACTGTTTTAAAGCTAATTCTGGGAATTGTTAAGCCGACCTGCGGCAGAATATATTTAAAATCCGAGTCAGGAAACACGATTGATGTTTCCGACAGCACAAGGCGATTTTGCTCCTATGTTCCTCAGGATGTTAATGTTTTTTCCGGCACGGTTGCTGAAAATCTGCGCTTGGTTTGCCCCGAGGCGGACGATAATCAGCTTATCGATGCGCTCAAAGCGGCGGATCTTGCCGATTATATTCTTTCTCTTCCCGACGGATTAAACAGCGTGGTTGAGGAAAACGGAGCGAATTTTTCCCAAGGTCAGCTTCAAAGGCTTGCAATCGCAAGAGCATTGCTTAAAAATTCGATGATTTTAATAATGGATGAAACAACCTCGGCGCTGGATATCGATACCGAAGCCAGGGTGCTCAAAAATATTATGATAGCCGACCCTGCAAGGATATGTATAATCACAACTCACAGAAAGAGTATGCTTAAATACTGCGACAGGATATATAAAATAAATTCCGACGGCAAAATGGCTGAGAATCAATAAAGGAATGATTTCATGAAATCTGAAAAGAAAAAAAGCAGAATAAAAAAGCTTCGCGTTGAAAAATGGCGTGCAGTTGCGCTGCTCTTGGCGATTTATGATATTGTTGCAACCAACGCTTCATATTTTCTTGCTCTGTGGATAAGATTTGACGGTTCGGTTTCCCGGATACCGGATTTTTATCTTAATGCCTATTTGAAGTTTATTCCGATTTATACCGTAATTTGCTTCGCCGTTTTCATTATGGCCCGTATGTATAAGAGCGTTTGGAAATATGCGAGCTTTGATGAGGCGGCAAGAACCGCAATCGGAAGCGCAGCCGCGTCCTTTCTGCATATTCTGCTGATTACGGTTTTGTTTGAGCGAATGCCGCTGTCATATTATTTGTGGGGTTCATGCTTCCAATTCATCCTGCTGATAGCCGTGCGTTTTTCATACCGTTTCTTCCTTCTTGAAAGAAGACATATCAAAAATTTTGACACACCCAAGGCTGTTCACAAAGTAATGATAATCGGCGCAGGCGAAGCGGGTCAGATGCTCCTGAGGAGTATTTTGAGGGATAATTCTGCGTCAGACAGTGTTGTTTGCATTATCGATGATAACCCCAACAAGTGGAGCAGATATATTGACGGAATTCCTATCGTCGGCGGCAAAGAAGATATACTCTATAATGTTGAAAAATATAATATTGATAAAATATACATAGCGATTCCGAGCGCAACGAGAGAAAGCAAGAGGGATATTATAAACATCTGCGAGGAGACGAATTGTGAGATTAAAAATCTCCCCGATTTTTATCAGTATGCAAACAGCGCGGTAACCGTAAACTCAATGAGAAATGTCTCGGTTGAGGATCTTTTGGGTAGAGAACCGCTCAGAACCGATATGCAGGATGTTTATTCCCTCATAAAGGGCAAAACAATCATGGTAACAGGCGGTGGAGGCTCAATCGGAAGCGAGCTTTGCAGGCAGATTGCCGCCCACGAGCCTGAAAGGCTTGTAATATTTGATATTTATGAAAATAATGCCTATGCAATTCAGCAGGAACTTAAAATAAAATATCCCAAAATGAATTTGACTGTGCTTATCGGTTCGGTCAGGGATTCAAGGCGTCTCGATGAGGTGTTCAAGCGCTTTAAGCCCGATATTGTTTATCATGCGGCGGCTCACAAGCATGTTCCTCTTATGGAGGACAGTCCCTGCGAAGCGATTAAGAATAATGTTATCGGTACATATAAAACCGCATATGCCGCTATGATGAACGGCTGTAAACGCTTTGTGCTTATCAGCACGGACAAGGCGGTTAACCCGACCAATATTATGGGCGCAAGCAAACGCCTTTGTGAGATGATAATTCAGGCGTTTGACCGAAGCGTAAAAGAAAACAAGCCCGAAAACATTCCGAGGCTTTTCACTCATGCCGAAAAAGGCACGGATGAAGGAGAAATTCCGTTTACATCATTCCCCGATAATATCCAAACCGAGTTTGTTGCGGTTCGCTTCGGCAATGTCCTCGGCTCTAACGGCTCGGTGGTGCCGCTGTTCAAGCAGCAGATTGAAAGGGGCGGTCCCGTCACGGTCACTCACCCCGACATTGTCCGCTATTTTATGACAATTCCCGAGGCGGTTTCACTTGTGCTCCTTGCGGGAGCTTATGCCCACGGCGGAGAGATTTTTGTTCTTGATATGGGTTCTCCTGTCAGAATAGAAACGCTTGCAAGAAATCTTATTAAGCTCTCGGGGCTCAAGCCTGATGTTGATATCAAAATCGAATATACGGGTCTCAGACCGGGCGAAAAGCTCTATGAAGAAACGCTTATGGCGGAGGAGGGGCTTCAAACCACCCCCAATAAGCTTATTTTCATCGGAAATCCGATTCCTTTTAATGTTGAAGAATTCCGTGACGGAATTGAAAGACTTATGACAGCCGCTTATGATAACAGCGGCGATATAAGAGAGCTTGTTGAAAAAATAGTACCGACATATTCCGCCAATAAGCAGCTTGCAGATAAAAAATAATTGATGCTGCAAAGTAATGTAAATCACGGCTTTTTACGCTTACTGCCGTATTTTTTAAAACAGAGGACAGTATGAATTCGATTGAAGAATTGTTTTTGCAGGCGCTTCGAGCGTCGCTTAAAAATGAATCCGTAAATTGGGAAAAGCCGCTGAGCGAAACCGAATGGAGTGAATTATACAGGCTTTCGGAAATGCACAGCGTAATTCCTTTGATTTATGATGCGGTATATAATTGCTCTGCGGCACGGGAAGCGGAAAATCGCTTGATTGAGCTTTTCAAAACAAGATCAATTAAAGCCGTTTCTGCTCAGGCGGTGAAAACCGATTGGTTTATGCGCCTTTATCGTAATTTGCGAGAAGCGGAGCTGTCTCCCGTTGTTGTTAAGGGTATAGTATGCAGAAGCCTTTTTCCGAACCCGGATTACCGTATTTCAAGCGACGAGGATATCGTTGTTCCCGAGGAACAGTTCAGCCGATGCTGCGAAGCAATTACCGAATTCGGAATGAATATTTCAAAGCCCGTGCAGGATATCGCTTCGGCTGATGAGGTTACTTTTGTCAGCCACGATTCTCCGTTGCGAATTGAGCTTCACAGGCAGCTTTTTCCGCCTCAATCAGAGGCATACGGCGAGTTCAACCGATTTTTTGCCGATTCTTTTGAAAATCCGATTGAGCTGCCCGTTCAGGGAATGACGGTTTCTACAATGAATCACACGGATAACCTGTTTTATCTCATATGTCACTCGTTCAAGCATTTTCTTCACAGCGGCTTCGGAATTCGGCAGGTTTGCGACATAACGCTGTATGCAAACGCTTACGGCAAGTATGCCGATTGGCATCGGATTCTTGAAAATTGCAGGGAGATAAAAGCAGATTTGTTTGCGGCGGCTGTATTTAAAATCGGCGGTAAATATTTGACTTTTGACAGCCAAGCGGCGTGTTACGGCGATGAATGGAGCAGTATTGAGGTTGACGAATTACCTCTGCTTGAGGATTTGCTTTCCGGCGGTATTTACGGCGGCTCAAGTCTTAACAGAAAGCACAGCAGCGGTATTACTTTAAACGCCGTTGCCGATGAAAAAAAAGGAAAAAAATCGGGAAAAGGAATAGTCAGTTCTCTTTTTCCGCCGTTAAAGGATATGCAGACCCGATACGAATATCTGCGCTCAGCTCCGTTTTTGCTTCCTGCGGCGTGGATTAGCCGCATGGTCAGATACGGGCGCGAGATAAGCGGAAATGAAAATAACAGCGCGTCTCAGGCAATGAAAATCGGGCGCGATAGGGTAGAGCTTTTCAAAAAATACGGCGTTATCGGCCGGGATTCATAATCCGAAAAGCGTTACCGGAGGAGCTTCGTATAATTTCAGAAGGTGAAAAAATGAAAAAGAAAAGCAAAGGCAAAAAGGCATTAAAAATAATTCTTTCGGTTTTTATGATATATTTGCTCATTGCGCTGTCAATTTTCACGGTTGTAACGGTTTATCTGAATAAAATCAACCGCGTTGACGACATTGTGCCCGTGTCCCCCGAGGATGAGTTCTTCGATGCTGACGACGGTGTAACGAGTGATTACGAGATAGACCCCGACGATATAGTCTGGAATCCCGGAATGGATTTGCAGGATGAAGATTTGCTGAATATTCTCCTTGTCGGGCAGGACAGGCGCGAGGGCGAGGGCAGGCAGCGTTCCGATTCAATGATTCTTTGCAGCTTTAATTCCGAAACAAATGAGCTTGCCTTGGTTTCATTTTTGCGGGATCTCTATGTTCAGATACCCGGTTATTCGGATAACCGCCTTAACGCCGCCTATGCTTTCGGCGGATTCCCGCTTCTGAAAGAAACGCTTTATAAAAATTTCGGAGTTACCATTGACGGGTGCGTCGAGGTTGATTTCGGCGGTTTCAAGAAAGTTATTGACACGGTTGGCGGAGTAGATATTAACCTCACTCAGGCGGAAGCCAAAATAGTCGGTGGGGGAGCCACGGAGGGTGTGAATCACCTTAACGGCGAGCGCGCACTTACTTATGCAAGAATAAGATACATTGACAGCGACTTTGGCAGAACGGAACGCCAGCGCAATGTAATAAATGCGATTATCGAGAAGATGAGAAACCGAAGTGTTTCCGAGCTTATGAATTTTGTTGACAGCGTTCTGCCGATGATAACAACTGATATGAGCAATGCACAGATAGTAAAATACGCTTTGCAATATGCTCCCGCGCTGAAAGAGCTTAAAGTAAACACCTATCATGTTCCGAGCGAGGGAAGATACCAATACGCCAAAGTCAGAGGAATGTCTGTTCTGATTCCCGATATTCCTAATATCCGAAGAGATCTGAAAGAGAAGTATTTGCCGTTTTAATAATACGGCAACCCGATATCAAAAAACCGCCTCAAAGCAAATGCTTTGGGGCGGTTTTTTATAGCGCGCATATTGCAAAAGAACAGGCACGGCGAAAAGCCGTGCCTGTCTTTGTAAAGCAATGATTAACTGTCAGGAAACGAAAGCCTGAGCTGCGCCGAGCTCTGCCGAGGTGAACTTGCAATACATATCAATGGGAAGCTGAACAGCGCAAGCTTCACTCATACCGAAAGCCGTGTTGATATCAACATCCGGTCCGACAATGCTTGCAATAAGCTCCATATCTGCCTTTGTGTAGCACGAACCGGCAGACGATGAGTTTGTGGCTGTCCCGGCAAGCTTAATAATAGGTTTAACATACTGATTCATTATTTATCTCCTCAACTCTCCTCAAAACAGGTTAAAATAGCCTTTGATATTAACAAAAATGTTTTTGAAAAACATTGCAATTTTTTCAAAGATTGAAACTATTGCATTGATAACATCATTATACTCAGGCGCCTCGGGAATGTCGTTTTCTGTTTCGCCGTCGGAATTAATGCCGGGGTCGGGGCTTGCAACGAATTCGGCGAGCTTATAATTGCTGTACTGCGTTGCGTTAAGCGTTTCAAGGTCAACGGGTACGGGAGCAGTATTCATAAGCGCCGTAACCTGCGGAAGAGCCTGAGATGTAAGGGCAGCCGCTTCGCTGTTGACAAGCTTGATATTATTAATCGCAAGCAGTCCGCCGCCGTTATTCTTGATTGTTACGGTTACTAAAATCGAGCCGTCGCCCTGAACCTCATAAGCAGAACTCGTTTTGTCCATAACAATATCGGTAATATCGTAATACATTTCCGTTGCGCTGATAAGCGTGTCGGTTTTGCCGTTAATCTGAATAACCGGTGCGCCGGAAGCAGCTCTTGCGCTGAGCATTACTTTTGCATCTGCATTATAAACCTTAACCTTAAAGGTCAAGCCGTTGTTGTCGCGCGGGTCAAGATAAATCTCATTGCTCGGGCCGCCGTTTGCTTTGTAATCGCCGAATGTAAATTCTCCGTCCTTGCCGCCCTCAACATATGCAAGCCAATTTGAGCCTGTTATATCTCCGCTTCCGTCGGCAAGGGAGTTGATGATGTTGTAATACTTGGCGTTTGCCTCGCTCGGGAGATAAGCCGCCTGCTCCTGCTTGGTAAGAGGATTATAAACGCGGAAGCCGTCAATGTAGCTTACGAGCGAAGCGCCGGAGCCCGTTGCCTGAGTTGAAATGCCGCTGCTCTGTGCACCCGTGCCGCCGTTGAAAATGGAATTATCATCCATCCAGACAAGCTCCACATTTTCATCCGCAAGCTCTTCCATGCCAATCTGAGCGAGAAGCTCACGCGCTGTGGGCTTGCTGATTTCTGCCGATGAAGCTTCAATATCCGTGCCGTCGATTGAAGCGGTTTCAACCGTTCCGTGATTGATGCCCTGGGCAAAGCTCAGATAAGCCGCCGTTGCTTCAACGGTATAGGTGTCATGAGCGCCCGAGAAGCTTACGATGGGAACCTGATAAAGTGTGCCGTAGCTGCTGTCATTATAATAAGTATCAACAATAAATATTTTTTCAATATTTGAGCCTTTTCTGACGGTAACGACCAGAACGCCCGTGTTTGTGCCGCAGGCGGAAATCAGATCAAAGCCCTCGCCCGTGAATTCAAAGGTTGCTTTATCGCTCTTGTTGCTCTCGCTTGAAACAGTAGCGGTCAGAGCAGAGCCGTTTGAATAAATATTATTGTTATTATAAGCGGGGTCATAGCCGTAAACATCTGTGTCTGAGGTTACGGACTGATAGCTGTCGGCGGTTGTGCCGTCCTTGACCCATGGAACTGCGCCGGAGTTATTAAGCGTTAAGTTTGATTCCTCATAGAGAACATTTGATGCGGGGATGATATTAACGCGAACCCACTCATATTTTCCGTTATTCCTCTGAATAAGAACATAGCCTTTTGAGGTCAGCTCGTCGCCGTCGGAGCCGGCTTTAATCTGATAGAGCAGATTGCTGTTATTCTCAATATCAACGCCGATATCATCCGTGCTGAACTCTGTCTGATAAGCGGTCTGCTTTTGCGGCAGGGAGTCAACCGAAATGGGAGTGCCGTTGACGGCTTCGCGCATGGGCAAAGCGTAATCGAGAACATAGGTGTATTCCTTAATGCTTATTGTATCGTTGGGGAAATACTTAACTGCATTGTTATTTGCCGCAGCCGTTTCATTCTCATAAACGGCGGTTTTGTCATAATCGTTTATGCTGCTGTCGGTGGCTGCTGTGTTGAATGTAACGCCTGAAATTGAAACGATAAGCTTGTTGCCGCTGTGAACGGTTGAAACATAGTTTGAAGAATAATCGTAGCCTGTTACGGTTATCGTCTTTGTTGCGCTGTCATACTTCGGTTCAACGCTTGAAGGTGCGGCAACGGGGTCGCTGAAATAAACTCTGTCAAGTCCGTCAACCTGCGACTGAGCATATTTAACCGTTACTGTCGGATTTTCGGGAATGTTGAAAACATCGGTCAATGTTTGCTTGATAACGGAATTTGTGTCAAGCTTTACCGGCGCGTTTACGCGGTCAAGAGCAGAAGCATTAACAACGCTCTGTGCTATTGCAAGCGGGTCGTAGATGTCTGTTGCTGTTGTAACACTGACAACATAATCGGTATTGTTTATATCGTTTCTTGCGCCTGTATCGCCTATGGACACAGCCGAGAGATAGTTAGAAGAGGCGGCGTTTGTGTATGACTCTTCGGTGAAGCCCTCCATCGAGTTACTGTTGTTCAGTTGGACTGTATAAACGCAAGCACCGAGACTCTTTGTTTCGTGGGCTTCGGCAATCGCATTATTTGCCATTGAAAGGGCATATGTGAGGTTATCGCCGAGAGCGGCGTCGGTGATGTAAATAACGCAGACATTCCGGTCTCCGTTGTTAAAATAACCGCCGGAATGATTATTGATAATTTCGTTTGCCATTTCGAAGCCGTTAACCGCATAGGTGTAGGTATTGGAACTGCTGTAAGACATATTAAAAATTATATTTCTTACGGAGGCGAAATTATCAACCGAATAGAAAGCGTTGGCATAATTTGAAGCCGCTATGCTGCCGCTGCCGCTGTAAGCAACCATTGATGTGCTCGAATTTGTGTACATTCCCGTGCAGTCATAGCCTGTTTCGGTAGAGCCGGAGCCGTACTGACAAACTGCTATGCGGTGAGCAAGACCTGTTGCCTGACTGTCGGCAGCAATTTTATATGTAAGAGCATTTGCAACATTTTGAAGCGTTTGTGCTCTGTAAGCATCGCCGTTACCCGAACCAACCAAGCTGTAGTGAACGCCGGTGTAAATGGTTTTACCGGCTCTGTTACTATTGCTACTACCTTCAATTTTTATAGTTTCACTTTCACTTGGTCTTGTTGTCTGGAACGAAGAAGTATTTGGATTATACCAATAGGTTGTCCCGCTTGAATGAGTATAATAAAGCCAAACATACTCATAGTATTTAAGTCCACTTCTACCAGCATCTGCCGTATCAACATTAAACTTGCAATATTCACCGTCCGAATGTTGATAATAAATACTACCGCCTGTATATGTAGCAGTTTTGCGATCACCTGCATCTGATGTTCCTGCTGCATTCTTTAATGAAAGTGAATTACTTTCTCCCCAACGTCTGTAACAGGCAACATCATTATTATTCGTTGAGCCTATTGATGCAGAAGCGTCAAGCATAAGAATATAGTCGGTGGGCTTTGCTTCCGCTCTTTTATACTGGCTGTTGTTAACCGAATAAGTTTCATAGTTAACGGTATAAGTGCCGTCTGCCTGAAGCTCTGCGTTAACATCTGTATAAATCTGTGAATATTCGGTTGATGAATACGGGTTGGAGATACGCTTATAAATCTGAATCATCTGCATATCCGTGCCGACCGTGCCGCCAAGCAGGTTGCCTGTGTCCGTGTTAAGGTATTCTCCGTCTGCGTGGAATGTGCCTGCCTGCTCATAAAGCTCGTTATAGTTGGGAACATAGTTTGTTATGCCGTGATTCTGATAGTAATTGGTGTAAGTGTTGATAACCGACTGGTTTGAGCCGTCGTTGCACCAGAGATAATAATTGTTGTCGCCGCTGTAATATAAACGGAAGTTGCCGTTGCTGTCATATTCCTCAAGAGTTATTCTGTCAAGATTGCTCCTTGCGTCGGTGGTCATGGCAAACAGACGGCTGCCGAAATAAAGATACATATTTTTTGAAAAATATCCGTCTTTATTTATTATTCTCATTTTGCCGCTTCCGGCGCCGTTTATGGTCCAGTGAATGGAATCCCGCTTGTCAGCCTCATCGATGATGTAGAGATTGTCTCCGTCAAGCGTGTAGTCGGATATTGCGTAGCCCACAACACCCATTGAGTCGCCGGTGTTTGCCCGCGTTCCCGCATTCTGCTTGGGAAGCTTTCTGCCGTCGTAACCGCCGTAGGAATCAACGGCATAGATAATTTCTTTGCCTGTTGAGGGGTCAATCTGTGAGGATTCGTGAACTATGAGATATTCTTCGCCGTCGGTTATCTCGCTGAGACTCTTAACCTTTTGATATTTTTCCGTTACGGTGGTGTCGGCGTGTCTTGTCTGCCCCATGATTTCTTTCTGGTCAATCTTCCAGATAACATCTATCGGCTCGGGGCACATGTTTGAAGAATTCGAACCGTTGTAGTTCCATGCGGCTGACTCTGCAAACATATAGAGATAATCGTCCATAATGCAGAGAGCCTCTGACATAAAGAACATTTCGGTCTTTTTGGAATTACTTGTTCCGCCGCCGAACTTGGTAACGTCATCTTTTGTAACAACCGTACATCTTCTGTTTCTGCCGTTGACCGAAAGAGGTGTTGCGCCCGGAACATTTATGTCAAATTCACCGATGCAAAGCTCACGGATATGGTTAGTTGATTCGCTTCTTGACCATGAACGGCTGAGGTAGATATTGCCGTCATAAACCATGGCGTACTGAAGTCTGTCAAGGTCATTGTTGAAAGGAACAACATATGAGGGGTTGCCTGCGCGGTCATAACCGTCGCGCTTTGTGATGTTGCTGACGGTGTTTGCCTCATAAACTTTAAGATTTGTAATTTTGTTTGTTACGCCTGCGGAATATGTGTCGTTATCAAAACGAACAGTATATGTGCCGGAAGCGTCGGAGCCGTTGCCCCAGTTACCGTCGTTGCTGTTCATGGCTGTACCGGGGGTGAACTCAAGCCTGTAATGATATGTGCCGTCTCCGTTGCTCGTCTTTTTCATTGCGCCGCCGGTATAGGTACCCTTGGTGTTGGCATAGCTGCCTGTGCCGCCGTCACGGAGAAAATATATGTCATTTGAAGCAAAATCTCCGTTCTGGTCAAATTCAAGAACATATTTTGTTCCGTGATTAAGATATACCGTGCCGAAATTATAGGTTAATTCGGAGGAGCCGTCTGCGCTCGTTGTGTTGGTTAAATCAATATAGCCGTGTTCATTGCCGTCAACGGAATATGTCAAAGCCCCGTTTGTTGCGTTTGATGTCTCTGTGGGAACAATAAGGTTTGTGTTCTGGAGATTTGCCCATTCTTCCTCTGAGCTGTTGCCCTTGAGCTTATAGCCCATAAGAACACTCGGGTAATCGCCTGTCCAGGTCTTTTTATAGTTGTCATCGCCGCTCCAGTAGAAGTTGCCTGTCCAGAGAACGCCGTCGGAATAACAAACATAGGATGTTGCAACGCCGTTCAGCTCGCCGGAAAGGTCTATCTTACCTTGAATTGTAACATTCTTTGCCGTGCCCTCGGGAACGTCAAACTCCGAAAGGGGAATATAAGCAACATCGCTTGCCGAGTCGGCATAATAGAAGTTATATTCCGAAGCGGCAATACCGCCGCCGTGAGCCGTGTTCATTGAACCGTTTTGGTTATAAAGCGAAAAAACGGCAACCATTTTTGTCGTTTTGGCGTCCAGCGCGTAAATAAGCGAGGGCTTTCCGCTGCCGTTATAATATGCCGAAATAAGAATCCACTCTTTTGCTGCCCAATAGGTCATACCCTGAGGGATATAGTTATCATTTTCGGTAAGACCGGGGATAACAAAGTTGGTGGGCTTGTTTGAGCTGGCGCCGGTGAAAAACCTTGCCTGATATCCGGCATAGGTTGTTTCATAGTTGTCAACTACCCTCTGTTGTGTGATGCCGCCGATTGTTATTGCGTCCGCTGCGTCTGATTTGATAAGCGAAGCAAGACCCGCGCCGAGAATGGTTGTTGCAACCATTACGGCACAGATTAACAATGAAACGCTTTTTTTCATTGTCTTCATAAAATTTACCTCCTATTTTATGTGCTCAATAATATTTAAAACCCAATGTTGATTGGATAATTATTGCTTTTGTTTAAAAGCTTATTTTACCGCAAAGCCTTGCGTATTCTTTGGCTTTTCGGCAGGCATATGCGGGCAGACCGTCAAAGTCACCTGTTTCCGAATAAGAAACCGCCGCGCACATATCGCAGACATTCCTGATGTCACAATCCGCGCATTTTGCGGGCAAAAAGATTTTTTCGCGTTCTGAACGGATTTGCCGCCAAGCCGCGTCAAAATCATCGGCAGATACGCTCGGCTCTTTCATCATTCCGCACGGAAGCATTTTTCCGTCTGCGGTAATCCAGAATGTGGTCGAACCGGCGCGGCAATTAATCTTGCTGCCGCATTGCGCGTGTGAATTCTCTTTGAATTTTAATTTGATATATTCCGAAAAATCCTGTTCTCCGAGCAGACGCTTTTGCCAAAGATAATGCTCCTTTGCAGCATCCTCGGGGGAAAGACTTACACTTTCGACACAGCCCTGCGCCGGATGGAACATATAGCTGACCGGCTGAATGGGCAAACCCATTTCTTTTGCCATCGCCTGAACTGCCGCCGCATCGCGGAAATTAAGAGAAGTCATGCTGAAATTCAGCTTAACGGGTATACCCGCTTCTTTAAGCCCTTTTATTGCGGCAACCGTTTTTTCAAAAGCATTTGCGCTGCCGCATAAATCGGCGTAAGTTTCTTTCGATGCGCCGTAAAGAGTTATGTTTAATCTCTGCGGCGGATTTTCGGCAAAAAAGCGGATTTTATCGCTGTCTATCAAAGTTGCGTTTGTGTTAATCGAAACCAAAAAGCCCATTCGGCGGCAAGCAAGGTATATTTCTTCAAAATCCCGCCTCAGAAGCGGCTCTCCACCCGTAAGGAGCAGAAGAAGCGTTCCGCGCTCTTTTGCCTGTTTGGCAAGGTTAATCCACCATTCCGTACTTTTTTCGGCTTTCTCACAGCCTGCCGAATGAATGTAGCACATCTTGCAGGAAAGCGTGCACCGAGAGGTCAGCTCAAACGTCCCTCCGAGGGGAACGCCCGTTTTTTCAGCCTTGGCAAAAAGCTGAGAAATAAATAAATCGTAATCAATATCAATCATAGAATGTCATTCCGTTTTAATTCGTTTTCAAGAGCATAAACCGCGTTTTCATCGGGAGTGCAGTTAAGCAGATATACGGGAACAGATGAAAGAATTTCAAGCGCAAGGTCAACGCATCGCCCGTTTTCGCCCGGAGCAAGCAAATCAAGATAAACATTTTTCATAAGCGCCTGCAATGCCTCAACTCCCGAGAGCCGCTTGACGCTGTTGCCGCTTGACTGACCGAGCGCAACCACCGCGCCGAGAGGAGCACTGCGGTTAAGGCAAATCCCGCTCGTGCCGCAGAACGGCAAACCGTCGGCATAAACATTGCCGTTTCTTATTGAAACGCCCGCCTTGTCGCCGTTGACGGTAACGGAATTTTTAAATCTTTGCCACAGAGCCGCCTGAGTGCTTTTGCCTATCCCGCACGGACCCGTAAACAGAATCGCCTTGCCGCTGTATTCGATAAAAGAAGAATGAACAAAAACCGTTTTTTTCGGAAGCATAAGCTGTGCAAGCGAAACGGAATTCCAAAGATAGCGCTCGTCCGTTAAAACGCGGAAGCTGTTTTGAGTAAAGTATGTGACGCTGTTCGAGGTATTCTCAGAGTTATAGCAGGTCACAGCGCCCTCGTTGCCGCCCATCAGAAAATAACGGTAAATATCGCTGCCGCAAGCATAGACTGAAATTTCTCCGGTTGTGCCTCTGAAAACAGCTTGGTCGGATGGCAGCTTATCGCAAACACGGCACTCAATGCTGAAATCCGGCTCGCATTCCGATACTTCAAACCGACGCCAATCGGGGCTGTCCGCTCCGAAAAACGGCGCTTTAATGCAGATATTATGAGAACAAATATTGTAATATCTAATCATTCAATACTAACCCACTTTTAAACTTTAAAATATTATATATTATTATACAAAAAAGTCAAGCACTTTAACGAAAAAAAGCGTAAAAGTTTGCATTTACAGGCAAAAAATCGAACCGTTCCGAATTTTTAATTTCACATAGGGAAAAAACAGTATATATTCAATACAAGAATTATTTTCTTGCCAAAAATGACTGCAATAATCCTTAATCTTTTATCATAATCGGCACGGTTTTTTATAAATAAAAATGCCGCCGGTTGTGAATAATTATCCACAGCCGACGGCGTTTTTGCAAAATTAAAATATTAAATTGCCATCATTCCCACTCAATCGTGCCGCAGGGCTTGGGAGTGAGGTCATAGAGAACTCTGTTTACTCCGTCGATTTCGGTGGTGATGCGCTGAGTTATGTGTTCAAGAATCTCATAGGGAATTCTCTCAACCGTTGCGGTCATCGCGTCAACGGTATTAACAGCGCGGATTATAACGGGATATGCGTAGGTGCGCTCGTCGTTTTTAACGCCGACCGATTTGAAATCGGGAACAGCCGTAAAATACTGCCAAACCTTGCCTGCAAGTCCGTTTTTATCAAATTCCTCACGCAGAATAGCGTCGGATGCACGAACAAGCTCAAGTCTCTCTCTCGTGATTGCACCAAGGCAGCGAACACCGAGCCCGGGGCCGGGGAACGGCTGGCGGTAAACCATGCCGTCAGGCAGACCGAGAGCCTTGCCGACAACGCGTACTTCGTCCTTGAACAGGAATTTCAAAGGCTCAACAAGCTCAAACTGAAGGTCATCGGGCAGACCGCCGACATTGTGGTGCGCCTTAACTGGGCCTGATTCAAGGATGTCGGGGTAAATTGTGCCCTGTGCAAGGAATTCAATTCCGTCAAGCTTGCGGGCTTCTTCTTCAAATACGCGGATGAATTCCGCACCGATGATTTTTCTTTTCTTTTCGGGCTCTGCAACTCCTGCGAGCTTATCAAGGAAACGGTCAACAGCGTCAACATAAACGAGGTTTGCGTCCATCTGATTGCGGAAAACCTCAATTACCTGCTCGGGCTCTCCCTTGCGGAGAAGGCCGTGGTTAACATGAACGCAGACAAGCTGTTTGCCGATTGCCTTAATAAGAAGTGCGGCAACGACTGATGAATCTACGCCGCCCGAAAGGGCAAGAAGAACCTTTTTATCGCCGATTTGAGCCTGAAGCTCTTTTACCTGCTCGTCAATGAAAGCCTGAGCGAGCTCGGGAGTGGAAATGCGTTCCA
The DNA here is from genome assembly GCA_051881535.1 of Acutalibacteraceae bacterium. Lineage (GTDB taxonomy): Bacteria > Bacillota > Clostridia > Oscillospirales > Acutalibacteraceae > CAG-177. The sequence goes on along the minus strand of JBJEQB010000043.1, from coordinate 67,799 downwards.
TTGTTTCCGGTCTTTTATTGCTCATATTTAATCCTCCGTTAATCAGTTGGTATAGTTATCAAAATATCCCTGAACAAGAACAACGGGAGTGCCCTTGTCGCCGGAGCCGCTTGTCAGATCGCAGAGCGAGCCTATAAGGTCGGTGAACTGACGGGGAGTTGTGCCCTGCGAAGCCATATTTCCGACAAGACTGCCCTCTTTTTCGGAAATCTTCTTTGAAATTGCCTGCTTCAAAGCGTCACCGCTGAGCTCTTTAAAGTCATTGTCGGCAAGATATTTGAGCTTGAGCTCGTTGGGTGTGCCGCAAAGACCGTCTGTATAAGCAGGGGAAACGCACGGGTCGGCAAGCTCCCATATTTTGCCCTGAGGATCTTTAAAAGCTCCGTCGCCGTAAACCATAACTTCAATCTGCTTTCCGGTTGCATCTATAAGGAGCTGCTGAGTCTTTTTGACGAATTCATCGCAGTTTCTCGGGAAAAGCTTAACGGTATCCTCGGTGGATTTGTTTGAACCGAGCAGACCGAAATTCTCGTTAAATCCGCTTCCGTCAACGGATGAGTTCAGAATATCGTCAAGTCCGCAAACGATTTTTGCGCCTGCGGATTTAAGAATTCTCTTTGTTCTTGCGCGTGTGTGAATGTCGCAGGTGAGCACGCAGTCGGTATAGTTGAGAATGGTTTTTGCATTGTTGGCGAAGATGATTTCGCACTCTGCGCCGGCTTCGGTGATTATGCTTGAATAGTAATCAACATAGTCAACGCCTGTGAATTCGTGCTTGTTTTCGCCGAAAAGCTCGCGGTATTTTTCGAGCGTAAGCACATCGCTGTAAGGGTTAACGCCCGATTCGTCAAGCTGGTCAAGCGTTATAAGATGATTTCCGACCTCATCACTCGGATAGCTGAGCATAAGAACAATCTTTTCAGCACCCATTGCTATGCCTTTAAGGCAAATTGCAAAACGGTTTCTCGAAAGAATCGGGAAAATAACGCCGATTGTTTTACCGCCGAGCTTTGCTCTGACATCCTTGGCGATTGCGTCAACGCTTGCATAGTTGCCCTGGCTTCTTGCAACGATGGATTCAGTTACCGAAACAACATCCTTGTCGCGAAGCTCAAAGCCGTCGCTCTCGGCAGCCTCAATAACGCTGCTGCAAACGATTTGAGCAAGGTCGTCGCCCTCGCGGATGATAGGGCAGCGGATACCTCTTGAAATAGTTCCTGTTTTTCTTTCCATTAGAAGACCCCCTAATTTCTCTGACACATCTGTCAAAAAAGACTGACAAATTATTATATCCTGAAATTCGTCATAAATCAAGCGGTTAAGGAAAATATTCTCAATTATCGGTTGTAATTTTAATGATATTTTGATACAATATTTCAAAATAATTAATTTATTCAAAAATGCGGAGGAGCTATAATGAAATTTAAAAAGAAAAAGGGTAAGCTGATAATCTTTTACATAGTGTTTTTCGCCCTGATTTCCGCGGTGTTTGCCGTTTTATCGAAGGCTGTATTCGGAGAAGATTGGCTTAAAATCACGGCTTTATTTGAAATAATATTTATCGGAATTATAATTTCTTTTTTAAATCTGTTTATAGCGGAGATAAATCAAACTGCGCAAATAACTCAGGATTTATTAATCTGCAATAATTTTATTGTCGGGGGCAGGGTAGTTTGCGGAAAAATCGGTTATGATAAAATTGAAAGAATAGAATTAAAAAGAAATCCGCTTATGCCTTACAGCTTCTGTTTGTGCATATCGATTGCAAATGACAGCCCTTTTGTCATAAAGGATGATTTCAAAAATTATCGGGAATTATGGAAAGCGGTATGCGAAAAGACCGGGTCTGCAAATCCAAATGCCATTATTGATGAAAGAATAAATAAGCATATTTTTGATAAATAGCAATTAGTTTTTGATATAAAAATTGAATAAGTAAAATACGCCGCCCGCCGAGATAATTTTTCGGCGGGCGGCGATTTATCTGTTGATTTATTTTTTCTTCCTGTTTGCAATTAATTTAACCGTGCCTGCGGCGGCTGTGATTGCGGCGGCAACGGCAAATTCCTTTAAAGCCGTTGTAACTCCCGCAACGCTTGACGGAGCATAGGTATAAAGCGCATATTTTGCGGGATTAGCCGTTTTGCCGGGGCAAAGCTCGGCGTAGGTTGCGGTTTTGGTCAAATATTCGCCGCTTTCGCTGATATCAAAAATACGCACGCCGCGATTCAAGCCCGGTCCGTAGACATTGAAGCCTGCACCCTGCGTATAGCCGAGGTCAATTCCTTCATATTTAGCAACAAAGCTGTTGTTATGGTCGTGCCCCACAAAGACGCCGAGAACATCACCTTTTTCAAGAAAAGCGTCAATTTCTCCGCTGTTATTATAAGGCGCGGCGGGGGATTCACCCATAAAATCGCGCAGGCCCGAATTCTGCGGGTCGAGAGTATAGAACTCGTTTTTGTGGTTGCCGTAAGCTCTGACAGCTCCCTTTGTGAAACGCCCCGCAGGCTTTAAAACATCAAAGTATTCGGGAGTTGGAATGTGCTGGAAAACAAGGGAGGGCAGACATCTGCCGTTTTCCGCTTCAAAGCTGTCGCGCACGGAGCGGTACCATTCGATTTGCTCCGGATAAACGGCGCTGTAACCGCCGCCCTCGGCGTTTGAATGTGAATCAAAAATATAAATAAGAAAACGGTCTTTTTCGCCGTCTGAAATGCTCAGGCAGAAAGTGCCGTAGTCGCCCTCGGAAGCAGGCTCCGAATAAACGAACATAGGAGATTTTTTATAGATTTCAAACTGCTCCGAATTGTCCAGCACGCCCTGACCGTCATGGTTGCCGAAGGTTGCCGTGAACGGAATTCCTCGCTTTTCAAGCGGGGCAATGAGAGCCTTGACGGTTTTCTCAATGTTTTCCGCGCCCTTGCTTCCTCTGAAAAATGAGGAATAGCCCTTTATCTGGTCGCCTGTAAAAACAACGAAATCGGGCTTTTCGGCGTCAAGAGCGGCGGAAATCAGTTTTATTGTATCGGGCGATACGGCGGGGATTTCCTGCGTGTCCGTAATCTGCATTATTCTGAATTTACCGTTTTTGAATTTTAAAGCTTTACTGTTCAATTATATTCCCCCTTAATATGAAATCAGCCGCCGAAGCAGGAATGCCGCGGCGGCGTTTGAATTATTTATCTTCGGGTTTTTTGTATCCGTATTTTATGAGAATATTGTTTATTCTGTCTTTGGGGTCAAGCAGATGGCTGACGGATTCATCATGGTTGAGCGTGTCGATAATGTATGAGCAGTATTTTGACATATCAACGCTTACATACCATTCTCTTGAAAGCAGCTCGGGAGTTGAATAAATAAGGTTTGTTGTGAAAACCTTTGAAATAAGTCCGTCCGCATAGGCTTTGTCGAAAGCGGCAAGACCGTTGCAGAAAAGTCCGAAAGAAGCGCATATGAAGATTCTCTTTGCTTTCAGCTCTTTAAGCTTTGTTGCAACCTCAATCATTGAGTCGCCCGAGGAAATCATATCGTCGATAATGATAACGTCCTTGCCCTCAACATTGTCGCCGAGGAATTCGTGAGCAACTATCGGATTTCTGCCGTCGATTATCGTTGCATAGTCGCGGCGTTTGTAGAACATGCCAAGCTCAAGCCCAAGAACGGAGGAGAAATAGATGCATCGGCTCATTCCGCCCTCATCGGGAGAAATAACCATCATATGCTCCTTGTCAATGCTCATATCGGGGATGTTTTTGCACATTGCCTTAATCATCTGATAAACGGGCTGAACATTTTCAAAACCGTTTTGCGGAACGGCGTTCTGAACTCTCGCGTCGTGAGCGTCAAAGGTGATAACATTGTCAACTCCGAGGCTCAGGCAAAGCTCGCGGAGCATATCCGCGCAGTCGAGCGATTCACGGCTTGAGCGTCTGTGCTGTCTGCCTTCATAAAGCATGGGCATAATAACGGTTATTCTTCTTGCTTTGCCCGCTATTGCGCTGATGGCTCTTTTAAGGTTTGCATAGTGGTCATCGGGGCTCATGGGAACATAGCGTCCGTACATCTTATATTCAACGCCGTAATTGAAAGCGTCGCAAAGAATGAAAACATCGAAGCCTCTGACGGTTTCGTTGATGACGCATTTGCCCTCGCCCGTGCCGAATCTCGGGAAAGAAGCCTTGATGATATAGGTGTCTCTTTCGTAGCCGGCAAAGGGGAGTGTGAATTTGTGCTCGCTGTCTCTTGCTTTTCTCCATGAAACGAGATAATTGTCGATTTTTGCGGCGAATTCTTCACAGCCGGGAAGTGCGATTATTCCAAGCTGGCCGTAGGGAATGGTTTTGAAATCTTCATAATCAGGCATGGCATTGTCCTCCGAAACATATTATATGGATATTCTACAATATTTTCATAAATTTTTAAAGGTTGTATCAGGAAAAATGAGTTAAAAAAATATACAAGATATTGAGTTAGTTTTGTCTATTTTGACGATATAACGAAAAAAGACCGAAAGAAGATATGATTTTGCCAAATCTTCATTCGGTCATTTCTGCAATTTTGGGGTAAGTTTTCACGCGAGCGGGGGTTTGACCGTTTGAAACGGTCTTTCATTAATATAGAATTCTCAGATAAGAGCGTTAAGCAGTGAAGCTTCTGTCAATATTTATAACGGTATAGTATTTTTCATCCAAATCTTTTATTTTGCTCGTTATAAGATCGTTGAATTCCTGCTCTGTCAGCGGTGATTTTCTGGGCAGAACGGCGTCAAATATCAGATTGGTGTGAGTGGGTCCGTCAACAATTCTGAAATCGTGAATTGTTGCATCGGAGCATATTTCCTTGACTATGCGGTTGACCTCGCTTTTCAATTCGTGAGTACGCTCGTCATTTATAATAGGATCCATATGTATTGATATTTCAATGCCGAGCTGCTCCTTAACCTGCCTTTCGATAAGGTCGATTGTGTCATGGCTGTGGAGAATATCGATATCGGCGGGAACCTCGGCGTGAAGCGAGCCGTAAATTTTTGAATGGCCGTAGCAGTGAAGCACAAGGTCATGAATACCCACAACGCCGTCATATGACATAACAAGCTTTTCAAGGCGGTCAACTATTTCCTTTTCGGGCGGTTCGCCGAGAAGAGGACCGATTGTTCCTTTGATAATATCAATGCCCGCATAGATGATTACAAGCGCAACCACAATTCCCATAACGGCGTCTATGGGCAGGTCTGTAAATTTTGATGAGATAAGGGCAATCAGAGAGCAGGTTGTGGCGGCAATGTCTCCGAGGCTGTCGGTTACAATGGCGTCAACGGCAACGGAATTTATTCTTTTGCCGACATTGCGGTTAAAAATCGCAAGCCACAGCTTTGCAAGGATAGACATTATAAGTACGATTGCGGCGGGAATGCTGAAAATGACCGTTTCGGGATTTCTGAATTTATCTATTGAGGTTTTTATCAGCTCCACACCCATAATAAGAATGAAAAATGAGAGCGTTAGAGCAGATACATATTCAATTCTGCCGTGACCGAAAGGATGCTCGTCGTCGGCGGGCTTTCCCGAAATTTTAAAACCGACAAGATTGATTATTGAAGAGATTGCGTCAAAAGTATTGTTCGCGCCGTCGGCGATGATTGAAATACTTTTTGTGATTGCTCCGAATATCATCTTTGAAACGGAAAGAATAATGTTAATGGCTATTCCGACCAATCCGCTGAGCGTTCCGTATCTTACTCTGACCGCTTCGCTCTCCGTGTTCTGATAGTCCTTTACAAAAAGCTTGATTAATAGCTGTGTCAATTAAATCACTCCTTGGTAATGTGTACATCAAGCTGACCGAACGGTATTTCTATTCCGTGCCTGTCAAACGCAAGCTTGACAGCCTCCTGCATATAATAGAAAACATCCCAATAATCATCGCTTGAGCACCAGATAAGGCAGGCAAGGTTGATTGAGCTTGCCGCCTGCTCTTTAACGGCAATAAGAGGCTCGGGCTCGGTAAGAATAAGGCTGTTTGCGGCAATCGCCTCGCTGATAGCCTGCCGTGCTTCGTTGATATCCGCGCCGTAAGAAACCGAAAAAACAAGGTCAAGCCTGCGGCGGTTTTCGGCGTTATAGTTTATGATGTTGCTGGTTGTTATATGAGAATTTGGAATAATAACACGCTTGTTGTCAATGGTTATCAGCACGGTATACATCATTTTGATTTCGTGAACCTTGCCGCTGACCGTGCCGATGTCAATAAAATCGCCGCTCTTAAACGGATGATTAACAAGAATCTGAATTCCGCTTGCGAGCTGGCTGATGCTTGACTGCAAGCCGATACCTGCCGTTATTCCCGCTGCGCCGAGCGCGGTAATAAATGAATTTACATCAATGTTAAGAGTTGAGAGCGCGGAGAGAATAAAGGTAAATTTAAGTATGAGAGTTACAATGGTTCTGATGAACGAATGTATAGAGGGGTCAACGCCCTTTGCGCGAAGACCCTTGATTACAAGCTTGCCGATAAGGTTTGAAATAAAGAAACCGACAACAATAATCAGAATTGCCGAGAAAATAAGCGGAGCCTTTGAAATAATCAAAGCAACAATCCCGTCATAATCGCGTTCTTTTATCAATTCTGCAAGATCGAGCGGATAAAATTTCATTTTGACTGTTCTCCTTCTGAATGTATATTTCCTGATTGACAAAATAATGTCAAAGATATAAAGATATTGTACTATTTTCGAGCAAAATTGGCAATAGTTACAGGAAAAAAAGTAATAAAGTTTAATTTTTATCCATATGCGATATTGATTTTACGCTTGAAAGCATATATAATAAATCAAAAATAAAGAAAGTGGGGGTTTTATGGCTTCAGAAATGGTCAACGCGGTTCTTTCAGCCGAAAAAGACGGAGCGCGCGAAGCTGCCGAAGCTGTCGAAAAAAGCAACGAAATGATTGCCGAAGCCAAGGCAAATGCCGCCGAATTTGAGAAAAAAATCAAGCTTCAGGCTGAATCCGAGGCAAAAGACATAATTTCCGCTGCCGAGAGCAAAAGCAGAGAAATGCAGGAAGAAGCTGAAAAAAATGCAAAAATTAAAGCTTCCGAAATCAAGGCAGCCGCTGCCCAAAAAAGCGGAGAAGCGGTCAAGGCGCTCATTGATATGATGATTTGACTTGCTTTTGAAAATAAAACCGAAAGGGAGGTGTTTTCTTGGCAAAGTTAAAAATGAAATATATTGAAATAGCCGCTCCCATTGAGCAGGGCAAAGATATTTTCGATTTCCTCCAGATGCGCTCGGTCATAGAGCTGCACGAGCAGGAGGAAACGGAGGGTCTTGCCCGCCTGTCCCCGGGCAGAACGGTTTCGCAGTTTGAAAAATATATGGATACGGCACAGACGGCGCTTTCAATTCTCGATAAATATGCTCCCCAAAAGAAAGGGCTGCTTGCTTCGTTTGTAGCAAGGCGGGAAATGAGCGTGTCGGAATACATTAAAAAATCCGATATTGCGGATAAGATGCTTGCCGTTTGCTACAATATCTGCTGCTGCGAAAAAACAATAGCCGAGTCAAAAGCCGGCATTGCAAGGCTTCGCGCCGCCATGGACGGGCTTGAGCCGTGGCTTTCGCTCGATGTTCCCATGCAGTTTTCGGGAACGCAGACCACAGCCGCATTTATCGGAACTCTGCCCGGCGATTTCACTGCCGAAAGCTTGCTGACGGCTCTCGCTCCCGCTCTTGAGGGCGAGGAACGGCTTGAATGTGAGATTGTTTCTCACGGTAAAGACAGAAGCTGTATTTTCGTTGTTTGCCACAGAGAATGTAAAGATAAGGTTTATGAGGCTCTGAGAACGCTCGGATTTGCTTATCCGACGGATCCCACAAAGCATCCGCCGCGTGTGAGATACGAGCGAAGTCAAAAACAAATTGAAGATTTGACCGAAGAAATCAAATCGAGCGAAAAAGAAATAGTCAGGCTTGCTTCCAACAGAAGCGACATTGAATTTGTGCGCGACTATTTCTCCGTAAGGCACGATAAATATGAGGCGCTAAACCTGCTTTCAACGAGCGAAAGCGTTATCATAATCAGCGGCTATGTTCCCGAAAAACGGGTTGACGCCCTCGTTTCGCAGATTGAGGAAAAATTCACGGCGGCATTTTCGGTTACCGACCCGCCGGAGGATGCCGATGTGCCCGTTCTGCTTGAAAACAACAGCTTCAACGCTCCGATGGAATCGATAACCGCAATGTATGCGCTTCCCGCAAAGGCTGACCCGGACCCGAGCCCGATAATGTCGTTTTTCTATTATTTCTTTTTCGGGCTTATGCTTTCGGACGCAGGCTACGGACTTCTGATGGTGCTTTTCACTTTCATTGCCAAAAAGAAGATGAAGCTTGAAGAGAATATGAAGAAGAATATGAATCTGTTCTTCTACTGCGGAATTTCCACAATGTTCTGGGGCGCAATGTTCGGCGGCTGGTTCGGCGACATTATCCCAGTTGTTGCCAATAACTTCTTCGGCAAAAACCTGACTACGGCGGATATTGCCATATGGATGGATCCTCTTGAGGGAAACAATCCCATGACATTGTTGCTTTTCTCTTTCCTTTTCGGAATTTGCCACCTTTATCTCGGTCTTGCCGTAAGGCTGGTAATGCTTTGGAAAGAGGGTAAGAGGCTTGACGCGATATGTGACACGGTTCCCGTCTATCTGCTCGTAACAGGCGTTGCTCCGATTTGCGCCAATATGATAGCAGGCGGAATGCCGCAGGTTGTTCTGACAGTCGGCAAATATCTTGCTATTGCAGGCGTTATCGCGGTTATCCTCACAAGCGGGCGCTCGTCAAAGAGCCTTATCGGAAAACTCGGCGGCGGACTCTACGGGCTTTATAATGTCGGCTCGGGCTATCTCGGCGATGTTCTTTCTTATTCGAGACTGCTTGCTCTGAGCCTTTGCACGGGCGTTATAGCTCAGGTTGTCAATATGCTCGGCACAATTCCGTCAAATCCGGTTGTAAAAGCCGTTTTGCTCGTTTTCGTGTTTATCGTTGGTCACACAATCAACATTGCAATCAATATGATAGGCACTTATGTTCACACCAACAGGCTCCAGTATGTTGAGCTTTATTCCAAGTTTTATGAGGGCGGCGGCAGAGCCTTCGCCCCGTTAACTGCCAATACAAAATACTTTAAACTCAAGGAGGAAAAATAAAATGGATAATCTCGGTATTGTTTTTGCACTTATAGGCGCGGCTGCTGCCGCAATCTTCGCAGGTATGGGCTCTGCAAAGGGCGTAGGACTTGTCGGCCAGGCGGGCGCAGGCGTTGTTACGGAAGACCCCTCAAAATTCGGTAAGGTTCTTATTCTTCAGATTCTTCCCGGCACACAGGGACTTTACGGCTTCCTTGCCGCAATCCTTGTTCTTCTTCAGGTCGGCGTTATCGGCGGCAGCTTTGAGCCGATTTCAACGGCAGCGGGTCTGCTCTATTTCGGAGCCTGCCTTCCCATTGCAGTTGTAGGTTATTTCTCAGGTATTTCTCAGGGCAAAGCGGCTGCTGCGGGCGTAGGAATTATCGCCAAGAAGCCCGAGCAGAGCGGTAAAGCCATCACCATGGCTGTTATGGTTGAAACCTATGCGGTTCTTGCTCTGCTTGTTTCTCTGCTTTCAATCATCAGCGTCGGCAAGCTCGGCGTTTGATATCACGAGAGGAAAAAACCATGACGGGTTTAGATAAAATTTTAAACAAGATAAACGGCGACAGCGCGGCAAGGGTTGAAGCTATAACCGAAAATGCCGAAAAGCAATGCGCTCAGATAATGGCGCAGGCAGAGGAAAACGGCAAAAAGCTTGCCGCCAAGATTGAGGCGGACGCCCGAATTGAGAGCGAAAACATAATTTCGATGGCTCGCTCGGGTGCGGAGCAGACGGAAAAGCGCGCCGTTCTTGCGGCAAAGGTTGAGGCTGTCAACTCGGTTCTCAAAGAGCTTCTCGCTTCACTTCTTGCACTGCCCGACAGTGAATATTTTTCCGCGGTTCTCAAGCTTGCGCGCGATAACGCCATGAGCGGCGAGTGCGTTGCAAAGCTTTCAAGCCGCGATTTGGCAAGGCTTCCGTCGGATTTTGAGAAAAAGCTTGCCGCGGAGCTTGCTGAAAAGAAAGCGGCGTGCGTGCTTTCAAAAGAACCCGCCGATATCAAGAGCGGTATTATTCTGATTTACGGCGACATTGAGATTAACTGCTCATTTGAGGCTGTAATAGAAGCCAACGCCGATATTTACAAAGCAAAAATCAGCGAAATTATATTTTGACAGGCGGTGAGGGATTATGCGTGAAACCGAATATGCCTATTCCGTGGCAAGGATAAGGGCAAACGAAACGGCTCTGCTTGCCCCCGCCGATATTGAGCAGCTTATTTCCGCTTCCGATTACGGTTCGGCGGTTCGTCTGCTTGCGGATAAGGGCTGGGTCGTTCCCGAAAACGGCGAAAGCTTTGATATTGCCGAGCGTGAGCTTACAAAGGCTTGGGAGCTTATCGCGGAGAGTGCGCCCGACGCCTCACTGCTTGAAGCGTTGGTTGTCGCAAATGACTTTTTCAACTTAAAGGCGGCAATAAAATGTGTTTTTTCAGACCGTGACCCCGCCGAATACTATGTTTATCCCTGCATTACGGATACACAGCTTATCACTCAGGCGGTAACGGACTGCGATTTCAGCGAGCTGCCGGAGCATCTTGCCGCTTGCGCGCAGGCGGCTTACGAGGCGGTTTCAAAGCTTGAAAGCGGTCAGCTTGCAGAGAGTATTCTTGACAAGGCGTCGCTTGAAGCAAGGCTTGCTTTTGCAAAAAAATCCGAAAGTGCGCTTATGATGAGAATTGCGGGGCTTTATGCCGCTTGTGCGAACATCAAAACCGCGCTCCGCTGCCGCACCATGGGAAAGAACGATGATTTTGCGCTTGACGCAATGTGCGACTGCGGAATGAATAACAGGGAGCTTCTTCAAAGCGCCGACGGCGGCGACAAGTTGGCGGAATACCTTTCTTCAACGGAATACGGATTTCTTGCGGAAAGCGTCAAAAAAGGCTTTGCCGAGTTTGAAAAGCAATGTGATAATGCGATTGTTTCGTGGCTTGAAAGCGCAAAATACGAAACCTTCGGGCCCGATCCGATTATCGCTTATTATTATGCGAAGCAGGCTGAAACCAAAAATGTCAGAATAATTCTTTCGGCAAAGGCGAGCGGAATTCCCGCCGAAACGATTTTGCAGAGAGTGAGGGATATATATGTATAAGATTGCCGCTATGGGAGATAAGGACAGCATTTACGGCTTTGCTTCTCTCGGCGTTAATATCTTCCCCGTGACCGACCCTGTTCAGGCGGCTCACACCATGCGCCGACTTGCCGATAACGGCTACGGCGTCATATATATCACCGAGCAGCTCGCGTCCGAGATACCGGATGAAATAGAGCGCTATGCTTCAAAACCTCTCCCTGCAATAATTCCCGTTCCGGGAGTTCGCGGCAACACGGGTCTCGGGCTTGCAAATGTCAGCAAATTTGTTGAAAAGGCCGTTGGCTCCGACATTTTGTCGTAAGCTGCGTTTCAATAAAAATCAACCACATCAACTGAAAGGCGTGGCACAAAAATATGAGTACAGGTGTTATAACTAAAATTTCAGGTCCGCTGGTAGTTGCTTCCGGTATGCGCGACGCGAATATGTTCGATGTTGTGCGCGTAAGCAACAGCAGACTTATAGGTGAAATAATCGAAATGCACGGCGACCGTGCTTCAATTCAGGTTTATGAGGAAACCTCGGGAATCGGCACGGGCGAGCCGGTAGAATCAACCGATGAGCCGCTGAGCGTTGAGCTTGGTCCGGGGCTTATTCAGGGCATTTTTGACGGAATTCAAAGACCGCTTAATGTTCTTTACGAGATAGCGGGCAATAACCTCCAAAGAGGCATCGAGGTTCCCGCATTGAGCCGCGAGGCGGTCTGGCACTTTGTTCCCTGCGTCAAAGCCGGCGATAAAGTAACGGGCGGCGATGTTCTCGGAACGGTTCAGGAAACCGATGTTGTTGTTCACAAAATTATGGTTCCTCCTCTTGTAAAGGGAACCGTTAAAGAAATCGCAGAGGGCGATTATAAAATAACCGATAAGGTCGGAATTATCGAAAAGGAAAACGGAGAAGATTTCTCCTTTACTCTTATGCAGAAATGGCCTGTCAGAAAGGGCAGACCCTATTCCAAAAAGCTTTCTCCCGATGTTCCTCTTGTTACGGGTCAGCGCGTTGTTGACGCTCTTTTCCCGATTGCAAAGGGCGGCGTTGCGGCTATTCCCGGCCCCTTCGGCAGCGGTAAAACCGTAACTCAGCATCAGCTTGCAAAGTGGGCTGAAGCGGATATAGTTGTTTATATCGGCTGCGGCGAGCGCGGAAACGAAATGACCGATGTTCTCAACGAGTTCCCCGAGCTTATCGACCCCCATACGGGCAAGTCGCTCATGGAGCGCACCGTTTTGATTGCAAACACTTCCGATATGCCTGTTGCGGCTCGTGAAGCTTCGATTTACACGGGCATAACCATTGCGGAGTATTTCCGCGATATGGGCTACTCCGTTGCTCTTATGGCGGACTCAACCTCAAGATGGGCTGAGGCTCTGCGTGAAATGTCGGGCAGACTTGAAGAAATGCCCGGTGAAGAAGGCTATCCTGCTTATCTGGGCAGCCGCCTTGCTCAGTTCTATGAGCGCGCGGGCAGAGTTATATCGCTCGGCTCGGATGAAAGAGAGGGCGCGCTTTCGGTTATCGGTGCTGTTTCACCTCCGGGCGGCGATATTTCCGAGCCTGTTTCGCAGGCTACTCTGCGTATAGTTAAGGTTTTCTGGGGTCTTGATTCTTCGCTTGCCTATAAGCGCCATTTCCCCGCAATTAACTGGCTGACGAGCTATTCGCTCTATGCGGATTCTCTCGGCAAATGGTTTAACGCCAATGTCGGCGAGGATTGGACTGAACTTCGCGGCCGCCTTATGGCTCTGCTGTCGGACGAAGCGGCGCTTGATGAAATTGTAAAGCTTGTCGGTATGGACGCTCTTTCCGCTCCCGACAGACTTAAAATGGAAGCAGCCCGTTCAATCCGCGAGGATTTCTTGCATCAGCTTGCTTTCCACGAGGTCGATACCTATTCATCGCTCAATAAGCAGCGTTGCATGATGAAGCTTGTCATTGAATACTATGACAATTCGCTTGAAGCGCTTAAAAACGGAGCGAATATTGAAGATATCGTAAAGCTTCCCGTCAGAGAGGCAATCGGCAGATTTAAATATATCAGAGAAGAAAATGTTGATTCGGAATATGAGAAGATTTCCCACGAGCTGAAAATGCAGCTCAAGGAAGCCGTTGAAAGGAAGGAGGATTTCTGATGCCTAAGGAATACAGAACCATACAGGAGGTAGCGGGTCCTCTTATGCTTGTGCGCGAGGTTGAGGGCGTTGCTTATAATGAGCTCGGCGAAATTGAGCTTGCAAACGGCGAAAAACGCCGTTGCCGCGTGCTTGAAGTTGACGGCACAAACGCTCTCGTTCAGCTTTTTGAAAGCTCCACGGGCATAAATCTTGCTCAGAGCAAGGTCAGATTTCTCGGCAGACAGATGGAGCTCGGTCTTTCGCTTGATATGCTCGGCAGAGTTTTTGACGGACTCGGCAGACCCATTGACGGCGGTCCCGAGATTATTCCCGAAAAGCGAGCCGATGTTAACGGCGTTCCGATGAATCCCGCCGCAAGAAGCTATCCGCAGGAATTCATTCAGACGGGCGTTTCCGCAATCGACGGACTTAACACGCTTGTCCGCGGTCAGAAGCTCCCGATTTTCTCAGCTTCGGGCTTGCCCCATGCAGAGCTTGCCGCTCAGATTGCAAGGCAGGCAAAGGTTAGAGGAGCCAACGAGCAGTTTGCCGTTGTTTTTGCCGCAATGGGCATAACCTTTGAGGAGTCCGACTTTTTTGTTCAGAGCTTCAAGAGCACGGGCGCGCTTGACAGAACGGTAATGTTTTCAAACCTTGCCAATGACCCCGCCATTGAAAGAATTGCAACGCCTAAAATGGCGCTGACCGCGGCGGAATATCTCGCTTTTGACAAGGGAATGCATGTTCTTGTTATTTTGACGGATATAACCAACTATGCCGACGCTCTGCGTGAGGTTTCGGCGGCAAGAAAGGAAGTTCCCGGCAGAAGAGGCTATCCCGGATATATGTATACCGACCTTGCAACCATATATGAAAGAGCCGGCAGGCAGAAGGGCAAAGAGGGAAGCATAACCATGATTCCCATTCTTACAATGCCCGAGGATGATAAAACTCACCCCATTCCCGACCTTACGGGCTACATTACCGAGGGTCAGATAATCCTCAGCCGTGAGCTTTACAGAAAGGGCGTTAATCCGCCCATCGATGTTCTTCCCTCGCTTTCCCGTCTTAAAGATAAGGGCATAGGCGTCGGCAAAACAAGAGAAGACCATTCAAACACAATGAACCAGCTTTTCTCGGCTTATGCCCGCGGAAAAGACGCCAAGGAGCTTATGATTATTCTCGGCGAGGCGGCTTTGACCGATATGGATAAGCTTTACGCAAAGTTTGCCGATGAATTTGAAAAGGTATATGTTTCACAGGGCTTTGATACAAACAGAAGCATTGAAGAAACGCTTGATACGGGCTGGAAGCTGCTTTCAATTCTGCCCAGAAGCGAGCTGAAGAGAATAAGCGACGAGCTGCTTGATAAGTATTACGGCAAGGCAGACTGAAAATCCCTTTCGGAAGGAAGTGATACCCAATGGCAATTCTGAATGTTAATCCGACCAGAATGGAGCTGACTAACCTCAAGCGCAAGCTTGTGACGGCGCGCAGAGGTCATAAGCTTCTTAAAGATAAGCGTGACGAGCTTATGCGCCGCTTTCTCGATATGGTCAGAGAAAACAAGGAGCTTCGCATTGAGGTTGAGCAGGGGATTGAGCGGGCAAACACCGCCATGTCGGTTGCGCGCTGCGTTATGAGCGACAAAAGCCTTGATGTCGCTTTGATGCTTCCGAGGCAGGAAATGAGCCTTGAGGTCAGCGAAAAGAATGTTATGAGCGTTATGATTCCCGTTTTTGATGTTAAATTCAAAACGGCGGATGAAAACGACATATATTCCTACGGCTTTGCCGAAACCTCGGGCGATCTTGACGATGCGGTTAAAGCACTGTCCGACATTATGCCGAAGCTGATACGGCTTGCCGAGCTTGAAAAATCCTGCCGCCTGCTGGCGGATGAAATTGAAAAAACACGCCGCAGAGTTAACGCTCTGGAGCATGTTATGATACCTCAGTATGAAGAAACAATAAAATTCATTGCAATGAAGCTTGATGAAAACGAGCGAAGCACAACTACACGGCTTATGAAAGTCAAGGATATGATGCTTGCTCAGGCTCATCATTACGAGTAATATTAAGCAGGAAACGGCGTTTTGCCTTTTCCTGCTTAGCTTTTAATTTTAATGTCAAAAAGAGAATATTAAATTATCGCAAATACTGTTGACAAATTTAACAAAATAAACTATAATTATGTCGCCGGAATGGATTAAAGGGCTCTTTGCGCCCGAATGCCGGCAAAATTGCCGGTGTGGCGAAATCGGCAGACGCAAGGGACTTAAAATCCCTCGGTGGCAACACCGTACCGGTTCAAGTCCGGTCACCGGCACCAGAATGCCTTTGCTTGCGCGTTCAAGGGCATTA
This sequence comes from Acutalibacteraceae bacterium, assembly GCA_051881535.1. Taxonomy (GTDB): domain Bacteria; phylum Bacillota; class Clostridia; order Oscillospirales; family Acutalibacteraceae; genus CAG-177. The sequence continues at coordinate 52,042 of JBJEQB010000043.1, read as the reverse complement.
ATTAATGAATAATGAATAAATATAAGATATTACAATATATTGATACATAAATAACATAGGTTTGCAAGAGACAATTGTAATTTTGTATGAATATATTTTTAGTGTCGTATATTATTCATTGTTCATTTTTTTTGCGCGTTTCAGAGTTTGGCAGTGTTCTGAAACGTGCAAAATTTTTTTAGTCCCATACAAGCGAATCCGGGTCAAATGCATAGTGGCGAAGATGAGTGCCGAGCCTGACACTGCAAATATCCATTACATGAAAAAGTGAGCCGTCCTCGGCGGCAAAAACAGTCATTCCCTCTCCCTCGGAGCCTTCCGGCAGATTTCGTTCGAAAGCAACCTGAACCTGCCCTGTTTTCGGATTGACCGCAAAAACCGATTGCTCGTTTCGGCTTACGGAGAGATAAAGAATTCCGTTGTGCATTTCTCCGCCCTGAACCTTGTGCGGCGTTTCTGAAAGCGGAATCTTGCCAATCAGCTCAAGGCTTTCCGCATCATAAACATTAAGCTCCTCAGGATAATCCCTGCGGGCGGTATAAATAACCCCCTCATCGGGATTTGCAACGCACCAGGGTACGCCGTTTTCCTGCGTTTCAAGCGGGAGGGCATAATAATCAATCAGTTCAAGTGTTTGCGAATCAAATGTGCATATATATAGATTTTCAAAAACCTTGCTGTCTTCAACGGGTGCGTAAATTTTGCCGTTATAATACGATATACCGCCAATATGCTTACAGCCGAGTTTTAAAAGCTCATAGGGAATTGCAAGAGTGTTTTGCTTTACTACCGTAACTCCGTCAAGCTCGGTTTTTAAAAGCCCGATGTTGGAGCTGAAATAATAATATGTTCCGTCGGTTGTTATCCCCTGAGCACGCCTGAGTGCGTCCGTCAAAACAAAGGTTTGAGTTGAAACAGGCTCAAAAAAGTTTTCTTTCGGTGTTTCCGCGGCGTTAAGCAATAGAACCAGCCAAGAGAGTGAAAAAGAAATGATTCGCTTAATAAAATTATAAATTGTCATGAGCGTAACCTCCTGAACTAAAAAAGCCGACGGCAAAATCCGCCGGCTTTTTGCGCAGCATAACAGCTTTAGATTTCTATACTATTATAGCATATTTTGCAAAAAACAAAGTCTTTATTTGACATATTACAGGTGTTAGTTTAGGCGACGCGTCCTTTTAATTACTGCATTTTTTCCTGTTTAACCTTGTGGTCAACGATGTGGCGCTTTGCAAGCTCCGCTGTGACCTCGTCAAGCGTTATGCCCGCGTCAATCATCATAACCATTATGTGATAGAGCAAATCGGCTATCTCAAAAACGGTTTCCGCCTTGTCGCCGCCCTTTGCCGCAATGATAACCTCGGTGCATTCCTCGCCGACTTTTTTCAGAATTTTATCCGTTCCTTTTTCAAAAAGATAGGTTGTGTAAGAGCCTTCTTTCTTTTCAACCTTGCGGCCGACAAGCATTTTATAGAGGTTTTCATATGAAAACTCCTCCTGCTCGGGAGCAACGATATCCTCAAAGAAGCAGGTTTCGCTACCCGTGTGGCAGGCGGGACCCGCCTTGATAACATCAATCAGCAGAGTGTCTCTGTCGCAGTCCGTGCGGATTGAAACAACCTGCTGGGTGTTTCCCGAGGTTTCGCCCTTGCGCCACAGGCATTGGCGGCTGCGGCTGTAAAAGCAGGTTTTGCCCTCTTTTATGGTTATTTCAAGGCTCTCTTTGTTCATATATGCAAGCATAAGAACCTTTTTGCTGATGTGATCCTGCACAATTGCGGGAATAAGACCGTTGCTGTCAAATTTAAGTTCAACCACTTTTATATCCTCATCTCTATGTTGTTATTATTAAGATAGCGTTTCAGCTCGCGAATGTCAACCTCTTTGAAGTGAAAAATTGAAGCCGCAAGCCCCGCGTCGGCGCAGTCCGCACGGAAAAGCTCAAGAAAATCCTCTTTTTTGCCCGCTCCGCCGCTTGCAATTACGGGAATTGACACAATGTCGCTGATTTTTTGGAGCATTTCAAGGTCAAAGCCCTGCTTAACTCCGTCGGTATCGATGCTGTTAACCACAAGCTCGCCCGCGCCGCTGTTTTCGCCGCGCTTTGCCCATTCAAGAGCGTCTATTCCCGTGTCAATCCTGCCGCCCTTGCTGAATATGTGAAATGAGCCGTCAACGCGCTTTATATCCATTGAAAGCACAACGCATTGGTCGCCGTATTTCTTTGCCGCCTGTTCTATGATATCGGGATTGTTGATTGCTCCCGAGTTTACAGAAACCTTGTCGGCTCCGCATTTGAGAACCCTGTCAAAGTCCTCAAGGGTGTTAATTCCGCCGCCGACCGTCAGGGGAATAAATATTTCGCTTGCAACCTGTCTGAGCGCGTCGGTGAAAAGAGAGCGGTTTTCAAAAGAAGCCGTTATGTCATAAAAAACAAGCTCGTCCGCTCCGCTTTCATTATAAAAATGAGCCAATTCAACGGGGGAGGCAACATCTTTTATGCCCTCAAAATTAACGCCCTTAACAACTCTGCCGTTTCTGACATCGAGGCAGGGAATGATTCTTTTTGTTATCATAGCTTTTCTCCTCCCGCCGCTTCAAGAGCTTCTTTAAGGCTCAGTTTGCCCTCATAGATCGCTTTGCCGACTATCGCGCCGCTGATTCCCATTCCGTTAAGCGTGCGTATTTCATCGGCATAGGTAATTCCGCCCGAGGCTATTATATCAAGCCCCTTGATTTCGGAAAGCTTTGAATATATTTCAAGATTTGTGCCCGAGAGCATACCGTCTTTGGAAATATCCGTGTAAATTACCGTTGAAACTCCGCTGTTTTGAAGCTTTTTGCAGAATTCAACCGAGTCAACTCCCGTTGTTTCCTGCCAGCCGTTGACGGCAACCATTCCGTTCTTTGCGTCAACGCCCACGGCAACCGCTTTGCTGTATTTTTTGACCGCTTCTTCAACAAACGGATAGTTTCTTATTGCCGCCGTGCCGAGAATAACTCTTTTAACACCGAGCGCAAGGTAATCCTCAATGCGCTGCATATCTCTTATTCCGCCGCCTACCTCAATAAAAAGCCCCTTTATTTTTGCCGCCTGCTCAATCGCTCCGAAATTAACGGGCGCGCCGTCTTTTGCTCCGTCAAGGTCGACCATATGCAGGTTTGTTGCGCCATCTTTCATAAATTCGAGAGCCATTTCCGCGGGAGAATCGGCATATATCTTGACCTTTGAATAGTCGCCTTTTGTCAGGCGGACAACCTTGCCGCCGAGTATATCCGTTGCGGGAAAAATTTGCATAATATCACCTTAGATTTCTGAAAATGCTTTGAGCAGAGCCAAACCCCTTGCTCCGCTTTTTTCGGGATGAAACTGCATTCCGTAAACGCTTCCGTTCTTTACAACGGCGGGAACATTTACGCCGTATTCCGCGCACGCAAGCAGACTTTCGTCACATTCCTTTGCATAGAAAGAATGAACGAAATACATATAATCGCCGGGCTTGATATATTTGAATATCGGGTCATCACGCACGATATTGAGTTTGTTCCAGCCCATATGAGGAATTTTAAGCTTTTCGGAAATATCGCCCTCAAGAGGAGCCACAACTCCCTTTATCAGCGAAAGCCCATCGTGCTCACCGTATTCAAAGCTTTTATCAAAAAGAAGCTGCATACCGAGGCATATGCCGAGAATGTATTTGCCGCTTTCCGCCTGAGAACGGAGCAGAGCGTCCATACCGCTCTCGCGCAGCTTTTCCGCCGCGTCGCCGAAAGCTCCGACGCCCGGCAGAATTATTTTTTCAGCCGAAGAAATCTCGGCGGCGTCTCCGGTTATCTTGCAGTCAATTCCGAGGCTTTTAAGCGAGGAGGAGAGCGAAAACAAATTGCCGCAGCCGTAATCTATTATCGCAATCATTATAAAATTCCTTTCGTTGACGGAATTTCTCCGCCGAGAGTTTCGTCAATGGAAGCGGCTTTTGCAAGCGCTCTTGAAACCGCCTTGAAAATTCCTTCAATTATGTGGTGAGTGTTTTTGCCGTCAAGCTGTTTGATGTGGAGCGTTATATTACTGTTTCTGACAAATGAAATAAAGAATTCCTCAACAAGCTCCGTATCCATGCCGCCGACAGACGGATTGGGTATCTGCACATCATAATTCAAAAATGCCCTGCCGCTTATGTCAACGCTTGCAAGAATGAGCGCCTCATCCATCGGCAAAAGAACGCTTCCGTAGCGTGAAATTCCTCTTTTTTCTCCGATTGCTTCGGCAAACGCCTGGCCGAGCACAATGCCGATATCCTCAACCGTGTGGTGATAGTCAACCTCGGTGTCACCCTTGCATTTGACTGTTAAATCCATTCTGCCGTGGCGGGCAAAAAGCTCGAGCATATGGTTAAGAAATCCGCAGCCCGTGTCAATTTCGCTTTTTCCGCTGCCGTCAAGGCAAAGCTTCAGTTCAATGTCGGTTTCGTTTGTTTTTCTTTTTATCTGTGATTCACGCACGGTTATCCCTCCGTTATTTCTTTGATTGCGCTTACAAGAGTTTCCATATCCTGCGCCGCACCTACGGTTATTCTGAGATAATTCTCGATTTTCGGCTTGCTGAAGTGTCTGACAAGAATACCTTTTTCTCTCAGGCGGGCGGCAAGCTCGCCTGCGGGGATTTTATCGCTTGAAGCAAAAACAAAATTTGCTTTTGACTCGGTGCAGTTAAAGCCGAGGGTGCGAAGCTCCGCAATGGTTTTTTCTCTGACTTCAACAATGCGGGCGATTTTGTCATCATAATAATCGTTATCCGCTATCGCGGCGGCAGCCGCCTTGATTGAGAGAGTGTTGATGTTATAGGGATTGAACGAATATTTTAATTTGTTTAAATCCGCGATAATCTCTTTGTCTGCAATTCCGAAGCCCACGCGCAGACCTGCGAGCGAATGGCTCTTTGAAAAAGTGCGTACAACAAGGAGATTTTTATATTTTTTTATTAGCTCATAACAGCCCTTGCCGCAGAATGCCATATAAGCTTCATCGATGATAACAAGGTTGTTTGGGTTGGATGAAACGATTTTTTCAACCTCATCATTGCTCAAAACAAGCCCTGTCGGAGCGTTGGGATTTGCAATAACAATGTTTTTGTTAATGCCTATGTAATCCTCGGCATTTACCGAAAAATCATCTTTTAAAGGAATTTGCTCAAGCTCAACTCCGAAAATATCGGCATATACGGGATAAAATCCGTAAGAAATTTCGGGGCAGGCGAGAGAGCCGCCGCGCCCGCAGAAGCCCATGATTGCAAAGGCAAGCACATCGTCCGAGCCGTTTCCGCAGAAAACCATATCGGGCGTTACGGAGAACTGCTCCGCGATTGCGCCGCGAAGCTCTTTAAGCTCGGGGTCGGAATAAAGATTGAGCCTGTTGATTACATCTTCGCTCAAAGCCTGCAAAACCTTTGGCGAGGGCGGAAAAGGGGATTCGTTGGTGTTGAGCTTTATTACCTTGGTGTTCACCTGTTCGCCCGGAACATAGGGAACAAGTTTTTCATAGTTTTTTGAAAGAAAGCTGCTCATCGGGGATTACTCCATTCACCTTAATCTTCAAATCTGATTGCCGCGCTTCTTCCGTGAGCCTGAAGTCCCTCACGCCCTGCGAAAAGCACGATTTTATCGCTGACCTTGCCGAGAGCCTCTCTTGAATAGTAAAGATATGATGATTTCTTTACAAAATCGTCAACGGAGAGCGGCGAGCTGAATTTTGCAGTGCCTGATGTGGGCAGTGTGTGGTTGGGGCCTGCAAGGTAATCTCCGAGTGCTTCGGGAGCATTTTTTCCCAGGAAAATCGAGCCCGCGTTTTTGATTTTATCAAGCAGAGCAAAGGGCTCGTCAACGCATACCTCAAGATGCTCAGGTGCAATTTCGTTGGCGATTTCAACGCCCTGCTCAATGTTGTTTGCAATGATTATTTTTCCGTTGGCTTCTATTGAAGCCCTTGCTATTTCTTCTCTCGGAAGCAGGGGAAGCTGTCTTTCAAGCTCATCGCGTACTGCATAGGCAAGAGCCTCGCTGTCCGTAACAAGCACCGCGCTTGCAAGCCTGTCATGCTCCGCCTGAGAGAGCAGGTCGGCGGCAACAAAGCGGGGATTGCAGGTGCCGTCCGCAAGCACGAGTATTTCGCTCGGGCCTGCAATCATATCGATATCCACAAGGCCGTAAAGCATTCTTTTTGCCGTGGCAACAAAAACATTGCCGGGGCCTACTATTTTATCCGCCTTGGGCACGCTTTCCGTTCCGTAAGCGAGCGCCGCAACAGCCTGTGCGCCGCCTGTTTTGATTATCGTATCAACTCCCGCAATTTTAGCCGCACAAAGGATTGCAGGGGGAATATTGCCATGCTTATCGGGCGGAGTGACCATTATTATTTCTTTAACTCCCGCAATTTTAGCAGGCACGGCGTTCATCAGAACGGTTGAGGGATAGCTTGCCGTGCCGCCGGGAACATAGATGCCGACCTTTTCAATGGGCGTGATTTTTTGGCCGGCAATTATTCCGTCGCCCTTGTTTATCTCAAAGCCCTTGCGGAGCTGATTTTCGTGGAAAGCTCTTATGTTTTTCTCCGCAATCTCGAGAGTTTCTATGAATTCTTTGTCCTCGCCGTTATAAGCGGCGTCAATTTCTTCTTTTGTTACGCGCAGGTTTTCGGGGCAAACGCCGTCAAATTTAAGGCTGTATTCCCTCAGAGCGGCGTCGCCGTTTTCCTTAACATTCTTGATGATTGCGGCAACGGTTTCTTCAACTCCGCTCTCAAGCTTGATATCGCGCGTGAGAATTTCACTTTTTTCCGCGTTGTCTATATTAATAATCTTTATCATTTTGCAAGCTCCTTTTTCAGCTTCTCAATAAGAATTCCGATATCGTCTCCCTTGAATTTATAGGAAGATTTATTGGCAATCAGCCTTGCACTTATCGGCATTATTTTTTCATAAACTCTGAGATTGTTTTCTTTAAGAGTTTTTCCCGATTCAACTATATCCACAATTACATCCGACAGCCCGAGCAGGGGAGCGATTTCAATGGAGCCGTTGAGCTTGATTATTTCAATTTCACGGTTGATTGAGATGTAATAATTTTTGGCGATGTTCACAAACTTTGTGGCAACTCTGAGCGGGCGGTCAAAATCCTCGGTATAGTCATTCGGAGCGGCAACGCACATATTGCATTTGCCGAGCCCCAAATCAAGCAGCTCATATATATCAAAGCTGCCTTCTTCAAGGATATCCTTGCCCACAACGCCTATATCCGCCGCACCGTGAGCAATGTAAATTGCAACATCGGAGGGCTTAACCAGCAGATATCTGACTCCGTTTTCTTCATTTTCAAAAACAAGCTTGCGGTTATCGCTGTAAATTTCACTGCAATCATATCCGATTGAAGCAAAAAGCTCATATACTTTATCTCCGAGTCTGCCCTTGGGCAGCGCAATGTTCAGCATGCCGATACCTCCCTTAAAGCCCCGTTTTCAAACGAATAAACGGTTTTTGCCTTGTATCCCTCGGGAATTTCGTGCTCCACGCGGACGGAAAATCCCTTTTCAACAAAGCTTTCAACAAGCGAAAGCAGAGAAACGCTCTTGTTTGCCGAATCAAAAATTATGAGGATATCGCTGTCGTATTCGCGCTTTTTCTTGTAGTAAAGATTGAGATTGTCAAGATAAACCGCAAAACCGATAGCCTGAGTGTTTTCTCTGAGCTTGCCTGCCAATTTGTCGTATCTTCCGCCCGAAAGCACAGCCGCGGGAGCTTTCTCAACATAGCCCTGGAAAATTATTCCGTTGTAATAATCCGTGTTGTTAAGAACGGAAAGGTCGATAAACAGTCTGTCTGCAAGCGGATTCTTTTTGAGCGAATCCGCAATGAACTGAAGCTCCGAGCAGGCGTTTTCCATTTCGGCGTTGCAAGCCAAAGCGCGCAGAAGCGGAATTGCTTCGAGAATTTTGCCGTTGATTTCCGAAAGCTTTGTCAGCAGCTCGGTTTTTTCTGCATTTATGCCGCTCTTTTCACATATTGAGCGGAGATCGTGGGTGTTTTTGCTTCTGACGCAGGCAACAATATCTTTCTTGGCGTTTTCGCTGATTTCAAGCTCGCGCAGAATTGAGGGAATAAACGCCATATGCGATATTGAAAGAACAAAATCCTTGTCGATTGTTTTAAGGCTCTTTGCCGCGAGGGTCAGAACCTCCGAAACAAGATAATCGTCGATTTTGCCGAGCACTTCAACGCCCGTCTGCTTGATTTCCTTGTAGTCCATAGAGCTGTCGCTCATTCTGAAAACGCTTTCATTATAATAAAGCTTTGTCAGCGAGCCCGAAAGCTTGGCATTTTTGACTATGGAAAGGGTAATGTCGGGTTTCAGCGCCATAAGGCGTCCGTCGGAATTGTTGAATGCAAGAATACCCTTGCCCGAAAGGAAGTCGCGGTTGTCGCTGTAAAAGCTGTATTCTTCAAATTTTGCCATTCTGTATTCCTTGTAGCCCCATTGCTTATAAAGCATTGAAAGCTCATAGGTCAGGCTGTCCTCTTTTGATAAAGAAGCAAGAAACTCATTCATTGAATTATCTCCCGTTGTTTAAATCCGCGCTTTTGTATGCGGTTATCTATGATATCAGAAGTATATCACACTTTATCGCATTAGTCAATTAGCAATTTACCACGCTAAATCGTACGAAAGTCACAAAACATTTATATATATTAGACAAACAGCGTATGACGCCGCCATACGCTGTCGAAAGCATTTTTGATTATTTACTTTTTACTGATTTGCAAAGGCAGTCAAAGCTCTCCTGGCTGATAACATGCTCTATTCTGCAAGCGTCTATTGCCGCCTGGTCGGCGCTGACACCGAGCGATATCAGCCAATCGGTCAGCGTTTCGTGCCTGTTATAGATTTTGCTTGCGGTTTCAAGCCCCGTTTCGGTCAGAGTTATTGAGCCGTCGCCGTCCGTCAGAATGTAGCCGTGTTCTCTGAGATTTCGCATTGCCACGCAAACGCTCGGCTTTGAAAAACCAAGCTCAGTTGCAATATCCACGGAGCGGACGGCAGATTTCTTCTTGCTGAGGATAAGTATTGTTTCGAGATAGTTTTCAGCGGATTCACCCATTATCATTTTCAACACTCCGTTCTCAATAATATCCGATTATCAGATGTATTTATTAATAAATTCGGTTATTGCCGCCCAATAAATGTCGGGGTATACATAGCCCGAAGCCGCATGGGTTGCGCCGGGCACAACAAGCCTTTCTTTTTCGCAGGCGGCGTTTTTATAAAGCGTATAGCTCATCCACAGGGGCACAACGGAGTCGCAGTCGCCGTGAATAAACAGGGTGGGAGTTTTGGATTTTTTAACCTGATTTACTGCCGAAGCTTCTTTCAGACTGAAGCCGAGTTTATATTTAGCGGTCTGATTAACGATGTTGAGCACAGGCTCAGGCGGAAGATGAAGAAATTCACGGATTTGTATGCTGTATTGATCCCAGAGCGAGGTAAATCCGCAGTCCTCAATGCAGCATATAACATTTTCGGGCAGCTCTTCTCCCGTTGCCATCATAACGGTTGCCGCGCCCATTGAGGCGCCGTGAAGAATAATTTTGGCATTCGGATTTTTGTCGATAATAAAGTTTATCCAATCAATAATATCAAGCCTGTCAAGCCAGCCCATGGTGCAGTAGTTATGCTCGCTTTTGCCGTGACCTCTGAGATACGGAAGCAAAACATTATAACCCATTTCAAAAAATCTTCTTGCATAAACGCTGTTTTGAGAAGGATCGCCCGTGTAGCCATGGCAGGAGATTGCGTAAACATCGCTCGGCTTTTCTGCCTCATAGAAAATCGAATGGAGGCAAACGCCGAATTTGTTAAAGGTGAAGATGTCTTTATAAACTCTTTCACGGTAAAAAGCAATTCCCGCAACAGCCTCATCGGATTTATAGAAGCAAGCGCTGTCCTCTTCAGGCATAACTCCGCCGGAAGCAGCCGTTTTTTTGATGCCGTTTCTGCTGAGAAATCTATCGATAAATGCGTTTCCCGCGGCGGCGCAGGCAGAGCCGATAACGGCGCCCGTTACTGCGGCGGTTTTAAAAAAGCTTTTGTTTTTATTACTCATTTTCTTACCTCCCGAAGATGATATGCGGAATGTATTATAAAAACAATTATATCACAGTTTGCGGAATTTTACAATAACTTGATTAAAAACAGCGCAAAAACCGCGCAGGCAAACAAACCTGCGCGGCTCAAATCAGTCTTTGTTCTGGTATCTCTTGATTTTCTGGGTTGTAGTTTTAACAAATTCGGTTCTTCTGACCTTGAAATCAACGATTTTTTTGTAAGCGGGGAGCTTTTCGTTAACGGATTTGACAACATTATCCATCATTCCGTAAAGCTCATCATCGGTAACCTCGTCCTTTTCTTTTCCGAAACGCTCTTTGATTTCCTCAAAGTTGGGAAAAATCCTTGCCGCAACAATGGTTTCGCCCTTTTTGTTTTCATCGCCGAGAACAAGACATTCGCTTACAAGCGAGTCACTGCCGAGGTGGAATTCAAGCTCTTCGGGATAAATATTTTTTCCGTTGCTAGTTACGATAACATTCTTGCTTCTGCCGGAAATATAGTAGTGACCCTTTTTGTCAACATAGCCGAGGTCGCCCGTGTGGAAGAAGCCGTCGGAATCAATAACCTTTGCGGTTTCTTCGGGATTGTTGTAGTATCCGAGCATAACCATGGGACCTTTTATGCAGATTTCGCCGATGCCCGTTTCGGGGTCGGGGTCAAGGATTTTTGCTTCAACTCCGGGCAGGGGAACGCCGACCGATTCCGCAAGATGCAGCTTGTCGTGATTGATAATTGCGAGCGGAGCACATTCGGTGAGACCGTAGCCGAAAAGTATCTGAATTCCGAAAGCGTCAAAGTCTTTGAGTATCTGCGGGTTTATGGGAGCCGCTCCGCAGATTATCAGGCGCATTGAGCCGCCGAAAGTATCAATGATTTCTTTAAAGAAAACCTTTTTCAGGTCAAGACCCACATATGAGCCTGCCTTGCAGAGAACCTTGCCGATTTTAAACAGAGTTTCGCCGTGGGGCTTTGCCTGAATTGCTTTGATAAGGCGCTTGTGAACCGTTTCGAGCACAAGCGGAACGCTTACGAAGATTGAGGGAGAAAACTCCTTCATATTTTTGAGAACATACTTAAAGCCGTCGCAGAAAGTTACCTTTGCTCCGCAGTAAGGAGCAAAGAAAAGAATAATGGTGCTCTCATAGGTGTGGTGGAGAGGAAGCATTGAAATGCCGCAGTCCTCGGGCTTGATTTTAACTATGCCCATTGTAGCCATAACCTCGGAGCAGAAATTCCTGTGGCAGAGCATAACTCCCTTTGATGTGCCGGTTGTGCCCGATGTGAAAAGCAGAGAACACATTTTATCCGGGTCAATTTCCGCGTCAAGAAATCTTCTGTCGCCGTTTTCAAGAAGCTTGCGACCTCTTTCAACAAGCTCGTTTATTGTCAGAATTCCCTCTGCGGGCTCCTCACGGATAAGAACAATTTGCAGGTCTTTTTTCAGCTCGTCTTTTCTTTCGTTGAGCTTTGCGGCAATTTTTTTGTCGCAGAAAATCAGCTTGACATCGGAAATATTAAGAATAGGGTTGATGTCGTCAAAAAGAAGCTCCCTATCGATAGGAACAATAACTCCGACGCCCGTAACGGTTGCCATATAGGATAAGGCCCATTCATAGCAATTATCTGCACATATTGCTATTTTTTCTCCGGCGTAGCCCATATCGACAAGTGCGGTTCCGAGTGCGTTTATCTGCTCCTGATATTCTTTGTATGTCAATTCGTAATGTTCGCCGCGGGAACTCTTTATCTCAAAAGCGGGTCTGTCGCCGTATAATTCAATGCTTTGCGAAAGTAAATCTCTTAAATCTCTGATTTCTCTGACCTCATAAAAAGGCTTAGTCAAAGAACTGCACCCCCAACTTATACTAAATACCAAAAGTAAGAGTATTTTATCATATGGGGAATTAAAAATCAAGGGTTAAAACATTAAGATTTCTCTAAATATTGTACACAAAGTCGATTGTTGTAACATATTTTGCGTTTTTGTTCATAAATTAAAAAAGCGGCAGCTCCGAAAAGCCGCCGCCGATTTGCAGGGTTATTTAATTTCGGGAAGCTTTGCAAATGCTTCTTCAAGCTCCGCGTCCGTGGGAACATAATCGCTCATTGTCTTGTCGTGGAAGGATTCATAAGCGGTCATGTCAAAATAGCCCGTGCCCGTAAGACCGAAGAGGATTGTTTTTTCTTCACCGGTTTCCTTGCATTTAAGAGCTTCGTCAATGGCGGCTCTGATTGCGTGTGATGATTCGGGAGCGGGGAGAATTCCCTCGGCTCTTGAAAATTCAACGGCTGCTTCAAAAACATCGGTCTGAACATAGGAGCGAGCCTCGTCAAGGTAACCGTCATGATAGAGCTTGCTGATGACGGGTGACATTCCGTGGTATCTCAGACCGCCCGCATGGTTAGCCGAGGGAATGAAGCCGCAGCCGAGAGTATACATCTTTGCAAGCGGAGTAACCTTGCCCGTGTCGCAGAAATCGTATGCATATTTACCTCTTGTGAGCGAGGGGCAGGATGCGGGTTCAACGGCGATGAAATAGGGATTTTTAACGCCGTCAAGCTTATCCTTCATAAACGGAGCGATAAGTCCGCCGAGGTTTGAGCCGCCGCCTGCACAGCCGATAATAATATCGGGATACTCGTCATACATTTCCATTGCAGCCTTTGACTCAAGACCGATTATGCTCTGATGAAGCAGAACCTGATTGAGAACCGAGCCGAGAACATAGCGGCAGTTTTCGCTTGTGACAGCTTTTTCAACCGCCTCAGAGATTGCACAGCCGAGAGAACCCGTGGTGTCGGGCATTTCGGCAAGGATTGCTCTGCCGGCGTTTGTTGTGTCGCTGGGGCTGGGGATGATGTTTGCGCCGAAGGTGTTGATAACGCTTTTTCTGAAAGGCTTCTGCATATAGCTACCCTTAACCATATAGACCGTAAGGTCAATTCCGAGATAAGCGCACGCCATTGAAAGTGCGGTGCCCCACTGACCTGCGCCGGTTTCGGTTGTGAGATGGGTTATGCCCTGAGCCTTAGCATAATATGCCTGAGCTATTGCTGAATTAAGCTTGTGGCTGCCCGAGGTGTTGTTTCCCTCAAACTTATAATAAATTTTTGCGGGAGTGCCGAGCTTCTTTTCAAGGCAGTAGGCTCTGATAAGAGGGGAGGGACGGCACATTTTATAAAAGTCAAGAATTTCTTCGGGAATATCAATATAACGGGTTTCATTGTCAAGCTCCTGCTTTGCAAGCTCGTAGCAGAAAATCGGAGCAAGCTCATCGGGAGAGGTTATCGGCTTCATTGTGCCGGGGTTAAGCATGGGGTCGGGAAGCTCCTTCATATCTGCACGAATGTTATACCATTGCTTCGGTATGAGCTCCTCCGGAAGATTGATTCGATAGGGTACGGTTTTCTTTGATGACATTGTGATTAGCTCCTTTCGTGCTTTTGATTTTTGGTTTGCCAAAAAGAAAATAAAAAAACTCCTGTCCCTCAAAAAAGGGACAAGAGATTGAAAACAAAGCTCCTGCGGTACCACCCAAATTGGCAATTTAAATGCCCGCTCGTTTAACGCACCATCATGCGTTCTTCCCTGATAACGGGTGAAGTCCCCGTCGGCCACTACTCACTTAAAAGCTTTCGCTCCGCCCTCGGAAGTCCATTCGATTAAAGCCTGCCTGCTGCGATTTCACCGCCCGCAACTCTCTGAGAGGTGGTTCATTTAACCTACTAATCTTCCTCATCGGTTTTGCTGTTGTCGTGATTATATCACCGCTGAAACCGTTTGTCAAGCGATTGTTTTGTATTTTTTCACAAAAAATTGCATAAAATCTTGTCATCAAGAACGATTGATTTTGTGCGATTTGCGTGCTATAATTTGTAAAAATAATTGTTTGGGAGGTCTGCAAATGGCGAAAAAACGAAAATCATCCGATGAGATTTTCAGCGAGGGTCGGGTTCCCAATCAAAGGCTGTTTGCTTATTCCGCGGGCATTGCGGGTCAGAATATGAACTATGCCTTCATTAATGGCTGGCTGTTCTATTTCTGCAATAATGTGCTTAAAATCAGCGCCAATGCAGTCGGCTACATAACGAGCATAAGCAGGCTTTGGGATTCTGTTAATGACCCGATAATCGGAGCTTTGATTGACCGTCATGTTTTCAAAAAAACGGGCGAAAAGCTGAGACCTTATTTGATTTATCTTCCGCCGATAATCGGCTTGCTCAGCGTTCTGATGTTCTGCGATTTCGGCGTCGGAAGCAAGGGCGCGGTTGTGCTTATTCTTGTGTTTTATCTGCTTTGGGATGTATTTTATTCTATGCAGGATGTTGCCCTTTGGGGGATGTTGGCTCTCAGCTCGCCGCATTCCGAGGAGCGCGCAAGAGTATCTCAATGGACTGCAATCGGCGTTACTGCAGGCTGTGCGCTGGCGGGAATATTCCCGCTCGCAAAGGATTTTGCGGTTTCAAATCTCGGCATAAGTATGAAAACGGTGTTCTTTGTCGGCTCTCTTATTCTCGGCCTCGGCGGTCAGGCAATATCGCTTGCGGCAGGCAGAATGAAAGAATCCGTCAAGGAGGATAAAAAGGAAGGTGAAAGCTTCTTTGAAGCTGTATTTGTCCTTCGCCATAACAGAACTCTGCTTCTCATTTCTCTTGCAAGATTCCTCGAATACATAAAGCTTTCCGTTCCCTGGGCATATTTCTTTGAAAGCCAGGTTTCATATAAGGTCGGCGGTATGGAAATCGGCGGAGGCACATCTCAGTTCATTTACGGATTTCTTACCGGAGCGCCCGGAACGCTCGCAATGTTTGCCGCAACAAAAATTGTTGACCTTGTCGGCGGAATGAAGCGTGTGCTGATTCTTGCTCAGGTTTCTTCAATAGCATTAAGAACGATTTCGTTCTTCGTCGGCTTTAACAGTCTCGGCAGAATGCTTGTTACCATTCTTTTGATGGCAATTCAGGGCATACCCGCCAATATGGTCAATATTGCCCAGCGTTCACTTATGAGTGACTCAATAGATTATGTTGAATACACCACGGGCAAACGCACCGAGGGCATCACTTTCTCAATGCAGAATTTCACAACGAAGCTCGGCGACGCCCTTGCGCTTTTCATCAACGGAAAACTGCTGACACTTGTTAAATACAATCAGAACATTGCCATGACGGCTCAGAATCCGACTTTTATGAAGTGGCAATGGCCGATGTTTATTCTCGGACCCGTTGTCGGAGCAATTCTTTATCTTGTTGTTATCCTTTTCGTAAAAGACGACAAGGAAGAAAAGAAAATGGTTGAACGCGAGCTTAAAAAACGCCGTGCGGAGCTTGCCGAAAAGGCGGCGCAGGAGCTTGAAAAAGTCAGTACATAATAAAAAACGCTCTCCGAATTTTTTTCGGGGAGCGCATTTTTTGCTTATCAAAGCATTTCAATCATTTTTCTGAGGTTTTCAAGCCCTATTTCAATGCCGTCAAGGCAATTTTCAATTCCCTCAAATTCAACGCTTACAAAGCCGTCATAGCCCGAAGCTTTGATGATGGAAAGGCATTGGAAAACAGGGATATCTCCGTGACCGATAACCGCGCCTCTGAGATAATTGCCGCCTCTTGATTTAAAGAAGCCCTTGCCGGGGTTTATAGCGTTTCCGCTCTTGATATGGAAATCCTTTGCGTGAACATGCTTGATAAACGGCGCAAGTCTGCCCGCCGCCATGGCGCTGTTTTCGTCAACGCAGGCAAAATTTCCCATATCAAGCAAAACGCCGAAATTGGGATTGCCTACTCCCGTTACGATTTTTTTCACTCTCTCGCTGTCCTGGCAAAACAGACCGTGGTTTTCAATCATCGTGGCAATGCCCTTGCTCTGAGCATATTCGGTAACTCTTTTGCAGCCTTCAATCAGGGTCGGCAAAACCTGCTCAAAGCCCGCGCGGTTTTTCATATCCGCAGGCATACCCCAAGCGGCGTCATGGCGCATACAGCCGACTCCGAGAACGGAAGCCACATCAACCTTGCGGCAAACTCTCTCAACCTCTGCGTCAAGTCCGGCTTCTCCGAGCATATTTGCACCTATTGTGTAGCTGATAACGGGCAGGGAAATTCTTTCGCTTTCTTCTCTTATCATTGAAGCATAGCTTTCCTCGCTGACTCCCTCGGGAGGGTTAAGGTCTGTAAATTCAATTCCGTCAAAGCCCATATTTTTGGCTTTTTCCATTATGCTCAGCTGCGTTTCCGCACCCTTTGAAATTAACTGCTGAAAGCTGTAGCTGCTTACTCCTATCTTCATTTTCATTCTCCTTAAATCAGCCTAAGTTTTTAAGAAATTCAACGGCGCTTCTGATATCCTTTTCGGGGTCGTCTCCGACCTCTCTTTCAATGGTGAGGAAGCCCTTGAATCCGATATCCTCGAGAGCGGCAAGATATTCATTCCATGGAACCTGACCCTCGCCGAGTGGAACCTCAAGGAACGATGCGCCCGTAACGAGAGGGTCTTTAACAAGCCCGTAAACGATTTCAGGGTCTTTATAGAAAAGCTGCTTGCCGTCTTTGGCGTGGGTGTGAACTATGTATTCACGCAGATTGTAAACCGCGTCAACAGGGCTGTCGCCCGTAACCATAACAAGGTTGGCGGGGTCAAGATTTACGCCGACGCCCGTTGAGCCGAGCTCGTCAAGAAAGCCCTTGAGAACAGCAGAGGTTTCGGGACCTGTTTCAATGGCAAAATGAGCGTCGATTTCGTCGGCATAGCGTGAAAGCTCAAAGCAGGCTTCCTGCATAACCTGATATCTGTCAATGCTTTTGCTCTGAGGAACAACGCCGATGTGCGTGGTAACAACATTTGTTCCGAGCTCCTTTGCAAGGTCAATAATTCTCTTGGATTTTTCAACTCTTGCGGGGTTTTCTTCGGCATTGCCGAAGCCGCCGCCGAGGTCGCCGCAAAGAGCTGAAATAACAAGTCCGTTGTCGGCAACAAGTTTTTTGAAATCGCTTATTTTAGAAGCAGTCATATTCTCGGGAGCCATTTCGCCGCGGGTTGCATAAACCTGAATACCCTGTGCGCCGACTGCCGCAGCTTTTTTGACCGCTGTTGTGATA
Organism: Acutalibacteraceae bacterium; assembly: GCA_051881535.1. Lineage (GTDB taxonomy): Bacteria > Bacillota > Clostridia > Oscillospirales > Acutalibacteraceae > CAG-177. The sequence goes on along the minus strand of JBJEQB010000043.1, from coordinate 34,793 downwards.
TCCGTCCTGAAGCTGTCAATGATAACACCGATAGGAAATCTGCCCATAGTAAAATTCTCCTTTTGGTTTTTATTAAGCGCGGTGCGCTTTGTCTTTCAGCCTTATGATAGCAAACATTGCCGTATTTAGCAAGTTTTTTTTGTATTTAACTTTACATTTTTTGTTTTTGTGTTATATTATTATATATGTTCGATATATTGGTATATCTCGGATTAAACATAAAGATATACAGGAGGAAAAAGCCGTGTCAAAAATAAAAGTTGCCGTTATCGGCTGCGGAAACATTGCCAATTCATCTCATATTCCGTCTTATCTCAAAAATGAGGAGGCTGAAATCAAATATTTCTGCGACATTATTCCCGAAAGAGCGGAGAAATGCGTTGAGAAATACGGCTGCGGCAAAGCGGTTGTCGATTATCACGATTTTCTGAATGATCCCGAGCTTGACGCAGTTTCGGTCTGCACTCACAATGATATGCACTCCGTAATCGCTATTGATTTTCTCAAAGCGGGCAAAAATGTTCTTTGCGAAAAGCCGGCGGCAAGAATTCTTTCCGAGGCTCTTGAAATGCAGCGCGTTGCTCACGAGACGGGCAAGGTTCTCAATATCGGCGTTTGCAACCGATTCAATACCTATGTTATGAAAATCAGAGAGCTTATTGACAGCGGCGAGCTCGGCGAGGTTTATCATGTTTATGCTTCGTTCCGCAAGCTCCGCTCAATTCCCGGCATCGGCGGAGATTTCACAACAAAGGCAAAATCGGGCGGAGGAGCGCTCATCGATTGGGGCGTTCATTTTCTTGACCTGATTATGTATTGCTGCGGCGACCCCAAGCCCTTGACTGCTTCGGGCGAGGCTTTCTGCAAGCTCGGCAAAGATATAAAGAACTATACCTACACGGGAATGTGGGCGGAAGACAGCGCCGATATGAACGGCACTTATGATGTTGACGATTCCGTTGTCGGCATCGTCCGCACATCGGGTCCCGTAATCAGCTTCAACGGCGCGTGGGCGCAGAATGTCGGCGTTGATGAAATGTATATTGATTTTATGGGCGACAAGGCGGGAATAAGGCTCAGCTATTGTTCCGATTTCAGGCTTTGGTCGGTTAAAAACGGTATGCTCACCGAAACAAAGGTTTCTGCAAAGACTACCGATATGTATCAGAACGAAATCAACGATTTCATCAGATGCATAAAGACGGGCGATAAGAATCAGCAGAATATCGATTACGCCGTTGAAACATCAAAGATTATGCAGGCTATTTATGATTCATCCGAGAAACATACGGAAATAAAAATTGACTGAGAAAGAGTGTTGAATAAAATGGATATCAGAATTTTCAAAAATGAAGCGGAAATAGGAGAAGCCGTCGGCAAGCTCTATTGTGATTTTATTAACTCGAAGCCCGATTGCGTGCTCGGCTTTGCAACGGGCGCAACCCCCGTTCCGACTTATAACTATATCGTTGAGCAGTTCAAGGCGGGCAAGGTGTCTTTCAAGGATATCAAGACCTTTAACCTTGATGAATACTGCGACCTGCCCAAAACTCACAAAAACAGCTACTATACATTTATGCTCGAAAACCTTTTTTCAAAGGTTGATGTTAACCTTGATAATGTCGGCTTCCTTGACGGAAATGCGGCAGACCCCGAGGCGGAGAGCGCAAGATATGCCGCAGACATTGCGTCAAAGGGCGGCATCGATATTCAGCTTCTCGGCATAGGCAGAAACGGTCACATTGCTTTCAACGAGCCGTCAGATGAATTTTCGGGCGAGAGCCACAAGGTAAAGCTTACCGACAGCACGGTTGAAGCAAATTCCATCTACTTTGACGATATCCCGATGCCCCGCTATGCAATGACAATGGGAATAGGCTCAATAATGAAAGCCCGCAAGATAATACTGATTGCAACGGGCGCTTCAAAGGCTCAGGCGGTCAAGGATATGATAAAAGGTCCCGTAACTCCGCATTGCCCCGCTTCCGTGCTTCAGGAGCATAAAGATGCGGTGATATTCCTTGACGAGGCGGCTGCAAGCCTGCTTTGAGAGCAAATTTAACGGAGGAATTTCCAATGGATAAGAAAACTTTTTATATTACAACGCCGATTTATTATCCGTCAGATAAGCTTCATATAGGTCACACCTATTCAACCGTTGCGGCGGATACAATGGCGCGCTACAAGAGATTTCAGGGCTATGATACCTTTTTCCTGACGGGCACGGACGAGCACGGTCAGAAAATCGAGGATAAAGCAAAGGCTGCGGGCGTTACTCCCAAAGAATATGTTGACAATATTGTCGGCGGCATCAAAGAGCTCTGGAAGCTGATGAATATATCCTATGATAAATTCATCAGGACTACCGATGAATATCACGAAAAAGCCGTTCAGAAGATATTCCAAAAAATGTACGATAAGGGCGATATCTATAAGGGCTATTACGAAGGTCTTTACTGCAAGCCCTGCGAATCTTTCTGGACAGAAACGCAGGCTGCCGACGGCAAATGCCCCGACTGCGGCAGACCCGTTACCAAAGAGCGTGAAGAAGCTTATTTCTTCAAGCTTTCCGCCTATGCGGACAGGCTTGCGAAATATTATGACGAGCATCCCGGCTTCATTGAGCCGCAGAGCAGGCAGAATGAAATGGTTAATAATTTCATAAAGCCCGGTCTTCAGGATTTGTGCGTTTCCCGTTCATCCTTTAAATGGGGAATACCCGTTCCCGTAAACGAGGATCATGTTATCTATGTTTGGCTTGACGCTCTGACAAATTACATCACCGCTCTCGGCTACGGCTCGGAGGATGATTCGCTTTATAAGAAATTCTGGCCCGCCGATGTTCACCTTATCGGCAAGGATATCATCCGTTTCCACATGATTTATTGGCCGGCTTTCCTTATGTCGATTGAAGAGCCTCTGCCCGAAAAGGTTTATGCTCACGGCTGGGTTCTCATTGACGGCGGCAAGATGAGCAAATCCGTAGGCAATGTTGTTGACCCCGTTGTGCTTGCGGAAAGATACGGCGTTGACGCTCTGCGTTATTATCTGCTGCGTGAATTTACTTTCGGTTCTGACGGCTCGTTCTCTAACGAAAACCTCATCAACCGAATTAATTCCGACCTTGCCAATGACCTGGGCAACCTTGTTTCAAGAACTGTTGCAATGGTTCAGAAGTATTTCGGCGGAACGCTCCCGACAGAGCGTGAAGCGGGAGAGTTTGACGATGAGCTTAAAGCTCTTGCGCTTGCCACAAAGGGCGATGCGGAAAAAGAGCTTGATAAATTCAATTATTCCGTTGCGCTGACCAATATCTGGAAGCTTGTTTCAAGGACAAATAAATATATTGACGAAACCGCACCGTGGGCGCTTGCCAAGGACGAGGCTAAAAAGGCAAGGCTGGCGCAGGTTATGTATAATCTGTGCGAGAGCATAAGAATGGTTTCGGTTCTCATCGCTCCCTTTATGCCCGAAACTTCGGCGGAAATCAGGCGTCAGCTCGGCGTTTCGCCCGACTTTATATGGGACGAAGCAGGCGAATTCGGCAAGGAAGAGACCTACACCGTTGTTAAAGGCGGCATTATCTTCCCGAGAATTGACCTTGAAAAAGAGCTTGCCGAGCTTGAAGCGGCTCAGACTGCGGCAAATCCCGTAAATCCGCTCAAAGAGGAAATTCTCGGAGTTGCCAAAATCGGAATTGACGATTTTGCAAAGGTTGACCTCAGAGTTGCAAAGATTACGGAATGTGTGCCCGTTAAAAAGGCAAAGAAGCTGCTTCAGCTTACTCTTGATGACGGAACGGGCGAGCCGAGAACGGTTGCTTCGGGCATTGCAAAGTGGTATAAGCCCGAGGAGCTTATCGGCAAAAGCATTATCCTTGTTTCAAATCTCAAACCCGCCGTTCTCTGCGGAGTTGAAAGCTGCGGTATGATTCTTGCGGCTGACGCGGGCGAGGACGATGTAAAGGTTATTTTTGTTGACGGTATTCCCGCAGGAAGCAAGGTCAGATAATTCTATGAGAAATATTTTTGACAGCCACGCGCATTATGACAGCGAGGCATTTAATGATGACAGAAAAGAGCTTGTAAGCGCCCTGCCCGAGCAGGGCGTTTGCGGCGTTATCAACTGCGCGAGCGATATCGCTTCTTCTCTCACAAGCCTTGAGCTTGCCGATGAGTTCGATTTTGTTTATGCGGCGTGCGGAGTTCATCCGCATGAGGCGGCAGAGTGCAAAAAAGGATATCTGCCCGTTTTGAAAAAACTTTGCAATGAAGAAAAGTGCGTGGCAGTCGGCGAAATCGGGCTTGATTATCATTACGATTTCTCGCCGAGAGACATTCAGCTTCAAATTTTTGAGCAGCAGATAGTCCTTGCAAAGGAGCTTGATTTGCCGATAATCGTTCACGACAGAGAGGCGCATGAGGACACTCTGACTTTGCTCAAAAGATATAAGCCAAAGGGCGTTGTCCATTGCTTTTCGGGCTCTGCCGAAATGGCGGCTGAAATAGTAAAGCTCGGTATGTATATCGGGCTGGGCGGTGCGGTCACATTCAAAAACGCGCGCAAGCCTCTTGAGGTTGCCGCTTTTGTCCCCGCCGACAGGCTGGTTATTGAAACCGATTGCCCCTATATGACGCCCGTGCCTTTCAGAGGGCAGAGATGCGATTCCTCATTTATCCCTTATACCGCCCGCGTCATTGCAGGCGTCAGGGGAGTGAGCGAAGACGAAATTCTTGACCTTACGCGCAAAAACGCAAATACTCTTTTCGGATTGGAGCTTTAATAATGTTTTTTCACGAAAAAACCTATGATATTGATGAGCTTATAAAGTATAATATGCATATTCACACGCGCTTTTCACGCTGTGCAAAGCCTGAAATGATTGCGGCGGATATCGTAAAAACAGCTCAGGAGGCAGGGCTTGAAATGATAGCTCTGACCGACCACAATTATATAACCAAAAGAAATGCGGTTGCTCAGCAGAGATATGATATTCTGCGGGAGCTTGCAGAGGTTAAAACCAATGTCAGAGTGCTTGTCGGTGCGGAGCTTTCCGCTTACGGCATAGGCAAGTTTGCCGATGATATCGCCTGCGACAGCTCGCTTGATTACAGGCTTTACACGATTAATCACTATCATCAGGATTATTGGGAGCACCCCGAGGTTAAAACTCCGCGCGCTTACGCCGAGCATATGCTCGCAATCGCCGACTGCGTTATTGAAAGCGGCAGGGCGGACTGCTTTGCCCACCCCTTTATGGCGGGCTATATTCACGCCTTTGAAGACCCTCACGAGGTAACCCGCTCGTTCACCGATAATGAGCTTGGCGATATAATGGATAAAGCAAACAAAAAGGAAATTGCATGGGAGCTGAATGTTCCCGCAGTTTTGGGTGACCCCGAGTTTTATCACCGCTATTTCCGCATCGGCAGAGAAGTAGGCTGTGTTTTCAATATCGGAACCGACGCTCATAAGCTCTGCAATATTGATACAAAGCAGTATGCGGAAAGGCTTAAAGAGATACTGTATTAAAAATAATGCACAGCATTTTTTGTTAATTTTGAAAATTGTGTAATATTTTATCGGGAAAAGTACACTTATTATTTGAAATATCTATTTAGTATGTGCTTTTTGGGAAAAGGAGAAATCTGCTTATTAAAGAATGCAGGGAGGGTAAATGCTTACATTTTTACTTACGATTCTTGAAACAGATGAAGACAAAAACTTACTTCTTTGCCTCTATGATGAATATGCAGGGATTCTTAATATAATTGCAAGAGACAATCTTGATAACATTTCTGATGTTGATGATTGTATTCAGGAAACATTTGTTGAATTGATTAAATCTTTTGATAGCTTTAAGCTTGTTCCGGAAAAAAACAGGAAGGCATATATATCTACTATTTGCAGAAGAACCGCATACAGAATTAACAGCAAGGATTCAGGAATTGTGTTGTATGAGGACATTGAAGGCAGCGGCTTGCTTGATTCAGACGAACCTGATTTTACTGATTTTGACAGAATAGATATTGCGCTTGCTCTGAATAGAATCGATATGAAATACAGGGAACCAATTGTTATGAAGTTTTTAAACGATTATTCTACAGAGGAGATATCTATTAGATTAGGCATTTCGCAAAATCTTGTGTTACAGAGGATTTTCAGGGGAAAAAAACTGTTACATAAATTGCTGACGGAGGGATAACTGTGCCGGAAAGTAATATAGTTCTGAAAGAAGCCGCCGAATTGGCAGAGAAGCTTTATTGGGACGATTATTTCAAAAATACGGATGAAAAGCAAGATATTGTTATCCCGAGTCATCAGCGCAACCTTATTTACAAGCTGATAAACGCAAGCAGCAAAGTCAAAAGCGATGCCGATAGGAGCAAAATACACTCGCGAAAGAGATTAAAAGCAGTATTGATTGCGGCAATTTTGATAATACTGTTAACGGTTGCGGCTTTTGCCGTTACGCCGATTCGAAACTTTTTTATTGAAATATATAATGATTGCACAGAAATTGTGTTCCAATCGGAAGAAAAAAAGGATTACTTGTATGCTGAATACACAAGAGTTCCGGACGAATACATTCTTATCAGCGATTCTCGCAAGAAACGTTCTCAATTTGTTCGTTTCTTTAATGGTAAAGGCGAAATCTATATTGCAACACTTCCGAATAATAACACAAAAGCAATAATTGATACGGAGAGGGCAGAAACAGGTGAAATCAGAATAAACTCGGATTTCGGATATTACAGTATTTCGGATACCTCAATAATTCTGATTTGGTCTACCGGGAACTATTGCCACAGCATAACTGCTGATATTGATGATAACATAACTCTTGATGATATTGTTGAGATTGCACAATCAAGACGACCTGTATCCTAACAAGATGCACAAACATTAAAAAATTGACAAAATTTTGTAATATTTTCACCCCTTTTCTGCACTTAGTATTTGAGAGATTTAAAACTCAAATCTAAAACAGAAAGGGGTGATACTATTATGAAGTTAAAATTGACAAAGTCAATTTCCGTGGTTCTGACAATAGCGGTTATTTTTTCGGCAATAAGTGTCATGTGTTTTGCATATAAAGATATATCCGAAACAAGTGTCAAAATGACATATATTGATGATTGCATGGGATATATAGACCACAAAACATTGTCAACAGTTATGAACGCCTATGTCGTTGGAAATTCAGCAGTTTCAAGCGTAAAAATCAAAATGGAACTGCAAAAGCTTTCAAGCGGCACATATTCAACTGTGGAGACTTGGGAGCAAACTTTTGCAGGAAGAACGGGTGACATGGAAGAAAGTAAAGTTACAAATCCGTTCAGTACATATCGTTTAAAAGCAACATTCACTGCTACATCTATGTAACATCAATAACATCCGACTTGAATTCTTTTTACTTTACCGATGTTAACAATAACGGGGTTTGCGGTATAAGATGGGGAGGAAACTACAGTAAGTCGGATTTTTGCGGCGGTTCAAGTAAAGCTCTTCATCAAATAATTAAAGCACCTTATGTTTTATTATGAATAGAATGAATAAATTGAAAATCAGGAGGTATTAAGATGAAAAGAAAAATTCTTACGGCTGTTATTTCATTAACAGCTTTGTCGCTGTGCATATTTTGCCTTGCAAGCTGCAAGAATGTAGAAAACAACAATCCGGATCCCGCAACTACCGCAAGCGCCGCCCTTAACAATGTGAGTGATACTAACAATAATACTGACAATGAAAAAAGCGGCGTATTCATCAACACTGCTCATCCTCTTGAATTCGGCTTTCTGTCCTGCTACACAAATCCTCAGCATGAAGAAAACCCCGAAAATGAAGAAAACTCTTTCGGCATTGTTGATTCGGCAGGAAATGTGGTTGTTGAGCCTAAATATGCCAATGCATATCCTGTCAGCCGAAACACATTTGCAGTTGCAAGGGTTGAAGACGGAAAAACCTATTCATCAATGATTGACGGCAACGGAAAAACGGTTATTTCTTCATTTAACGGAGAAATCGTTCCCGTTTGTTATGAGGATAATGCAACAGTTGCAATCATTGAGCCGCAGAGTAAAAAAACATATTTAGTTGATATGGCGGGCAATAAGCTTCTCGGTCTCGAATTCAACACGGCTTTTGTTGCAGTTGAAACAAGGCAGGAAGTTATTGAAGCTTATACGGATAAAACCGCATATTTCATTTCGCTTGACGGTAAGATAATAGCCGAATTCCCTGCAAATAAGCCCGTGCTTGACCCGTTCGGTGAGGGCAAAGGCGGCACGGTTATTGCCGGCTGTTATATGCCGGAAAAGAGTGAGGGTCGCATTTTCTACGGATTGTATGATTCGAAGAGCGGGCGGGAAATAGTCCCCTGCACACGGAAAAACGGCTTTGCCGTAAATGAAAACCGTTTCGTGCTTAAAGATTCAAGTGCAATGGGGCTTGATTATAACGATTTTGCCGCTATATATGATGAAAAAGGCAGTTTAATCTGTGCCGACGGTAAATATCAGGACATTATTTTCAAAAACGGTAGTTCCTACGGCGTTGGAGTGACAATAAAGCCGACAGAAGACCTCACAGGCGCTGATGTTAAATACTATCGGATAGACGCCGACGGAAACGCCGTTTCACCTGCGCTTGACTCTATGCCCGCGGAATAATCGCACGGAGCTAAAATTCAGCCCCCGGCTTGATGCCGGGGGCTTGCTTTATTCTTCAGTGTTCTCTTTTTCTTCCGTTTCTTCGGATTTTTCATTTGTTTCAGCTGTTGCGTCAGGTTCTTCAACCGCTTCCGCTGGCTTGGTTGTCTGCTCCTCCGAGGCTTCGTCTATTTCTTCGGGGGCGATTTCTTCCTCGCTCTCCGGCACCGTCTCTGCGGCTTCAAAAGCTTCCTCAGCTGTCTGCACCGCCGCTTCGTCAGTAGGCTCTGTGCACTCGCCCGCAGGCTCGGCGGTCTGCTCCTCAAGCTGAATAACGGGAACGAGAGCCGCTTTCTTTCTGCGCCTTGCGAATATTATTGCCGCCGCGATAAGCGCAAGCACGGTAAGTGCGGATATTCCCGCTCCGAGAATAAGACCTCTCGGCATATAGCTCAGCTCAACGGTGTGTTCGCCCGCAGGTAGCTTAAAGCTGAGATATGCGCTGTCAGCCAACGCAACATAATCGCCCTCGTCTATTTCCTTACCGTCAAGCTTTACAGTCCAGCCCTTGTCATAGGGGATTGAGGTGAAGAACAGCGCGTCCTCATCGGCTGAAACCGTTCCGCTTATCTTTGTTTCCTCAAAGGAGGTAACATTGAGCTGACGGCGTTTGAGAATTTCATAGCCCTCGTTAAGCTTATCGTCATTTACGAAATAGGGATAAAAATCAATATATCCGTAATCCGAATCCTCAATCTTTATAAAGACTATGATTTCTTCCTCGGGGGTTACGATTCCCAAGTCATAAATATAAGGCTCGTCGGTATACTGCGTGAAATCTTCGCCCTTTTTGGTGATGGTTATGCTGTCAAAATCTCTTGAATTAACATAGAGGTAGCAATGCTTTGTTTCTTCCGTTTTGAGAATAAAGGTCAGCTCGCCCTCGCCGCTGCCGCTCTTGGTGTAATAAATATCTCCCGTGTCAAGCCCCGAGGTGATTTCATCCATATTGTAATATTGAATTTCATCAATATTCATCATTCCGAAAACATCCGTTACGCCCGTTGCATATTCAAACCAATCACTCTGAACGGTAAACGGATTGTTTAAATCGGTATACCAGTCTTCAAGCTCGCTGTTTACGGCAAAGCCGATGGGCAGATAATATTTGTTTTCGTATGCGGTGAATTTGCCCGAGCTCATAAGCTCGGTGTAATAGTCGCTTTCGAGCGTTACATCTTCGTTATTGTCAACAATATATTTGAGCGAATGCATCATATTGTAAACGGGTGTCTGAAGATGATAGGTGTAGCTGTTAATATAGTTGCCGTAAAGTCCGAGATCGCTCTGAACATTTGAAAGCTTTTCATAAGCCATTGAGGAGAAGGTGGAAACGCCGTTGTAGCCGTACCACGCGGGATCCATTCTTGCTCTGTTATAGGTCAGATCCATTCGGTAATCGTCGCCGCCGTCATATTCGTCAAGCTTTTCTTTCAGCTCGGTGAATTCGGCGTAATCGCCCACAAAGTTTGATTTCGGCTGATCCATGCTGTATCGGTCGGTATTTGCACAGGCAACCTCGCCTATAACACAGCAAAGAAGCAAAACCGAAACGGCGGATTTCTGATACTTCGGGTCTTTTACAAGCGCAAAAACAAGACAATAGGTTACAATGAAAATCAGGCTGATAAGAATTGTGATTTCTTCAACATTTTTCGAGCCGATTTTTTGAATGAGTATTATTGCTCCGATAACCGACATTCCCGCGCCGAGAATGGCTCTGCCGCTGAATTCGTTAAGGCGCACAAACGCTTTGTAGGCAAGAGTGAGCAGTATGAAAGAATACATAAACGAAAAGCGGTAGGGCAGGTCGTTGGGGAAATGGAAGCCGTGCCAGATATAGTTAAGGAAGTTTATATTAAAGCTGAAATAGAAAATTCCGAGCAGAGCCACATTCGCAACCTTTTCTTTGAGGGGAACGGATTTTGTGAAAAGATACATCGGAACGAGCATCAGCGTTGCAACTCCGCAGTAAACATTGGGCAAAACGGTGTCGCCGCTGCTGCGGATTGTGGGCTTAACGCTCGCAAGGTGATTTGCAAGGAAATCAAAGATTGAATAATAGGAGCTGTATTCTTCGGGGAAAGTGCCCGAGGTTGCCGAGCAGCTTTTCAGAATCATAAATGTGGGTATAAGCGCAACCGCAACAAGCCCCGCCGCGGCAATGCTTGAAAAAGCAAAGGTAAATCCGCTCTTTAAGAATATACTGCCCTTGACCTTGCTTTTGAACGAATATTTTTTATCTCCGCTTTCGCTGAGAATATAGGGCGTTTTTTCGTCAAGGCTGCCAAGCTCGTATCTGCTGAAATAATAAACAAGGAAATATATAACCGAGAAAAGGCAGGTCATATAGCCCATGTAGTAGTTTGAAAGCAGGGTGAGAGCCAGAAAAGCAATGTAAAGCGCGGGCTTTCTGCGGTTGATGATGTTTTCAATTCCCAAAACAACGAGCGGGAAATATACCATAGCGTCTATCCACATTACATTCCAGTAATATGCGATAAAATAGCCGCACATTGCATAGAGCACGCCGAAAGCGGCGGAGGTAAAATCATGCCTGCCCTGCGATTTCTTTATATAATATGTGAATGAACCCGCGGCAAGGGCGGCTTTGGCAATAATCATGCCCGCAATGGCTTCGGGCATATTTTCGTGCCCGAGAATGAGCATTATGATTGCGCTCGGGCTTGAAAGATAGTTAAAAAAATTGCCGATGAAAGGCGAGCCGAGACCCGTCTGCCACGAATAAAGAAAGCTTTTGAGGTTTGTTACCCTGTCATAGAATTCTGCAAAAAGCGGGCCGTATTGATGATAAAGGTCCATTCTGAGAATTGTTGTTTCTCCGAAAGGAAAAAGATTGTAGCAGTAGTAAACAAGCATCATAACTCCCACCGTGCACAGGCAGGCAAGCCAGCAATAGGAGTTACCCGCAAAAAACCGCTTGAATATTGACTGCTTTTGTGACTCGTTTTCAAGCTTTGTCATAAAATAATCCTCCGAGACAAGTTTTGTCTTAATATTAGTAATATAACATAATGGCGCAATTATTTCAAGTGAACAAACTGTAAATACCTGCCCTTTGATAACGGTGTTCTAATTGCGGACAAGAAGCCATATATTTTAGAGAAACACCGATATGACGAAACGAAAGGATAAGGCAGTTAACCATGGATAATATCGGGCGCTTTAATGTTGCCGCTCACAGCCTGACAGATAGGCTTGAACGGATATTTATTTCACTTGATGATTCCGAGAAGGACGAAATACGGGAAATCAGATTAAGAAGCAGGCGACCGATAACTGTGATAACAGCCTCGGGCGTGCGGTTCGTTACCCCTGCGGGCAGGCTCACACAGGTGTTTTCGGAGCTGACGCTTACAACCGACGAAAATGAAATAAACGCTATTTTCAAAAGACTTTGCGGCTATTCAGTTCACAGCTTCAAGGACGCAATAAACCGCGGCTACATAACTCTTGCCGCGGGTCACAGAGCGGGAGTGGCGGGAACGGCGGTTGCGGAAAACGGCAGGATAACGGCAGTCAGAGATGTGTGCTCGATAAATCTGCGTATTGCGCGTGAAATAAGAGGCGCCGCCGACGAAATCTTTAAATCGCATTTCTCGGGCGGACTTTGCTCAGTTATAATTGCAGGTCCGCCCGCAAGCGGAAAAACCACTATTCTGAGAGACCTTGCCCGCCAGCTTTCGGGTGCGGAGAGAGGGCTGTTTTACAAAACCTTTATCTGCGATGAGCGCGGAGAAATCGGGGCTTCGGTTTCGGGCACGGCGCAAAACGATCTCGGAATAAACAGCGATTTGCTCACGGCTTATCCCAAAGCGGAGGGCATAATGATAGGTTTGCGCTCGTTTTCGCCCGATATAATCATTTGCGATGAAATTGCCTTGAACGAGGAGGCACAGGCGGTTGAGGCGGGAGTTAACAGCGGCGTGTGCTTTGCGCTCAGCGTTCATGCACGCAATGAGCGGGAGCTGAAAACAAAGCCGATAATTAAGCGACTGCTTTCAACGGGAGCGTTTGAAAAGGTGATTTTGCTTTCGGGCTCTCGAGTGGGTAAAACCGAAAAGGTTTTTAAGGCGGGTGATTTGATTGATTAAGGCTGCCGCCGCCGTTATGCTGATATCTGGTTTTTCACTTGCGGGGCATTGCTTTGCGGCATTTCAGGCAAAGAGAGTTACAATTCTTGAAGACATTATGCTTATGCTTTCTGTGATTGAAACAAGGCTCGGTTATGACTGCCCGCCCGTGACGGATATAATGAGAATTCTGAGCGAAAATCCGTCTCTTTCCCGTCTTGAATTCTTAAAAAACTGTTTTGAGAGAGTTTGCGCGGGCGAGCCGTTTCCATCCGCGTGGAGAGAAAGTGTTAAGAATCAGCAGGAGCTTTGCCGCCTGCTTGCAGGCTCTGCCGAGCGGCTTTGCGTTTTAGGGGAGGAGCTCGGAGCAACCGACCTTGAAGCACAGCTCAGAAAGTGCGAATATTACAAAAAAGTGTTTTCAGCCGAGCTTGAAGTTCAAAAAGAAAAGAGCCAAAAATATTCAAAGCTTTTTCCGCCGCTTGGATTTATGCTCGGGATTTGCGCGGCGATAATCATAATTTAAACCGTCTGTTGCCCGGCAGACGAATTCTGAGGTGATGGCAATGGATATAACCGTGGTCATAAAAATAGCGGCGGTCGGCATAATCGTCGCAATTTTAAACGCCATACTTGTGCGCTCGGGGCGCGATGATTACGCAATGATAACCATTCTTGCGGGCATCGTGGTTGTGCTGATGATGCTCATTCCGCAGTTTTCAGCCCTGCTTGATACCGTAAGAGCGATAATGGATTTTTGATATGGATATTTTTAAAATAGTTTTCCTTGGAATTCTGACGGCTTTGCTGTATGCGCTTCTGCGTCAGTTAAAGCCCGAAACCGCGCCGCTTGTTGTGCTTGCAGGGGCGGCTGTTATTATTATAGCCCTGACGGACGGTCTGCTCGGAATATCGGAGGAAATTGACGGTATGATGGAGCTTGCAGGGCTTGAAAAGGAGAATGTTTCAATTCTGATGAAATCGCTGGGTATCTGCGTTGTGACGCAGTTTGCCGCCGATATATGCTATGACAATTCCTGCTCGTCAATCGCGGCGGCGGTTGAGCTTGCGGGCAGAGTCGGGGCAATAGCGCTTGCCATGCCGATGATTAAAACGGTTGCCCAGCTTGCAATAGGATTGATTAACGGTTGATATTATGAACATAAAGAGGACAGCAAAAATAATTATTGCCGCACTTTTTATTCTGAACTTCGGCGTTTGTGCTTATGCGGTGAATACGGATGATTACTATAAAGACCGGCTTGAAGCAAGCGGAGCCGACAAGCTGTCGGAAAGTCTTTCGCCTCAGGCGCGCGAATTCCTTGAAAAGCTTGGCTGTGAGGATATCGAGTTTGAAAAATTACTTGATGTATCCCCGAAAACTGTTTTTAAACTGCTTGCCGAAACCGTTAAAGACGGAATTAAAGCGCCGCTGAAAGGTATGACTGCGGCGGCTGGAGCGGTTATTCTGATAAGCGTATGCTCGGGCTTCTTTCCCGATGACGATAAAAGCAAAACCGTGCTGAATACCGTTTGCGGATGCTTTTTGGTTATTTCGGTTTTTGTTCCTGCGGCAAACAGCGTCAGGGCTGCGGCGTCGGCAATCGGGATGTGCGCGGCGTTTGAAAAAGCGCTCATACCCGTGCTTGCGGCATTGGCAGCGGTCAGCGGCAACCCTGCGCTTGCGCTGTCTGTGCGCGGAGCCGCTCTTGCGGCGGCGGAATTCATAGAAGCGTTTTCTCAAAGCTTTGCCTTGCCGCTTGTCGGAGCTTCGGGCGCGCTCGGAGTAACGGGCGCAATGCTTCCGACTCTCAGGCTTTCCGCCGTGAGCGAGGTTATCAGAAAAACACTGCTTTGGAGTCTTTCTTCTGCGGCGGCGCTTTTTTCGGGATTTCTTACGCTTAAAGGCATACTTTCTTCTGCGGCGGATTCCCTTACCGCAAAGGGAGTAAAGCTTGCGGCGAATACCTTTGTGCCCGTTGTCGGCGGAGCGCTCGGAGAAGCATATTCTTCCGTAACCGGCAGTCTTTCTTTGCTTCGCAGTACGGTAGGGATTTATGCGGTGGCGGCTTTCTTTGCAATCGGGATACCCGTCATCATAAATCTTGCGCTGTGGACTCTTGCCATGCGCCTTGCCTGCGCCGTCAGCGATTTGCTTGACTGCCGCCAATGCTCCGAGATACTGAAAAATACGGCTTTTGTATTTTCGATGATAAACACTCTGCTGCTTTTGTGCATGGTTGTTTTCATTATATCGGCGGGGATAATCGCTTTGATAAAAACGGGGGAATAGCAAATGAACGAACTGCGCGCATGGGTGCTCTGCCTTATTGCCGCCGCTGCGGTGTCGGCCTTTGCAATGGCTGTTTCGCCGCGGGGGGCTATGGATAAAACAATAAGAGCGATTGCGGGCATATTTGTTGTTGCGGCAATCTGCACGCCGCTTGCAGGTCTGCTAAAATCCGACTTTTCATTGCCCGCTTTTGCGTGGATCGATGAAGATTCAGACTGCGGCTCGGAGGAAGAACTGCGAGAATACATAACCGAAGCCTGCAAAAACGCCGCCGAAATGGAGATTGAAGAGACGGCTCGGCAGCTCGGAATTGAGATAGAACAGATTACGGTTGATATGAATATTGACAATGATAATTGCATAATTATACATAACATATCCGTTAAAACCAAAGATTATTCCTCTGCGGACCCTCTGGGCTTTGCATCTCTGCTGAGCGAAAGGCTCGGCTTGCAGGTGACTCTCGATTCGGAATAAGGAAAGGTATTTAATTGTGAAAAACATAATCGAAGCAATTAAAAAATTCATCAGCCGAATATCGGAAAAAACACGCCTGAGCAAGAAAATGCTTGCCGCAGTCGCTCTGCTTCTTGCAGGTATCGCGGCTCTGCTTGCAAGCGAGCTTTCCGACGCCGGAACCACCGAAGCCGTTTCCGAAACGCAGGCGTGCACGGCAAATGATACCGCAGAGTATGAGCGCGAGCTTGAGGAGAGACTGACTTCAATAATATCGGCGATTGACGGCGCGGGAAATACGCGTGTTATGGTAACTCTCGAGAGCGGAAGCGAGGATATTTATCTGCATGATTTCGATTACGGCGAAAACATAAGCCCGAGCGGAAAAAGCAGCATTGAGCGCAAAGACGAATATGTTATCGTTGACGGCTCGGCGGGCGAGGGCGGCATTATAGTCAGAGTTGCCGAGCCCAAGGTGCGCGGAGTTGCCGTGGTGTGCGAGGGCGGAGGTTCCGAGCTTGTCAGGCAGCAGGTAACTCAGGCGGTAACGGCGTTGCTTGATATCAGCAGCGCAAGGGTAAGCGTGGCTAAGATGAGTTAGTCTTTTGCATAAATATTCATTACAATTTATGGAGGAGAAAACAATGATAATCAAAAAAAGACAGCTTTTGCTTGCAACTCTGATAATTGCTCTTGCGGCGGCGGTTTTCGTTAATTGGTATTATACCCGCCCCGAGGTTGAAACTGCGGGCGCGGGAAAGGGAGAAACCACAACGAAGCAGGATGCAGAGCAGGGCATAAATCTCGGCGATGCGCGATATGTGCTTTCAACGGATGCAAGCCTTGAGGATGCGGCGGCTCAGGCGAAGGCTTCGGAATATTTTGCGGGTGCAAAGCTCCGCAGAGAGACCGCCCATGACGAAGCGGCAGAAGCGCTTAACGATGTCATAAAGGATAAATCGTCAGGTGCCGAGGCAGTCAAGCAGGCGGGCGATGCCTTGGAGGAGCTTGCAAAAACGATAGCACTTGAAAGCGACATTGAAAATTTGATAACGGCAAAGGTCGGCTGTGAAAATCTTGTTATTCTAAACGGAGATAACGCCGAAATAATTGTTGAAAACGGTTCGCTTGACGATGTTTCCGTTGTCAAAATCAAAGAAATAGCGGTTAAGCACTCGGGCTGCCCCGTGGACGGAATAAGCATAATTGAGATGGAATATTAATAATCCGCCATAAATAATTTAAAATAATAGTTGTATATTTTTTCAATAGATGTTATAATATCGGGTATCACGGATTCGGCAGGCTTTGCCGTTCCGCCAAAACGGGCGTTTGCCCGACCCGGAGGAAAAGATGTTGACAAGACGAGAAGAAAGAGAACAGGCGTTTATTTTGCTTTTTGAAAAGTCGTTTAACAGCGAAACCGAGCTTTCGGAGCTTTATGAGCTTGCGGTTGAAAACGAGGTTGTTTCCGAGAGTGAGTTTGTCAAAAAGCTTATCGCCGAAACATGGAAAAACATTGATGAAATCGACCCGATTATTGAAAAATATTCCGTCCGCTGGAAGTTCGGCAGAATTTCAAAGGTGGCTCTTGCCGTTCTGCGGCTTGCCGTTTGCGAAATAATGTATTTTGACGATATCCCCGTCGGCGTTTCCATTAACGAGGCGGTTGAGCTTTGCAAGAAATATGCCGCCAAGGACGATGCGGCTTTTGTTAACGGAATTCTCGGCTCGCTGTCAAAGGATGCGAAATAATGCGTACATTGGGAATTGACACAAGCAATTACACAACCTCCGTATGCGTTTATGACAGCGAGAACGGCTCTGCTTTTCAGAAAAAACAGCTTTTGCCCGTAAAGCAGGGCGAAAAGGGCTTGCGCCAGAGTGATGCCGTTTTTCACCACACAGTCCGTTTGCACACGCTTATGAGAGAATTGTTTGAGGAATGCGGCGGAGAAATTGACGCAATAGGAGTTTCTGAAAAGCCGCGCGATGCCGAGGGCTCTTATATGCCGTGCTTTCTTGTCGGCGTCAACGCCGCAAATTGCATTTCCGCAGTGATGAAAAAGCCTGTTTACGGCTTTTCGCATCAGGCGGGTCATATTATGGCGGCGCTGTTTTCGGCGGGCAGAACGGAGCTTGCGGATAAAAAATTCATTGCTTTTCATATTTCTGGCGGCACAAGCGAGATGCTGCTCGTCACTCCCGACAAAGAAAGAATTTTCGGCGTTGAAATAATCGGCGAAACGCTTGACCTGAATTGCGGGCAGGCGATTGACCGAGCGGGAGTTATGATGGGGCTTTCATTTCCCTGCGGAAAAGAGCTTGAAAAGCTTGCACTTAATAGCAGTCGTAATTTCAAGCCGCGCGTTTGTGTCAAAGACGGAAAATGCAGCCTTTCGGGGCTTGAAAACCAGTGCGCTCATATGCTTAAAAGCGGAGCGCCCAAAGAAGATGTCGCGCGCTACTGCATAGATTTTGTTGCGCTGACCGTTGAGAAAATGGCGGAGTTTGCCGCTGAAAAATACGGCGGGCTTCCCATTGTCTGCGCGGGCGGCGTTATGTCAAATTCATTGATAGCAGAGAGAATGAAGCACAAATTCGGCGCAGACTTTGCCGCGCCCGATTTTTCGTGCGACAATGCGGCGGGAGCGGCTATACTTGCGGCAATGAGAAACCGCTGAAAATTAAATCGGCGGTTACCTGAAAGGAGCGGCGGCGAATGGGTGACGGCGTTGTTTTGAGCGTCAGCCAGCTCAACAGATATGTTAAATCGATAATTGAGCAGGATATGAACCTTCAAACTGTTTTTGTGCAGGGAGAAATATCCAACTTTACAAATCACTATAAAACCGGTCATTACTATATGACAATCAAGGATGAATTTTCGGCGATAAAGGCGGTTATGTTCAAATCCGCCAATATGCGGCTGAAATTTATGCCTGAAAACTCAATGAGCGTTATTATCCGCGGCAGGGTTGCCGTGTTTGAGCGCGACGGAGTTTATCAGCTTTATATTGATGATATGCAGCCCGACGGCACGGGGGCTCTCAGCCTTGCATTTGAGCAGCTTAAAAATAAGCTTGCCGCCGAGGGCTTGTTTGCTCCCGAGCGCAAAAAAGCGATACCCAAGTGCCCGATGCGCGTGGGCGTTGTTACATCTCCCACAGGAGCGGCAATAAGAGATATCATCGATGTTATTTCCCGCCGATTTCCGCTTGCGGAGCTTATTCTTTGCCCCGCCGCCGTTCAGGGGGAGCTTGCCGCTCCTCAGATAAAGGCGGGCATTGAGCTTTTTAACAGGGAAAAGGCGGCGGATGTTCTGATTGTCGGGCGCGGAGGCGGCTCGATTGAGGATTTGTGGGCTTTTAATGAAGAGATTGTTGCCCGCGCGGTTGCCGCAAGCGAAATTCCGATAATTTCCGCGGTAGGCCACGAAACGGATTTCACAATATGCGATTTTGCGGCGGATCTGCGCGCTCCCACTCCGTCTGCGGCGGCTGAGCTTGCAGTCCCCGACATTATGCGCCACAGAGAAATCATCTCCGAGGCTCAAAGGCGTATGAACGGCGCGGCGGCGGACAGGCTCTCCAAAGAACGCGCAAATCTTGAAATAATAAATTCCGCTCTGCGAAGGCTCAGCCCGAAAAACTATGTTGATAATCTTGTGCTCAGGTGCGACAGGGCGGTTATGGCTATGGATTCCTCGGTGCGCCATTCGCTGACAGTGCGCTCAAAGGAGCTTTCGGAGCTTTGTGCCAAGCTTGACGCAATGAGCCCTCTCAAAATTCTTGCGAGGGGCTACGGAATTGCAAGCAAGGGCGGAAAAATAATAACCGATGCACAGAGCGTCAAAAACGGTGATATGATAGATGTCCGGCTCGGTTCGGGCAGCCTTGAATGTGAAGTAAAACAGGTAAGGTGCGAATAAATGGAAAAAATGAATTATGAAAAAGCCGTTGAACGGCTTGAAAAAATAACGGACAAGCTTGAAAACGGAAATCTTTCTCTTGACGAAATGATGAAGCTTTATGAAGAAGGAACCGTGCTTGCCGCCGACTGTGCGAAATGCCTTGATGCGGCGCAGCTTAAAATAACCGAGCTTTCGGCAGGAAAGGCAAAAGACAATGATTGATTTTGAAAAAAGATGCGCCGAATATGTTTCTTTGATAAACGGCGCGGCTGATAAATGTGTTTCGGCTTCGGCGTTTAAGGGCAGAGAGTCCGAGGGACTTTCCGTTATGCTCAAAGCCATGGCTTATTCTCTCGGCAACGGCGGCAAACGCATAAGACCGATGCTGACCCTTGAATTCTGCCGTGTCTGCGGGGGCGACTTCAAAAAAGCCGTTCCTTTTGCGCTCGGCGCCGAAATGATTCACACATATTCGCTCATTCACGATGACCTGCCGTGCATGGATAATGACGATATGCGCCGCGGCAAGCCGTCAAGCCACAAGGCTTTCGGCGAGGCAAACGCATTGCTTGCGGGCGATTCTCTGCTGACCCTGGCGTTTGAAACGGTTTTATCCGCCGAAGGCGTTGACGCCGATAATAAAGCGCGTGCGGGCTTTGAGCTTGCAAAAGCCGCAGGCTGTTCGGGCATGATTGCAGGTCAGGTTATGGACTTGGCAAACGAGGGAAAAGCCGTTCCGCTTGAGGATATCAGGGCTACGGACAGGCTCAAAACAGGGGAAATGATAAGGGTTTCCGCTCTGCTCGGATGCATTGCGGCGGGAGCCGATGATGAAAAAATAAAAGCGGCTGAGAGGTATTGCGAAAATATCGGCCTTGCTTTCCAGATAGTTGACGATGTTTTGGATGTTACGAGCGACAGCGAAACGCTCGGCAAGCCCGTCGGCAGCGATATGGAAAACGGCAAATCGACCTATGTTTCTTTGCTCGGCTTGGAGGAATCAATTCGCTTTGCGCGCGAGCTGACCGAAAAGGCAAAAGAAGCGGTCGGAATTTTCGGCAGTGAAGGAGAATTTCTTGCGGAGCTTGCGGACAGGCTCCTTAACAGGAAAAGCTGATTTTATGGATTTTAATTCGGAAAACAAATCAATTCTTGCGGGCATTAAGCAGCCGTCGGATGTCAAAGCGCTCAGCGACGGAGAGGCTGCCGTGCTCTGCACGGAGATACGCAGGGTTCTTATTGACACGGTTTCGGAAAACGGCGGTCATCTTGCCTCAAATCTCGGAACGGTGGAGCTTACCGTTGCCCTGCATAAATCGTTTAATTCGCCCGATGACAAAATAATTTGGGATGTCGGGCATCAGGCTTATGCCCACAAGCTGCTCACGGGCAGATATTCGCAGTTCTCAACGCTGCGAAAAGAGGGCGGAATATCGGGCTTCGTGCGCCCCGATGAAAGCGGGCATGACAGCTTTTATGAGGGTCACGCGGGCGTTTCGGTTTCACAGGCGGCGGGCATTGCCGCGGCAAACGCCGTTAAAGGCTCAAAGAATTATGCCGTTGCGGTCATCGGCGACGGCTCTTTCGGCAACGGTATGGTCTATGAAGCTTTAAATCATGCCGGCTCAACCAAAACACGGCTGATTGTAATTCTCAACGATAACGAAATGTCGATTTCCGAAAATGTCGGAGCAATGGCGAGATATCTTGCCGCCGTCAGAGCAAAGCCCGAGTATTACCGCTTCAAAGCGGGCACGGAAAAGGCGCTCAGGCGAATTCCGATTGTCGGAAAATCACTTTCAAACCACCTTTTCAGGCTGAAAACAATGCTCAAAAACCTGATTTATTCAAGCTCGTTTTTTGAGGATTTGGGATTTAAATACATCGGTCCGATTGACGGGCACAATATCAACGGACTGTGCGAGGCGATGGACAGCGCCAAAATGGTTGCCGCCCCCGTTGTTATCCACATCAATACTTTAAAGGGCAGAGGCTATGATTTTGCTGAATCCTCTCCCGAAAAATTTCACGGCATTTCACGCTTTGACATTAACACGGGCGAGCCGCTTTCATCAGGCGAGAGCTATTCCTCTCAATTCGGAAAAGCACTTTGCGAATTTGCCGCAAAGGACAGGCGGATTTGCGCCATTACCGCCGCAATGGCTCTCGGTACGGGGCTTGACGGATTTTCTAAGCAATATCCCGACAGATTCTTTGATGTCGGCATTGCGGAGGAACACGCCGTAACCTTTGCAAGCGGACTTTCGGCAGGCGGTATGTTGCCCGTTTTTGCGGTTTATTCCACATTTCTGCAAAGGTGCGCCGACCAGCTTATTCATGACGGCGCGCTTCAAAGAAGGAAAACCGTTATTGCCGTTGACAGAGCGGGCTTTGTCGGCGAAGACGGTGAAACGCATCAGGGGCTGTTTGATGTTTCAATAGTCCGCAGTCTGCCGAATACAACCGTTTATTCGCCCGCAACCTATGCGGAGCTCGGCAGCGCGCTTTATAACGCTTTCTATAAGGACAGCAATCTTGTCATAATCAGATATCCGCGCGGCAGTATGCCGCAGGACGCCTATGAACCTGCAAACGGCTCGGAGCAGTTCTGCACCGTCGGCGAAGAAACGGCGGATATCGCCATCGTTACCTACGGCAGGCTCTATTTCAACGCGCTTTCAGCCGCGGAAATCCTTGCAGGCAAGGGCTTGTCCGTTAAAATTATAAAGCTCGGCAGAATTAAACCTCTGCCGAAAAAATCGGTTGACGCCGTTTTGAATTGCAGGGGTGTTTTCTTCTTTGAGGAGGGAATGCGACGCGGCGGAGCGGGCGAGGGCTTTGCCGCAGAGCTTCTTGAAAGAGGCTTTTGCGGAAAATATTCGTTGACCGCCGTTGATGATGAATTTGTTCCTCATGCGAGCGTCGGCAGGCTTATGGAGAAATATTCGCTTGATGCGCGCGGAATGGCTCGCGTTGTTGAGGAGGGGATGGGCGAAATATGAGCGAAAAAACACGGCTTGATGTTGCCGTTTTTGAAAGAGGATACGCCGAAACCCGCGAAAAGGCAAAGGCGATGATAATGGCGGGCAGTGTTTACCTTAACGGTCAGAAGGCTTTAAAGGGCGGCGTTGCCGTGCGTGATACCGATGTTATCGAGGTCAGGGGCAGCGTAAATCCCTATGTCAGCCGCGGCGGCTTGAAGCTTGCCAAGGCGGTTAAAAGCTTCGGTCTGAGCCTTGAAAACTGCATTTGTATGGATATCGGCGCTTCAACGGGCGGGTTTACCGACTGTATGCTTGAAAACGGAGCGGCAAAGGTTTATGCAATCGATGTCGGATACGGTCAGCTTGCGTGGAAGCTTCGCTGTGACGAAAGAGTTATAAATCTCGAAAGAACGAATTTCAGATATGTAACAAGGGAGCAGGTTCCCGATGAAATCGATTTTGCATCGGTTGATGTTTCTTTTATTTCTCTGAAGCTCATTTTGCCCGTTATGCACTCGCTCCTTGCGGCAAACGGCAGGGCAGTTTGCCTCATAAAGCCGCAGTTTGAGGCGGGCAAAGAGAATATCGGCAAAAAAGGCGTTGTGCGCGACAGGAGCGTTCACGAAAGCGTTGTTGAAACCGTAACGGGCTTCGCCGCGGAAAACGGCTTTAAAGTTATCGGCGTTGATTTTTCTCCGATAAAAGGGCCCGAGGGAAATATAGAATATCTTATGTATATCGAAAAAAGCGAGAGAGGCGAAATGCTTTGGAGCGGCTCGGTTCATGAGCTTGTTGAGCTTTCGCACGAAAATCTTGATAAATAAAAAACGGCGTCCGAAAGGAGGAGAGAGCATGAAAATCGCTCTTGTGCCGAACTTAACCCGTAAGGAAGCTTTTGATGTAACTGCGGGCATATGCGAGAGTCTTTCGGGGCTCGGGGCGGAAATTTTCTTTTCCCCCGAATACAAAACGAAATTTGAATTTACGGGAGCCCGTTTTCTTCCGCAAAAGGAAGCGATAGCAGGGTGCGATGCGGTCATTGCCGTGGGCGGCGACGGCTCTATAATCCACGCGGCAAAGCTTGCGGTTATGGAAAAAAAGCCCATTCTCGGCGTCAATGCAGGGAGGCTTGCGTTTATGGCGGGGCTTGAGGATAACGAGCTTCATCTGCTTTCCCGCCTGATTGACGGCGATTACACTCTTGATAAGCGCCTTATGCTCAAAACCTGCATAAAGCGCGGCGATGAATTGATAAGCAGCGATTACTGCGTTAACGACTGCCTTGTTACCAACGAAGAAAAGCAGAGAATGACGGCGATTGATGTTGCTCTTAACGGCACTCGGTTTAACAGCTATCTTTGCGACGGAGTGCTTGTTGCAACTCCCACGGGTTCAACTGCGTATTCGCTTTCTGCGGGCGGACCGATTGTTGACCCCGAGCTTGAAAGTATTCTGCTCACCCCGCTTTGCCCCCATTCTCTCGTTGACCGCTCGCTGATATTCCGTCCCGATGCGGTTATATCCGTTGTTTCGGGTGAGGAAAATCCGCTCTGCATTTCTAATGACGGAACGGAGCCTATTGTTATTGAGCCGGGCTGCTGCGTTGAAATATCAAGGGCTGAATTTACGGCAAATTTCATCCGCATTAAGTCGGATAACTTTATAGATATTCTTTATAAAAAACTGGCGCAGAGGCGATAAGAGGAGCCGACTGCTGCGCGAAAGGATGAAGAACGGTGAAAAAGAAAAGACATGAGGCAATTATCAGGCTTATTGAAGAGAACTGCCTTTCCACTCAGACCGACCTTCTTGAAATGCTCAAAAAAGAGGGGTTTGAAACAACTCAGGCAACCATTTCCAGAGATATCAAGGATTTGCGACTGATAAAAAAGGTTGATGAGCTCGGCAGAAGCCGATATGCCGTTGACAACGGCGAATCGGGAGAGCTGCTCGGAAAATACAGAAGCATTTTCAGCCACTCCGTTATCTCTGCGGATTATGCGGGCAACACCCTTGTTATCCGCTGCTATACCGGAATGGCTCAGGCTGCCTGCGCCGCTCTTGATTCAATGCATTGGGAGGGCTTGGTCGGCACTCTTGCGGGCGATGATACAATTTTTGCCCTGTGCAGAACGCCCGAGCTTGCCGAAAAAATGAAGGAAGCGATTGCCGAGCTTGTCGGCTGAGGTGAAAATATTTTATGTTAGTCGGTTTAAAAATTGAGAATATTGCGGTCATCGAAAGCGCAGAGCTGGAGTTCGATCAGGGTCTCAATGTTATGACGGGCGAAACAGGCGCGGGCAAATCGATTGTCATTGATTCCATTAACGCCGTGCTCGGAGAGAGAACCTCAAGGGAGCTTATCCGCTCGGGAGCCGAAAATGCCGAGGTCTATGCCTCATTTGCAAACATCGGCGAGGAAACGGAGCGGATTTTGGATAAAATGGGCATTGATAAAACGCCCGATAAAACGCTTGTGCTCAGCCGCACGCTCAGCGCGTCGGGGCGAAACATATGCCGCATTAACGGCTGCCCCGTGCCCGTTTCCGCGCTGAAAGAGATAGGCTCGGGCTTAATTAACATTCACGGTCAGCATGACAGTCAGGCGCTCCTCTCGCCCGATAAGCACTGCGGCTTTATTGACAGCCTTGCGGAAAACGGCGAGCTTCGCAGTGAATATAAAAAGGTGTTTGTTGAGCTTGTTTCAACAAAAAAAGAGCTGGAAGCGCTCTATGACAGCCGCGATGAAAAGGCTGCAAGGCTCGATTATCTTAACTATCAGATAAATGAGATAACTCAGGCAAATGTCCGAGTAGGCGAAAGAGAAGAGCTTGCAAAAGAAAAGGAGCTTCTTCAAAACAGCGGCAAGGTTATCAAATCGCTTGAGAGCGCCTATGCCGCACTTAGCGATGAAAGCGGAATTCTCGCGGGCGTTGAAGACTGCGCCTGTGAGCTTGAAACGGCGTCACGGTTTTATGACGGCGCAAAGCAGGAAGCAAAGGATATCCGCACGCTCGCTTATGAGCTTGCCGATATTTCCGCGCGAGTACGAGAGCTTGCCCGCGGCTTTGATTTTAACCCGTCAAGGCTTGCTGAAATCAACGAAAGGCTTGATTTCCTTTACAGGCTTTCAATGAAATACGGCGCGTCGGAGAGTGAAATTCTTGCCTGCCTTGAAAAGGCTCAGGCGGAAAGAAATGAAATTGAGATATCCGATGAAAAAATATCGGCACTTGAAAAAAAGCTGTTTGCGCTGTCGGATAAAATCAAGCTTTTGTCGGCTCAGCTTACCGAAAGCCGAATGAACGCCGCAAAAAAATTTGAAAAAAGCGTTAAAGCCGAGCTTGAGTTTCTCGATATGCCCAAGGTTGAATTCGTTGTTGACAGAAAGGCAACCGCGCTGACCTCAAAGGGAGCGGATGCCATTGAATTTCTCATCAGCGCAAATCCCGGGCAGGAGCCGAAACCGATTGCCAAAATCGCTTCGGGCGGCGAGCTTTCAAGAATAATGCTTGCCATAAAAAATGTTCTATCGGTTAAGGACAGCGTTTCAACGCTGATATTTGACGAAATAGATTCGGGCGTGAGCGGCTCTGCGGCTGAAAAAATCGCATTAAAGCTCGCTCAGGTCTCAAGGGGCAGGCAGGTAATCTGCGTGACCCATCTTGCCAGAATTGCCGCTCAGGCGGACAGGCATATGAAAATAACAAAATCAGTCAAGGCGGAAAAAACGTATACCGAAATCAAGCTTCTTGATTTTGACGGCAGAGCCGCTGAGATTGCAAGAATAGCCGGCGGCGGAAGCGTAACCGCGTTGCAGCTTGAAACGGCTAAAGAAATGTTGTTAAATGTAAAACAGGAGGAAAATCAGTAATGAAAATCGGTGCTTGCGTAGGAACAAATGTTGACAGTATGAGGATTATTAAGGCAATCGGCTATGACTATGCCGAATGTCATTGCCAGGATTTGGTCAAAAAACCTATGGAATACATAGAGGAAATGAAAGCAACGGGTCTGCCCGTGCTTGCGGCAAACTGCTTTATCGGTCTGAGGGTTGTCGGCGAAGAGCGCGATGATGAGAAAATCAGGGAATATCTTGCAGCGCTTTTTGAAAGAGCGGCTTATCTCGGAATTGAATGTCTTGTTTTCGGCTCATCGGGCGCACGCAGAATTCCCGAGGGAATGAGCCTTCAAGAAGGCAGAGCGCAGATAGTTGATTTCCTTAAAAGACTTGTTGTTCCCTTTGCTGAAAAATATGATATCAAGGTTGCAATCGAGCCTTTGCGCCCCGCAGAGTGCAACGCCGTTAACACCGTTGCCGACGGCATTGAAATTGCAAAAAAGGTTGATTCTCCTTATGTAAAGGTGCTTGCCGATGTTAAGCATATGTATGAGCAAAACGAAGATTTCAAGCTTCTTTACGATTATAAGGGCTGGATAATCCATGCTCACACCTCAAACCCCGACCCCGACCCCTCGCTTAATAAAAAGAGGATTTACCCGAAGGCTTCCGATAAATTCAATCAGCTTGATTTTATCGAGCCGCTTAAAGCGATAGGCGTTGAGCATTGCTCAATCGAAGCGGATGTTATTGATTTTCCCGCTGATGCCGCCGCGGCGTTTGAAGCTCTGAAGCCGCTGTTTTAACGGAGGAAAAGATTTGTATCTGAGTGAAAATGATTTAATTCTTTTTTCGGGTGATTCGATAACCGACGGCAACCGTGTTAAAAAAATGGACTGCAACCATATTATGGGTCACGGCTATCAATACATTATTTCTGCCGAGCTTGCTCTTAAAAATGCGTTCCGTATGCCGAGGTTTGCCAACAAAGGCTACTCGGGAGCCACAATGGGAGATTTGCTTGCAAGGTGGCAGTCAGATGTGATTGACAGCAGCCCAACGGTGCTGAGTATACTTGCCGGAGTCAATGACGGATATTTCGGCTATCTCAGAGGTATGAGTGTTGAAGAAACCGATTTTGAATATAAAAAATCACTTTCCGAAGCGATTGAAATTACGCAAGAGAAGCTCGGAAAAATCAGAATAATTATTTGCGAGCCGTTTTATTTTCCGCTCAGTGAGCAGGCGTTTTCCGACAGGCGGATTCCTCATCCCGAATGTGAAGAACCGATGGAGAATTTCGCTTTGGAGAAAGATTGCGGCCATGTTGCGTTCCGCGTTGAGGCTACCGATAAAATAAGGCTTTCCGCAAAAGAAACTGCCGAAAAATACGGATGTATTTTTGTGCCGCTTTATGACAGATTTTCAGATGAAATTAAAAAATCCCGAACGGAATATTTCCTTTGGGACGGAACTCACCCAACCGTTGCAGGTCATATGCTGATAGCCGAGGAATGGCTTAAAGCGAATGATATATAAATTGTTAATTAACCGAAAGGATGATTTAATATGCAGATTTATGATGAACTTGTGGCAAGAGGTCTTATTGCCCAGGTAACGGACGAAAAAGAAATCAGAGATCTTATTAACGGAGGCAAGGCTGTTTTTTATATCGGCTTTGACCCCACGGCGGACAGCCTTCATGTAGGTCATTTTATGGCGCTCTGCCTTATGAAAAGGCTTCAGATGGCGGGCAACAGACCCATCGCCCTGCTCGGCGGCGGCACGGGAATGATAGGCGACCCCTCGGGCAGAACCGATTTGCGTAAGGTTTTGACCAAGGAAACAATTGAGCACAATATCGAATGTTTCAAAAAGCAGATGAGCCGCTTTATTGAGTTCGGCGAGGGCAAGGCTATGATGGTCAATAACGCCGATTGGCTGCTTGACCTTAACTATATCGATGTTCTGCGTGAAGTCGGCGCCTGCTTCTCAGTTAATAATATGCTCAGAGCCGAGTGCTACAAGCAGAGAATGGAAAAGGGTCTCAGCTTCCTTGAATTCAACTATATGATAATGCAGAGCTACGATTTCTACCATCTCTATAAAGAATACGGCTGCAATATGCAGTTCGGCGGCGACGACCAGTGGTCAAATATGCTCGGCGGAACGGAGCTTATCCGTAAAAAGCTCGGTAAGGACGCTTATGCAATGACAATAACTCTTTTGCTCAATTCCGAGGGCAAAAAGATGGGCAAAACCGCTTCGGGCGCGGTCTGGCTTGACCCCGATAAAACTTCTCCTTACGAATTCTATCAGTATTGGCGCAATGTCGGCGATGACGATGTCCTCAAATGCATCAGAATGCTTACTTTCCTGCCGCTCGAAGAAATTGACGAGATGGATAAATGGGAGGGCAGTCAGCTCAATAAAGCAAAGGAAATTCTTGCCTTTGAGCTGACAAAGCTTGTTCACGGCGAAGACGAAGCGGCAAAGGCTCAGGCGGCGGCAAAGGCAATCTTCAGCGGCGCGGCTGATTTGAGCAATATGCCCTCAACCAAGCTTGCCGATGATGATTTTACCGACGGCGCTGTTGATATCCTCTCCGTGCTTATCAAGGCGGGCATAACCAAGTCGAGAGGCGAGGGCAGACGCCTTGTTGAGCAGGGCGGCGTTTCGGTTGATGATGTAAAAGTAACCGATTTCACAATGTCGTTTGCTCAGGCTGATTTGAAAGAAAAGCCCATAGTTATCAAGAAGGGCAAAAAGATATTCCATAAGATTGAGGCGTAATGATGACAAAGCCGGATAACAGATATGCGGTTTTTCTCGATATTGACGGAACTCTGATTTCGGATAAATTTGTTGTTCCGAAGCGTAACCTTGAAGCAATCGCCGCCGCAAGAAAGCTCGGCCATATGGTTTTTATCAGCACAGGCCGTTCATGGGGCAATATTCCGCCCGTTCTGCTTGAACAGCTTGATGTTGACGGCATTGTTGCGGGCAGCGGCGCGATGGTTACAATCGGCGGAGAAACCGTTTTTAAAGCGAGTATGACCAAAGAGCTTTCGTTGAGGCTCGCCGAATACTTTTGGGTTCACCCTGAGTTCTGGTGCGTATTTGAGGGGCTTAACGAGGTTTATATGATTGAAAACGAGGTTCGCAGGCATGAAAATTTTCAAACCCTGCTTTCCTCTCCGCAGGATATTGAAGAAATCTACAGTCACGATGAAATTCAGGTGCTTGCAATGGGAGTTACCGCGCCGCCCGATTTTATCAGACTTTTCCGTGATGAGATAACCGTTTTTCAGTTTGAGCGCTATGCCGACTGCGTTATAAAAGGGCTTAACAAGGCAAAAGGAATTGAAAAAGTGCTTGAAATCACGGGCATTCGCCGTGAAAACACCATAGCCATCGGCGACAGCGGCAACGATTACGATATGATAAACTATGCGGGAATAGGCGTGGCAATGGGAAATTCAGAGCCTAAGATAATCGAAGCGGCGGATTTCGTAACCGATACAAATTATAACTGCGGTGTTGCCAAGGCGATAGAAAAATTTCTGCTTTGATGCACAAAGGAGATTTTGATATGAAAAAACCGCTCAAAATAATAACGGGCGCGGCTTTTGGCGCAGGGGCTGCCTGTGCAGTTGCCGGCGAGGTTCTTTATGAAGTATTTCTGAATATGGATGTCAACAAGCGTATGAGAGACAAGGGCTTTTTCTACAACGAGGAGGAAGCAAAGTTTTGGGCTGAAAATCAGGTTTATACCGAGGGCGTAAAATGGTTCAAGTCCGTTGCTCCCGAGGATATCTCCATACCTTCGAGAATAGGCAGAGACACCTTTGCAAATATTATCCCCGCAGACGAAAAGAGCAGCAAATGGGCGATTGTCATTCACGGCTATACCGCAGGGCCTGCAAGTATGTCGCATTATGCTCTCAAATATCATAATCAGGGCTTTAATGTGCTTCTTCCGCATATGCTCGGGCACGGTCCCGATAAAGTAAAGTATTGCTCAATGGGCTATAAGGACAGGCTTATTATTCTTGATTGGATAAATTATATTCTCGGAGCCGATCCCGATGCAAAAATCCTGCTCCACGGAGTTTCAATGGGCAGCGCCACAACGATGCTTGTCACGGGCGAGAGCCTGCCGTCAAATGTTGTCTGCGCCGTTGCGGACTGCGGATATTCCTCCTGCTGGGACGAATATGCGGGTCAGCTTAAAGAAATGTTCGGTCTTCCGCCGTTTCCGCTTCTCTATGCGGCAAACGCCGTTTCAAAGCTTCGCGGCAATTTTGATTTTAAAAAGTGCGCTCCCAAAGAAGCTGTTATGCGTTCAAAAACTCCGACTCTTTTTATTCACGGAGAAGATGATGCGTTTGTGCCTTTTTCAATGATGAAGCCGCTTTATGAGAGCTGCTCCGCATCGGATAAGCAGATGCTTTCCGTGCCGGGAGCTTTCCATGCCAACTCGGCATTTGTTGAAAACGAGCTTTATTGGAATACCGTTGACGGCTTTATCGGCAAATATTTTTAATAAAATTTTTCTGCGCAGGCAAAATTTTCGGATTATGCCTGCGCTCTGCATATCATAATGATAAAAAGGGGAGGTCTTTATTATGAAAGTCAGTGAAATGCCTTATCAGAGATACACGGCGGAGCAAGTCGCAGAGCAGACGGATGCAATTATCGCAAAAATAAAAGAAGCCGAAAGCGCAGAGGACTTAAAGAAAGCAAGAGATGAATATAACAAAATAAGCGAGGAGGCGGAAACTGCCTGCTCGCTTGCCAACTGCAGATTTACTCTGAACACCAAGGATGAATTTTACAATGCGGAAATGGATTATTACGATAACGCCATGCCGCTGTTTAACAGGTCGGAAAACGAATACAGGCGAGAAATACTTGCTTCTCCGTTTTTGAAGCAGGCGGAAAAGATTATTAATCCCCGTGTTTTTAAAGGCTTTGAGGTTTCTCAAAAGACCTTTGCACCGCAGATAATTGACGACCTGCGCGAAGAAAACGCACTTGTTACCAGGTATTCAAAATTTATGGGTGAGCTTTTGTTTGAATTTGAGGGCGAAAAGATGCCGCTCTCCGTTTTGAGAGGCAAACTTGAGGATGACAGCCGCGATATTCGCAGAAAAGCCGCAGAGGCAATCGGCAAAACAATGGAAGCAAACTCCGCAACATTTGACGAGATTTTTGACAGTCTTGTAAAGGTCAGAACCCGCATTGCCCGCAAGCTCGGCTATGAAAACTTTGTTGAGCTGGGTTATTACAGAATGGGCAGAGTGGATTATGACCGTGAGATGGTTGCGGCATTCCGAAAAAGTGTTGAAACCGATATTGTGCCCGTTGTTTCCGAGCTGAAAGAAAGAATAAGAGCAAGGCTCGGGCTTGATAAAATAATGTATTATGACGATGCGGTCAGCGTTACGGGCGAGATGCCGCGCCCCGTTATCGGCACGGAAGAAATCTTCAAAAACGCACTCGAAATGTATAACGATATGAGCCCCGAAATCGGCGGCTTTATGCAGCGTATGCTCGACGCGGGCGCGTTTGATGTTGAGGCTCGGGAGGGCAAATGGGGCGGCGGCTACTGCACGACCTTCCCGAAGTATAAACAGCCGTTTATCCTTGCCAATTTCAACGGAACGAGCGGCGATATAGATGTTATCACCCATGAATTCGGTCACGCTCTGGCGGCGGACTATATGTTTAAATTCAGTGAGCCGGATTTACCCGTAGGCATGGAAACTCATGAATGTCACAGCATGAGCATGGAATTTCTCTGCCACAAATATATGGACGCCTTTTTCGGCAAAAACGCCGATAAATACCGATACAAGCATATCGTTGATGCAATTTCATTCATTCCTTACGGAGTTATTGTGGACGAATTTCAGCATATCGTTTACGAAAACCCCGACTTAACGCCCGCCGAGAGAAAAGCCGAATATCTCAAGCTTGAAAAGAAATACAGACCCTATCTTTCATTTGAAGGTATTCCTTATCTTGAGCTCGGCACAAGATGGCAGTATCAGATGCATATTTACGAAAGTCCGTTTTATTACATTGATTATTGCCTAGCCCAATGTGTTGCACTCGGATTTCTTGTGCTTTCAAGAGAGAATTTTGACGGCGCACTCGAAAAATATCTTGATTTTGTTAAGAGCACGGGCAAGGTTTCATTTCAAAAGCTTGTTGAGGGAGCAGGCATGAAATCGCCTTTCGGCGCAGGCTCGCTCAAAGAAACCGCAGATAAAACCCTCAAAATAATCTCGGAGCTTGAAACGGAACTGTTTTAAAACTTAATTACGGATATCATATGGCAACCGATAAATCTTACGGCGATTTTTGCGAATACGCTGTTTTCACGGCGGCACCTCGTAGGGAACGCTGTCCTCAGCGTTCTGCAAAAAATTAGGAATTCGTAATGCGTAATGCGGATTTAAGAATAGGCTCCGCCTATGACCGATTATATCCGTAGGGGCGACCCTGTGTGGTCGCCCGAAAAACGACCCGGTGAGGTCGCTCGAAATCTGAAATATCCCGCCGAAGTCCTCGGCGGGATAAATTTTATTTACAGAATAATGCAAATAAGTCCGCTGCACCCTTCGTTGATAACCCTTTCAAGCGTTTCGCGCAGCTTCAGGCGCGCATCGCCCGGCATTCTGTAAAGCTTGTTGTGAAGCCCCTCATTAACAAGCTCGTGAAGCGATGTGCCGAAAATATTGGATTCCCAAATCATTGCCGGGTTCTCCTCAAATTCTTTGAGCAGATATTTTATCAGCTCCTCGGACTGCGATTCCGAGCCGACTATCGGAGCAACCTCCGTCTGAATATCCGCGCGCATTATGTGGAGCGAGGGCGCGCTCGCTCTCAGGCGCACTCCGTATCTGCCGCCCTGCTTCATTATTTCGGGTTCTTCAAGCGTTAAATCGTCAATTCCGGGCAAAACTATGCCGTAGCCCGTTGCTTCAACCTCGTCAAGGGCGTTCTGAATTCTTTTGTATCCGTCCTGCGCGGCGGAAAGCTCCTTCATGCGCCTCATAAGCTCCTGCTCGTTTTCAACGCCTATTCCCGTTTCTTCTTCAAGGATTTTGAAAAACAGCTTCGGATGAAGCGTTACCGTCAGCCTTGCGCTGCCCGTTGAAAGATCCATATTTTCAACAAACGATGAAGCAATATGCTCGCATAAGCACATTTGCTCCGAAAAATCTTTGATATCTCTGACCCGTTTCAGCTCTTTGGCAAGCGAACTTATGCTGCCGAAAACTCCCGCTCTGAGCCAATGGGATTTGTCAAGCGAGGTTATCCAGCCCGGCAAGTCTATCTTAACCTCTTTTATCGGGAATTCAAACAGCACTTGCGACAGGATTGCGGTTATTTCATCGTGGGTCAGCTCAAGGCAGTTGACGGGCATAACGGGCACGCCGTAGCCGTCCGTCAGCTTTGCCGCAAGTGAAACGGCAGATGCAGAGCGCGGCTCGCGGCAGTTGAGCAAAACAACAAACGGCTTGTTTAGCGCGCGAAGCTCTCCGATAACTCTTTCTTCCGATTCGGCATATTCTTCGCGCGGTATGTCGCTGATGGAGCCGTCGGTGGTAACAACAAGTCCTATTGTGGAATGTTCCGATATAACTTTTTGAGTTCCGATTTCAGCCGCCATATTGAAAGGTATTTCATCGTCAAACCACGGCGTTTTAACCATTCTCGGCGCTTCGCCCTCAATATAGCCGAGCGCGGAGGGGACTATGTATCCAACACAGTCAATCATTCTGACTTTCATTCTGGATTTTGACGGCAGAGAAATTTCAACCGCGTCCTCAGGGATAAACTTAGGCTCGGTTGTCATTATGGTTCTGCCGCCGGAGGATTGCGGCAGCTCGTCGTTTGCGCGTTCACGGCGGAGTGAATCCTCGATATTCGGCAGAACCATTGTTTCCATAAACTTTTTGATAAAGGTTGATTTTCCCGTTCTTACGGGACCGACGACGCCGATGTAGATATCTCCGCCGGTCCTTGCGGCAATATCATTGTAAATATTATTTTTTGCCATTATAAATCCTCCGAATTCTCTGTTTTGTTATCGCTTCTGTAAACTCTATGCAAAAGCGGGACAATGTATGACGGGGGATAGGGCAACTTTTTAAAAGTGTAGCTTGTTTCCGCACCGCTCACGCATAATGAACGGCAAAGCCGATACGAAATCAAAACTTGTTAAGCGGAAATTATTTTATACTTTTGTTAAAAAACACTTGATTTTTCGGCGAATATGTAATATAATCTTTCAGGCAACGGGGTGTAGCGCAGTTGGTAGCGCGCTTGGTTCGGGACCAAGAGGCCGTGGGTTCAAATCCCGCCACTCCGACCAAAAAACCGACATAGCTCGCAGAGCTGTGTCGGCTTTTTCTTTTCACAGAGAAGGGATTTGAAGGACGAGCGGCACAGAGCAACGCTCCGGTGGAGCGTTGTGACCGCGAGCG
>JBJEQB010000042.1:0-38818 GCA_051881535.1 Acutalibacteraceae bacterium | reverse complement strand
GAAAAGCGGCGAAAAGACTCGCTTTCGGGCAGGTTCGGATTACTCCATTCACCTTTAGAATTATATCATATCTTTCCGCTAAAATCCACAGCTTATTTTGAAAAGTTCGGGATTGCCAAACCATCGGCAAAAAGCAAACTTTAATCACGAAACGCCTGCATTGCCTTTTATTCGATTGACAATTTACAAATTGATGGTATAATTAGTTTATACTAATTATAATTAAGGAGATAAACGCAAATGAAAAAGTTCATTTCAGTTTTTCTCAGCCTTATCCTTGCTTTAGGCGCGGTGTTTACCATTTTTGCAGGCGCAGCCGATAAGCCGGGCAAGCTGAAATTCGGCAACGACGGAAAATTCCGCATACTCCAGCTTTCGGACATTCAGGATTCTCCTGCCATGCTGCCAATAACCCGAGATTATATAAAGGACGCCATTGCGGCGGCAAAGCCCGACCTTATCGTTCTCACGGGCGACAATATTTCCGGCGGCTCGACAAATTCGGGCATTCATTCGCTTGACTTGCAGCTCGCTAAAACGGCAATCAATAATTTTATGAGCATTATTGAAAAATCCGGAATTCCCGTTGCCGTTGTTTTCGGAAACCATGACGGCGAAACAACCGTAACGAAAGAGGATCAAATGGCTATCTACCGCACCTATTCCTGCTGCATTGCCGTTGATGAGGGCGACGCTGTTTCGGGCTGCGGAACCTACAACCTGCCCATTCTTGCCTCCGACGGCAGCGGTAAAACCGCTTTTAACCTTTGGATGATTGACTCCAATATGTATGACGAGGTGAACGGCGGCTATGACCATGTTCACACCGACCAGATTAATTGGTATATAAATAAGTCTGAGGAGCTGAAAGCTCAGAACGGCGGAAATCCCGTTCCGTCAATAATGTTTCAGCACATAATAGTGCCCGAAATTTTTGACGCGCTTCTCGAAGTTCCGCAGGGAACGGACGGCGCCGTTGGGCACGGTGAAAAGTATTATGTTCTCAACCCGCAAAACACAGCGGGCGGAGAGCTGAATGAAACTCCCTGCCCACCCACTTTCAACAACGGTCAGTTTGAGGCGGTTTTGAACCAAGGCGATGTTAAAGCGATGATTTTCGGTCACGACCATATTAACTCATTTGTTGTGAGTTATAAGGGCATCGACCTTATAACCACTCCCGGAGTATCTTTCCGCTCCTACGGCAACCACCAGCGCGGAGCAAGAATAATAGATATCAGCGAGGACGGCTCATATGAAACCTCTCTGCTCAGATATCTTGACCTTTATTCAGAGAATCCCGCCGCTCTTGAACGCTTTGTTGTTTACGGTCATGAGTTTGAAACCGGTGAAAAATTCACCGCATTCTTCAAATATATTTTCCTGCGTATCGCATCAATATTTTAAAATGAAAGAGAGGCAGCTATGAGCAAAAAAAATGACAAGCCGTCAAACGGCAAAGCCAAAAGAATTATCAAGCGCATTTTTGCGGGTATCCTGGCGGCAGTCGCCGCATTTGTAGGCGTAACAACCGTTATAACCGCAATCGGTCTTAAATCAAACCTCGGAAAAGCGAGAAGCTTCCCCTCCGCCGAAAGCGAAGAGCTCAAGGTTGAGAATTACGCCGACGGCTGCTGGAACATTTACACCGACAAGGGCTTAAAGGTTCTTCAGCTTACCGATATTCACCTCGGCGGCGGCTGGATGTCAATAGGCAAGGACAAGAAATCGCTGAACGCCGTTGCGGCAATGATAAGCGCGGAGAAACCCGATTTTGTTATTGCAACAGGCGATATTGCCTATCCCGTTCCGTTTCAGGCAGGCACATTTAACAACAAATCGGGAGCAAAGCTTTTTGCAGAGCTTATGGAATCTCTCGGAGTTTATTGGACTGCCGCTTACGGCAACCATGACACCGAGGCTTACAGCTACTATGACCGCGAGGAAATCACCGAGTTCTATTCAAGTTATCCTCACTGCCTGCTTCAAAGCGGCCCGGATGATGTTGACGGCAGCGGCAATCAGGTGTTCAACATCGTCAATTCCGACGGGATTATAACCCGCTCTCTGATCGTCGTTGACTCCCACTCCTATATTGACGGCGACATTTTCGGAATTGAATGGAAATATGACAACATTCATGACAATCAGATTGAATGGTATGAAAACACCGTTAAGGAGCTGAACGCTAAAAACGCAGAAAAAGCGATTTCAACAACCGTTCCCTCCTCCGTTTTTCTTCACATTCCTCTTTCGGAATATAAAGACGCTTGGACAGAATATGCCGCCAACGGCTTTAAAGACACGGAAAATGTAAAGCTCAACTACGGCACGGCGGGCGAAACGGGCGAAATAGTTTACTCGGGAATCCACGAAGACGGTTTCTTTGAAAAAATGCAGGAGCTCGGCAGCACGGACTCCGTTTTCTGCGGTCACGACCATCTGAATAATTTCTCCGTGAACTATAAGGGCATTAACCTGACTTATTCTTACAGCGTTGATTACCTTGCCTATATCGGCATTAAAAAGCTCGGCGCTCAGAGAGGCTGCACAGTTATCAACATTGCACCCGACGGCTCGATTGATTTCAGCGCACAGAACTATTATCAGGATAAATATGTTTCATATTATCCCAAAGAAGAAGTAACCATGCAGGAGCTTGGAAAATGAAAACAGGTCTGATTTTAGAGGGCGGCGCAATGCGCGGGCTTTTCACGGCAGGCGTTATTGACGTGCTGATGGAAAACGGCGTTAAGTTTGACGGACTTATCGGCGTTTCGGCGGGTGCCGCTTTCGGCTGCAATTACAAATCAAATCAGCCCGGCAGAGTTATCAGATACAATAAAAAATACAGCAAAGACCCCGAATATTGCAGCTTTCGTTCGCTTGTCAAAACAGGCGACCTGTTCGGTGCTGATTTCTGCTATCACAAAATGCCGGAAAAGCTTGATGTTTTTGATGTTGAGACATACAATGCAAACCCGATGGATTTTTACGCCGTTTGCACCGATGTAACAAACGGCGAGGCTGTTTATCACAAATGTGAAAAAGCCGACTATGAAACGTTCGAATGGATAAGAGCCTCCGCCTCGATGCCGCTTGCCTCTCGGGTTGTTGAAATCGGAGATAAGAAGCTCCTTGACGGCGGCATAGCCGACTCAATCCCGCTCGGCTATTTTGAAAGCATAGGCTATGACAGAAATGTTGTTATTCTCACTCAGCCGCTTGATTTTGTTAAAAAGAAAAACCCTTTAACGCCTCTGATGAGGCTTCTGATTAAGGATTATCCCGCCGTTGCCCGTGTGCTCGCGCAAAGACATATCAGCTATAATGAAGAAACACGGTATATCCGCGAAAAAGAACAGCGCGGCGAAATAATCGTTATCCGCCCGCCCGAGCCGCTCAAAATCGGCAAGGTTGAGCATAACCCTGATGTGATGCAAAGCGTTTATGACATCGGCAGAAAATCAGGCGAAGAAAAGCTGAAAGAAATCGAAGAATTTCTGAAAATTAAATATTAGCAAATGCCAAACGGCGCGTACCGAATTTGACTTTCGGTGCGCGCTACTTTTTTTGCAAAAAAACCGATTAAAATTACGGTTGATTTTCTTTTTCGGGTGCGTTATACTTACTTTTGTGACGAATTGTCACAATTTATTGTCGGAGGTGTTTAAGACGGTTCTGATTGTATGTATTGATGACGGCAACGGAATGATGTTTAACAGCCGCCGCCAAAGCCGCGACAGAGCGGTTTGCGAGCGAATAATAAGCATCACGGGCGGCAAGCGACTGTTTATGAGCAGCTATTCAAAGCCGCTTTTTGCCGATTGTGGGAATGAAATCATTTGCGGCGAAAACTTTGCAGAGCTTGCAGAAAAAGATGATTTTTGCTTTGCGGAAAATATTGACCCTGCCGCATTTGAAAGCAAAATCCAAAAAATCATTCTCTACAAATGGAACAGGCGCTACCCGAGCGATCTGAAATTCACGGTTGATCTCAGCGGCTGGCAGTTGAGTGAAACAACCGATTTTCAGGGTAGCTCACACGAAAAGATTACTGAGGAGGTATATGTAAGACAATGAAAACAAAGTTTAAGAATTTAAAAAAGAGTCAAAAATTTGTTGCAATAGCTGCGCCGATTTTAATCTTGCTCACACTTTTCTCATGCGGCTCTAATTCTTCCGAAACGCCAGATATCTCCGCTTCTGCGAGTGAAACCGCGATTTGGGAAGAAAATCAGACAGCAGAAAGCATCTATCAACAGCTTTTTGAAACCGCGGCAAAATCCGAAACAACCGAAGCACAGAAAACCGCCGCACAGGCTGTAACCGCTCCCGCACTTTCCGACACAGATATCCCCGCTTATTCGGGAGAGCCTTATGCGGCTGTAAACGGCAATCAACCGAGCTTTCCGAAATCGGATATTCCCGCCTCGTCCTTTGAGGTTTACAGCGAACTTGACAGTCTCGGCAGATGCGGCCCCGCTTTTGCCTGCCTCGGCAGAGATTTGATGCCCACGGGCGAGCGCGGAAGCATAGGTCAGGTTAAGCCCTCGGGCTGGCAAACGGTTAAATATGACTTTGTTGACGGCAAATATCTTTATAACCGCTGTCATCTTATCGGCTGGCAGCTTTCGGGTGAAAACGCCAACGAAAAAAACCTTATCACCGGCACGCGGTATATGAATGTTGAAGGCATGCTACCGTTTGAAAATATGGTTGCCGACTATATCAAGGAAACTAACAATCATGTAATGTACAGAGTCACGCCAATATTTAATGGTAGCAACTTGGTAGCAAGCGGCGTACAGATGGAAGCCTTTTCGGTTGAGGATAACGGCGACGGAATATGCTTTAATGTTTTTTGCTATAATGTCCAGCCGGGTGTAAAAATCAACTATGCAACAGGCGAAAGCTCACTTGAAGCCACTCCCGCTACCGAGAAAAAGACAACGCAAAAAGCCGATCCTACCACAAAAAAGATAACAACAACAAAAGAATCGGCTCAAAACAACGCTTCGGACGCTACATATATCATTAATATAAACACGGGTAAATTCCATTATCCGAATTGCAGCTCCGTCGGTCAAATGAAAGAGAGCAATAAAAGAACATTCCACGGTTCAAGGGACGAACTTGTAGACCAAGGCTACTCCCCGTGCCAAAGATGTAACCCATAAAACAAGCAAAAACCCGATTGATTTCAACTGAAACCAATCGGGTTTTATTCATTTTATGAAAAATTGCAGATGATATCGTCACCCGATGCTGTAATGGTAACTGCCTTTACAGGCTTATCGGTGCTTTCAACTATTTTTTCGGTTATAACATCCTCAACACTACGCCTGATAACATTGCGTAAATCCCTTGCTCCTCTTGGACCGTCAACGGATTTGCGGGCTATTGCCGACACCGCTTCATCGTCCCATGTAAAGGTTATTCCCTTGTCGGCAAGCGGGTCAACAAACTCATTGAGCATAAGCACGGCAATGCGTTTATAGTCGTCAAAGCTAAGGTCATTGAACACAACCACCTCGTCAACCCTGCCGATAAATTCAGGTCTGAGGAATTCGTTAAGAGCCTTGAGCGCTTTTTCCTTTGAAGCTTCGTTTTTGGTTTTTGCAAAGCCCAATGCGCCTGCACCTCTGTTACTGCCTGCATTGGAAGTCATAACGATAACGGTGTTTTCAAAGTTTACCGTTCTGCCCTGCGCATCTGTTATTCTGCCCTCGTCAAGAATCTGGAGCAGAATATTCATAACATCGGGATGAGCCTTTTCAATTTCATCAAAAAGGATTACCGAATATGGCTTGCGGCGCACCTTTTCGGTGAGCTGACCCGCTTCGTCATAGCCGACATAGCCGGGCGGCGAGCCGATTATTCTTGAAACCGAATGCTTTTCCATAAACTCGCTCATATCAAGCCTTATCAGAGTTTCGGGAGTATCGAAAAGCTCTTTGGCAAGGAGCTTTACAAGCTCCGTTTTACCTACGCCCGTGGGACCTACGAAAATAAATGAAGCGGGGCGTCTGCGCGGGCTTATCTGAACTCTGCCGCGCCTTACTGCCGCACTGACAAGTGAAATTGCTTCGTCCTGACCGATAAGCCCTGCTTTTAAATTCTCCTCAAGGCTTGAAAGGCGGCGCAAATCGCTCTCAATAACCTTGCTTGCGGGAATTCCCGTCCAAAGCTGGATAACGCGCGCCAAATCGTCCTCGGTAACATTGTTATCGGAGGCGAGTGCTTCAAGCGCATTGACTTCCTCGCGCTTTTTGAGAAGCTCCGCCTTAACCTTGGCTATCTCCTCATAATCCGCTTCGCCCGTTGCGTCGGCTTCCATAAGCTCCGCTTCACGGCTTTCAAGCTCCTGAAGCTCTGCGGAAGCAATTTCAAAATCGCTTATGCTCTTGTTTCTCAGATTAGCGCAGGTGCACGCCTCATCAAGCAAGTCAATCGCCTTATCGGGCAAAAATCTGTCGTTAATATATCTCTCGGAGAGCCTGACGGCTTTTTCAATCAGCGAATCGGTAACCTTAACTCTGTGGAAATCCTCATAATAATCCTTAACGCCCGAAAGCATTTCAACAGTTTGTTCGATTGACGGCTCCTCAACTCTTATTGGCTGAAGCCTGCGCTCGAGAGCGGCGTCCTTTTCGATATATTTTCTGTATTCGGTAAAGGTGGTCGCGCCGATAATCTGGATTTCTCCTCTTGAAAGAGAGGGCTTGAGGATATTTGCCGCATTCATTGAGCCTTCCGCATCGCCCGTTCCTACGAGAGAATGAACCTCATCAATAAAGAGAATGATGTTTCCCTCACTGCGAACCTCCTCAACAAGACCTTTTATACGGCTCTCAAACTGCCCTCTGAACTGAGTGCCGGCAACGAGCGCGGCAAGGTCGAGCATATGGATTTCTTTATCGCGAAGCTTTGCGGGAACATCGCCCGCCGATATTTTGAGCGCAAGCCCCTCTGCAATGGCGGTTTTGCCTACGCCCGGCTCGCCGATAAAGCAGGGGTTGTTTTTGGTTCTGCGGCAGAGAATCTGAATTGCTCTGTAAATCTCATTCTCCCTGCCGATAATGCGGTCGATTTTACCTGCTTCCGCCTTTGCGGTGAGATCCGTGCAGAATTGAGTGAGATATTTGCGTTTTTTATCCTCTTTGCCGCGTTTTTTGCGTTTCTCGTCTGCTTTTCCGCTTTCTGCGGAAGCTGTGCGTTCTTCACCGTCGGCATTTCCGCCCACGGCACCGAAATTCTGAAGAAACGGCATTGTGCCCGCTCCTCCCGGCTCAAATCCGCCGTCCTCGCCGAACATCGCCTCAAACTGCTCGCTGACATCCTCAAGCTCATCCTCGGAAATACCCATACTTTCCATGATTTGCTTGACGGGGCCGATGTTCATTTCCATGGCGCATTTTATGCAAAGCCCCTCCTGAGTTGTTTTTTCGCCCTCAACCTTTGTTACGAAAAACATTGCGGGGCGTTTTTTACATCTGGCACATAAAACCTGTTTCATTATATAATACTTATCCTTTTATTATTTTTTTGCTTTCCCTTTAACCTGCCTGAAAACCTCGGGAAGATAGCTGCAAAAAGCAATTATCGTGAGCACTACGCTTATTCCGACAAGCACAAGCATCAGTGCGGCGGGCAATGTGAAATACTTGCCGAGAATTCCGATATCGGGGCCGAAAGCTATTATCAAGCCCATTATAACATAAAAAGCGAAGGTTGCAACCTTGCCGGGCATCTCTGCGGCGCCGGGCTTGAGACCCATCATAATCATTATCGCTCCGCCGACAACCATAACTGCTTCCTTAACAAGGAAAATCAGGAAAACCCAGCTGAAAGCCTTAACGGTTTCGTCCGCGCTGTTTTTGAAAGTGAGATAAAACATAATCGCAATCGTTATCTGAGTAAGCTTATCCGCAATAGGGTCAAGCATTTTTCCCAAAGCGCTTATCTGATTAAATCTGCGGGCAATCTTTCCGTCAAAAAAGTCGCTGAGACCCGAAAGAACAAGCACGAGCACCGCCCAGCCGTATCTGCCCTGATTGAACAGCACCGCAAAAATCGGAACCATAATTATTCTGAGAAATGAAAGAAGATTGGGAACCGTGAGGCAGCCCGTAAAATATTCCTTTAATATTGCTTTCATAATATCCTCCTGTTATTCAAAAATAATCAAATTTAAAATATTCCACACCGACTGCGGAATAAATGCTTGTGTAACTGCCTGTGCAAACTGCGTTTCGGGAAACAGCTCGGATATGCCGCAAAGAACAACGCTGACAATCAAAACGCCTATTAAGCCCTTGACTGCGCCGAGCACTCCGCCGAGCAGCTTGTTGAGACTTTTAATAACGGGCAGCTTGAATATTCCGTCAATGACCGCAATAACAATCGCAAGAATTCCGCTGCATACCGCAAAAATCACAAAGAAAGCAACCGCTTTTATAGCAGGCAGAATAAACACGCCCTCAAGCGCAGAGCAAAGCTGTTCGCCTATCTTTGCGGCGTCAATTCCCGCTCCTGCCGATGAAATAAGCTCTCCTGCGGAAATTCCCGCAGCTTCAGCCGCTCTGATTATGTAGTCCGGCAGAGCATCCGTTACCGCCTGCGTTCCGTTTGCGATATTCTCCGATATAACATTTGCTATTGAATTTGCAACTCTCTGATGAACAAACGCATCGTTAAACCAAGCCGCAACAGGCTGTGCATATTCATATGCAAAAAATACTGCTATGAGCGTTGCGACAATCGAAAGAACCATTCTGATAAATCCGCGCCGTCTGCCGTCAAAAAAGCTACCTATGATGATAATTATCATCAGAATATCAATTATAAAGGGTAAAAGTTCCATTGCAAGACTCCTTTGTTTGGCTTAAAGCTTTTCAATGCTTATAAATCGCGCCGTTTTCAACCGTGTATAAGCTGCCCGAGCAGAAGAAGATATCGGACACGGGATTTTCCGCCGTTATCCGTTTAACCTCATCGCCGCTTGACGACCACACGGTTATCTCGCTGCCGAAAGCCGCGGCTGTTTTTCCACCCTGAGCCGCCGCACAGTCCGGCGTGCCGTCAAATGAAATGGCGCAGGTCTTTTTTCCGCCCGAGGAATAACGAACCATTCCCGTTTTTGAGCCGCCGAATTCTTCGTAGAAAACAACGGTGTTTCCGCTGTCGTCAATGCAAACGGAAATCAGGCTGTCCTCAGAATAAACGGTTTCGTCA
Organism: Acutalibacteraceae bacterium; assembly: GCA_051881535.1. Lineage (GTDB taxonomy): Bacteria > Bacillota > Clostridia > Oscillospirales > Acutalibacteraceae > CAG-177. The sequence continues at coordinate 29,581 of JBJEQB010000042.1, read as the reverse complement.
ACAGGCTCTCCCTTTTTGGTGAGCACAACGGTTTTGTTATCACCCACGGCAACAACCTTGCCCGAGGAAGTGTAAGCCACGCGCAGAAAAAGAGTTCCGCTGTAACGCAAATCCGCCTTCGGCTCAGCATCACCTATGTTGAAAATCAAAAGCCTTGTATAAATCTCTGCATTTTCCGCTCCCACGGCGATAACTGCGAGGTTTTTGCCGTTGCCCGAAAGCGAAATATCGGCAATTCTCTCCTGCGAGCATTCCCAACGGAACACCTCTTTGAAGCGGCTGTTATAAACGCTTAAAACGCTCTGATATTCGCCCTTTGCATATGAAACGGCAAAGCTTCCGTTTTCGGCAAGAGCCGCCGAAACCACGGTTCCCTCTGCGGTCATTTCGCCGAGCTTTTCCGTTTTGCTTTGCAGGATAATTTTATTTGAGGAGTTGCTGAAAATCATTGCCCTGCCGTTTTTGGTTATCACCTTTGAATCCGCAACGCCGAGCTGCATTTCAAACAGCTTGCCCGCCGAGGAGCTGAGCACAACGCTTGAATCGTCGCAAAGCACAAGCGGTCTGTTGCCGATTGCATCAACCTTGCGAAAATCAAACGCTTCAAGCGAATAAGGATAACCCTCACCCTTTGAAAAAAGAGTTTTAACCTGCCTTATTCCGTCGGTTATATTGGAAACGGCTACATTGCCCAGAAGGCGCGCGCTCAGAAACAGTGCGGCGGCAACGGCAAGGATAACCACGGGTATCCTGATTATCCTGAAAATCTTTTTTATCAAAGCTATGTTTCGTTTCTTTTGCAGGCTAACTATTTTTTTATTTGCCATATCTTCCTCCCTCCGTAAATCAATAATATATTTTATTAAGGAAAAGTCCGCGTGCAGGAGCGGTATGCCCCGCTGCAAATCGGTTCTTTGCCTGAATAATCGCGTCAATCGAATCTGCAGGAATTTTTCCGCGTGAAATATCTATCAGAGTGCCCGTCATTATCCTTACCATATTATATAGGAAACCGTCCGCTTCAACTCTGAAAATAACCATATCCCCCTCCCGCTCAACCTCGGCGGCGAAAACCGTGCGCTGAGTGCTTTCAACGCTGCTGCCTGCGGCGCAGAAGGAATCAAAGCTGTGTGTGCCCACAAAAGCCTGAGCCTGAGCGGACAAGAACTTTTCGTCAAGCGGATATTTATAATGAAGTGAATAATTATAAAGAAACGGGTTTTTGTTGGGCGAATTCCATATTTTATATATATATTCTTTTGACTTGCAGTCATACCTTGCGTGAAAGTCATAATCAACCTCACGGCAGCCGAGCGCGGCAATATCGCGCGGCAAAACCGCATTGAGCGCGCCGACGAGCTTGTCGCAGGCTATTACGCTCTCGGTTCTGATATTGCAACAATACATATTGGCGTGCACGCCCGCATCGGTTCTCGAGCAGCCCACAACATTATCGCGTTTTGAGCAAATCTGCTCGAGCGCGTCCTGAAGCGTCTGCTGAACCGTCACGGCGTTTTCCTGAACCTGCCAGCCGTGATAAGCCGTTCCGTCAAATGAAATTGTCAAAAGCAGATTACGCATTCTCTCTACCTCAGATAACAGCGTCAAAATAAAAGTTAAGCACAATAACGCCGGCAGTAACGGCGGCGCAGAAAAATATTGCCGCGAAATCCCGCAGACAAAGCTTCATCTGCTTCATTCTCGTTCTGCCCTCTCCGCCCGTATAACAGCGGCAGGTCATTGCAAAAGCAAGCTCATAGGCACGCCTGAAAGACGAAACCATAAGAGGCACAAAAATAGGCACAAGCGCCTTTGCTCTCTGAATAATTCCGCCCGATTCAAGGTCGGCTCCTCTCGCTTTCTGCGCGTTCATTATCCTGTCGATTTCCTCAATCAATGTGGGTATAAATCTTAGCGCAAGGGTCATCATCATTGCGAGAGTATGAACCTTGATTTTGAAAACCTTTAAGGGTGAAAGCACTCTTTCGAGCGCGTCGGTAAGCATTGTGGGCGTTGTTGTGTAAGTGAGAAGCGAGCTGATGATAACAAGAGTGATGATTCTGACCATGGTGAAAACCGCCGTATTGACGCCTTTTTCCGTAACGGCAATCTTCCACCATTGAAAATAGGTTTCCCCGCCCTGAACATAAAAGACATTCAGAACCGCCGTAAAAATCAAAATGATTACAATAGGCTTCAAGCTTTTTAATATCATTTTTGGCGGCACTCTTGAAAGCGCCGCGGTTATTACCGCCGTGAGAGCGATAAGCCCGAGTGATAAAAAGCTTTTGCAGAGAAAAATTACAATTATGAGCCAGAATGTGGTTATAAGCTTAACTCTCGGGTCAAGCCTGTGAAGCACCGACTTGCCCGGATAATACTGACCGATGGTTATATCTCTTATCATTTGCCGCGCCTCCCGTTAATCAGACTGCCGAGAATTGCGGCTCCCTGCTCGACCGTGTAAACACTTGCGGGAACATCAATTCCTCTTGCGCGCAGGCGTGCAAAAATTTCGGTTATTTCGGGAATATTCAGCCCCATTGAGCGAAGCTCCTCTCCGCGGGAATAAACCTCGTCAACGCTGCCCTGCATTGCAACGCGGGCGTTATTCATAACAATAACCTTATCCGCCATGCAGGCTATATCCTCCATGCTGTGTGAAACAATGATAACCGTGCTGCCTGTCTGCTTTCTGTATTCGGTTATCATTCCGATAAGCGACTTTCTGCCCCTCGGGTCAAGACCCGCCGCAGGCTCGTCAAAAATCAAAACCTCAGGCTCCATTGACATAACTCCCGCTATTGCAACGCGCCTTTTTTCGCCGCCCGAAAGGTCAAACGGAGATTTATCAAGATGCTCGGGCTTAACGCCGACAAATGCCGCCGCTCTGAGCACCCTGCTCTTGATTTCGTCCTCCGAAAGCTTCATATTCTTAGGTCCGAAAGCTATATCTTTATATACCGTTTCTTCAAAAAGCTGATATTCGGGATATTGGAAGCAAAGCCCGACCTTAAAGCGGGAATTTCTGAGAGTTTCTTTATCCTGCCAGATGTCAACGCCGTCAACGAGCACCTTGCCGCTGTCAGGCTTCAGAAGCCCGTTGAAATGAGATATCAGCGTGCTCTTGCCCGAACCTGTATGACCGATAATGCCGACAAGCGAGCCTTTTTCTATTTGAATGTTAATATCCTGAATTGCGGCAACCTGCTGAACCGTTCCCTTGGAATAAAAATGATTCAGACCGACCGTTTCTATTGCATAGCTCATCGCGCACCTCCGAGCAGACGGGCAAGCTCGTCAACACATTCGTCAACGCCGAGAACGCCCTCCTTTATTCCTAGCCTGTGGCAAAGCTCGGTTGACTGCGGAACATCAAGCCCGTGGGAACGCAGAGCGTCAACGCGAGAAAAAATTTCGCGCGGTTTGCCGTTCATAACTATTCTGCCGCTGTCCATAACTATAACTCTGTCCGCCTGAACCGCCTCGTCCATAAAATGAGTAACCAGCACAACGGTTATGCCCATTTCTTTGTTAAGGCGCTTAACTGTCTGCATAACCTCGGCTCTGCCCATAGGGTCAAGCATAGCAGTCGGCTCGTCAAGCACTATACATTCCGTCTGCATGGCGATAACGCCTGCAATCGCAACACGCTGTTTCTGACCGCCCGAAAGCTTGTGCGGCTCTCTGTGGCGGAATTCATACATATTGACGGATTTCAGAGCCTCGTCAACCCGTCTGCGGATTTCCTTTGGCTCAACGCCGAGATTTTCGGGTCCGAAGGCAACATCGTCCTCAACTATCGTTGCAACTATCTGATTGTCGGGGTTTTGAAAGACCATGCCGACTATTCTGCGGATTTCGTCAGCCTTTTCCTCGCTGTCGGCAACTATTCCTTTAACAGTTACCTTGCCCGAGGTCGGCTCAAAAATCGCATTGCAAAGCTTTGCAAGCGTGCTTTTGCCCGAGCCGTTATGACCGAGCACGGCAACGAACTCGCCTTTGCCGATTTCAAGGTTAATATCCGTCAGAGCGGGCTTCGGCTCTGCCTGCTCCTCCTCGTCCGTATCGTAAACAAACGAAACATTTTCAAATTCGATTATCTTCTCGCTCATCGTAACATCCTTCTGTTGTATTCAGCCCAAAAGCTTACGGCAGCTTTTCACCGCAAACATTGCAAAATTCGTAATCCTCCCGCACTCTGGCTCCGCAATAGGGGCAAAAGCCGCCCGCGCCGCGCGGTGAGGTATCTCTTTTTTCGCCGAAACGCTCATTAAGAGGGTCGGGCTCTTCGTTTTCATCGGTAATATCAAACTGCGAATAGCGGTTTTTGCCCGTCGCGTTTTTGAAATTGTAAATTACCTGAATTATCGCAATAACAACAAAAATTAATCCGAAAGGCGCCATAATTGCCGCGCCGCCCGCTATTGCTATAACAGTCCAAAAAACTCCGAAAAGAGCAACAAAAATGCCGATAATTCCGCCCATCATTGACGGGCCTCTGCCCGGCTTTACGCTTTTCATTTAACACCGCTTCCTTTCCAGACTGCGCTCGCTCCGCACGGCAAAACTCTGCCCGGCTTTGAGGAAACGGGCAAACCGATTTCGCCGCTGCTTGTTGAGCCGCCGAATTTTTTCTGAACGGTTTCGCCGAGAATATATTCCATAACGCAGGGGGAAAGCCCCGTTGTGTAAGAATTAATCAAAACCATTAGGGATTTATCGTAAAGCAGCTCCGAGCAAAGCTCAACGAAGCCGTAAACCTCGTTTTCAAGCTTCCAGACCTCGCCGCCCGGTCCTCTGCCGTAAGACGGAGGATCCATAATGATTATATCATACTTGTTGCCCCTGCGAATTTCCCGCTGAACAAACTTTATGCAGTCATCAACAAGCCAGCGCACGGGAGCGTCCGAAAGCCTGCTTGCCGCCGCGTTTTCCTTAGCCCAGAGAGTCATTCCCTTTGAAGCGTCAACATGGGTTACGCTTGCGCCCGCTTTGAGCGCGGCAACGCTCGCTCCGCCCGTGTAGGCGAAAAGATTTAAAACCTTTACAGGTCTGCCTGCGTTTTTGATAACCTCTGCGGTCATCTGCCAGTTAACCGCCTGCTCGGGAAAAAGACCCGTATGCTTAAAGCCCATTGTTTTAATGTTGAATTTCAGCTCGCCGAGCCCTATCTGCCATACCTCGGGCATTTTTTTGCAAATTCTCCAGCTTCCGCCGCCCGTGTTTGAACGGTTATAAATCGCATGGGGAGTAAACCAAAGCGGATTTTCCCTCGGAGTTTTCCAGATTACCTGCGGGTCGGGGCGCACAAGAATAATATCGCCCCATCTCTCAAGGCGCTCGCCGTCGGAGCAGTCGATAAGCTCATAATCAGTCCAGCAGTCTGCCGTTCTCATAAATTATTTCCTTTCGTTGAGTTATACATCCAATCTCTGCTGACCGGGCATTGCAATGCCCAGATGAGCATAGCCCGCGGGAGTTACCATTCTGCCGCGCGGAGTTCGGCTCAAAAAGCCGACCTGCATAAGATAAGGCTCATAAACATCCTCTATGGTAACGGCTTCCTCACCTATCGCCGCGGCAATCGTTTCAAGTCCGACGGGACCGCCGTTGTAATTTTTAATCATCGTTTTAAGTATCAGCCTGTCAATGGAATCCAAACCGAGCTCGTCGATTTCCATTCGGTCAAGCGCAAGGGCGGACGCCTGCTTTGTTATTTCTCCGCCGCACATAACCTGAGCAAAGTCTCTTGCCCTTTTAAGCAGTCTGTTTGCAATTCGCGGAGTTCCTCTTGAGCGGGAAGCAATTTCAGCCGCGCCCTCAGGGTCGATATCAATATCAAGAATTCCCGCGCTGCGGTTTACGATTTCGGAAAGCTGCCCGGGAGTGTAAAGCTCAAGGCGCAGAATAACTCCGAAGCGGTCGCGCAGAGGTGCGCTGAGCTGACCTGCACGGGTTGTGGCTCCGACAAGGGTAAAACGGTGCAAATCAAGCCTGATTGAGCGGGCGGAGGGTCCTTTGCCGATGATGATATCAAGCACATTATCCTCCATTGCGGGGTAAAGCACTTCCTCAACCGCTCTTGAAAGGCGGTGTATTTCATCAATAAAAAGCACATCGCCGTCGTTAAGATTTGTCAGAAGCGCGGCAAGATCGCCCGGCTTTTCTATTGCAGGACCGCTCGTTACTCTGAAATTAACACCCATTTCGTTAGCTATTATACCCGCAAGGGTGGTTTTGCCCAGCCCCGGAGGGCCGTAAAGCAAAACATGGTCAAGCGGCTCTCCTCTCTGACGGGCTGCCTCAATATAAACCGAAAGATTTTCTTTAACCTTATCCTGCCCTATATATTCGCCGAGGGTTTTCGGGCGGAGCGAAAGCTCGATATCGTTATCCTCCGATGATGAATATTCGGGAGCAACGATTCTGTTTTCAAAATCAAAATCCATCTGATACCCTCCGCATTATATGTTCTTTGCAAGCTGCTTCAAAGCCTGCTTTATCATATCTTCCGTTGAAAGATTGCCGTCAAGCTTACCGACGGCTATGCTTGCCTCCGAGCGGCTGTAACCGAGCATAACGAGCGCGTTTACCGCGTCCTCTCCCGCATAGCTTACCGACGCTTTGGACGCCGCCGCTATATCGCCCATTGCCGCAGAGCCCGAGGCAAAAGCGTCAAGCTTGCCTTTAAGCTCAAGCACTATTCTCTGTGCAAGCTTCGGACCTACTCCGGGAGCGGCGGTTATCGATTTAACATCGCCGCCCGCAACGCTCACCGCAAGCATATCGGGCGTGAGCTGAGAAAGAATGGCAAGCCCCGCTTTCGACCCTACTCCCGTAACGCCCGTGAGCATTTTGAAGCAGTCAAGCTCGTTTTTATCAGCAAAGCCGAAAAGGTCAAGAGCGTCCTCCCTGACATTCAGGTGAGTATAAAGCGTCTGCACCTGACCTGCGGGAGCGCATTTTTTTAAAGTATTAAGGGTTGTGAAAAGCCTGAACGCAACGCCGCCGCATTCGAGCGCAACGCTGTTTTCATCAGAAAAAACGACTTTTCCGGTTAAGCTGTAAAACATAAATCTGCTCCTTGCGTTTTTATTATCTCATTTGCAGGCTTCCGATAAGTGAGCCTGCGCTGTGGCAATGGCAAATCGCCATGGCAAGCGCGTCCGCCGCATCGTCGGGCTTCGGAATTTTATCGAGATTAAGCATGAGCCTCGTCATTTCCTGAACCTGCTTTTTCTCTGCTCTGCCGTAGCCGACAACGCTCTGCTTAACCTGAAGCGGAGTGTATTCAAAAATTTTAACTCCCGCTTTCTGAGCGGCAAGCACGATGGCTCCCCTCGCCTGGGCAACATCAATGGCGGTTTTTTGGTTGGTGTTGAAAAACAGCTTTTCAACGGCAAGTGCGACGGGCGAATATCTTGCAATAAGCGCGCTTACGCCGTCATAAATCTTCTCTATTCTTTCATTAAAAGGCGTATGCGCTTCGGTCGTTACCGCGCCGTATTCGATTGCGCGGAAATGGTTGTTATTATATTCGACAACCCCGTAGCCGACTATCGCATAGCCCGGGTCAATTCCCAAAACTATCATTTTTTGTTTGACTCTCTTTCGCGGATTACCATTCTCGTAGGCGTTCCCTCAAGCCCGAAAACCTCTCTTATCTGATTGTCAAGGTAACGCTGATAGCTGTAATGGAAAAGCTCGGCGTTATTGACAAAGCAGACGAATGTGGGCGGTCTTGTTGAAGCCTGAGTCATATAGTAAATTTTAAGGCGCTTGCCTTTATCGGTGGGCGGCTGAACTCTTGCCGTTGCATCTGCAAGAACATCGTTGAGCTTGCCCGTGGAAATTCGCATTGCATTCTGCGTATCGACAAATTTAATCAGCTCAAAAAGGCGGTCAAGCCTTACATTTTCTTTTGCGGAAATAAATATTATCGGAGCATAGGACATAAAGGAAAAATCCTTCATCAGCTTTTTACGCATTGAGTCCATCGTTTTTCCGTCCTTTTCAACGGCATCCCACTTGTTGACGGCAATAATGCAGCCCTTGCCCATTTCGTGAGCAATGCCCGCAACCTTGGAGTCCTGCTCCGTGAAGCCCTCGGTTGCGTCAATCATTATAACGCACACCTGCGCTCTTTCAACCGCCATTTTCGCTCTGATAACGGAATATTTTTCTATCTGGTCATAAACGCGGCTTTTTCTGCGCAGACCCGCAGTATCGATAAAAACAAATCTGCCGTGTTCGTTTTCAACAACGGAATCCGTTGCGTCGCGGGTAGTGCCCGCAATGTCGGAAACAATCATTCTGTCTTCGCCCAGCACGGCGTTGACAAGAGAGGACTTGCCCACATTGGGCTTGCCGATAACCGCAACCTTTATCGCGTCATCGTCCTCCTCGGTTTCCTCCGCACCCGGAAGATACTTCAAAACCTCGTCAAGCAAATCGCCCGTGCCGTGGCCGTGAACGGAGGAAACGGGCATCGGGTCGCCCAAACCGAGATTATAGAACTCGTAAAAATCGGGCGGAAGCTCTCCCACTCCGTCACACTTATTAACGCAGAGAATAACGGGCTTCTCACTCTTTCGCAGCATTGAGGCAACCTCTTCATCGGTTGAAACAACTCCCGTGCGGATATCCGTGACAAAAATTATAACATCCGCGCTGTCAATGGCAAGCTGCGCCTGCCTTCTCATCTGTTTAAGAATGATATCGTCCGAATCAGGCTCTATGCCGCCCGTATCAATGAGCGTAAAGTGCCTGCCGAGCCACTCGCAGTCACCGAAAATTCTGTCTCTCGTAACGCCCGGCGTATCGTCAACTATTGAAAGACGCGCCCCGACGAGCTTATTGAAAAGCGTTGATTTGCCGACATTCGGTCTGCCGACAATCGCCACAACATTATCTGCCATTTCATAACCTCCCATCAGTTATTTCCCAGCATGGCGTCAAGCAGCTCCGAGCCGCTGCTGCCGTTTTGAATAACCCTGACTCCGAGCCGTGCTTCAAGCTCCTCAACCGTCATATCGTCAAGGAACATATCGCCCTCGCTTCTCAGGCAGTTCGGAGGAATTATAACCTCATCGCCGAGCTGCTTTCCCTCGAGCGCGGCGGCAATGTCCCTGCCGCACAAAAGACCCGAAACCGTTATCATTTTGCCTAAGAGCCTGTTTTCAGCCGCAACAACATCGACCGACAGCCCCTTGATTTTTTGCTCCGCCTTGCCCGCAAGCTCAGCTATCAGCGGATAAGCCGCCTTACCCGTTACGGCTGTGACCCTGCGATTGACCGATGTTATTTCACATTCTTCAAGAGCCTGCTCAAACTCCGTTTTGAGCAATGTCCACATTCCCACGCCGTTTTCAAGCTGGGGATAACCGTTGTAATATTCCTCGGCGGGCATTTTTCTGCCTGCTTTGAGATAGAATTCATCGGCGGCATAGGCGATTGCCTCCGAATGATTTTGCCTGAATTTTTCGTTAAAGCGGTCGATGATATCAATAACTTCTCCCGCTGTGTGTTCGTTATAGGGTTCAAGAGGATAAAGCCCCTCACGATGGTCGGAAAGCCCGACGGGAACGGCGGCAATGCTCTGAACGGCGGGGTAAAGCTCCGCAAGCTCATCAAGGCTTCTTTCAAGCTCCGCACCGTCATTAATTCCCGGGCAGAGAACAAGCTGAGTGTTAAGCGTTATGCCCGCGTCTGCAAACATTTTAAGATATTTTAAAGCTTCGCCCGCCTTGGGATTTGCCATCATCTTAACCCGAAGCTCGGGATTCATTGTGTGAACCGAAACATTTACGGGGCTGATGTGCATTTTAATTATTCTCTGCGCCTCGCTGTCGCTGAGATTTGTAAGCGTGATGTAATTTCCGAAAAGGAAAGACAGGCGCGAGTCATCGTCTTTGAAATAAAGGCTTTTGCGAAGCCCCTTAGGCAACTGGTCGATAAAGCAGAAAACGCATTTGTTCTTGCAGCTTCTCTGCTTATCCATCAGATAAGTTTCAAACTCAAGCCCGATATCTTCAAATTCATCCTTGTGTATTTTTGCAAGCTTATGCTTTCCACCCTCGGTTATCACGCTGAGCAAAAGCTTTGAGTCATTCAAATAAAAACGGTAATCGAGCACATCGTTTATTTCATTTCCGTTAATGCTCACAAGGGTATCGCCCGCGCAGAGCTTCTTTTTCTCCGCAAGAGAACCCTTTTCAATTCCTCTGATTTTTACCGCCATTTTTACACCTGCCGATACTGCTCGATTTTATAAGTAAAATATAGTATATCACACTTTTTCAAGAATTAATAGTAAAATATTTGTAAATATTAAGTTTTTTTAGTAGGGAAATCTATTGTAAAACGGAAGATTTTAGGTTATACTTTATGATGTATAATAATGTCAGAAAGTAAAGGTTGCAAATTATGTTTGTTGATATTGCTAAAATCAAAATAAAAGCGGGCAACGGCGGCAACGGCGCCGTCAGCTTCCGCAGAGAAAAATATGTTGCCGCGGGCGGACCCGACGGCGGCGACGGCGGCAGAGGCGGAAACATCGTTTTTCAGGTAGACGATAACCTTGCTACTCTCGCCGATTTCAGATACAAAAGAAAATACACCGCCCCCAACGGCGAAAACGGCTCGGGCGGCAGAAAAAACGGCAGGCGCGGAGAGGATTTGATAATCAAAGTGCCTCGCGGAACAATAATCAGAGAAACCGAAAGCGGCGCGGTCATGGCGGATATGTCGGGTGATGAGCCCTTTATCGCCGCCAAGGGCGGCAGAGGCGGTTGGGGAAATCCTCACTTTGCCACTCCCACCCGCCAGGTTCCGAGGTTTGCGAAAAACGGCACTCCGGGCGAGGAGTGGGAGGTCAGCCTTGAATTAAAGCTCCTTGCGGATGTCGGCTTGCTCGGCTTCCCGAATGTCGGCAAATCCACGCTTGTTTCCGTTGTCAGCCAGGCAAAGCCGATAATTGCAAACTACCATTTCACAACCATAACTCCCGTTCTCGGCGTTGTTTCTCTCGGCGAGGGCAGTTCTTTCGTTATGGCTGATATTCCCGGGCTTATCGAGGGTGCGGGTGACGGAGTTGGGCTCGGTCACGAATTCCTGCGCCATGTTGACCGCTGCCGTCTGCTCGTTCATATCGTTGACGCGGCGGGGAGCGAGGGCAGAGACCCGATTGAGGATTTTGAGATAATCAACCGCGAGCTTGAAAAATTCGACCCCGAGCTTGCAAAACGCCCGCAAATTGTGGCGGCAAACAAAATTGACCTTGCAAGCGATGAACAGCTTGAAAGGCTGAAGAATTACTTTGAAGAAAAGGGTTATGAATATCACACGATGTGCGCTCCCATCTGCGAGGGCACGGACGAGCTGATAAGCGCAGTCTGGAAAAAGCTAAAGGAGCTGCCGCCCATCAAAAAATATGAGGCGGAGGAAATACCCGTTGAGATGTTTGAAAAGCAGAAGGATACGGGCTTCACAATCCGCGTTGAGGACGATATTTATTTTGTCGAAGCTCCGTGGCTGCTCAAAATTCTCCAGCGCACCGACCTTGACGATTACGAATCGCTCCAATATTTCCAAAGAATTCTCATTTCGAGCGGAATTATTGACGCTCTGCGCGAAAAGGGCATAAACGAGGGCGACACCGTTTCGATTTATGACCTTGAATTTGATTTCGTTAACTGATTGCGGAGGGATGATATTTTGAATTCTTTGCTTGAAAATCCCGTTGACGCATCGGCTTTCAGCCCGCTTGCTCTTGCTTTTTTGGGCGACACCGTGTTTGATTTGCTCACGAGAAGCGACCTTCTTACGCAGGCAAACAGACCCGTTAACGACCTGCATCAGGCGGCAAGCAAGCGCGTGTGCGCCGCCGCTCAGGCTGAAAGCATTAAAAAAATTATGCCTCTGCTGACCGAGGAGGAGCTTGCCGTATTCAAGCGGGGCAGAAACGCCCACACGGCAGGTATTCCGAAAAATGCTTCAAGCGCCGATTACCATTACGCAACGGGGCTTGAATGTCTTTTCGGCTGGCTATATTTAAAAGGTGAAATAAGCAGAATCAATCAGCTTTACGGCGAAATCCGCCGTGCGGATTAACCGCAATTCACGGAGTGTGTTGTTATGAGAAAAACCAAAGTATCGGATATTTTAAGGAATAATGCCATGTGGATAATCGGCTGTATCCTTTATTCAATAGGAGTTAACAGCTTTGCCGTGCCCAATTCCATTGCTCAGAGCGGTGTGACGGGCGTTGCGGTTATCCTCAACCATCTTTTCAGCGTGCCCGTAGGCACGGTCAATCTTTTGCTGAATATTCCCCTGCTCATTCTTATGTGGATATTTCTCGGCAAAAAGCTTGTTGCAAGAACGCTTTGGGTAACCGTTCTGCTCTCTGCGGCGCTGGATCTGATTGCAATGTTTATCCCCGCTTATACGGGCGATAAAATCCTTGCTTCGCTTTTCTGCGGTCTGCTGCAAGGCTCGGGGCTCGGGCTGATAATGATAACCGGCGCAACAAGCGGCGGCACGGACATTGTTGCCCGCCTTGTTCACAAATTCTTTCCGCATATCACAATCGGCAGAGTTGTTATGCTTGCAGACGCGGTTATAATTGCCGCAGGTATGCTCGTTTTCGGAAGCATTGAAACAGGACTTTATGCTATCATCGTTATCTTTGTCAGCACAAAGGTTATCGATTCCATGATTTACGGCACGGGCAACGGAAAAATGCTTATGGTGGTTACCGACAAGGCGGACGAGGTTTCAAAAGCCATAATCAGCTCATCAAGGCGCGGAGTTTCGATAATTCCCGCCGTCGGAGCATACACGGGCGAGAGCAAAAATGTTCTTCTCTGCGTTGCAAGGAAGCACGAGATATCCGGCATAATCAAAACCATAAAATCCATTGACGATAAAACCTTTATCATCGTCAGCGAGGCCAACGAAATTCTCGGCGAGGGCTTCAACCATGCGATATAACACTTGACAACATTGCATATGCTGTTATATAATATTACGGTTAAAATAGTTAAGGAGGGCTGAGCGATCAGACTTTCCGCAAGAAACGAGGTTTATCAAATGTCAGGCCATTCAAAATGGAGCACTATCAAGCGCAAAAAAGAAAAGACCGATAATCAGAGAGCAAAAATCTTCACAAAAATCGGCAGAGAAATAGCGGTCATCGTCCGCGAGGGCGGTCCCGACCCCGCTTCAAACTCAAAGCTCAAGGATGTTATCGCCAAGGCTAAGGCTAACAATGTTCCCAATGACAATATCGAAAGAATAATCAAAAAGGCTGCAGGCGAAACGGGCGGCGCAAATTATGAAGAAATCGTTTACGAGGGCTACGGCCCCTCTGGCATTGCCGTTATCGTTGAAACCCTTACCGACAACCGCAACAGAACTGCGGGCGATATGCGCCATTATTTTGATAAATACGGCGGAAATATGGGTCAGAGCGGCTGTGTTTCCTTTATGTTTTCAAAGCAGGGCGTTATAGTCATCGAGCAAGAGGGCGTTGACGAGGATAAGCTTATGGAAGACGCTCTTGAAGCAGGCGCAACCGATTTCATCTCCGACGAGGGCGTTTTTGAAATCAGAACCGAGCCGAATGACTGCGGCGCAATCCGTGAAGACCTTGAAGCAAAAGGCTATTCCTTTGTTTCCGCAGAGGTTGAATATGTTCCGTCAACATACACCGCACTCACCGACCCCGACGATATTAAAAATATGGCGAAAATGCTTGAAATGTTTGAAGATAATGACGATGTTCAGGCTGTTTGGCATAACTGGGAGAATGCCGACGACGCCGAATAACAGAACCTTAGTGCGCTGTCGCACTAAGCGAAGAACAAAAGAAACGAATATAAGCGTAATGGCTTGTGTCGGAAACCAAACCGATGCAAGCCATTTTTATATTGGATTTATAATAAGAATTCGTCGGAAGAAAACGGCTCTGCATCTTATTGAACCTGCCCCTTTTCAGCTTTACCCAACCCCGTTAAAATATAAATTTTGCTTTATTTTTGTTTAATACCCTTGAATTCTTATCAAAAGATGTTATACTTTATAAAAACAATAATATCTTACGCGGAGGTTAATTATATGGCAAGATTTCTCTTTTCGGCTTTTGCCGACGAAGCTTCGCCCGATATTCTCGAGCAGATAGCCGCCTGCAAAGCCAACGGCATCGAATACATCGAGCTGAGAAATGTTAACGGCAAAAACATCTCTAATTTTACCGTTGACGAAGCAAAAAAGCTTAAAGAAACTCTCGATGAAAACGGAATGAAGGTTTCTTCAATCGGCTCTCACTACGGCAAGATTGAGATAACCGATGACTTTGCACCGCACTTTGAAGCTTTCAAAAACACGGTAGAGGTTGCCAAGGTTCTCGAAGCAAAATACATAAGAATGTTCAGCTTCTTTTTCACCAAGGGAGAAAAGCCCGAGGATTATAAGGACGAGGTTTATGCCCGCCTTACGGCAATGGTTGATTACGCCAACGAGCACGGCGTTCTCTGCTGCCACGAAAACGAAAAGGATATTTACGGCGATATTACCGAAAGATGCGTTGAGCTTGCCGAGCATTTCGGTTCAAGGCTCGGCTGCATTTTTGACCCCTCCAACTACATCCAGTGCGGCTCAAACACTCTTGAGGGCTTCAAGCTTCTCAAAGACCGCGTAACATATATGCATATCAAGGACTGCATCGGTGCGAGCAACACGGTTGTTCCCGCAGGCAAGGGTGACGGGCATCTTGAAGAAATTCTGCGTATGCTTGACGAAAAAGAGGGCGTTTATTTCCTCTCAGTTGAGCCTCACCTCAGAGTCTTTGAGGGGCTTGACGCTCTTGAATCCGATGACGCAACGGCAAAGGGAATGAACAAGGAATTCGTTTATCCCGATAACAAATCGTCATTTGCGGCGGCTTGCTCGGCAATTCACACAATGATTGAAACGAAAATTCAGCCCGTAAGGCTCGGCATAATAGGCGTGGGTAATATGGGTACTTCACACATTAAGATGCATCTTGAGGGCAAGCACAAGGAGCTTCGCATAACCGCCTGCGCCGATATCGTGCCCGAAAGGCTTGCGGCGGCAAGGGAGCTTATGCCCTCGCTGAAAACCTTTGATTCTGCGGAAGCTCTCATTGACAGCGGCGAGGTTGACGCCGTTATTATCGCCACTCCGCACTATGACCACTCCCCCATTGCACAGTATGCATTCAAAAAGGGTGTTCATGTTTTGACCGAAAAGCCTGCGGGAGTTTATGCAAAGCAGGTCAGAGAAATGAATGAGGCAGCGGCAAAGACCGACCTTGTTTTCGGAATTATGTATAATCAGCGCACAAACTGCGTTTACAGGAAAATGCGTGAGCTTGTTCAGAGCGGCGAGCTCGGAGAAATCAGACGCGTAAGCTGGATTATCACCGATTGGTACCGCACTCAGGCTTATTATAATTCAGGCGGATGGCGTGCAACCTGGGCAGGCGAAGGTGGCGGAGTTCTGCTCAACCAATGCCCCCACAACCTTGACCTCTGGCAGTGGATATGCGGTATGCCGGTTAAGATAAGAGCATTTTGCCATGAGGGCAAGTGGCATAACATTGAGGTTGAGGATGATGTTACAATCTATGCCGAATACGCAAACGGCGCAACCGGCACTTTCATCACCACCACGGGCGACTGCCCCGGCACAAACCGCTTTGAAATCACGCTTGACGGCGGAAAGCTTGTCTGCGAGGATAATAAACTCCGTCTTTATAAGCTCAAAGGCAAAACTTCGGAGCACTGTGCAACGGCGCAGGGCGGCTTTGATAAGCTTGAAGGCGAATGGATAGATGTTGAAACAGACGGCAGAAACAAGCAACATTCAGAGGTAACAAACAAATTCGCCGCCGCAATTCTCAGGGGCGAAGAGCTTGTTGCAAAGGGCGAAGAGGGCATCAGAGGCCTTTCAATCTCAAATGCGGCTCATCTTTCCGCATGGCTCGGCAAAGAGGTTTCTCTGCCCGTTGACGAGGAGCTTTTCTATTCTGAACTTCAGAAGAAAATTGCTTCCGGCAACGCTGAAAAAGAGAATGTTACTGCCGCCGTTCAGGGCGATATGTCCTCAACCTTCTGATTGCCGAAAGGAAAGCTTATTATGAAAGTTGCTGTTATCGGCTGCGGAAATGTTTCAAAAATGCATTTCAAGGCTTTGAATGAAAATCCTGAAACCGAAATTGCCGCCGTTGCCGACATAAAGCCCGAGCGCGCCGACGCCAAAGCAAGCGAATTCGGTGCAAGGGCATATTACGATTTTGACGAGCTTATTGAAAATGAACAGCTTGACGCCGTTCACATCTGCACTCCGCATTATCTGCACACTGCCATGGCGTTGAAAGCGCTTGCCAAAGGAATAAATGTGCTGACGGAAAAGCCCTGCTCCGTTTCAGCCGCCGAAGCCGATGCTCTTATCGAGGCTCAGGCTCAGAGCGGCAAGCAGGTCGGAGTTTGCTTTCAGAACAGATACAATAACTGCGTGCAATATGTCAAGGGTATGATTGAATCAGGCTCCATGGGAAAGGTTCGCTCAATAAGAGCATTTGTCACCTGGAGCAGAGATGAGAGATATTATTCCGACGATTGGCACGGCACTCTCGACAAGGAATGCGGCGGAGTTCTGATAAATCAAGCGATACACACCGTTGATTTAATCAGATATTTCGGCGGAAACTGCAAAAAAATCAATGCTCATGTTTCAAACGACCATCTCAAGGGAATAATTGAGGTTGAGGATACGGCGAGCGTTCTTATGGAGCTTGAAAGCGGAGTTTCCGCAATTCTTTACGCTACCACCGCTTATGCGGAAAACTCACCCGTTTTTATTGAAATCGCCTTTGAAAACGGCACCCTGCGCCTTGAGGGTGAAAAGCTTTATTCCTTTGATAAAAGCGGAAAAATGACAGAGATTTGCAGCAGACCCGATATCATTTATCACGGTCAGAGCTATTGGGGAGTAGGTCACTCCCTGCTAATAAACGATTTTTACGATTGCCTTAAAACAGGCAGAAAATTCAGCATTGACGCTTTTGAAGGAGCCTGCGCGGCGAAAATGGTTGTTGCGTGCTATGAGTCCTCCGAAACGGGCGAAAGCGTTAACCTCGGCTGACGAAAGGAGTTTTTTAAATGTTTCACGAAAATTTAAAGGGCAGAGTTGCCGTTGTAACAGGCGGCGGCGGAGTGCTTTGCAGCGGCTTTGCAAGAGACCTTGCCAACCTCGGAGTTAAGGTTGCCGTTCTCGACCTCAGAGAAGAAGCGGCTCAGAAGGTAGTTGACGAAATCACGGCGGCAGGCGGCACGGCTGTTGCGGTTGCCTGCAATGTTCTTGAGCCCGAGAGCCTTGAAGCGGCTAAGGCAAAGGTTAATGAAACCTTCGGCAAATGCGATATACTCATTAACGGTGCAGGCGGAAACTCACCGCTCGGCACAACAACAAAGGACACTCTTGAGCTTAAAGATATGGCTGAAAAGGCAGAGGGAGTTAAAACCTTCTTTGACCTTGACGCAAAGGGAATTGAATTTGTTTTCAACCTTAATTTCCTCGGCACTCTGCTCACAACGCAGTGCTTTGCCAAAGAAATGGTCGGCAACAAAAACGCAACCATTCTCAATGTTTCCTCAATGAATTCCTTTAAGCCTCTCACGAGAATTCCCGCTTATTCCGCGGCAAAGGCAGCCGTTTCAAACTTCACACAGTGGATGGCTGTTCATTTTGCGGATGTCGGCATCAGAGTTAATGCCATCGCTCCCGGCTTCTTCTCAACAATCCAGAACGCCAAGCTTCTCTATAATGAGGACGGCTCTCTTACCGAGCGTTCAAACAAAATCATCACTCACACGCCTATGCGCCGCTTCGGCGTGCCCGCTGATTTAACGGGCGCTCTCGTATTCCTCTGCGACGAGGAATATTCGGGCTTTATAACCGGCGTTGTGCTTCCCGTTGACGGCGGCTTCTCCGCTTATTCGGGCGTATAATCAATACAAAACAGTAAAAGGCTGTTATCGGCTCATTTTCGGAGCTTTGATAACAGCCTTTTTGATTTTGAAAGCAAAAATAAAAGGCAGGGGCTTTGATGCCTCTGCCGCTTTATTTTGGAAGCCACTTGATTAAATCATGCAGAAATCTGCCGATTTAATCAGCAATTAACCTGCCTTATGCGTCCTTAACAACTACCTGCTTGCCGTTGTAATAACCGCACTCGGGGCAAAGTCTGTGTGATCTCTTGAGCTCGCCGCAGTTTGAGCATTTTTCAAGCTGGGGAGCAGACATCTTCCATACATTTGAGCGTCTCTTATCTCTTCTTGCCTTTGAAACTCTTCTCTTGGGTACTGCCATTCTTAAGCACCTCCTTAATTTTTGTGCTTTATTAAACCGTAAGGTTCTTTGTTTTAATTATCCAAAAGCTGCTTGAGAGCCGCAAGGCGCGGGTCAATCTCTTTTTCGCAGCTGCATGAACCTGTGTTAAGATCTTTTCCGCATTTTGGGCAAACTCCCTTGCAATCCTCCGAACAGAGGAATTTTGACGGAAGCTCGAGGAAAATATCCTCGGTAACAAGCGGGTCAAGATCAAAGCGAAGCTCGTTTACGAGCAAAAGCTCATCGTTTGCCTCATCGTTAAGGCTTGTAACGAGCGTATGAAAAACATCGGCGGTCAAAGCAAGCTTTATCGGCTTGGCGCAACGGTCACAGTTCATATCAAGAACAAACTCCGCTTTTGCGCTCAGCTCAACAACGCCCGTGTGATTTCCTACGGAGCCGCTCACCCTGACGGGTGTTGAAAAAGGCTTAACGCCGCTTAGCTCCTGATCGGAAAGGTCAAGCTCATAGCTGAACTCCTTGACCATGCCTTCGTTATTGAAAATAGGCTCTAAATCCAATATCATCAATTTTCACCTAAAATCACGCACAAAATATTATATAGTTATCGGCGCAATTTGTCAACTAAAATTTAAATTAAATTCAGATTTTTTCGCAAAATGTAAAAATTCTCTCGGGAAGATCGCTTTCGTCGCACGAAATTGTGAAAGTGAAATCCTGATCGGCAATTTTGCTAAGCTCAGCAACCTTTTCAAGGAAGCAGGCAAGAGCCTCATAATCCTTGCCGCCGATTTTGAGAGTTGCGTCAACAAGAACATCGGTTATGTCATGGTCGCCGGCGATAATTCCGCTAAGGAAGCCATAGAATGCGTCATAGCCGCTGATTTTGTAATGGTCAGTCTCAACAAGTCTTGCTCTGTAATTGACATTGTATGTCAAAAGTCTTTCTTTTTCGATGCAGACAACATTGCCGTTTGACTTTTCAACCGCACCGTTGACGAGGTCGATAAGCCTCTTGGTTTTTCCTGAACCTTTGTTGCCGATAATAAGATAAATCATTTTGAAATCCTCCTGTGTGTTTATTTAAGTCTTGCTTCAAGCTCCTGCCTTGCAGCCTCGTAGCCGGGCTTGCCGAGCAGGGCGAACATATTCTTTTTATAGCTCTCAACTCCGGGCTGATCAAAAGGATTAACCCCGAGAATATAGCCTGAAATTCCGCACGCCTTTTCAAAGAAATAGATGAGTCTGCCGAGATCGGCTTCATCCTGCCTGTCAATCTCGATAACGATGTTGGGCACATCGCCGTCGGTATGAGCAAGCACGGTTCCCGCAAAGGCTTTGCCGTTAACATAGTGGAGCGTTTTGCCTGCAAGGAAATTCAAGCCGTCGCCGTTAATCTCGTCCGGCTCGATTTCAACATCGGTTTTGGGGGAGTTAACCCAGATAACCGTTTCAAACAGCTTGCGCTCACCCTGCTGAATATACTGACCGAGCGAATGAAGGTCGGTTGAAAAGATTGCAGATGAAGGATAAATTCCCTTGCCGTCTTTTCCCTCGCTCTCGCCGAAAAGCTGCTTGAACCATTCACACCAGAGCGTCATTGACGGCTCATAGGCGGCAAGCATCTCTATAGACTTTCCGCTGCGGTAAAGCATATTTCTGATTGCCGCATATTTATAGCAATCGTTTGTCATTATATCTTCGCCCGCATAATCTTCTCTTGCGGCGGCCGCGCCCTGCATAAGAGCGTCAATATCAATGCCCGCAACGGCTATCGGGAGCAGACCGACGGCTGTGAGCACCGAATATCTGCCGCCGACATCGTCGGGAACAACAAAGGTTTTGTAGCCCTCGCTGTCGGCAAGCGCTTTCAGCGCACCTCTAGATTTATCGGTTGTAACATAAATACGCTTTGCCGCTTCCTCTTTGCCGTATCTTTCTTCAATAATCTTTTTGAAAATACGGAAAGCAACTGCGGTTTCGGTGGTCGTGCCGGATTTTGAAATAACATTTATCGAAAAATCTCTGCCGTCAATGAGCTGCATAAGCTCCGCAACAGCCGATGAGCTGATGGTATTTCCGCCGAAATAGATGTCGGGAGTATCCTTTTTTATAAGATTGTAATTGTTTGACTTAACGAATTCAATCGCCGCTCTTGCGCCGAGATAGGAACCGCCGATGCCGAGAACGAGAAGCACCTGCGAATCATTCTTGATTTTTTCCGCGCAACGCTTGATTTCTTCAAACTCAGCTTTGTCATAATTTACGGGAAGATCAACCCAGCCGAGAAAATCACTGCCGAGCCCCGTTCCGTTATGAAGCATTTCGTGAGCCTTTGAAACCTCAGCCTGCATTGCTTTCAGGCTTTCTTCACGGGCAAAATCACCCGCATATTTTAAATTAAGCTTTATTGCCATCTCTTTTACACCCCGCTGAATGCTGAATATCTAATATATTTTACCCTATTACGGCTTGTATTGCAACATAAAAAAGCAAAAATTTATTAGAATTTATCACAAAAGCGCGGGTGTTTTTTGGTAATTGTTCCTGATAGAAATAAATACAACGCAGGTTTTCCCTTTGTTGTATTTATTCTACCATATTTTATTTGCCGTTGTAAACAGTAATTTTTAAATTATGATGCAACAGAGCGTAAAATTCTTGTGAACACAATCATAAATGTAAGCGGCTTTACGCTGTCGGGCGCCGTCAGCTTATATTCGCCGAGTATTTCATCGCCGAGCTTGAATGTGACCGTTCCGAGAGCCTGACCCTGCTCAACGGGAGCCGCAACATCAACCGCAAGGTCGATAGTCTGAGTAATTTCCTTTTCTTTTCCTTTTTCCACAAGTACGGGAGAAACCAAAGGGATTTTCGGCGTGATTTTTTCAGTTACTCCGTTGATAACTCCGACATCGGGGATAAGAGATGCGTCAATAACGGGCGTTACCGTGGTATAATTTGCAAAACCCCAATTCAGAAGCGCCTTTGCGGTTTCAAAGCGGTCGGTGCTGTTGTCGCTGCCCATAACAACGGCTATGAGATGAGTGCCGTCCCTGAGCGCGCTTGCTGAAACGCAACAGCCTGCTTTGGATGTCGTTCCCGTTTTCAGCCCCGTTGTTCCCTCATAAAACCTGACAAGCTTGTTTGTGTTGACAAGCTCGGTTTTTCCCTCTCGCAGAGAATCCATCCATATCGTGGTGTAGTTCATAATCAGCTCATGCTTCAAAAGCTCGCGCGACATTATTGCAACATCAAGGGCGGTTGTTAAGTGATTTTCCGTCGTGTCGTCAAGCCCCGTGCAATTTTCAAAATGAGTGTTGGTCATTCCGAGCTGCGCGGCACGCTCATTGAGCATTTCAACAAACGCTTCGTCGCTGCCCGCTATGTATTCTCCGAGCGCCGTGCAAGCGTCATTTGCGCTGTAAACCGCAGTCGCTTTGAGCAAATCGTCAACCGTCATCTGCTCTCCCTCTTTGAGCCAGATTTGAGAACCGCCCTTCGACGCCGCCGTGCCCGTAACCGTAACCACATCGCTGAGCGCGATTTTGCCCGAATCTATCGCCTCGGTCACAAGCAAAAGCGGCATTATTTTTGTGACAGACGCGGGATAAAGCTTTTCATTTTCGTTGTATTTCATAAGCACCTTGCCCGTTGAAGCGTCCATAAGCACGGCGGCTTTGGCTTTGATTTCAACAGGCAGAGAGGCTTCCTCCGCATATGAAACCACGCCCAAAGCCATACATATGACAACGGCAAGCAGCGCGGCAACAGCCTTAACAAGCTTTTTCATATAAATCCCCTTTCACAAGCCGCCGATTGCAATTCGCGGCGGCTCTTTATTCGTTTAATTTATATGTATGCCGTAATTGCCATTGATTATCACAACTTTTTCTGATATAATATCTTTTAATATGTGATTATCTGTTAAGTTAAGGAGAGCTTTTATGAAAGCCGCATTTTTCACCTTGGGCTGCAAGGTCAATCAATATGAATCCCAGGCAATGGCGCAAAGCCTTGAAGCGCACGGTTTTACCACCGTTGACCATTCCGAGCCTGCGGATGTTTATATAATAAACTCCTGCACGGTTACTGCCGAGAGCGACAGAAAGACCCGCCAGACTGTCCGCCGTTTCAGAAAGCTTCACCCGGACAGCATCGTTGTGCTCACGGGGTGTATGCCGCAGGCGTTTCCGGAGCTCGGAGCACAGCTCAGCCAGGCGGACATTGTTATCGGCAACAGAAGCAACGCGCGGCTTTATGAATATATAATGCAATATATCAACGGAGCAGGCAGAATAGTAGCCGTTGACAGCCACGAATCGGGCGAAAAATTCTCGGGAGACACGATAAGCAATTTCCGCGAAAGAACACGCGCAAGCGTTAAAATTGAGGACGGGTGCAACAGATTTTGCTCCTATTGCATTATCCCCTACGCCCGCGGCAGAGTGCGTTCAAAGCCGCTTGACGAACTGAAAACGGAGATTGCCGCTCTTGAAAAAAACGGTTTCAGCGAAATAGTGCTTGTGGGCATTAATCTTTCCGCCTACGGCACGGACTGCGGAATGACAATCGTTGACGCAGTGCGGACGGCGGCTTCATTTGACGGAATTAAAAGAGTCAGGCTCGGCTCGCTTGAGCCGGATCACATAACCGATGATATAATAGCGGAGCTTGCAAAAATCCCCAAATTCTGCCCGCAGTTTCACATCTCGCTTCAAAGCGGCTGTGACAAAACGCTCAAAGCGATGAACCGCCATTATAACAGCGCGGAATATCTTGACCTTTGCCGAAAACTCCGAGCCGCCTTTGACGGCACTTCGCTGACGACCGATGTTATGGTAGGCTTCCCCGGTGAAACGCAGGAGGACTTTGAAACCTCTCTCGAATTCGTCAAAACGGTCGGATTTGAAAAGGTGCATGTTTTCCCCTATTCGGCAAGACCGGGAACTCCCGCCGCAAAAATGACGGAGCAGGTTGAAAAATCGGTAAAAGAACAGCGCGCGGCAATGATGACCGCCGCCGCAGAGGAAATCCGCAAACGCTTTCTTGAAGGTCAAATCGGCAAAACGCTTGAGGTACTTGCCGAAGAACACCACGCAGGCTACATTCAGGGCTACACCGCGAACTACACGCCCGTTAAAATTGTCTCAACGGAAAAGCTCAGCGGCATAATAAAAGCAAAAATCACCGCTGTTGACGGCGATTTTTGCATAGGAGAAATATAATTTCCGTAACTCCCTCCGGCTTTTGCGGAGCAATTATTATCCACTCCCTTTGCTAATCGGTGTAGGGCGGCTTGACCACAAGCCGCCGAAAAAACATCTCGATTATACGGCAAAATCAATCCTCAGTCCTACGGACAGCGATTTGCTTCCCTCAAGAGGGTGCGGGTTGCCGGTGGCAACCTCTGAGCGCAAGCTCAGAAGCACCGACCGAGGCGGGAGCCGAGACGGTGGCACGGCGAAGCCGTGACGGAGGGAGTTACCCAAGGAGCCCATAGCAGAAAGCTCACTGTTGATATTAGCCTCCTTTGGCAAAGGAGGTGGATTTTGCGAAGCAAAAGACGGAGGATTGGAAATAAAATAAATCATTTTCACGGCGGGAGCAAGCCCCCGCCCTACTCTGTGCAGGTGTTATTGATTATCTTTTTTCGGGCGACCACACGGGGTCGCCCCTACCTTTATAAAATATAATCGGTCATAGGCAGAGCCTATCCTTAATTCCGCATTACGCATTACGCATTACGAATTCCGAATTGTTTTGCGGAACGCTGAGGGCAGCGTTCCCTACGGAAATTTGTGCTGATTTTGAGACGATGTGGGCATCGTCCCCTACGAATCGCGCCGCCGCAAAAACAAATATAATCGGGTACGGGCGAAGCCCGTCATTAATTCCGCATTACGCATTACGAATTCCGAATTGTTTTGCGGAACGCTGAGGACAGCGTTCCCTACGGAAATTTGTGCTGATTTTGGGACGATGTGGGCATCGTCCCCTACGAATTTTCGCCGTAAAAACAAATATAATTGGGTACGGGCAAAGCCCGTCATTAATTCCGAATTACGAATTACGCATTACGAATTCCGAATTGTTTTGCGGAACGCTGAGGACAGCGTTCCCTGCGGAAATTTGTGCTGATTTTGGGACGATGTGGGCATCGTCCCCTACGAATTGCGCCACCGAGAAAACAAGATTATTGAACAAATAACTGACGGCATACCCTATATTAATTATTCTTCTTGCTCAGCGGCTTTCTGAGAAGCAGGCTCATGAGCGCACCGCCGTTAAAGGGAATAAGCGGATATAAATAGCATTGACCCGTAACGGTTTTTGCCGTTGCAATTTCAACTATTATTATAACAAGCCCCGCAATAAAACCCCAAAGATTAAACAGAGCGATAAGCCCTATAAGCATCATTCGCATAAGCTTAAACGCATAGCCAAGCTCAAAGCTCGGCTGAGTATAGTTTGTCATTGCCACAAATGCCATATAAAGCACAACCTCGGCAACAAACCACCCCGCCGAAACCGCAAATTCGCCGAGCACCAATGCGCCTATAACTCCGAAAGAACTGCTTAGAGATGTGGGCGTGTTTATTGAGGCAAGCCTCATGGCGTCAATAACTATTTCAACAATAAAGAGCTGAGCCACAACGGGCACGGTGTTCGGCTCCTCTATTCTGATAAAGTCGAGCCAATGCGGGATATAGTCGGGATTCTGTATCAGCAAAAGCCAAATCGGCGTCAGGAGCATCGTCATTGCGAATATCAGCATTCGGATTATTCTCATATAAGACCCGATTACGGGCGACATATAAAAATCGTTTGTATCCTGAAGAAAATCAAATATGCCCGACGGAATTATCATTGCGGCAGGTGAATTATCCGTCAGAATAACCATACTGCCTTCAAGCACGCTTGCGGCAACAGCGTCGGGTCTTTCGGTATATCTCACCTTCGGGAACGGATTGAGCCATTGCTTCGGCACAAGGCAGTCAATCAGGCTTTGCTGGCTCATCGTCAGCGAATTAATGTCTATTGAGTCAAGCTTTTTTCTAAGCGCGTTAAGCTGTTTTTCGTTCACCTTGCCCTGCACAAAGCAGATAACCACATCGGTTTTTGAAGCCTTTCCAACCGAGTGAATTTCCATTGTAAGGCGTGTATCTCTTATGCGGCGGCGAATGAGCGCGGTGTTAAAAACAAGCGTTTCCACAAAGCCGTCGTGAGGGCCGCGCAGAACCCTGTCGTTTTCAGGCTCGTCCACCGAGCGCACGGGATAGGTTCTTGCATCTATAATTATTGCTTCGGAATAGCCCTCAACAATCATACCGACAGCGCCCGAGAGCACGGCTTTTATGAATTCATCAGTTTTTGAAACAACATCCGTTTCAACATACGGAATAAATGTATCGGCAAATTCCCGCGTGGTTTTGCAGGATTTAATCGTTTTTTCGTCCGCTTTCATAAAATAGGACATAATCTTTTCCATAAGATCGTCCTTACAGAAGCCGTCAACAAAATAAAGCTTCGCGAGCCGCTTGTCAATCCTGACATTTCTGCCCACAAGGTCAAAGCTTTCGCTAAGGCGCATTTCGCTGTCAAGCGCCGCCGTGTTTGCCTGATAATCCGACGAAAAAATCCTTACTATTTTAACCGCCCCCGTATGAATTGCCTTTATTTTATCAAAAGGAAAATGGTGACAGAGCAGCTCTGTCACCATTTATTATTATCACATTGTTTATCTGTATTCATTATAGAGATTAACAATCGCATTCCAGGTCAGCGGACCGACGGCTCCGTTTTGCGGCAGACCCGCAAGCTTCTGCACGGCGCTAACCGCCGCTTTGGTTTTATCGCCGAAAATTCCGTCAACCGTTATCAACGGAACAGCCTTATTGTTTTGTGCTATAACTCTGAGAAATGTTTGAAGCTGTGTAACCGCGTTGCCGCTTGCGCCCGTTGTCAGAGTATAGCCGGGGTAAAGGAATGAGGAATAGGAACGGAATTCATCGGGCAGAGAATTGAGCGTGCTGTAATATGCGTCAAGCAAAGCGTTCCATGTGTTTCTGCCCACTATTCCGTCAACCGTCAGACCGTATTCGCGCTGGAATGCTCTCACGGCTTCTTCGGTTGCGGGGCCGAAAATTCCGTCAACGGCAATATTGGGAATTCTGTCGTTGAAATAGGCTACGAATGCAAGGAAATACTGCATTGCCTTTACTTCGTTGCCCCTGCTGCCGCGTTTTAATACCTCGCTGAAAATCCGCTCAATTTCGCTTATGGTTATGCCCTCGGAATATAGCTCAGAAACCTTTTTAACGGCATTGTATATCTGCTTTATTTTATACCATGTTGCTTTGCCCACTATTCCGTCAACCTGCAAATTAAATATCCGCTGAAACTGCATAACAGCCGCGCGCGTTGCCGCATCAAAAACACCGTTAGCCTCGGGAATAGGCGGAATGGACGGATAATTCTGCCTGATTCTGTTTAATTGCCGCTGAATTGTTCTGACATCCTCGTTGGAAAATACGCCGAGCTTTAGCGGAATTCCCGGATATGACTCCGTTATGTTTTTGACGGGCGCATTTCTGACAATGTTAATATCGTTGCCGTAATAATTCTGAAGAATTTGGTAGGGCGTTTTGCCCTGATTTGCAAGCGTTACCGTCCCCCATTGCGAAAGACCGCGGCAGGTAACATTTCTTCCGTCGCAGTATTCCGTAAAATACGGCTGAACCTGATTTCCTTTGGTTACATAGTTGTTGAATATTTCGTCAACAATTCGGGAAATGTTGCTGTAAATATCTCTGCCGTCAATATATGCCTGGTCATAGGCGGTTGAGTTTGTAATGTCAAAATCATATCCTCTGCTGCGGTAATACTCGGTAAAAATTCTGTTGAGCGCAAATGAAATCTGCGCATATATGTTTGCCCTGATTGCATTTTCGGGCCAGGTCGGGTAAATTTCACTCGACGCCACATTTTTGATGTATTCGGTGAAAGGCACTCTTACATTCGGCGCATTTGAATTTGGCGGGCCGAGATGAACAGTGATATAATCGGGAATAACAGGTGTTACAGGCACATCATTCCCCCCTTATCCTTGAAGCTGATTGCGGTTGCTTTGGTCAACGACAATCGGAGCAGGCTCCTGCGTTCCCTCCGCCTTTGCCAGCATCCTAACGGGCTGAATGGATTCTATGCCCGAAAATACGGGAACATTTGTAAATATCGCCCTGACATAGCCGGGATGCTCAACATAGACCGAATAAACCGAATAAGGCAGCACGGTGCTTCCGCTTTTCTGCGGAGTCAGCCCTATCTCCTTGGGCGGCGCAGGCAGGCTGATATTTCCCGTGTTTCCGTTGATATCGGTTATGCCGTCAAACACCGCAATGTTTCCGCTTTTAAGCGGCAGAAAGATAACAACTCTTGAACTGCCCACCCCGAATGCTCTGTCGCCCGCATAGGTTTCAACCCGCATTGTTCCTCTCTCATTGTTTACGCTGAGGAAATCGCCGATATCTCTGCATCTTGCTTTCTGCTCCGCCGTTGCACTCGGGTCGGAGGCAACCTTGGCACAGTTTTCACGCAGATACTTAGCAACATCAACGGCGCCTTCATTCATAACAATGCTTTCAATCGGCGGATTTGTCTGAACGGGAACCGCCTGCTCCTCGGGCGGCATTTCCTCCGGCATTTCTTCAGGCTCGGGTGTGCCGAGGGGATTGCTTCTGTCCCGCTCAAAAGCTTCGCCGTTTTCCAAAGCCCTTTCCATTTTTTCCTCTGCGCTGTCGCTCTCCGATGAATCCATTCCGCCCTGCGGCGCATATTTTCCGCCGTTTTTTCTGCTGAATTCCAGCATTTCTCTTTTGTATCTGTCCATGAGCTTTTCAAGCTCGCTTCTTTCCATAGCAAAACCTCCATTTCTTCTTGCTAATTACAATATATTAGCCGTTGGGGAGATTTGTTACAAAAAAGCAATTATCGGTGCTGAATTGGGACGAATCATATGGTAAAATAAAAAACCAAGATTTAATCTACATCAAAAATGAAAGGATGCAGAATTATGGTTATCAAAGACTTATTGGCAGGTAAATGCACCGTTGTAACGGGCGGCACAAGAGGAATAGGCTTAGCGGTTGTTGAGAAATTCCTCGAAAGCGGAGCAAAGGTTGCTCTTTTCGGTTCAAGGCAGGAAACAGTTGACAAGGCTCTCGCAAAATTAACGGAAAAGAATCCCGATTATCCCGTTATCGGCTTGTGCCCCGACCTTGCGGATTACAATGCCGTCAGCGCCGCCATTGACGCGGTTAAGGCTCAATTCGGCAAAATTGACATTCTTGTTAATAACGCAGGAATTTCAGCAAGAGAATCTTTCTATGATTATGACCCCGCAGCCTTTGATAAGATAATGGATTTGAATGTAAAGGCGGTTTTCAATGCAAGCAAAGCGGTCGCTCCCTATATGAAAGAGCAGGGCGGCGGAGCTATCATCAACACCAGCTCAATGGTCAGCCTTTACGGTCAGCCCTCCGGCGTCGGATACCCGACATCAAAATTTGCAGTTAACGGTATGACAAAATCTCTTGCAAGAGAACTCGGCAAAGACAACATCAGAGTTAACGCGGTTGCCCCCGGCGTTACAAGAACCGATATGGTTGCCGCTCTGCCCGATGAAATGGTTGCAAGAATTTCCGCAGGAATTCCCCTCGGCAGAGTCGGAGAGCCCGAAGAAGTTGCCGACTGCTTCCTTTTCCTTGCGAGCGATATGGCAAGCTATGTCACGGGCGAAATCCTCTCCGTTGACGGTGCTTCAATGGTGTAACAAACTAATATAAGTGTTTAAAATGGCTGTCTCATCAAAAACGAGGCAGCCATTTTGATATTAATTGCAACTCTTAGTTGGGTTATTGACAGACATTTTTTTCGAGAAATTTATTATGATAAAATCGTCAAAAATTTCTGAATAATTTTATAAATCAAATCTTCTTCATTACATTCCCATTGACATCCTTTATGCTTACTGCTAAAATTATATTATCGAATTAAAAGAGCAACCGCAATGTTAAATATTGCGGAATGCTATGCTGTCCATTTTTTGGTACAGATGCTATGATAAAATGATAGTGCTGTGGCCCTAAATTGTCAAAGTGAAGTTCGGATTTTTGAAGTAAAAAGAGCAAGATACCAC
>JBJEQB010000041.1:0-115965 GCA_051881535.1 Acutalibacteraceae bacterium | reverse complement strand
GCAAAACAACGC
Organism: Acutalibacteraceae bacterium; assembly: GCA_051881535.1. Classification (GTDB taxonomy): domain Bacteria; phylum Bacillota; class Clostridia; order Oscillospirales; family Acutalibacteraceae; genus CAG-177. The sequence continues at coordinate 115,953 of JBJEQB010000041.1, read as the reverse complement.
TCTCAGAAACGCTTTCAGAGCGTTTTAACGCGCAGGTTATCCATAGCGACGATTTTTTCCTGCCGCCCGAAATGAGAACTCCCGAGCGGCTTTCGGAGCCGGGCGGAAACATTCATTATGAGCGGTTTATAGATGAGGTAATCGCAGGAATAAAAAGCGGCAAACCGTTTGATTACGGCGTTTTTGACTGCTCACAGGGAAAGATAACCCACCGAAGAACCATAGTCTGCGGTACTCCGCTTATAATTGAAGGTGCTTATTCGCTTCATCCCGCAATACCCGACATATATGACCTGAAAATTTTTCTTGAAATCTCAGGTGAAGCACAGCTTCAAAGAATTCTCAAGCGAAACGGCGCACAAGCACTTGAAGCCTTTGCAAACAAATGGATACCGCTTGAAAATGAATACTTTGACCGCCTGAAAATCAGAGAAAAATGCGATTTGATTATCCGCGCAGAATAAAGACACGCAAAAGAGCCGACCGAAAATCTCGGTCGGCTCTTGCGTTATTTGTTGTTAATTACTCTGCAAAGCCTGAATCGACAAGCTTAACAAGCTCGTCAACAGCCTGCTCCTCATCGGGACCGCCGGCAATTATGCGGATGTTGGTGCCGCCCATAATGCCGAGAGAAAGCACACCGAGGAGGCTCTTAGCGTTAACTCTGCGCTCCTCTTTCTCAACCCAGATTGAAGATTTGAATTCATTGGCCTTCTGAATGAAAAATGTCGCGGGACGAGCATGAAGACCAACCTGATTCTGAACTGTTACATCTTTGACATACATAATCTATATCTCCCAAGCTGAAAATTTTCTTATTCGTATACTACATATTATATCATAAATCTTCGCTTCGTCAACAATTTTGAACATAGTTTTGACCCCCGTTTGAATAATTCGGCTTGTCGGCCAAAGTAGGGGCAGACAAAAAATTTTGTTTTGTTGAAAATGACGAACTGCAAAGCTTATTTTTGTGATACATAGACAGAATTTTAATGATTTATTTGCTAATATAACATTATCCGCCAAGATAAGCCTTTCTTATCTCATCGCTGCGGATAAGCTCTTCCCCTGTGCCTGAGAGGGTTATTGTGCCCGTTTCAAGAACATAGGCTCTGTCGGCAACGGAGAGCGCCATCTGAGCGTTCTGCTCAACGAGAAGTATCGTTGTGCCCGCATCGTGGAGCGACTTGATTATCTCAAAAATCTGCTCAACAAGTATCGGAGCAAGACCCATTGAAGGCTCGTCAAGCATCAGAAGCTTGGGGCGGCTCATAAGAGCTCTGCCCATTGCAAGCATCTGCTGCTCGCCGCCCGAAAGAGTGCCCGCCGTTTGCTTGCGGCGCTCTTTCAGCCTCGGGAACTGCTCATAGACGCGTGCCAGATCCTCGTCAACACCCTTGCCGCCTTGGGTAAAAGCACCCATTTCAAGGTTTTCCTCAACGCTCATCTGGAGAAAAATTCTTCTTCCCTCTGGAACATGAGCAAGACCCTGCTTTACTATTTTATGCGGAGCAACGCTTGAAATGTTTTTATCCAAAAAGTTGATTGAGCCTGTTTTTGAACGCAGAAGACCCGAAACGGTTTTAAGAATAGTGCTCTTGCCTGCGCCGTTAGCGCCGATGAGGGTTACGATTTCTCCCTGCTTAACCTCGAAAGAAATTCCCTTTATGGCGTGAATACTGCCATAGTAAACATTAATATCGTCAACTCTGAGCATTTATTCCGCCTCCTTTTTCTTGCCGAGATAAGCCTCAATAACCGCAGGATTTGACTGTATCTCCTCAGGAGTTCCCTTTGCGATTATTTTTCCGAAGTTAAGAACGCATATTCCCTCGCACACGCCCATAACAAGATTCATATCATGCTCGATAAGCAAAACCGCGATTTTAAAAGTATCCCTTATTTTTCGGATATTATTCATAAGCTCGGCTGTTTCAGAGGGATTCATGCCTGCGGCAGGCTCGTCAAGCAGCAACAGCTTCGGACTTGTGGCAAGCGCTCTGACGATTTCAAGGCGCCTTTGTGCGCCGTAAGGCAGCGAACCTGCCTGTGCTCCCGCCATATCCTGCATATCAAATATATCGAGCAATTCCATTGCTCTGTTGTGGAATTCTTTTTCTTTTTTCCAATAATTCGGCATTCTCATTATGCCGCTGAACATTCCGTATTTGACCTGATTGTGCAGACCGATTTTTACATTATCTTCAACCGTAAGGTTGCCGAAAAGGCGGATATTCTGGAAGGTTCTGGCGATGCCTGCCTTGTTGACCTGAACGGTATTCATGCCGTGAGTGTCTTTTCCGTCAAGCAAAATCGTGCCGTGAGTGGGCTGATAAACCTTGGTCAAAAGATTGAAAACCGTTGTTTTGCCTGCGCCGTTGGGTCCGATAAGACCTGCTATCTCCGTTTTGCCGATTGTCAGGTTGAAATCGTCAACGGCTTTAAGTCCGCCGAATTCTATGCCGAGATGCCTTGCTTCAAGAACGGGAAGCTTATCAACATCTCTCTCGGGGACTATCGAATCGTGGGGAACAGGTACCATCTTACTCATTTCGCCTTTGCCCCCTTTCCTTTTTCTTTGGAAAGTCCGAGTTTGGCTTTTATAATGTCGCCGTAGGACTTAATTGTGTCATTATTTGTGATAATCATAACAAGGATAAGAACTATTGCATAGGCAAGCATTCTGTAATCGCCGAATTCTCTGAGCATTTCGGGAAGAACAGTGAGCATTGCGGCAACGACTACCGAGCCGAACATATTGCCCATACCGCCGAGAACGACGAAAACGAGAACGAGAATTGAAGTGTTGAAGTTGAATTTCGACGCAACAACCGTAGAATAGTTAAGACCGAAAAGAACGCCTGCACAGCCTGCAAGAGCCGCCGAGGTAACAAACGCCATAAGCTTATACTTAGTTATATTTATTCCCACGGATTCTGCGGCTATTCTGTTGTCTCTGATTGACATTATCGCTCTGCCCGACCTTGAATTGGTGAGGTTGTAGACAACGAAAAGAGTAATAAGAACAAGAATTATACCCGCCGTAAAGGTGGATATTTTATTGACTCCCGTCGCGCCCATCGGACCGTTGACAATTACCTTGCCGCCGTCGGCAAGCGAAAGCTTGGCGGTATCGGTGGTGATGTGAAGTCCTTTTGAGTCAATGCCGATATACAAGCAGTTGAGAATATCTTTGATTATTTCGCCGAAAGCAAGAGTAACAATGGCAAGATAGTCGCCTTTAAGGCGAAGAACGGGCACGCCGATGATAACGCCGAAAATTGCCGCAAAGATTGCGCCGATAACAACGGCAACAATCATTCTGACTATCTCGGATTCAACTCCGCCGAATTTGAGCGAGGTTGAAGCGATAACGCCCGCAAATGCGCCCACGCTCATAAAACCGGCATGACCGAGGCTCAGCTCGCCGAGAATACCGACGGTGAGGTTAAGCGAAACCGCCATTATAATGTAAACGCAGATAGGAATAAGCTGACCTTTGAGTGAGTTTGAAATTCCGCCGCCTGCGACAAGAATTTGCATTATAATATAAAATGCAATTACAACGCCGTAGGAAAGAAAGCTGTTTTTGGTAAGCTTGTTTAACTTTTTCATATGCTCCACCTCAAACTTTCTCTTTTATCTGCTTGCCGAGCAAGCCTGCGGGCTTAACAAGCAGAACGATGATAAGAACGGCAAAAACAATGGCATTCGCAAGCTGGGTTGAAACATATGCCTTTGCAAAAATCTCGATTATACCGAGCAGAATTCCGCCGAGCATTGCTCCGGGAATTGAACCGATGCCGCCGAAAACAGCAGCAGTGAACGCCTTTATGCCGGGCATTGCGCCGACTGTGGGCAGAAGATTGGGATACATTGAGCAGAGCAGAACGCCTGCAATGGCAGCAAGAGCAGAGCCGATTGCAAATGTCAGAGAAATTGTTACATTAACGTTTATGCCCATAAGCTGAGCCGCGCCCTTATCCTCGGAAACGGCTCTCATCGCCTTGCCCATCTTGGTTTTGCTCGTAAAGAGCGTAAGGGCAACCATGATAATAATGCAGGCGGCAATGGTTACAACAGCCTCAGCGGAAATAGTCAGCCTGCCGTCAAAGAGCCTTATGGGCTCGGCAGAAACTATTGAGCTGAAAGACTTGGGCGTTGAACCCCAGATAAGCAGAGCCGTATTCTGTAGAAGATAGCTCACGCCGATAGCCGTTATCAGAACGGCAAGCGATGTTGCCGAGCGCAGAGGCTTATATGCAAAACGCTCAATCAGAATTCCGAGAACCGTGCACACAATCATGGCGGCAATAACGGAAACAATCGGTGAAAGCCCGAGATACTCTGTAACGCAATATGAAATATAAGCGCCGACCATAATAACATCGCCGTGGGCAAAGTTAAGCATTTTTGCAATGCCGTAAACCATTGTATATCCCAAAGCGATTATCGCATATACGCTTCCCAAGCTGATGCCGTTGATCAGATAGGATAAAAAGCTCATTTATCACACCTCAGTTTGGATTTTTTATTCTGTGCCGGAAAAACTGCCGATTAAACAAACGGCGAAAGCCTTTCCGCCGCAGAATACAATAAAAACAGTTTCAGAAAGAAGGCGCCGCACCGAAAGGCACAGCTCCTTCTTCCCTGGATTTTTAAAAATTAACGATTACTGAGCGTTCTTTGCGCCTACATAAACGCCGTCCTTAATGATAACAGCCATGGGATCCTTTGAAACTTCGCCGGTTGCCTGCCATTTCATTGTGCCGGTAAGACCCTTAACCTCGATCTGAGTCATAGCGGGGATAAGAGCGTCGCAAAGCTCCTCAGTGCTCATATCGCTTGTTACGCCAGCCTTCTGAATTGCTTCATAAATGGTGTAAACAGCGTCATAAGCGTCAGCAGCAAACTGGTTGGGAACCTCGTTATAAAGCTCCTTATACTTTGTTACGAAGCTGACGGTAGCGTCATCGGTGCTGTCCGCTGAGAACGGAGTAAGAAGATAAACGCCCTCAGCAAGCTTGGTATCAAAGCCCTTGATGCCAAGGATACCGTCCATGCCGTCAACGCCGAAGAACTTGGGAGCATAGCCCATTGCGTTAGCCTGCTGGAGGATAAGTGAAGCGGGAGTGAAGTAGATGGGCAGGAAAAGAAGGTCTGCGCCTGCTTCCTTAGCCTTGCCGAGCTGAACGCTGAAGTCGTTCTCTGTATCTGTTGTAAATGTGCCTACATAAGCAACCTCAAGACCCTTTGCAGCAGCCTCAGCGGCAAACTTATTGTAAATGCCGGTTGAATATGCGTCGTCGTTCTTGTAAATAACGGCAACCTTGGTTGCAAGAGCGTTGTCTGCAATGTAGTCAGCGGAAGCTACGCCCTGGTTGGGGTCGGTGAAGCAAACCTGGAAAACATTGTCTTTGCCGTCGATAACATCAAGAGAAGATGCGGACGGAGTGATTTCAAAAATTCTGTCGCTGTAGCTTTCTGAAGCAACTGCGATGCAGGGAGTAGTGGTAACGGAGCCGATGAGAAGCTGCATACCCCAGTCCTTGAGCTTGTTGTAAGCATTAACTGATTTCTCAGCGTCATGCTCATCGTCTTCAAACTGCATCTCAAACTTTACGCTGCCGCCGAGAGCGTTAATCTCATCGATAGCAATCTGAGCGCCGTTCTTAACCGCTACGCCGTAAGTTGCCGCGCCGCCGGTAAGGGGGCCGATGCCGCCGATTTTGAATGTTCCGCTTGCGGTTCCTGCTACAGCATTGTTTTCGGTAGGAGCTGCAGTTGTGTCACCTTCTGTTTTGTCGCCGCAGGCAGCAAACAGAGTGAGCATCATAAGAGCTGCCATTACGAGAGCCAAAAACTTTTTCATGGTAAATTCTTCCTTCCTTTGCCTTTCGGCATTTCTATTTATGGACTGAATAATATATAAAGGCGGCCTCGCCGAAAGAACGAAGCCGCCTTAATATCACCTTTGATAATTAAAAAGCGCCCGCTGTTCTCTTTCGCTCTGATATTTTAAAACCGTTAATGACTGCCTCAAGCAGCCCGATTAGAGAAAGAGAAATCACGCGCACTACTCCTAAAAAAGCAAAAAGGGACACCCTGACGGTGCCCGATTTTGAGGGATTGCAAGAAGAAGCGCAATGCGTCTGAGCCGCCTTGCTCTCGCAAGCAGCCTTGCCGGCTTTATTCATTGCACAAAAAGCAGCAAGCATCGCCCTTCTCCTCTCCTCTCAAATACAAGACACTTAGCACAAGTTCTCTCATGGCTATAAGTTTAATTGTGAATGAGCAAAAAGTCAATGTACAAAACTTATATTCTTTGATGTGATTTTTCTGCATATTGTTATCAGTTTTAACAAATTTACTGTCCAAATCAGCCTTTTTCGGCAAAATAAAGGGATTTTCCCATATAATTGTGCGCCGCCCGAGCCTTGAAAAATTCCGTTTTTTCAAAAGCCGAGCGGCGTTCTTTATAATATCTATAATATTATTTATATATTATCCTTATAATAATGCTCAAAAACATTGATATGTATTTCATGGCGTTGTTGAGAATTCCGTGGACGCTTTCGATTACATTATAAGAATTGTTCTGCAAGCTGACAGTTCCGTAGCCGGGAAGCGTTCCGCGATTATCGTCAACGCCGTCGCTGTCAACTGCAAAATTATAGATAACGGGAGAAACTAATGCCAGCAGGAAATATTCGGCGGGCTTGACTGCGCCGAAAACTCTTGCTCCGAGCTTTGTTAAATCGGAAGCAACGGAATCGGTTCCGAAATTTTTGAGAAGCTCATTTGCGGATTTCAGGAAAACCTCGTCTGCCACTCCCGCAAGGTCGTCTCTGAGAATGAGGGCAACAAGGCGCAGAAAAATCGTTACCTCCGTGCTTTCAAGCTCAAAGTTCTCTCCGCCTGCATAATGAGCGGCAACCAATTCTGTAGCAACATCCCAACCGTTTTTGTATCGGCTTGCGGGAATGTCAATATTATATTCCTTTGCAAGCTCGCTTATGCTGTTTTCGCCGTAAAGAGGCTCTTCGAGGATTTTAAGCAAGCCGCCGACCGCCGCATTAACCAAATCATAATACGGGTCGCTTTCGTCAATACCCATCTTCTCCATGCTCAGCGAAAGGGCAAGGCGGTATTTTACACCCGCTTTCAGGAATCCCTTTGAATAATCGTTAAGCCCTGCGTTCATAAGGCTTATCTGATTTTCGGAATACCCCGCCGTTCTTGCCGCAAGGGAATCTGTATCAATCAAATCAACCGTTTTCGCCTCATAAGCTATCCTGTCATCGGTAAGCTTAAACAGCCTGTATTGCAAAGGATACATGGTCAATGAGGTTGTGGCAAAATCGTAAATCACATTGCCTGCCGCGCTTGTGTAAGCAGTTGCGTCGCTGCAATGCTCGTGACCCGTTAAAACAAGCTTTATTCCCCAATCGGCAAAAAGCTCCGCCGTGGTGTAATGGAAACGCACAATGAAGTTTTTACTGAATATGCGTTGAAGCGGCATATGGTCAAGCAAATTATGGTGCATCATAAGAATGGGATATTTCCCGTCCTTTTTCGCCTGCTTTGCCTGAGCGCGAACCCAGTCCAGCTTTTCGGCAGTCAGACCGTCCTGCGTGGATTTGGTATGGTCGCAGCTGTCAAGAGAAATCAGCCTGTATTTACCGTTCAAATCAGCCACATAAGAGCAGGTGCCCTCGTCAACGGCAATAGCCTTGTCATAGCCGAAATCGGCATAAATGCGCTTGAAATCCTCAACATCGGTCTCGGAGCCTTCGCCTGCATCGTGATTGCCGACGGTCACATAAACCTGCTTGCCCGTTTTCTTTTCAAACTCGGCAAGCTTTGCCGCAACATCATAGTGCTCCTGCGGAACAGTCCTGCCGCTGTCAACAAGATCGCCCGAAATCAGAACGAAATCGCAATCGTCATTTTCGGCGCATTGATTGAGAAACTCGTCAATTATCCAACCGCTTTCATTTTCCATGGCGGCACGGCGATTGGCATACCAATATATCTCATCGTCAATATCGCCCTCAAGCTCGTCTGCGGGGAGGTTATAATGCAAATCGGAGGCAACGGCGAATTTTAAATCCGAGACGCTCTGCGCCGCACACACGCCGAGCGTGAGAGAGCCTGCAATCAAAACAACCGAAAGCAAAAAACATAAAAGCTTTTTCATTTTCATACCTCGCAGTTAATGATTTTATTTATAATTATGATAATATAAAATTAAGAATTAATCAAGTAGGATTTTTAAATATGCCGCCGTCAAAGCTTTTAGCACTCGCAGCTTTTGAGTGCTAATTTTTACAGTTTGTTCAAATATTCTTAACAGAATATACCATATAAAGCACTATACTTAGAGCGTAAAAATTACGAAGCGCCGTTTTCGGTGCTTTCAGGACTGTAAAGGGGATTAATATGAGAACAAGACAATTCAAATCCGAATCCAAAAAACTGATGGACATGATGATTAACTCAATCTACACGCACAAAGAAATCTTTCTGCGTGAAATCATCTCAAATGCATCAGACGCGCTCGACAAGCTCTATTTCCGCTCTCTGACGGATTCCTCCGTCGGTCTCGGTGCGGACGATTTTGTTATCCGCATTGACCTTGACAAGGAGAACCGCACCATCCGCGTAAGCGACAACGGCTGCGGTATGACCGAGGATGAGCTGGACAGCAACCTCGGCACTATCGCCAAAAGCGGCTCTCTTGCTTTCAAGAACGAAAACGAAAAAGCAGAGAATGTTGACATAATCGGTCAGTTCGGCGTCGGATTCTACTCGGCGTTTATGGTCAGCGACAAGGTAACGGTTGAAACCAAGGCTTTCGGCAGCGATGAGGCATTCCGCTGGCAGTCAAGCGGCGCCGAGGGCTACACCATAGCTCCCTGCGAAAAGGAGAGCTTCGGCACTACGGTCACAATGCACTTAAAGCCCGACACGGAGGACGAGAATTACAGCGAATACCTCGACCAATACAGAATAAACGAGCTTGTTAAAAAATATTCCGACTATATCCGCCACCCCATTCAGATGGAATATAAAACGAGCAAGCCTGTTGAGGGCGAGGAGGGCAAATTTGAGGATGTTACCGAGCTTCGCACCCTCAACAGCAGAATTCCTCTTTGGAAGAAGAACCGCTCGGAAATCACCGAGGACGAATACAACAAGTTTTACAGAGAAAAATTCTATGATTTTGAAGACCCAGCAAAGGTTATTCATACCAGCGTTGAGGGTCAGGCAACCTACCATGCGCTGATGTATATTCCCAAGCGCGCGCCCTTTGATTTCTATACAAAGGACTACGAAAAAGGTCTTCAGCTCTACTCCAAGGGCGTTCTGATAATGGATAAATGCAGCGATTTGCTGCCCGATTATTTCAGCTTTGTCAAGGGTCTTGTTGACAGCGAGGATCTTTCCCTCAATATTTCGCGCGAGATGCTCCAGCATGACAGACAGCTCAAACTGATTGCAAAAACGATTGAAAAGAAAATCCGCTCCGAGCTTGAAAAAATGCTCAAAAACGAGCGCGAGGCTTATGAGGAATTCTTCAAGGTTTTCGGAATTCAGCTTAAATTCGGCGTTTACAATGAATACGGTCTGCACAAAGAGGATTTGAAGGATTTGCTGCTTTTCACCTCATCAAAAGAGAAAAAGCTCGTCACACTCAAAGAATACGTTGAAAGAATGGCAGAGGGTCAGGATGCAATCTATTATGCCTGCGGTGAAACCGCCGAAAAAATCGAAATGCTCCCGCAGTGCGACGCCGTTCAGGAAAAGGGATATGAGGTTCTCTATCTGACGGAGTATGTTGATGAGTTCGCTCTTAAAATGCTCGGCGAATATGACGGCAAGAAGTTCATAAACATTTGCGACGAACAGCTTGACCTTGACACTGAGGAAGAGAAAAAAGCGCTTGAAAGCGAAAACGAACAGTCAAAGGATATGTTTGAAGAAATGAAGAACGCCATCGGCGATGGCGTCAGCTCGGTTCGCTTCACGGGCAAGCTCAAAAAACATCCCGTTTGCCTGACGAGCGAGGGCGGCATTTCACTTGAAATGGAAAAAACGCTCAATTCCATGCCCGGCGCAGACGAAAACCAAGTAAAAGCCCAGATTGTTTTGGAAATCAATGCCGACCATCCCATTGCGGAAAAGCTGAAAAAGCTCTATTCCGATGATAAAGACACCCTCGGCAAATATGCAAAGCTGCTTTATGACGAGGCTTGCCTCATTGGTGGGCGCAAGCTTGACGACCCCGCAGAGCACAGCCGCCTTGTTTGCGAGCTTATGACAATTTAACAATTAAAATAACCGCTCCGAACTGCAACACACAGTTCGGAGCGATTTTTTATCCGATTATTCTATACCTGCAAGCTTCAAATTCTCCTGATGTTCCTCATAGGTTTCTGCGTAATAATAATTTGCATTTTCGTCATGGCAGAAATAAAGATAGGGAACATCGGCAGGATTAAGCGCGGCATTTATAGTCTTTAATCCGGGATTTGATATCGGACCTGCCGGCAGAGCGGAACACTTATAGGTGTTGTAATAAGCGTTATAGCGGTTGATATCGCCCGTAATATAGGGCTTGACATTGCGCTCAATATAGTAAATGGTTGAATCCATCTGCAGCTTCATTCCAGCTTCAAGTCGGTTATAAATAACGGAGGCAATCTTCGCAACCTCGCTTGATTTTGCGCCTTCTTTTTCTATGATTGAAGCAACGGTCAGAACCTCGTCAAAGCTGTAGCCGAGCGAGGAAGCCTTTTGAAGCATTGAGTCAGTTATCTTTGCCTTGCCGTTGCGGAGAAATTTGCCGATTGCGTCCTGCGGCTTTTGATTTGTATAGAATTCATAGGTATCGGGGAAAAGATAGCCCTCAAGCCTGAAACAGCGGTTGGCGTTTGACGGAATTTTCGCAACAAGCGGATAGTAGCTGTAATCATAAGTCTGCGCCGTTGTCATCAGTTCATCAAATGAAGCTACGCCTTTTTCTTCAAGCTTTTTGAATATCTGAGTAAGCGTTTCTCCCTCACTTATCGTAACTCTGACAGTTTCTTTAGTCGGTGCGGCAGTTGAAGCATCAGTAGCTTTAACAGGCGTCCGCTCCGTTGTCCTCAGCGTTTCAGCCGCTGAATGCTGCTCTTTATTGCCCGATGAAACCGACGGGAAAATATGCGTTGAATCAGGCACGTAAAGGGTTGCGGAATCGGAATTTTCCGCTGTCACCGTATGTTCATTGAAAGCGTTTACAGCCTGTGATAAGTCATATGTAACGGCGGCGCTCTGTGAAGCTGTTTCAATCGGAGCATCCGGCTTTTTTGCCGAACAAGCCGCTGCAGTCAATATAATTGCCCATGCCGACAACACTCCGGCCATTCTGATGATTTTCATTTTTCTCTCCTGAATTTAATATTTTCCTGTATTATATCATATTTATATTTCAATTTCAAGATTAATTACCGCTTGAAGTCAAAAAATGGGATTGTCTCAATAAGATGAAGAAGCCGTTTTGTAGTCGAATATTTTACTGTGTTATGAGCATCCGCTTCATCGGCGTTCTGAAAGAACACAGCGGGTTTAACGGCGGCTTGTGGGCAAGCCGCCGTACCATGTGCGGAATATTTTGCATTGTTGATTGTTGAATTCCGGGCGACTTTATAAAACAAATCGGTCATAGGCGGAGCCTATCCATAATTCCGCATTACGCATTACGAATTGTATGCGGCGCTGAGGACAGCGTTCCCTACGGAGATTTGCGCTGATTTTGGGACGATGTGGGCATCGTCCCCTACAAATTTCCGCCGTGAAAACGAATATAATCGGGTACGGGTGAAGCCCGTCATTAATTCCGCATTACGCATTACGAATTCCGAATTGTATGCGGCGCTGAGGACAGCGTTCCCTACTGAAATTTGTATTAATTTTGGGACGATGTGGGCATCGTCCCCTACAAATTTCCGCCGCAAAATCTCGGCTATCCCATACCAAAAAGCCGTTATTAATATACAAAAAAACGGAGCAAACCGTGAATTTCTTCCGATTTGCTCCGTGCGTTTTTCAGGCTTTTATTTCTGCGCTTCGTCCTTAAAATACTGCGGCAGGAATTCCTTGTGAGCCTCTTTAAGCTCGTTAAAGCACTTAACAGTCTTTTCCCAATCGCCTACGAGAGGATGAACAAGCAGACCCTTGATTGCATAATCGTCATCGCCCGTGATTGCCGCTTTGACTGCATATTTTTCATAAGTCTTGACAACTCTCATAAGACCGACGATATGGTCGTTGATATGCTCCGTTACGGGAACGGGCGTTGCGCCGTCGCTGCCGATAACCGCCGCAATTTCAACGATATCGTCATCAGCCATAAAGGGCAGAGTGCCGTTATTCTTGATATTGACAACATGAACATCGCGCTTGTCATTTGCGATTGAATCAATCAGCGAAACCGCCGCAAGAGAATACTTGTGACCGCCGCGCTTATCAAGCAGAGCGGGCTTTGTTACGATTTCTTCGTTCTGATAGATTTCAAGAAGCTGCTCCTCTATCTCCATGCAGACCTGCGCTCTCGTCTTTTCGTCCTCGCGCTGATGGGCAAGCTTTGCCTCGCGGCAGTAATAATACTGAAGATATGACGAGGGGATTGCCTGAATTGTTTTAAGGCAGTCAATCGAGAAGCCGTCGTCCTTTATATTTGCCATAACCTTGGGCGAAAAGCCGCTGTCAATAAGACCGGGAAGAAGCTCCTTGCCGTCTTTTTTGACTGAGGTTATCCAGCTCAGGTGGTTAAGACCGACATATGTAATTTCGCTGTCCTCTCCCGTTATTTCCTTGATATCGTCAATCATATCAATGGGAACGTTGCAAAGACCGATGTTCTTGACATTGGTGTTATTGAGAACAAACTCAGTGATGATGCCCGAGGGATTGGTGAAGTTGATAAGCCATGCATCGGGGCAGATTGCCTCAATTCTGTCGCAGATATGCTTGATAACGGGAATGGTTCTCTGCGCCTTGAAGAAGCCGCCGATGCCCGTTGTTTCCTGACCGATGAGGTTATATTTCTTGGGAATGCTTTCGTCAAGATGGCGGCAGGGAAGCTTACCAACGCGGATTTGAGTAACAACAAAATCCGCTCCGACAAGAGCAGTATCAAGATCGTCTGTGAAAACAACCTCGCAGTCGCAGTTTGCATTTTTCAGCATTCTTACGCAAAGGTTGCCGACTATCGTTCTCTTTCTCTCATCGATATCCATAAAGGATATTTTTTTGAGTTTAAGGCTATCCTTTGCTTTGAGGAAGCCGTCTACCAATTCGGGGCAGTAGGTGCTGCCCGAGCCGATTACGGCAACGCTGATTTCTTTCATTATAATTAACTCCTTTTATTGAGAATTTTATTTGGTATAATCCTGCATTATCCAATTAATGCAGCCCGTAACGGGCATTGCTTCAAGCTTGATGAATTTCAGCTTTTTGCCGCTGAGCGCCTCGGCGCGGGAAACAAGCATATCAAGATAAATCTTATTGTCAACCTTAACATTGATAGAGCCCGACAGCACAACCTCAATTTCTTCACTGCCGAAATTAAGCTGATTTGCAAGCGCCGCAATAAGCTGCGCGCCGCGCGCCGCCATTCTTTCACAATAAGCCGACGCGGGGACGTCTCCTTTTTTGACTGCGGCAAAGAAGAAATCTATCATATCTCTGATATATTCTCCGCCGTTTTCGCCCTCGATTTTTTCGATAAGCGCGAGATATTCCTCTCTGCTCTCAAACCCGTATTTTTCTTTTATCATTTCTGTAATAAGAGTTTTTTCAAGCCCGAGGAAAAGCTCGTTATAAACAAGCTCAAACGCCTTAATAACAATATTGCTTCCGCCCGAAATATCGCCCGAAAAATCGCCGAGACCCGCAAGCTGGAGCATTTTGCCGTCAAGGTCAATTCCGTTACAGCAAACGCCCGTGCCGCAGTTATAGCCTATTGCACTTCTGCCCGTTGCTCCCGCTTTAACGACTATAAAGCCATCATTGAAAACCTCGAAATTTTCAAGACCCTTTTCGCGGAGCTTTTCGCACATAATTTCATACTGATAGCGGTGGTCGATGCCCGCAAGACCCATAAGGGTGAAGCTGATATCGGAAAGCTTTACTCCCGCGCGCTCGCAAAGCTCGTTCAAGCCCTGCATTATGATATCGCTCGCGCCGTCAAAAGCCGTATCAAGATTTTCATGATTACTGCCGGGACCGGTTACGGAAGCAAGCATTTTTTTGTTTTCGTCAAAAAGAGCAAACGCGGTTTTTGTTCCTCCGCCGTCAACGCCTATATAGTATTTCATATTCCGCAATACCCCTTAAATTTTATTCTTCTTCAAAGCAATCCTCGCAGACTTCGTCAAGGCAGAAGGTCCCGCGTCTGTAAGGCTCTCTGTCAATCCACATTCCGTTGGTGAAATCCGGGAACGGAACGGGAGCGCCGCCTATTGCTATCGACTGCTCTGAAAGGCAGGTAACCGCCATCCAGACCGCCGTGTCATAAACATCAATGGGCGGCTTTGCGTCAAGCCTTACGCTCTCGGCAAACGCGCTGAGAACAAGATAGTCCATACCGCCGTGACCGCCGGCATGAATGCCGTCTATTTTATATTTTTTCCAAAGCGGATGCTCATATTTTTCAAGATAATCGTCAAAGCTCTCCCAGGTGTGAGTCCAATGATCTTTGTTCTCATGAGAAATGCCTTCAAGATAAATTGTGTTGCCGTCCTCCATATAAATGCCCTTTGTGCCCTGAATACGGTAGCCTCTTGAGTAGGGTCTGGGCAGAGAGCAGTCATGAGTGAGCACAACGGTTTCGCCGTCGGCACATTTGAGCACGGTGGTTACGATATCACCCTGATTAAAGCTGTAATCCGCAAGATCATAATCCTCGCCCTTGTTTTTCTTAATCCACTCGTTAAGACCTCTCGACTTGCTTGCAAACGAGCTGAGAGAAACATATCTGTTGCCTCTGTTTATGCCGAGAACCTTTGAGATGGGGCCGAGCTGATGGGTGGGATAAAGCTCGCCGTTTCTGTGCTGGAAATTAAACAGTCTTCCGTGGCGGTTTTCTCTGCCAAGGCTGATTTCATCGCGCAGGTCGTGCTCATAACCGCCCTGCATATGTATTATTTCACCGAAAAGGCCCTTTTTAACCATATTATAAAGAGCCATTTCTTTTCTGTCATAACAGCAGTTTTCAAGCAACATACAGAATTTGCCTGTTTCCTCGCTTGCACGAACCATCTGCCAACATTCCTCAATGCTTGCCGCGCCGCCTACTTCGATTGCAACATGCTTGCCCGCTCTCATGGTGTCGATTGCAATGCGGGAATGGGTTATCCATGTTGTGCAGCACATAACTGCGTCAAGATCGTCACGCGCAAGGAGCTGTTTATAGTCAAGATAAACATCGGCGGTTTCGCCCGTAGCTTCCTTGACTATCTCTGCGCCGTGCTCCGCTCTGTCGCTGTATTTATCGCAGACAGCGGGAACTCTGACGCCCTCGCAGTTGAGAAGCTCGCGAAGCATTGACGAGCCTCTGCCGCTGATTCCGACAACGCCGATATTAACGGTATTTTTCATTTATTATGCCCTCCCCTTTCGGAAAAACGGCACGTTTGACCGTTTTTCAGATTAAGCACCATATATTATATAAGATAATCTTTGAAAAGGCAATAATTATTTAAAGTATCTTTTAAAATGTTTTTGCCACTTTATCATATAGAGCGTTATCATCTTAGTCAGCGCAATGTCATAAAGCACAAAGGCAACCGTGCCCATGCCGAGCAGCAGAGGAATTGCCATCATTCCGAATTCCTCGGTTTCATCAAGAGTAACTCCCATAAACCTGATCATCAGGTAATAAGATATAACCATGGTTGAAATGAAAGACAGAAGCTTTAGCACCCAGCCCAAAACCGTCGGAATTTTGGCTTCAATTAGCGATTTCAAAATCGGATAGTAGCCGAAAAAGGCAAGATACATAACCGCAACCTCTTTTTCGGGCACGAGAAGCATACTCAAAATCGCAACGGTGCTGTAAACGCCGAAAGCCCACTTCCTGTCGATTTCAACCACAATAAAAATAATCAGCGCACCCGCAACCGCAGGCAACGCATAGGTCAAAAACGGAATTATTGCAACCGATATCATCAAAACAAGCGACAGGGCGGCAACAATGCCGCCCAATGCACATTTAGAGCTCTGTTTCAAACCGTCATTCTCCTTTCGTCAGCAGCAGGGAATCAGATCGCCGCCGAAGCACTCACAGCAGCAATCGGCGCAAAGCAGACCGGAGCAAATGTCGCAGCCCGAGCAGTCGGACGAATCTCTTTCGGCGCGTCTCTCGGTTCTGTAGCCTCCCGAGCGCGCATTGTTGACTTTATTATAAGCCATTTTATATGTGTTGTTTGACGGGTCAAGATTGCTCGCCGTTGCAAAATTCTTTGCCGCTTCTTCAAGCCAGCCGCGCTTTTGCTGAACGGTTCCTTTTAGATAATACCACTGCGCGTCGCGGCTGCCCTCGGGAATTCCGTCAAGCAAAATCTGAGCGTCGTCAAGTCTGCCCGAATTGATTTTCGCCCGGATATCCGAATAATCCGCCGAGCCGTATTGCGAATAACCTCCCGAGGAATATCCCGAGCCGCCCGACGGCGCACCCATAACTATCGAATCATATGCCTCGTTGATTTCATCTATTTTTTTCTGATTGCCGCTGTCCTGATATTTCCTCATAAGCTCCCTGTAAGCGGCGTTAACCTGCTCAATGGCGGCGCCCTGCGGAACTCCCAAAACATCATAAGGGTTTCTCATCTTTATGACCATTCCTTTCTCAAAGGCATAAAAGAAAACAAATCAAAATTTTATCTTAATCCACGGTATAAACGCTCTTTTTATCATCTTTTCCGAGATATTTTCCGATTACTTTTTCCGCGCTGAAGGTCAGCCCGTCAAAAACTATATTTTCAAGAATATCGCCGAAGCGTTTCTTTTCAACCGAATCAAGCGCGTCAAGCGCACTGCTCTGAGTAAGATTGAGCATCTCTCTGACTCGCCGTGCAAATTCCGCGCGGCGCTCGGCATCTGCGATATCCGAATATTCTTCTTTAAAAGGATTGAACGCGCCGCTTTTAATATCCGCCTCAAGGTCGTCTGCGGCGTCAAGGATATAAACATATCTGCCCGTCATATATCCCAAGGAATAAAGCGAATTTTTTCTTTCTCCCTCAAAACCGAGCGAAAATATTTCTCCGAGCGCCCTTGCGCTCGAATCTGCCGCCTCGTCAATGCCGACATGAGCCTTTTTCTCTGTCTCCGCCTGCTTTTGTGTTGCGGTTGAAATTATTCTTTCGATTTCGGGAGCAAGCCGTGCGGCTTTTGAATGCATAAGCCTGACGGCGGGATAAATCAGCGCGGCGGCAAGCCTTGATTTAAAGCCCGCATCATGCAAATTATCGATAACTTTATAATAAACGGTTATGATAACGGCGTGAGCGCAAAGGTCAAGCTCCTGCTTGCCCGTGCAAATCATACAGCGCTTTGCGGGATTATACGGGCAGCGTTTTTTCTCAAAAACACAGCCGCTCTCACCCGCCGCAAGCCTCAAAACTGCCGCAAAAGCAAAATCATAGCTGAGAAAAAGCTGGGCTATCGGCGAATAAAGCCGCCCGAGAGCGCGGCACAGCGAGCAGTAAATACCCCTGTAAAGCTCATAATCCTTGATTTTCATTTCGGGCTTGAAAGCCTTAACATATCCGAGCAAGCCTGACCCTCCGAATTTTATATTACATTATATTTTATATTATCTTCACGCGAAAACGGTTAACATATTGTAAATTTTACACTTTTTTCGATATGTTTTGACAATCGGAAAAGGAAAAATCGCTTTTTGGTGTGCCGTCTTATATTTATTGCCGTTTTTAAAGATACATTATAATTTTAAATTACGAATTGAGATAAATAAATTAATAAAATTTTCCTAAAAGCTTTGACTTTTTTAACATTTTATGATAATATTCTGTTATAACCATAAAATTCGTAGATGAAATTTCAAATGATATGAGGTTAAAAATGATTTGGTTTCTGATTTGCTTTATCGGCACAAGCGTTTTTGCTTGCGCGGCAATAATGTATGGCTACAAAACGGTTGATTGCATAGTCAATAAAGAAAGTTGGAAATCCAACGCGATAATTTCATTAATCTTTGCGGCAACAGCAATACTTCTCGCCGAGTTCTTTTTTAAAACGAAATGGTAATTTAACTATACATAAAACTAAATGGGGCTGTCACATAAGACAGCCCCGCAAATCAGAAATGTTATACTTTTGCGCTTATTTTCCGCAGTATGCGGCAATCGCACGGCATACGAATTCCGCTGTGCCCTCGCCGCCCGCTTTATCGATATTTTCCGTAAATTCGCCTCCGTCGGCATACATAATCCCGAGACTGTATAAAATCTCATCGGAGCAGGTGTAAAAATTTTCGCTGATAAAATTCTGCAATTCTTTTACCCTGTTCTGCGCTTCTTCGGACTCGGGGGAAACGCCTTTTATTGCGCCGAATTCAGCAAAAAGAGACATCAGCCGCATATTCAGCCCGGCAGTTTCTTCATCAGTCCGTCCTTTTGATTTTTCTTCAAATTCACGGTATTCCGCCGTTTCTCCGTAAGCGGCTTTTGCCTCGGCGGCGTATTTATCAATTTTACTTTTATCAAATGCTTTAAAATCCATAGTATTAGCTCCGTTCTTTTTGATTTCACGGGCAAGGTCAATCAGATTTTCCAGATGCTCTTTTTTCAAGGTCAGCAATTCAATCTGCTGCTCCAAAGCCCTGCCGCGGTCAAAATCAGGGCTTTCGATTATTTTCTTAATGTCCTTTAACGGAAATTCCAATTCGCGAAACAGTAAAATCTGTTGCAGGCGTTCCAAAGCCGTATCGTCATACAGCCTGTATCCCGCCTGAGTGAACGCTGTCGGCTTCAGCAGCCCCACGGCGTCGTAATGGTGAAGCGTGCGCACGCTTATGCCCGTTAATTTGCTGACTTCGTTTACTGTTCTCATCGGATTTCCCTCCCGTGTGATATCAGTATAAACCATTACGCAGCGTCAGAGTCAAGAGGATTTTTAAAAAAATTTGAAAAAATTTTTCAACAAAGCTTTCAATCGGCAAAAATCGGCGCGGACGGCATCAATCCGCACCGAAAAATTATAAAAATATAAGAGGAGATATTGTAATGAAAAGAAAAATCGCAAAAGTTTTGTCACTTTCTTTGGCTTTAATCCTGTGCGTATGCTCTTTCTCATCGGCCTTTGCGGCAAGCGGCGTTCCCGACGGCTATACCCCGATTTATACCGCCGAGGATTTAAACAATATCCGCAATAACCTTTCGGGAAAGTTTATTCTGATGAATGACATTGACCTGTCGGCATATGAGAATTGGCAGCCGATAGGCACTTTGCAAGCTCCGTTCTGCGGAAAGTTTGACGGCAACTCATTCACGGTAAAAAACATCAATATTTCAGAGATTGAGGGCGAAAATCCGTCGGCAGGTTTGTTCGGTACTGTGGAAAATTCGCAGATTAAAGATGTTACCGTAATCGGCCAAATCGATGTTAACAATGATAACGGAATAAGAGCCGGTTTAATTTGCGGTGAAGCATATAATTCCGTTGTTACTAACTGCATTACATACGGCAAGATTGATGTAACAACCAAAGCCGCTGTTTGGGTAGGCGGAATAGCGGGCTTTTTATCGCAGTCGAACGAAGAAGAATGTAAAATAGAACAATGCCAAAACAATGCTGCTGTTACTGCTAACGGTTTTTGCAGTTATAAACCAGAAGGGATTAACTACTTTGTCGGCGGTATTGCAGGTATTTCGGAAGGATTGATTTCCAAATGTTCAAATTACGGTGAAGTAACAGCCATAGGCAGAAATAACGGTTATGACTATTTTTATACTCTTGCCGGCGGCATTTGCGGTAATTCAGATGGTGAAATAAATAACTGCTACAATATCGGCAATATCAGTTCTGTAGGAACAAAATATGTTTTTGCAGGCGGAATATCGGGCTTTTGGTATCAGTTTGAGGATATTTATAATTGTTATAACATAGGTCAGGTTAAAGCCGAAGTAAAAGAAGCGACAGATAAATATAATTATTCTAATATTGGCGGAATAATCGGAGTTGTTGAATCGCTAGTTTTTCCGGATTCTTCAGATCCTTTTGCTGATTATCCTGCATCTATAAGAAATTGCTATTATCTTGATAATGTTGAAAATGCTTTTGGTGATGCTTCTCCTCAAAATCAAATTAATGTAAAATCACTCGCAACAGATGAAATATTAAAACAGGATTCGTTTGTCGGATTTGATTTTGAGAGTGTCTGGACTATGGGGAAAAACGGTTATCCGATACTCGGGCAATCAACCGAACCCTCTGCTCCCGATTATAAAATTGCAAGTGCAAAAATACTTTATGTTCCTTTAAAAAACCATATTGTTTTCAACTTCGGTTCACCCGCACTGCCCGACGGAATAGTTGTAAAGATTACATATAAAGACGGCACTACCCAAAATGCAGTTATAAAAAGAACTGACGATGGTTATTTTGCAAACGGTGAAAAAGTTACCGGAAGCATGAGACCGGCTGTTGTTGAATACGGGATATTAACGGATACTTTGTTTTTTAATGACGGTCAGATTAAAATCGAATATAAATACTTGGCTCTTCCTCCCATATTTACTATTATCAAGTCTTTAATTTGAATTTATAGAAAACTTTAGCTTTTTGAGCATATTCAAATAAAATCGCACAAACGGACGCGCCTGCGGTAACTGCATTGTTTTTTGCACCTTACCGCAGGCACGCTTCGCAGCTTGTTTCTTTGCCGCGATTCAAACCCTGTCCCGTTCTCAAAAATACCTCTGAATAAATGTTTGAATAAATGTTAATATTTCTATTGACATTTCAAATGTCTTGTGATAAAATAACTTTCGTTCCGAATGTGCGGGTGTAGTTCAATGGTAGAATCCCAGCCTTCCAAGCTGGTTGTGTGGGTTCGATTCCCATCACCCGCTCCATTTTTATGCGCTTGTAGCTCAGCTGGATAGAGCAACTGCCTTCTAAGCAGTGGGTCAGGGGTTCGAGTCCCTTCAAGCGCGCCATGGGCTGCATTTATGCAGCCCTGTTAAATGGTGGTTGTAGCTCAGTTGGTTAGAGTGCCAGGTTGTGGCCCTGGAGGTCGTGGGTTCGACTCCCATCAACCACCCCATTTAGAGCGTTACGCAAAGCAAAATCTGCTTTGCGTATTTTAATAATAAAAGATATATTGGGGCGTAGCCAAGCGGTAAGGCACGGGACTTTGACTCCCGCACTCGCTGGTTCAAATCCAGCCGTCCCAGCCAAAAATCCCGTTCGCATTTTGCGGACGGGATTTTTTCTGTTGCAGATGTTTAATTATCAAAAAGAACCTTGCGCTTTCTAAAATAAAGATCGTTGATGAAATAAAGCACAACGGCTCTGAGAACATTAATAAAAACCATATAAAAAGCTGTCGCAAAGCCCGTAAAATTCGCAACGGCGAATTCATAAACGCCCGAAGGAATAAGCTCAACAAATCCCAAAAGGCAGAAAACCGTAGGCGCCCAGCTTTTAAATCTGAGCAAACCGTATATGTTGATTATTTCATAAACGCAAACGGCAATCACAAGCACTGCCGTAATCCGTGACGCCGTCAGCATCGGCGCAATTTCCGATTCATCTATCTCAAGCCCGAGTTTAATAAGCATCTCTATAGAAAAATAGGACGGAATTGAGATAATAAAAGAAATCAGGTTAAACCAGCATCTGAAATAGGCATTGTATTTATACCACTTCATCTGAAAATGCTGTTTTTCGGGCGGCACATAACCGCCTCGAATTTTATTAAAAGCCACAATACCCCTCTCCTCTGTATACTGCAACCTCTTTCGGAGCGGCGAAAAACGCCGCTCGCAGTTTATTCAGTTTTTAATCAAGGAAATCCTTGAGTCTCTTGCTTCTGCTCGGATGGCGGAGCTTTCTGAGAGCCTTTGCCTCGATCTGACGAATTCTCTCACGGGTAACGCCGAATTCACTGCCGACCTCCTCAAGCGTGTGAGGGTGACCGTCCTCAAGCCCGAAGCGCAGAGCAAGCACCTTTGCTTCACGCGGAGTGAGCGTTTTGAGAACCTCGTTAAGCTGTTCTTTAAGAAGAAGCATTGACGCGGCGTCAGCGGGAGCGGGAGCGTCATCATCGGGAATAAAGTCGCCCAGATGGCTGTCCTCCTCCTCGCCTATGGGAGTTTCAAGCGAAACGGGCTCCTGAGCAACACGCATTATCTCGCGCACCTTTTCAACAGGCATTTCAAGCTCCTCGGCTATCTCCTCGGCGGTGGGATCTCTGCCGTTTTTATGGAGCAGCTGGCTGTTGGTCTTTTTAACCTTGTTGATTGTTTCCACCATATGAACGGGAATACGGATTGTTCTTGCCTGGTCGGCAATCGCTCTGGTTATTGCCTGCCTTATCCACCATGTGGCATAGGTTGAAAATTTAAAGCCCTTTGTGTAATCGAATTTGTCAACTGCCTTGATAAGGCCGAGGTTGCCCTCCTGAATTAAATCAAGGAACTGCATTCCTCTGCCGACATATCTCTTGGCGATGCTTACAACAAGGCGGAGATTTGCCTCGGCAAGCCTCTGCTTTGCCTTTTGGTCATTATCCGCAATTCGGATTGCAAGCTCGATTTCTTCCTCGGGAGTGAGCAGAGGAACTCTGCCGATTTCTTTAAGATAGACCTTAACGGGGTCGTCCACATTAAGGTTTTTGTCATCTCCCCCGCCGATATCGAGCGATTTGGGTATATCGACATCAAAATTTTCCATTGATGCGTTTGAAAGGTCGTCAACGATTTCGATATTCTGGCTTTCAAGCGTTTCATAAAGCTTGTCAAGCTCCTCAATATCGATATCCATTTCAACCATAGCCGCATCGATTTCCTGAGTGGTCAGCTTACCCGCCGCCTTGCCTTTTTCGACAAGAGCTTTGAACGGGGTCTTCTTCTCGTTTCCTTCCATAACATCACATCCCAAAAATTATTTTTTCTTAAACAGCTTCAAAAATTCCTCATCGCTTACGGCAGCCGCGTCAACCGCCGTGGACTCCGAGCATTCTTTCAGCACTCTGATGCAGTCTTCACACTCGGAAAGCGTGTTTCCCAGCGTTTCTTTTTTTAATGAAATTCTTGCAATCGAATCCATTTCAGAGGGTGTGAACGACGCGGAAAACAGGCTCAGCGACGGCTCAAACCCGCCGTCAAGCCCCTCGGCAAGACATTCAAACACCCTGCGGTTGAACGAGGTTACAAAAATTTCGGCAGACACCTTGTCTTTCAATTTATTATAAAAATCAGGGTTTCGCATAAAAGAGGCAATCAGCGTTTCCTCCGCTATCGCCGCCCTGATATTTTCCGCTCTTTCGGGATTGTTTTTATCCTCGCAGCTTTTCGACAGCATTTTTTGAGTTTCATCCCGTCTGCGTGCTTCCTCGGCTCTTCTGAGCTTTGACGCAGAAGCTTTGATTTGAGCTTTAATGCTGTCAACTCCTACTCCGAGCTCGTTTGACAGGCGGTTTGCATAAATATCCTGCTCGATACTGCCGCAGGAGGCAAGTATCTGCGCCGCCGCCAAAAGAAAACGGAGCTTGCCGTCATCTGTGGAAAGGTTATATTTTGCCCGCTCTTCAAGCAGCCTGTATTCCGTTTTATTGGCCGCCTCGCTGAGCAAATCGGCAAAGCGTTCTTTTCCGTGCTTTCGGATTATCTCATCGGCGTCCTTGCCGCCCGTCATTTGCACAACGCGCAGTTTAAGACCCGTTTTTCCGAGCACAGCAAGCGCTCTCTCCGTTGCCTGCTTGCCCGCTCCGTCATTGTCATAGCAAATCATAATTTCATCGGCATAGCGCGAAAGAAGATTTGCCTGCTCGCTCGTGAACGCCGTTCCGAGGCAGGCAACCGCATTGGTAAAGCCCGCCTGATGGAGCGCTATAACATCCATATAGCCCTCAACCAGAATCAGCTTGTTGTCATTGGCGTTTTTTGCAAAATTCAGCGCAAAAACGCCGTTGCTTTTTTTATAAACGGGCGTGTCGGAGGTGTTTATGTATTTCGGCTTTGAGTCATCCATAACTCTGCCGCCGAAAGCGATAACATTGCCCCGCAAATCGATGATGGGGAACATTACGCGGTTTCTGAAATTATCGTAATAGTTCGCCTTTCCGTTTTTATCGGAGCGGCGCGCAAGATTTGCAAGCACAAGCTCCTGCTCGGTATATCCCTTTTCGCGCAGGTGATTTATCAGCCGCCGCCAATCATCGGGAGCATAGCCCAGCCCGAAGCGGCGGATTGTGTTGACAGTCAGCCCTCTGTTAAGGAAATAATCAAGCGCGTGCCTGTTTTCAGGCTCAAAAAGGCAGGCGTTGAAGAAACGCGCCGCCTCTCTGTTTGCACCGAGCAGCCTCATTCTCTGCTTTGAGAGCGAATCGTCATAGCCGTCCTCGGGCATGGGAACTCCCGCAAGCTGAGCAACGGATTTAACCGCTTCAACATAATCGAGATTTTCCATTCGCCGAACAAAGCTGATAACATCGCCGCCCGCTCCGCAGCCGAAGCAATAAAATGAATGGCTTTCGGGATAGACGGTAAAGGACGGGGTTTTTTCGTTATGAAACGGGCAAAGACCCACAAGAGTTTTGCCTCTGCGTTTAAGATTGACATAGGGAGAAACAACCTGCTCAATATCAACCTTTTCCAAAAGCTCCTGAATAAATCTTTCGCTTATTTTCAAAAACCCGCCCCCTTTCCGAAAGACTTAAATAATCTTATGAAAAAATATCGTTTTGCTCGCTCCATGCTTTGGGAACATAGAGCTCGTTGAAAATTCTGACGGCGTATCTGTCAGTCATTCCCGCTATAAAATCGCAGGCGGCTATCTGAGCGCCGTCCCTTTCGGCAATCGTTTTAAACTGCGGCGGCAAGTCCTCGGGCTTCTCCGCAAAATGGAAATAAAGCCGCTGTATCATATCGATTGCCTTGCTTTCCTCGCTCTTGCAGGCGGGGTTGGTATAAACCTTTTCAAACATAAATTTATGCAGCTCGTCAAACACCTCAGCCACGCCCTTTTCCAAGCAAATATCGTCTGTGCTGTTATTGATACAGCTTAAAACGAGAGTGTTGATGCGTGCGCTTTTTGAATGACCGAGCTCGTTGCGAATGGCAAGGGGGATATCCTCCTCGCACATTATGCCCGCTATTGTGGCGTCATCAATATCGTGATTTATGTAAGCAATTCTGTCCGCAAGCCTTACAATTCTGCCCTCAAGCGTTGCGGCAGGCTCGCCGTTTGTGTGGCGCTCAATTCCGTTTCGCACCTCAAAGGTCAGGTTAAGCCCTTTTCCGTCCTTTTCGAGAAGGTCAACAACCCGCAGGCTTTGAGCATAGTGCTTGAACCCGACAGGGCAGACAGCGTTGAGCGCTCTTTCACCCGCGTGACCGAACGGAGTATGCCCCAAATCGTGACCCAAGGCGATTGCCTCGGTTAAATCGCAGTTAAGCAAAAGTGCACCCGCGATTGTGCGCGCAATCTGCGAAACCTCCAGAGTGTGAGTCAGGCGCGTGCGGTAATAATCTCCCTCGGGAGAAAGAAAAACCTGCGTTTTGTGTTTCAGGCGGCGGAAAGAGCTGCAATGAATAATCCTGTCCCTGTCGCGCTGAAACGCGGTTCGGACGGGGCACTCCTCCTCGGGTCTGAGCCTTCCCTTGCTCTCGGAAGCAAAAGCCGCTCTCGGAGAAAGTATCTCCTTTTCTCTTTCACAGGCACTTTCACGAATGGTTTTCATTTTTTTGACCATTCCTTTCTTAAAAGGCAGAAAAATTTATTTGCCTTGCCTTTCAATATACCGATACGCAGAAAAACCGTCGATTCCTGCAAAAAAATTGTGAACATTCTGTAAACTTTTCGCCGTGAGGTTATTAATCCACATCGGCAAAGAATTCGTCCGTCTTTTCAGCTCTGTATCTGCCGTTGCTCACATCTATGAGCTTTGCGTTAAATCCGTCAACAAGCTCGAGCGGCAGGCGAAAAATCAGCGTAACATTATCTTCAAAAACCGTGTCCTCAATAACTCCTCCGCTCTCGGGCACAAGCGAGGACAGCTTGCCGTAAAAATAATAGTCGCAGGTAACTTTCAGGCGGGCGCACATTGCCCTGGTAACAATTCCTCCTGCGGCAACGGCGATGGACGCAGAGTGTGAATAAGCTCTCACAAGCCCGCCCGCACCGAGCATTATGCCGCCGAAATAGCGCGTCACAACAACGGCGCAGTCCGTAACTCCCGATTTTTCAAGCACATCGAGAGTGGGAATACCCGCCGTGCCCTGCGGCTCGCCGTCATCGGAATATCTCTTTATTCCGCCCTCTCTCAGAATGTAAGCATAAACATTGTGGGTTGCGTCCCAATGCTTTTTGCTCACCGCCGCTATAAATTCAAGCGCCTGCTCCGCAGTTGTTACGGGAGCAATGTGACCGATAAAGCGGGATTTTTTGACGATATATTCATCGCTTGCGGCTTTTCTGACGGTTTTATAGCTGTTCATACTCCACCTCGCTCAAATCAAAAGCATAAGCAAAGCGGCGCACAGAATGCGCCGCTCATTTTGCTCTTATTTGTTGTTGTTAAGATTGAAACGCTTGTTGAAACGATCAACGCGTCCGCCGGTATCAACGAGCTTCTGCTTACCTGTAAAGAACGGATGGCATTTTGAGCAAATATCAACGCGGATATTTTCTTTGGTTGAACCGGTTTCGATAACCTCACCGCAAGCACAGCGGATAACGGTCTTTTCGTACTTAGGATGGATTCCTTCCTTCATCTAATGTCACCTCTTTCGGTATATCCATAAACATAACAAGGGAATTTTATCACACGAACACAAAAAAAGCAAGCCTTTTTTTAAAAAATTTTTATACTTCGATTTCGCCGAGCTTAAACGAATAAATAACCGTCTGTTTGACGGGCAGTCCTATAACCTCCGCAAGGCATCTGCGGTAAACCGAAAGCTGTTCCTTATATTTATCCGCAAGCTCTTCTGCGCTTGACGCTTTATCGGTTTTGAAATCAACGATTACAAGCTCTCCGCCCTCAACAAACGCGCAGTCGGCAACGCCCTCAATGATTATGCTCTCGCCGTGCGCTTCGCTTTCGGGCACGGACGGCTCCATTTCCGCAAGCGGAACCGCCGCCGTAAACGCATATTCTTTATATACTCTTTCGGCGTTCATTATCCGCTTTGCAAGGCTTCCCGAAAAGAAATCGGAAACGGCTTTTTTATCGACAACTCTGCTCTCGTCCTCGGTCAGCATTCCCTGCTCAACAAGGCGGTCAAGCTCCGCGCCGACATTCTCTTTCGCTTTTTTATAATCGGCATATTGCATAAAACGGTGGGTTGCCGTGCCTCTCTGGGCGGGGGTCAGCCTGTCTTTGCCGACAAAGGCGGGTCGGCGGGAGGCAAAATACTCTCCGCCTATTTCTTCATCGTCAAGCTTTGAAGCAATTCGTTTTGCCACAATGCCGTCAAGCGCGGAATAAGGATAAACATAAGCCGCTCGCTTTTTGATTTCCTCAACCGTCACGGCATCGGGCAAAGCCTGAGCAGGCTCCTCCTGCTCCTCGTGCGGAGCGGCTGCGGCTGTTATTTGAGTTTCAAGCCTTGCGGCGCAGGGCAGAGCGGCAGAAGCGGAAATTCCTGCCGCATTCCTGAGCGCATGGGCGTCGGGATGCCTTATCAGCGCGGAAAGAATACACTCGGCATAGCTGTGGAAATTCACAACGGTAAACGGATTTATCAGCTTTTCTTCTCTTATACCCGCCGCAATCCTTGAAAGCTCCTTGCTCCAATCCTGAGAAGACGCAAGCATAATAAGCTTTTCCTTTGCTCTGGTTAAAGCAACATAGAGAACGCGAAGCTCCTCGGAATGTTCCGCCCGTTTTGTTTCGATAACGGCGGCAATTCTCGGCAAGGTGTCATATTTCGCCGCGCCCTTGCAGGCTCTTATTCCTATTCCGCTCTCTGCGGCTATGAGCAAATCCTCTTTCAGGAAGAAATCGCCGTATTTCTTTTCGCACGCTCCGATAAAACAAACGGGGAATTCAAGTCCCTTGCTTTTATGAATTGTCATTATTTTAACGCAGTCTGCTGAGTCCGACTCGGAGCCTCCCTGCGCGGCGTCGCCGCCGTTTTCGGTAATTCCGTCAATATATCTGATAAAGCCCGAGATACCTTTTTGACCCACGCTTTCGTATTTATTGGCAAGGTCGATAAAGCCGTTAAGATTTTTTCTGCGCCTTTCGCTGTCCTTCATTGCGCCGACTATTGCGCCGCAGCCCGTTTCTTCAATCAGGCGGCGAACAAGCTCGCCCGCCCCGACCGTAACGGCAATGTGGCGCATTGCCCTTATTCTTTCAAGGAAATCGGCGGCTTTGCGGTTGCCGTTATCAGCCGCAAAGGTCAGGCATTGATAAACCGAGCCTTTACGCAAATCGGCTCTCATTCGGGCAAGCTCATCGGGCTCAAAGCCGAAAGCAGGCGAAAGCATAACCGCCGTAAGAGGGATATCGTCGGCAGGGTTATCAATGATTTTCAGCAACGAAGTCATAAACATTATCTCGGGAGAGGAGAGAAATCCGCTCTCCGCCTCACAGCTCACGGGAATTTCTCTCGCATTAAACTCCGCAACAAACGGCGCGGAGCTGTTTTTAACGCTTCTGAGCAAAATGCAGAAATCGCCGTAAGCCGCCTTTTTCTGTTCGCCGCCGCTTGTGAATGTCATTCCCGAAGCAACGGCGTTTTCAATATAATCTGCGGCATATCTCGCCTGCGCGGCAAGGAAATCATCTTTTTCCGCCTCTATCAAACAAACCTGCGCGTCCGCCTCATTATGCTCGGGGTAGGGCGCGGCGGCTTCGAGATATTCGTTTTTATCATAATCAAGCCCGCCCGCGTCGCGGCTCATAAGCGCGCTGAAAATAAAATTGACCGTTTCCGTAACTCCCGAGCGGCTTCTGAAATTCTTGCCGAGCGTTACCCTGGCGGGATAATTGCCCTCGCTGTATTCGGGCAGTCCGTTTCTTCTTTGAAGGAAGATTTCGGGCATCGCCTGCCTGAAACGGTAAATGCTCTGCTTAACATCGCCGACCATAAAAAGATTATTTTCGGAGCGGGAAACCGCGCTGAATATCATATCCTGAGCCTTATTGACATCCTGATATTCGTCAACAAGGATTTCGGCGTAATTCTCCGAAAGCGCGAGTGCAAGCGGAGTTCTGTTATATCCGCCGTCGGTCGGCTCAACAAGCAGCTTTAACGCAAGGTGGAGAGTATCGGAAAAATCCGCTCCGTTTTCCTCCGCTTTGAGCGCGGAAAATTCTTCATCGAATTTCAGAACGGCGTTCACAAGCTCGCGGATTATCGGTGCAAGAGTTTCAATATCCTCTCTGTGCTCACCCGAGCTGACGCACATTATTTTTGAAAGGCTGCCTATCCTTTTCTTGTATTCATCTCTCGTGCTCTTGCAGATTTCCTTTGCGGCGCTCTCATAACCGCGCGGAGCGGAATTCATTTTAACAAACGCCGTTTCGGCGCAGGCTTTTATTATATCGTCCCATCCGTCGCCCGAAAGCGAATCGAGCAGCCGCTCAAGCTCCGCTCTGTCGCTCTCAAACACGGGTCTGTATTTTGCTTCAAGCTCGGGTTCTGCGGCAAGCAATGAAATGCAGTGCTCGGCGTCGGAAACGCAGGAGCACACAAGCTCGATTGCATAGTTGATGATAATTCTGCCCCAAGGGCTTTCTTCGGGCGCACACGGATTTTCAAATTCCTCGGCAAGCGAGCGAAGCCACCGCTCGGGGAACGGATATGCGCGTGAAAGCGAATAAAGCTTCAATATGGCTTCAACGAGCTTTTTGTCATCCCTTGTGTCGCTTATCAGCTCGCAGAGCTTCAAAAAGCTGTCGCTCGGATTTTCATAAAGCCCGTCAACAACGGAGTTTACCGCCTTTCCGCGCAGTATGCCGAGCTTGCCCTCGTCAAGCAAGCCGAAATCGGGAGCAATTCCGAGAGCGTGAAAATTTTCTCTGACAAGGGATATGCAGAATGAATCTATGGTGCATATGTTGGCGCAGGGAAGCATAAGCTGCTGGCGGCGAAGCTGCCTGTCGGCAGGATTTTCTGCAATTTTCTTTGCGATTGCCGCCTGAATTTTTTCTCTCATCTGCGCCGCCGCCGCGTTTGTGAAAGTAACGATAAGGAGATTTTCGATGCCGCAGGGATTTTCTGCATCACATATCCGCCTTATAACTCTTTCAACAAGCACCGCTGTTTTGCCCGAGCCTGCCGCCGCGCTGACAAGCAGAGTGCCGCCGCGCCCGTCAATGGCTTTTTGCTGATCATCCGTCCACTTCATCGCTCTCATCTCCTCTCTCCAAATTTTCAAGCACGG
Source organism: Acutalibacteraceae bacterium (assembly GCA_051881535.1). Lineage (GTDB taxonomy): Bacteria > Bacillota > Clostridia > Oscillospirales > Acutalibacteraceae > CAG-177. The sequence goes on along the minus strand of JBJEQB010000041.1, from coordinate 85,311 downwards.
TTTTTATGTCGCTGTCAATAAGCTCCCTGACGGGGATATCGTCCTCATAGGAGCAAACGGATTTATAATCGCAGTATTCGCAAACATTTTTATAGCTTTTTCCGACTGCGGGGATTGCGGGGATTTCTCCGCCGTGCAGAGCCTGCGCCATTTCCAAAAGCACGCCGTCCGCCTTATTTTTGAGCGCGGCAAGCTGTTTCAGTCCTATTAAAGAGCCGCTGAGCTCGCCTTTTTTGAATTTTGCGGGCACAAAAATTCCCGCTCCGCTCTTATCCATTGCCAAAACAACCTCGGGGTCATCAAGCACAATGCCGTTCATGGCGCATTTTTTAAGCCGCATGGCTTCTATTTCCTCATCGCTCATTCCTCTCTCAGCCGAAACAAGCGGAGATTTGGCGGGATAATAGAGCACTCCCGCAGGAGTAAATTCGCCGTATTTGCGCTCGCCGCCGCTCCAAAGAGCAAACAGATAAATGAGCATCTGCATATTAAGCCCCTGCACAACATCGCTGAGGGCAAAATCCTTGCCCGAGGACTTATAATCGACTATTCTTATATATTTCTTGCCGTTGATAACCGCTTCGTCCACTCTGTCAACCGCGCCCGAGATAACTATTCTGCCCTCGTCGCTCTTAACTTCATAGGGCGGTATTTCACCGTCAGAGCCGATTTTAAGCTCAAAATCAACGGGCACAAATTCGCTCTGCGAAAGCTCGGCAATCAGCCTTTGCGAAACATCGCAGACGGAAGAAATCAGCTTATTGAAAATATGGATAAATCTCTCGCTTCTGTGTTCGCCGTCAAGCCTTGTCATAAGATATTCGCCGAGCAGGGCACGGAAATAATCGAGCAAATCGCTTCTGTTCATTTGAATAAGCTGCTCACGGCTGTGCTCGGCAAGCAATCTTTCAAGCGCATAATGAACGGCGTTTCCCCTCTGCATAGGGTCAAGCTCCGCCACGGCTCTCGGCATTGCTTTAATTCCGTATCTGCAAAAATATGCAAACGGACATTTATAAAAGCTCTCAACCCTTGACGCGGAAATATACATATCCGAGCCGAAAAGAGCGCGGGCGGCGTCCTTATCCTTTATTTTAAAATCCCTGCCGCCCGAAGCGCGCTCAAGCGCAGCAATTTTGCCCGAATATTCGCAGTCATCTTTGAAAAATTCATTGAGCGAGGCATAAAGCTCGCCGCGCTCCCGCTTGCTTTTGGCAAGCTGTTCAAACGCCGTTGCCTTGCTCTCGACAAAATACAGCCCGTTTTCTTCGCCTGCGTTGACCTCACGGCAAAGCGGAAACAGGGTTTTGATTTTTGTATAAAGCTCCGAGGGCGAAAGTTGCTCTCCGCCCGCGCCTCTCTCGGGGCGGCAGACATAGAGCCTTTCGGACGCACAGCAAAACGCGTTGTAGGCAATCAGCTTTTCTTCGGCAAGCTTGTATTCGCCGAAGCCCGAAAGCTCAATGCCCATTTCGCTCATTTTGCGCCTGTCCTTATCAGTAAGTGCAGAGCCGGAGGACGGAACTGCGGGAAAAACTCCGTTATTTGCTCCCGCTATAAAAACAACGCGCGGAGCGACGGTTCTTATCCTGTCCGCCGAGCCTATCGTTATTTCGTCAAGCCCCTGCGGCAGACTGCCGACAGTCTGAACGCTGAGCATAAGCTCCAGCATATCGCAAACGGCGCGAGCGGTCACATTTCTGCCCCGCATAACCGTTTCAATGTTTTCAAGAATATCCGCAACAACATTCCAAAGCCTGTCAAGCTCCAGAGCCAGACCCGTTTCACCGTTTTTCAAAAGCTCCGACGCAAGTGAACGCAGATTTTCTGCGGCATTTATCTTTTCCAGAAATTCATATATCGCCGCGGCGGCTTTTTCGCCCGTTGTGTCCTTCAAGTTTTCTCTGAGCGCGCAGAGCGGAAGCACAATTCTTTTGCGAAGTCCGTTTAAATATTCAAGCTCCGCTTCTTCCTCCTCGCCCGCCTCGGCACCGAAGCCCTTGGGGTTTTGCGACCAATCCCCGAGCCATTCCGAGCCGTTTATTTTCCATAGGAAGCAATAGTTTTCAATATCTGATATTTCTTTTTCGTTAAATCCCGCAAGCTCCGTTTTAAGATAGCGCAGAACGGCTTCGGTCGAAAAGCCCGAAGCGGCAATTCCGACCGCGCTGCTCACGAGCGCAACCACGGGTGAAGCGTCAACGGGCTGGCGGCTGTCCTCAAAAACAGAAATTCCGCATTTTTTCAGCGCGCTCCGAAGCGGCGCTTCATAGGCGGAGCTGTCACGCGCGATAACCGCAATGTCACGGCATCTCAAACCGTTTTCTCTGATAAGCTTTTTTGCCGTGCAGGCGATATATTCACATTCGGCATAGATATCCTGAGCCGTGCAGAGAGTTATGCCGTCACATCTTTCTTCATAGACATTCGGAGCGGGCGAAAACAGCTCACGCTCAAGCGCGGCAAGCTCGGGAGAAGCGTATCTTGTGAATTTCGGCGGAAAATTATTGAACTTGCTTCTCATCGAAAGATACTGCGGCTTTGCAACGGAAACTCCGTTTCTTTTTGCAAGCTCAATGAGCCTGCGAGCCGTGCGCTTTGTGTGAGCAAACAAATCCGTTTCATCGTCGCTGTTTTCAAGATTATCCGTGCAAAGCGTAACATAAACCGCTTTGGCTTTTCCGAGCATACGCCCGATAACCTTGTATTCCTGAGCGGTAAAGCCTCTGAATGCATCTATAAAAACAAGGCGGTCTTTAAAATATTCGTCAAGCTCATCCGCCTCGCAAAGCTCGGTAAGCAAATCGTCGGGATTAAATCTGCTTGTTGCCGTCATTGCATCATAGGCATCGAGCACCGCCGCAATATCATTCAGCTTCATTTTAAGCAGGCTGTCGGGAGCATCGGCAAGAGCAAGGCGCACGGAGTCGGTTGAAACCGAATTTTGCTTGAATTCCGTGGAGAGTGCGGCAAATTCGGTTATAACGGATTTTCTGCCGATGTGTTTTCCGTAAAGGCTCAGCTTATCGGCAACGCTTTCAAGCGCAAGAGCCATAAGCGCCGCCTTTGACGAATCGTCAAGCCGTCTGCGCTCATGGAGAGCAGGCTTGCCCACAAGCTTTTCGCCGAGGCTCGTGAAGCTGTGAACATCTATATCCGCCATAGCCGCCGCGCCTATTTTGCCGAGCATGATTTTTTCGCTCATAAACGAAAACTGCTCGGGAACTATGAGAGTTATTTTTTTGTATCCTCCCTCGGAGAACTGACCGATCAGATTCATAATGTGGGTGGTTTTTCCCCCGCCCGCCCTGGCAAGAATAAGATAAAGCATTGCATACTCCTCAATGTTTTTAATATTTTTCATTATAGCACAGCCGTATGAATTTGTCAGCAGTTTTCTTTATTAAGGACTGCCGATAGCCCTTTTTTAACCCGTTTTTCGGCGTTTTGGAGCGATTTCGGCTCAAAACTCCCGTTTTTTCGGATTTGCATTTATGATTTATTTTCGTGCTCGGCGGCATTTGCTTTGTGTTATATTTTGACTTGTTGACATATATTTTTCAATGTGTTATTATAGAAATACTATTATTTAATGTTTTGAAAGGAGCAAGTCCATTATGGATGACCCCGGCCCTGCGCTGTCAATCATTCTCAAACTTTTACTTTTATTCGTTCTTATCATCGTCAATGCGTTTTTTGCAATGAGCGAAATTGCAATAATCTCGCTCAATGACGCAAAGATGCAGAAGCTTGCCGAGGAGGGCAACAAAAAAGCCAAGCAGATAGTTAAGCTGACCGAGAATTCAAGCCGTTTTCTTTCCACAATTCAAATCGGCGTTACTCTCGCGGGCTTCCTGACCTCCGCCTCCGCTTCTCAGACCTTTGCCGATATGCTCACAAACGCTCTGGTGAAAACGCCCGTTGCGGATGTTATTCCTCTGGGCGTAATTAACGGCGCTTCTGTAATTCTGATAACAATTCTCACATCTTATTTCTCGCTTGTTTTGGGCGAGCTTGCACCCAAGAGAATAGCGATGCAGATTCCCGAAAAAATCTCCTATAAGGTAGTCGGAATTCTGCTTTTCGTTGCATCGGTAACAAAACCGTTTGTAAAGGTACTTTCGGTTTCAACCAACGCAGTTGTGCGTCTTTTCGGCTTTGACCCCAATGCCGATGAAGAAAATGTTACCGAAGAAGAAATCCGCATGATGGTCGATGTCGGCGGTGAAAAAGGCGTTATCGAGGACACTCAGAAAGAGATGATCGATAACATATTTGAATTTGACGATCTCGACGCAGGCGATATAATGACTCACAGAACCGAGATGACGGCAATCGAGGTTACCCGCTCGCTTGAGGAGGTTGCCGAGCTTGCCATTGAAAACGGCTATTCCCGAATTCCCGTTTATGAAGACGACCCCGACAGCATAGTCGGCGTGCTTTACGCAAAGGATCTTCTTAAATATGTCGGTCACTCAATCCCCGCTGACCTTTCCATTTCAAAGGTTATGCGAAAGGCACTTTATGTTCCCGAAACGCAGGCGTGCGGAGATCTTTTCAAGGCAATGAACGAAAGCCGCACTCAGTTTGCCGTTGTTGTTGACGAATACGGCGGCACGGCAGGCATAGTCACTCTTGAGGATGTTCTTGAATCCATAGTCGGTAATATTCAGGACGAATATGACAACGAGGAAGAAGAAATCAAGCAGATAAACGAAACCACCTTCACCGTTGACGGAACAACGGATCTTGACGAGGTTGACGAGCTTGTGGGCGTTGAGCTTCCCGAGGGAGATTATGACACTCTCGGCGGCTTTGTTATCAGCCTGCTCGGATATCTGCCCAGCGAAATCGGAGAAGAACCGATTATTGCCGAATATGAAAATCTCCGCTTCACCGTGCTTTCCATCGAGGAGCGCAGAATTGACAAAATAAAGGTTGAAATTCTGCCCGTTGAGGATAACTCGGAGAATGAAGACGAAGATGATTGATAAAATAAAAACGGGCGCCGCTCGTCTGCGGTTGCCCGTTTTAGCATAACGGAGGGAATAAGAAATGAAAAGATTGGATATTATACCCATGCCGAACAAAATTACCTTTCTCGGCGGTCAGGCAACGGTAAAACCAAACGATGCGGTAACAGAAATTTCACCCGTGCTCGGCGAAGAGGAATACATTCTGACCGTTGAAAAGGACGGCATTAAGCTGATAGGCGGCTCGGAGCGCGCCTTGTTTTACGGCAGGCAGACTCTGCGCCAGCTTTCGGGCGAATGTCCCTGCGTTAAAATTGAGGATAAGCCCGCTTTTCCTTACCGCGGATTTATGCTCGACACTGTGCGCCATATTTTTTCACTTGATGAAATCAAAAAGCTTATCGACGCCGCGGCAAGCGTTAAAATGAATGTTATGCATTGGCATCTGACCGATGATCAGGGCTTCCGCTTCTTTTCGGCACGCAGACCCGAAGCCGCAGAAAAGGGCTCGGTTCGCAAAGGCTCAAATTTCGGCAAGCTTGAAGAGCACGGCGAATACGGCGGATACTTCACTCCCGAGCAGATGAAAGAAATCGTTAAATACTGTGCCGACAGATTTATCACAGTTATTCCGGAGTTTGACATTCCCGGTCACACCACCGCGCTCATTCACGCCTATCCGGAGCTTTCCTGCACGGGCAAGCCGCTCGAGGTTAAAACCTGCCAGGGAATTTTTGACGATATCCTCTGCGCGGGAAAAGACGAAACCTTTTCGGCTGTTTTTGATATTCTTTCGGATATGCTCGAAATTTTTCCGTCGGAATATATTCATATCGGCGGTGACGAAGCTCCCAAAAAGCGTTGGAAGGACTGTGAGCTTTGCCAAAAGAGAATGAAAGCCGAGGGCTTGAAAAACGAGGAGGAGCTTCAGGGCTGGTTCACAAACAGAATCGTTGATTTTCTCAAAGCTAACGGCAGAAAAGCGATTGTATGGAACGAAACACTCAAAAGCGGCATTGCCGACAGCAGCGTAACCGTTCAGATGTGGATGGATAAGAAAAAGCTTTCGGTTGATTTTGCCAACAAGGGCGGCAAAATGATTAATTCCGAATTTTTCCGCTACTACTGCGATTATCCCTACGGCATGACTCCGCTGCTTAAAACCTACAAATATAATCCTGTTATAAAAGGAATAAAAGATAAATCCTCCGTTTTGGGCGTTGAATCGCCCATCTGGACGGAATATATAAATAATTTTGACTATCTTTGCTATATGTGCTTCCCGAGATTTACCGCCGTTGCCGAAACGGGCTGGACCGAGGATAAAAACAAAAACGCCGCCGATTTTCAGCGACGCTTCCGCATTTATTCCGAGCTGCTCGAAGAAATCGGCATAAAGCCCGCCCCGCCCGAGGACTGGAATCCTACGGTGTTTGACAGGCTCAAAAAAACAGGCTCGTTCTTCTCGGGCGCTATGAGAAGAAACGGGTAAAACATCTTATTAAAGCTTAATCCCTTCGGACATTGTCAGGCGGCTTTTGCCTTCACTTTCCGAAGGGATATTTTTAATTCTCTTGACAAAACTAATACCACGGTATTATAATAAAATCAAGATAATACCACAGTATTACTTTTGGAGGACATAATGAAGAAAGACATTATTATATATCACGGTTCTCAGCAGATTGTTGAGGTTCCGAAACACGGCATAGGGAAAACATATAATGATTACGGGCAGGGATTTTACTGCACTGAAAATATTGAGCTGGCAAAAGAATGGGCTTGCCCTGTTAAAAATGACGGATATTCAAATAAATATCTTCTGCATACAGACGGATTAAACATCATGCATCTCACAAAAGGCTCATACAACATCCTGAATTGGCTTGCAATTCTTTTGAAAAACCGTGTGTTTGACATAAACACAAATATAGGCAACAGCGCAAGAGAATATCTGCTGAACAATTTTCTGCCCGATGCTGCGGGCTTTGATGTTATTACGGGATACAGAGCCGACGATTCATATTTTTCATTTGCCGAGGATTTCGTGAATAACGGTATATCCGTGCGTGATTTAAACGCCGCCATGCAGCTCGGCACTTTGGGTGAACAGATTGTTTTGATTTCTCCCGAAGCTTTTGAGCATATTGAATTTAAGGGATATGAGATTGCCGACTACAGAGAATATTATTTCAAACGCTCGCAAAGAGATACTCAGGCAAGAACGGCTTATCAGCAGCGCAAAAAAAGCCTGTTCGAACTGACCGAAGATATTTTTGTTATGGATATTATCAGGGAGGGAATGAAAAATGACGACCCCCGCTTACAGTCGCATATATCTGAATAAATCTGCCAGAGCAATGGGAAATATGCTTCATGATGCCGTTGTTGAATTTCAGCTTGACGGCGGAGAATTTCTCGACTTGTTTATTCAATCAGGTGTTGCCGAACAGATTGAAAACGGAAACCCGAAATATATCGCGGGGAAGAGCGGCGCAGAGCTGTTTGCAGAGGTGATGGAGCTTGCCGCAGGTGTGTATATCAGCTTGCCCGTTATCGAAGCTTACGAACGCTCGGATGTATATTGGGTCGGCTGGGTGTTGGCGCATTACCAATGGTATTCCGCTCACAGCTTCAGAGATATTCTCGAAGTTATTTCATATGACGAACTGCTGGGGCTTTACGGCACTCTGCATGAAGCGGATGTTCAAAAGTCCTATGAGGTAATCAATGCCCACTTTGCTCAATGTGAAAGCAATCTGAAATCGGCGCGCAAGCGCTGCGGACTCACTCAGAATGAGCTTGCGGATATTTCGGGAGTTTCACTTAACACAATAAGAGCCTATGAACGCAAAGCAAAGGATATCAACAAGGCACAGGTCGATATAATTCTGCGCCTTTCGCAGGCATTGAAATGCAATATAAACGATTTGCTGGATTAAAGAAATGAGGGCTGTTCCGAATGAAACAGCCCCCGTTTTTTATTTTCTGTTAATCCTGCCGACATAGCTGAAAGCTTCCAAAACCGCAATAACGGAAATGAATCCGCAAGCGGTTATTACCGACCATTTAAGGTCAATCGCTCCGTGCCAAAGATTGTCAAGCGTTGCTTCAAGGCAGATAAGATAAAGCGCACATTCAAGAGACAAAAACGAAAAAATATGAAGTCCCCTGATTTTTTGCCCGCCTATCAGCGCAACATCAAGCGCAATGAAAAACGCGGTTAAAACAAACATCGGCAGCGCCACCTTTGAAAAGCCGATGAAGTGACCGGTTTTGCCCGCTATGTAAAAAACATAGCACATTATCGAGCCGAAGCAGATAAGCGCAGTAACAAGCGGCGGAGTTATCCGCAAAATCGGGAATACCGAAAGCACCCACACAACCGCAAGCGCACCCACAACATAGCCGAACCAATAATCGTATTTGTCAAAAACAAGGTCAACCGCAACGCAGATGCTCGCGGGAAAAACCAAAAGGGCGGTAAATATTGCCGCGTAGCTCTTTGAAAACTTGCCCGGTGCTTTAAGCACGGGTTCGCTGACCTTTTCCGCCTTAACCTGCGGAGCGTCGCCGCTGCAATCGGGGCAAACGGTTACGCCCTCCGGCAGCTGTCTGCCGCATTTGGAACAATACATAAGTCATTCCTCCTTACAACTTTTATTATACATACCTTGCGGTAAAAATCAACATAAAAAAGTGAATTTGACAAACAATTAATAGTGTTGTAATATATATCTGAATTTTAAAAGCCCGTTTCCGAAAAAGTCTTTCGGCAGTTCGGAAACTTTCAGAGAGGATGTTAATTTATGGCTGTATTCAAACCCTTTAAGGCAATTCGCCCCGTTCCCGAATATGCGGACAAGGTTTCCGCTCTCCCCTATGATGTTATGAACAGTGCGGAAGCTGCGGAAATGGTTAAGGGCAACCCCTATTCGTTTCTTCATGTTGACAAAGCGGAAATAGATCTGCCCGAAGGCACGGATATTTATTCGGAGCAGGTTTATCTGAAAGCAAGAGAAAACCTTGATAAGCTTGTTTCAGACGGCGTTTGCAAGCAGGATGAGGAAAGCAGATTTTATATCTACCGCCAGATAATGAACGGCAGAAGCCAGACAGGACTTGTCGGCTGCGTTTCGATAGACGATTATATCAACAATATCATTAAAAAACACGAGCTTACAAGAGCCGACAAGGAGGCTGACAGAATCAACCATGTTGATTACTGCGATGCAAACACCGGTCCCATTTTTCTGACATACCGCCCGCAGGCGGAAATCTCCGAAACCGTCAAGGCGTGGAAAGAAACTCATGAGCCCGTTTACGATTTCGTTACCGATGACGGAATAGCAAACACGGTATGGGTCATTGACGAGCAGGAGACAATCGAAAGAATTTCAAAGCTTTTCGCCGCAGTTGATTATCTCTACATTGCCGACGGCCATCACAGAGCCGCCTCCGCCGTTAAGGTCGGTCTTAAACGCAGAGAGCAGTTCCCCGATTATGACGGCAGCGAGGAATTCAACCGTTTCCTTGCCGTGCTTTTCGCCTGCGACGAGCTTGAAATAATGGACTACAACAGAGTTATAAAAGACTTAAACGGCTTTACCGCCGAAGAATTCATCGGCAAAATTGGTGAAAATTTCACCGTTGAGCCTGTCGGAGAAGCAGCTTACAAGCCCGCCGAGGCTCACACCTTCGGTATGCTCCTTAACGGAAAATGGTATAAGCTCACCGCCAAAGGCGGAACCTTTGACGAAACCGACCCCGTTGCATCTCTCGACGTTTCGATTTTGCAGAGCAATCTGATTTCGCCCGTTCTCGGCATTGATGACCCGAGAACCGACAAGCGCATCGATTTTGTGGGCGGCATCAGAGGTCTCGGAGAGCTTGAGCGCAGAGTTAAAGAAGATATGTGCCTTGCTTTTTCAATGTATCCCACAACTCTTGAGGAGCTTATGAGCATTGCCGACGCAGGGCAGATTATGCCCCCCAAATCCACATGGTTTGAGCCTAAGCTCCTGAGCGGACTTTTCATTCACAAGTTAAAATAATGATAAATCATCCTTTCGCGGACAAAATATTCCCGAAAGGATGATTTTATGAATAAGGCGGCTTTTTTTGACACAAAGCCCTACGACAGGATTTATTTTGACGCTCTGAAAAACGATTACGGCGTTGAAATAGAATATTTTGAATCAAAGCTCAATCCCCGCACCGCCGTTATGGCAAAGGGTGCAAAGGCGGTAATAGCTTTTGTAAACGACGATGTGGGAGCGGAAACGGTATCCGTGCTCAAAGAAAACGGCGTTGAAATAATTGCAATGCGCTGTGCGGGCTACAACAATGTTGACCTTGCCGCGGCAAAGGGAGTTATGCCCGTTGTGCGCGTTCCCGAATATTCTCCCCATGCCGTTGCCGAGCACGCTCTCGCCCTGCTTTTAACGCTCGTTCGCAAAACTCACAAGGCATATATCCGCACAAGGGATTATAATTTCAGCCTCAACGGCTTTGTGGGCTTTGACCTGCACGGCAAAACTCTCGGAGTTATCGGCACGGGCAAAATCGGCATGACCTTTGTTGAAATATGCCGCGGATTGGGAATGAATGTTATAGCCTATGACCCGTTTCCCACGCAAAGCTCGCTTGAATATGTTCCTCTTGAGGAGCTGTTTGAACGCTCGGATGTTATTTCGCTCCATTGCCCGCTCACAAGCGAAACCTATCATATCATCAACGGCTATTCGCTCAAGCTTATGAAAGACCGGGTGTTTATTCTCAACACCTCACGCGGTGCGCTGATTGACAGCGAGGCTCTGATTGCCGCCATCAAAAGCGGCAAAATAGGCGGAGCGGGGCTTGATGTTTATGAGGAAGAAAGCGAATTCTTTTATGAGGATTTATCCGAAAGCATATTAAAAGACGACGTGCTCTCACGGCTGATAACCATGCCGAATGTTCTTATCACCTCGCATCAGGCTTTTCTGACTCACGAAGCGCTCAAACGCATAGCCGAAATAACGCTCGGCAATCTCAAAAGCTTTTTCGGAGGCGAAGCGCTTGCCAATGAAATCGTTTCAAAGAAAAAGGTTATTCTCAACGGCTGAGGCGGGCGGGGCAATCTTTCCCGCCGCCTGCCTGCGGCTGTTTAGTTACATATGCACAAAGCGGCGGATTTATTTGTGAATTGTTGCATAAATTCTGCCGATAATTCGATATTATGCAAATTTTGCTTGACTTTATGCAGTAATAGCCGTATAATTATGCATACATTGTTTTTGAGGTATCAGTTATGGAAAAGATGAAGGTTTTTATTGACGGAAAAGAAGGCACAACGGGTCTGAGAATTTTTGAGCGGCTCGCCTGCCGCGATGATATAGAGCTTATGACCCTGAGCGATGAAATGAGAAAAGACGCAGGCGCAAGAAAGCAGGCGCTCAATTCCTGCGATATTGCTTTTCTCTGCCTGCCCGACGAGGCGGCTCGTGAAGCGGTTTCAATGATTGAAAATCCCGAGGTTAAGGTAATCGACGCTTCAACGGCTCACCGAACCCTTCCCGGCTGGGCTTACGGCTTTCCCGAGCTTTCTCCCGCTCATTTTGAAAAGATAAAATCGTCAAAGCGCGTTGCTGTTCCCGGATGCCACGCAAGCGGCTTTATCGCCCTCGTTTATCCGCTGATTTCATCGGGGCTTCTGCCCGCGGATTCGCTCCTGACCTGCCATTCAATAACGGGTTACAGCGGCGGCGGCAAAAAGATGATAGCGCAATATGAAGGCGCGGCGCGTGAAGCGTTTCTCAATTCTCCCCGCCAATACGGCTTAACTCAGCAGCACAAGCATCTTAAAGAGATGAAAGCAATAACGGGAATTGAGAACGAGCCGATATTCTGCCCCATTGTTGCCGATTTTTACAGCGGCATGGCAGTAACCGTTCCCCTGTTTGCTTCTCAGCTTTCGGACGGAAAAGGAATTGACGATATAATAAGCGTTTATAAAAATACATATAATACGGATTTTGTGAAATACACCGAGGACACGGGCGCCGACGCAATGTTCTGCGCTCAGAGCATGAGCGGGCGCGACGGCATGGAAATCCTCGTCAAGGGTAATTCTGAGCGAATACTCCTTCTCGCAAGATATGACAATCTCGGCAAGGGCGCGTCGGGCGCCGCTGTTGAATGTATGAATATTCTTATGGGTGCAGATCCAAAAACGGGTCTTAACCTCTGATTTTGAAAGGAAATAAATTAATATGAAACAGATTTCGGGCGGCGTATGCGCCGCAAAGGGATTTTCCGCAAGCGGAGTTCACTGCGGAATAAGAAAGAATAAAACAAAAAAAGACCTTGCTTTGATATTCAGTGAAAAAAAGGCGGCTGCCGCCTGCGTTTACACAACCAATCTTGTTAAAGGCGCACCGATTGCCGTTACCAAAGCCAATGTTGCCGACGGCTTTGCACAGGCGGTTATCTGCAACAGCGGCAACGCCAACACCTGCAACGCAAACGGAGTTGAAATTGCCGAAGAAATGTGCGCTCTCATTTCAAAGGAGCTTAACATAAGCGATAAAGACATAATCGTTGCTTCAACGGGCGTTATCGGTCAGCCTCTTGACATCGAGCCGATTGCAAAGGGTATTCCGAGCCTTGCAAGTGAGCTTTCAACGGACGGAAGCGAAAGCGCGGCGGCGGCTATTATGACAACCGATACAAAAGAAAAGAGCGCAGCCTTTTCTTTAAATATCGGAGGAAAGGAATGTAAAATCGGCGGCATTGCCAAGGGCTCGGGAATGATTCACCCCAACATGGCAACAATGCTTGTTTTTGTTACCACGGACGCGGCAATTTCACCCGAAATGCTTCAAAAGGCTCTGAGCGAGGATGTCAAGGATTCTTTCAATATGATAAGCATTGACGGCGACACCTCGACAAACGATATGGTTTCCGTTCTGGCAAACGGACTTGCAGGCAACGCCGAAATCACCTGTGAGGGCGCGGATTTTGACGAATTCAAAAAGGCTCTGAGCGCAGTAACCACCCGCCTTTGCAGAATGATAGCGGGCGACGGCGAGGGAGCCACAAAGCTGCTTGAATGTATCGTAAGCGGCGCTGAGTCAAAAGAAACCGCCGTTACCGTTTCAAAATCCGTTATCTGCTCATCTCTTTTCAAGGCGGCAATGTTCGGCGCGGACGCGAATTGGGGCAGAGTTCTCTGCGCGATAGGTTACAGCGGCGCGAGCGTGGATGTTGAAAAAATCGATGTTTCCTTTAAGTCGGCGGCAGGTGAAATCGCGGTTTGCAAAAACGGCTCGGGAATAGATTTCTCGGAGGAGCTTGCCAAGAAAATTCTGACGGAAAACGAGATACAAATTCTTATCAATCTCAACAGCGGCAGTGCAAGCGCAACCGCATGGGGCTGTGATTTAACATATGACTATGTTAAAATCAACGGCGATTACAGAACTTGAGGAGGCAATCAAATGGAAATTTCCAACGCACTCAGAGGAAAGGTGCTCGTTGAAGCGCTTCCCTATATTCAAAAATATTCGGGCAAAATCGTTGTTATAAAATACGGCGGCAACGCCATGATAAACGAGGAGCTGAAAGACGCCGTTATGGGCGATATCGCTCTGCTCTCTCTGATAGGAATTAAGGTTGTTCTCGTTCACGGCGGCGGCCCCGAAATAACGGATATGCTCAAAAAGGTCGGCAAAAAAAGCGAATTTGTTGACGGACTGCGCGTAACCGATAAAGAAACTGCCGATATAGTTCAGATGGTGCTTGCAGGCAAGGTAAACAAAAGCCTTGTCGCTCTGCTCGGCAGGCTCGGCTGCAAGGCTATCGGGCTTTGCGGCGCGGACGGCGCGCTCATAACCGCAAAAGCCAAGGACGAAAGGCTCGGCTTCGTCGGAGAGATAACCGATGTTAACCCCGAGCCGATAAACGATTTACTTGCCTGCGGCTACATACCCGTTATATCCACAACAGGCTGTGACTCCGACGGAAATGTTTATAACATCAATGCCGACACCGCCGCCGCAAGAATTGCGGGCGTTCTCAAGGCTGAAAGTATGATTTCAATGACTGACATTGCGGGAATTCTGCGCGATAAGGACGACCCGTCAACGCTTATTCCCAAAATCTATGTCAGCGACATTCCCCAGCTTGTCAATGAGGGCATAATATCGGGCGGAATGATTCCGAAAATCGACTGCTGCCGCGAGGCAATCCGCCGCGGAGTTAAAAGAGTTTTCATCATCGACGGCAGAGTATCGCACTCTCTGCTTATAGAAACACTCACCGATGAGGGTCTCGGAACAATGTTTGTTCAGGGATAAGAAAGGATATAAAATGAATACTTTTGAAAAAGACAAGCAATTCATCGCCAACACCTACGCCCGTTTCCCCGTTGAGCTTTCGGAGGGCAACGGCTCTCTGCTTTACGGCGAGGACGAAAAGGAATATATAGATTTGGGCAGCGGCATTGCCGTTAATACCTTCGGAGCGGCGGACGATGAATGGCTTGAAGCAATAACCGTTCAGGCTTCAATACTCGGGCACACCTCAAATCTCTATTACACAAAGCCCTGTGCCGAGCTTGCCGCAATGCTCTGCGAAAGAACGGGCATGAAAAAGGTGTTTTTCTCAAATTCGGGCGCAGAGGCAAACGAATGTGCCATAAAAGCCGCCCGCCTTTGGGCTTTGAAAAACAAGGGCGAGGGCAATTCAACAATAATTACGCTCAAAAACAGCTTCCACGGCAGAACGATAACAACGCTCGCCGCCACGGGGCAGGACAGCTTCCACAAGGACTTCGGCCCGTTTACTCCCGGCTTTGTTTACGCCGAGGCAAATAATCTTGACAGCGTGCGCGAGCTTGCGGAAAGCAACGGCTGTGCGGCTGTTATGATGGAAACAATTCAGGGCGAGGGCGGCGTTTGCCCGCTGACGGAGGAATTCGTCAAAGGCGTATGCGCGCTTGCCGAGGAAAAGAATATGCTCGTCATCATTGACGAGGTTCAGACCGGCAACGGCAGAACGGGCAAGCTTTACAGCTATATGAATTACGGCATAACGCCCGACATTGTTTCAACCGCAAAGGGTCTTGCGGGCGGTCTGCCGCTCGGCTGCACAATGCTCGGCGAAAAGGTTAAGGACACCTTAACTCCCGGCTCTCACGGCTCAACCTTCGGCGGCAACCCCATCTGCTGCGCGGGCGCAATCAGCATTCTTTCGAGAATTGACGGTGAGCTTCTCGAGGGCGTTTGCAAGCGGAGCGAATACATTATCTCCCGTCTTTCCGCCTGCAAGGGCGTTAAGAGCATAACGGGAAAGGGGCTTATGCTCGGAATTGAGTGTGAAAAGCCCGCCAAGGAGGTTATCGCCTCCGCTATGGAAAAAGGCGTGCTCGTGCTCAGCGCAAAAACCAAGGTGCGCCTGCTTCCGCCCCTGAACATTCCGTTTGAGCTTCTCGAGCTTGCAATGGATAAGCTGATTGAAGCTATTGAAGAATAAACATTTTAATTCGGCACGGCAAGATTAATGACCGTTTTTGGCTTTAATCTGCCGTGCCGTTGCTTTTTATTTGCAGAAAATTTATTGATATTGCCACGGCAAAAATGTATAATGGCTTTATAACCGTGATTTCAGAGGTAAGATATGAAAAGAATAATGATAATTGACGATGATGTGTATATCGGAAATATGCTTCAAGAAACGCTCGAAAAGCGAGGCTTCGGCATTCTCAGAGCCTATTCGGGCACGGAAGCTCTGCTCCTGCTCAAAACAAACACGCCCGATCTGATTTTGCTCGACCTTATGTTGCCCGGGCTTTCGGGCGAGGAGCTTCTGCCGAAGATAAAGGATTTCCCCGTTATCATAACGAGCGCAAAGGCGGATATCGGCGGCAAAATTTCGCTTCTGCTCGGCGGAGCGGCGGATTATGTCACAAAGCCGTTTGATATCGGCGAGCTGCTTGCGAGAATAGAGGTTCAGCTTCGCAAAAGCTCCGCAGTCGGCGCATCGCTGACCTTCGGCGAGCTCACTCTTGAGGAACAGACACATTCCGTCAGCGTCGGTGGTACTCCCGTTAAGCTTACAAGGACGGAATACGCAATTTTAAAGCAGCTTATGCTTAACCCCTCGCAGGTCATAACAAAATCAAGCCTTTTGGAGCTGATAAGCCGCGATACGCCCGACTGCACGGAAAGCTCGCTTAAAGTCCACATCAGCAATCTTCGCAAAAAGCTCTCCGACGCGGGCTGCGGCGACTGCATAGAGGCAGTCTGGGGAATCGGCTTTAAAATGAAATCTTAACATATTCTTAACTCTTTTCTTTACCGCTTTCTTAACCTTTCGGGTTTAAAATCGGAGCATAAAGAAAAAAGGAGGAATTCTTATGGAATATGTTCTGAGTGTGAATTCCGTGAGCAAAAGCTACGGAAAATTCAAAGCTCTCAATAATTTTTCCATGCACATCCCGAAAGGGGCAATTTACGGCTTCGTCGGCAAAAACGGAGCAGGCAAAACAACTCTCATTCGCCTTATCTGCGGCTTGCAGGAGCCTTCAAGCGGCTCTTACACCCTTTACGGTGCGGAAAGCGGCAGCAGGAATATTGCAAAAGCACGCAGAAGAATCGGAGCAGTTGTTGAAACGCCGTCGCTGTATTATGATATGACAGCCGCCGACAATCTGAAATATCAGTATCGGCTGATAGGCAACCCTGATTATTCAACCGTTCCGGAATTGCTGAAGCTTGTCGGACTTGAAGATACGGGCAAGAAAAAGGTCGGCAATTTTTCTCTCGGAATGAAGCAGAGGCTCGGCATTGCCGTTGCGCTTTCGGGAAATCCCGATTTTCTGATTCTCGATGAGCCTGTCAACGGACTTGACCCTCAGGGTATCGTTGAAATCCGTGAATTGATTCTGAAGCTGAACCGTGAGATGGGCATAACCGTTTTGATATCAAGCCACATCCTCGGCGAGCTTTCAAAGCTTGCAACGCATTACGGATTTATTGACAAAGGCAGCATAGTTTCCGAAATCAGCGCAGAGGAACTTGAAAACAGATGCAGAAAACGCATAAAAATCAAGGTTGATAATATAAACGGACTTATTCGCTGCCTTGACGATAAGAAAATTGAATATGCCGTTATTTCCGATGATGAAGCATATATCTACGCAACCCCGGAGGTGACAGGCTTTGTTACGGAGCTGAAAGAGCAGGGATGCAGAGTTATTTCAATGTCAGAATCCGAAGAAAGTCTGGAAAGCTATTTTATTAATCTTGTGGGAGGCGAAAGATAATGAAAAATCTGTTATCGGCTGAATTTTTAAGGCTTTCTAAGAACAAACTGTTTTGGTTTTTATCGGCGGCGGCGTTCGTTTTCGGCGCACTCGTTCAGATTTATGTTTATATAGGCGCAAAGGTTTCGGATATTGAGCCGAAAATCGACATGGCATTATTTGCCGTGGGAATGGTTGTCAGCTTTGTCGCCGCAATATTTGTCAGCCTATTTGTCGGCACGGAGTATTCAAACGGCACCTTGAGAAATAAAATGATAAACGGAAAATCAAGAACATCGATATATTTTTCAAAATACATTGTGTGCTGTGTCGCAATGGTTGCGTTTTTTGCTTTCTATTATGCAGGTTCGTTGATTTTCGGATTTGTCCTTTGCAAAAAATTTGCGGCAAAAGCTTCGGTGCTGATTATAATTGCTCTTGTGCTTTGCCTTGCGGCGTTTTCGTATGTTGCCGTGTTCCTTGCAGTTGCGATGAACTGCGGCAAAAAATCCGCTACGGCAGTTGTTTCGCTTGTTGCCGCTATGGCTATGTTCTTTACAGCCGTTATGACCGAATCGAAGCTTCAAGAGCCGGAGTTCTATCCGTCATCGGTTTATATGGATACAGAAACGGGTCAACTTATCGAAGAGACCGAAGCGCCCAATCCCAATTATCTCAGAGGGACAAAAAGAAAAGTATATGAATTTATCAACGATGCAAATCCGACGGGTCAATGCGTTCAGCTTTCGGGCGCAATCGACGATGCGGGTTCCGTATGCAAAAAGGAATTCCCGATTTATTCCTGCGGTTTAATATTAATCGGAACTGCAATCGGAATGATTATATTCAGGAAAAAAGATATTGCTTAGGTGATTATATGAAATATGCGGTTGCGGCTGTTTTGGCTTTGGCTGTAATGATTGCTGTTTTGGCGGTAAGGCTGACAGCGTTAAAAAAAGAGCTTAAAAGCATCAATTCTCAGCTCGAAGAAATATTGAAAGGCGATACAAATGCCCTGATAACCGTTTCGACAAGGAATAAGGCTGTTAAAGAAACGGCTTTGGCTCTTAACGAAAGAATCAAAGAGCTGAGAAAGAAAGAATTACGGCTCAAATCAAAAAATGACGAGCTGAGAACCGCAATCACAAATATTTCACACGATCTGAGAACGCCGCTGACGGCAATCTGCGGCTATCTCAACCTGCTGAAATCAGAAGAAAAATCCGCCGAGGTCGGCAGGTGCCTCTCGATTATCGAAAACAGAACCGATGCGCTCAAGCAGTTAACCGAGGAGCTTTTTGAATATTCGCTTGTCATAGATGAAGAAGACAGGCTGAAATTTGAAGAGGTTTCGATAAACGGCGCGCTTGAAGAAAGCATTGCGGCTTTTTACGGAGCTTTCAAGGAGAGGGGCATTGAGCCGCAGATATCGATAACAGAGACAAAGCTCGTCAGAATTCTTGACAGAGCGGCTCTGATGCGGATTTTTTCAAATATTCTGAGCAATGCTCTGAAATACAGTGACGGCGACTTGAATATAGCCCTTGCGGACAGCGGCAAAATCACCTTTTCAAACTCCGCTCCGAAGCTTAACGAAACGCAGGTGGGCAAGCTGTTTGACAGATTCTATACCGTTGAATCGGCAGAAAAATCAACGGGGCTGGGGCTTGCAATTTCACGAAGTCTCACAGAGAGCATGGGCGGCAGCATTTCCGCCGATTACCGCGGCGGCAGGCTCGAAATATTGCTTTATTTTCCGTTTCAGGCAAAATAACTGTTGATTATTCATTCTGTTTATGATATTATGTGCAAGTATCATTTTTGAATATATATAAAGGGGAATAATCAATATGCCGAAATATCTCATCGTCAACGCAGACGATTACGGAATGTGCACCGGCGCAAATATCGCCGTTCAGGAGCTTTTCAAGGGCGGCTTTCTTAAATCCTCAACTGTTATGATGCCCTGCCCCGCTGCAAAGGAAGCGGTTCGGTTTTCGGTTGAAAATCCGCAATATGCCATCGGTATCCATACCACTCTGACGAGCGAATGGAAAACCTACCGCTGGAAGCCGCTGACCGACGGCAAAACCCTTGTTGATAAAGACGGCTTTATGTGGCACGAGAGTGACGAGGTTGAAAAGCACGCGTCCAACAAAGAAATAGAAGCAGAAGTTAGAGCGCAGATTGACCTTGCTCACAGCATGGGCATGAAGCCCTCTCATATCGACAACCATATGGGCTCGCTTTACGGTCACCAGACGGGTCGCCTCGGGCTCTCTAAGCTCGCTCTTAAAATATGCGGCGATTACGGCTATTCTTACAGACTTTACACCTCTCACGACAAGCGAATCTGCCCGAAAGGCGTTCCGTATTTTCTTTACAGCGGCATAACCCTGCTCTCAAAGTATTGGGGCAAAAAATACCATGTTGTTATGCCCGACTATCTCCTTTTCCCCGATTGGAACGACGATATGCGGAAGAGCTATGAAACATACCGTGATACAATCCTTAAAATATGGACGGATTTACCCGACGGAGTTACGGAAACCTATATTCACCCCGCAGTTGAAAACGATGAGATTAAAGGAATAACCGCCCTGTGGCGCGACAGAGTTTGGGAATATGAGCTGATGAAAGACCCCTACACTCACGAATACCTCAAAAACCACGGCGTGGAGCTGATAAGCTACCGCGAGCTGATTGAAATGAAGGGCGGAAAAGCACGATAAATTCCTGTGAATAAGTAATAAAAGCCGATTTTGCACCGTGCTGTGTGCAATTCGGCTTTTTTCTTTGAAAAGCATTGACGATTAATTCCCTTTATTATATTATTAATGTATATTGGAAAAGCGAGGGAACGAAAATGAAACACACGGTTATTCTTGCTCTTAAAAAATTTTCCGCTCTGCTCACCGCGGCGTTTATGACGCTGACGGGCGGGATTTTTGAAAAAAACGAGCCCGAAATCGAAAGACCCGCCGAAAATTCCGTTGTCGCTTATGACAGCGCCGCCGCGGACTATTCCCTGAAAATTGATGCGGACAATGAGCTTCACGACATCAGCGATTTGCTTTTCGGCGTGTTTTTTGAGGACATCAATTTTGCCGCAGACGGCGGACTTTATGCCGAAATGGTTGTCAACCGTTCCTTTGAATTCACCGAGCTTGCACAGGGCGATCAGCTCTACGGCTGGGAATCGGTCGGAGGCGCGCAGGCAAGAGTTGCAGTCAACGACAAAGAAAACGCCCTCAACGAAAACAACACAAACTATCTTGTGCTTACAAATCCCTCGGATTTGCAGGCGGGCATATCCAACAAGGGCTTCCTTGACGGAATGGCTGTCGAGAACGGTAAAAAATACAGCTTTTCCGTTTATGCAAAGGGAATTGACGGCTATTCGGGCAGGCTGACCGTCAGGCTCGCGGTCGGGGACAAAACCGCCGCCGAGGCTGTTATTGACGGAATATCGGGCGAATGGCAAAAATATTCCGTAACTCTTGCAAGCTCCGAAAGCGCCGACACGGGCGTAAAGCTTCAGGTTTTGCTCGACAAAGGCTCTGCCGCTCTCGATATGGTTTCGCTTTTCCCGGAAGACACCTTTATGGGCAGAAAAAACGGTATGCGCCGCGATATGGGCGAAATGCTTGCGGAGCTTGAGCCGAAATTCCTGCGTTTCCCCGGCGGCTGTGTTATTGAAGGCTATGACGCCGCAACGGCATACAGCTGGAAAGACTCGATAGCAACGGGAAGTGACGGAGAGCCGCTTGAATTTAACGGTAAATACGGCGATGTGGCGGCAAGAAAGCAGGGAATTAACCTTTGGACGGACATTGCCGCAACGGATGACCCGTGGCCTTGCTTTATGTCATACGGGCTCGGATTTTATGAATACTTTCAGCTTGCCGAGGATATCGGCGCAGTCGGCGTTCCCGTTCTCAACTGCGGGCTTTACTGCCAGATGCGCGGCAGAGGCCCCGTTGATATGGAAAGCGCGGAATTTGCAGGCTATATTCAGGATATGCTTGACCTTGTTGAATTCTGCCGAGGCTCTGCCGATTCAAAATGGGGCAAAGTCAGAGCTTCGCTCGGCCACGAAGCTCCGTTTGAGCTGAAATATATATGCATCGGCAACGAAAATGAGGGAGAAGTCTATTTTGAACGCTATAATGCATTCCTTGAAGCCTTCAACGATGCAAAGGCGGCAAATCCTGAGCTTTATGACGGAATAGAGCTGATATATTCCTCGGGCGCATTTGACGCAACCAACAGCGATAATTACAAAAAAGCCTATGATTACGCCAAGAAACAGCTCGGCGAATCGAAAAACGCGCGCGATTTTGCGGGCGCGGTTGATCAGCATTATTACAACGAACCCGAATGGTTTTTGAAAAACGCGGATTATTATGATGAAGATAATTACAAACGCTCCGTGAGCGAAATGACCGACACGATTTACGGCGGCGCAATCAATGTTTTCCTTGGCGAATATGCCGCAAAATCCAACACGCTCAAATCCGCTCTTGCGGAGGCGGCATATATGACGGGGCTTGAACGCAACGGCGATATAGTCAGAATGGCGGCATATGCTCCCCTTTTCGGCAACACAACGGCGCGGCATTGGGCGCCCGACCTCATATGGTTTAATAATCACACTGTCACGGGCTCGATAAACTATTATGTTCAAAAGCTGTTTTCGAGAAACACGGGAACAAAGCTTATTTCCTCCTCACTTGACGGCGCGGCGGTTGAGCAAAAGCCTTTGAGCGGCAGAGTGGGCGTGGGAACCTGGTACACCGCGGCGCAGTTTGACAATGTTAAAATCGTCAGCAACAAAAGCGGAAAAACGCTCGGTTCAGACCGTTTCACCGTCAATGACTTTTGGTGGAATTGGGATAACGCCACTGACGGAGAATTTAAAATAACGGGCGGAAAGCTCGTTCAGGGCTCAACATGGATGCCTTACAGCAACACGGGAACGGTCGCCTATTACGGCTGCGACGGCTGGACTGATTATACCTATACCGTTGAAGCAACCAAGCTTGACGGCGAAGAGGGCTTCATAATTCCGTTTGCGGTTAAGGACACGAAAAACTGCTTTTTCTGGAATATAGGCGGTTGGCAAAACACGGTTTCGTGCCTGCAAAGGATAGAAAACGGTGTTAAAACAGGCAGAATACAGGGAACGGTTAAGCCCTTTACCGCCGAAACGGGAAAAACCTATAATCTTAAAGTCGTTGTTTCCGGAACGGCGGTCAAATGCTACATTGACGGCGAGCTTTATGTGGACTTCGATTTCCGCTCGGATGCCGAGGCAGAAGCTTATCAGGTTGTCAGCACGGACGAATCGGGCGACATAATTATAAAGCTGGTCAATGTTACCTCATCCCGCAGAGTTTTCGCAGTCAATATAGACGGCGCAAAAATCAGCGGCTCGGCAGTTATAAATCAGGTTGCGGGCGACAGCCTTTCAAATGACAATATCCTCGGCGAAAAAGAGGATTGCGTTATGGAAGAATTTTCGCTCGGCGGATTTTCGGAAAGCTTTAATTTCACCGCGCCCGCATATTCGGTAACTTCAATCCGTCTTAAACGCGGATAAACGGTAAATTCACGGAGGAAAAATGGATAACAAACGAATGACACTTAACGAATTCGGCAAAGCGCTTGAGGACGAGCTGGATTTTGATTTCAGCGTGAGCGAAAAGCGCATTGAAAGCCTTGACGAATTTGATAAAGAGCTGATGGCACGCTTCAACAGCGGCGAGGGGCGCATTTTCTACCGGGGAGAGAGAATAAACGACATAAGCCGCCCGCTTGTGCCGACTATTCTCAGAAACAGAAAAGAATTGCTTAAAAACGGCGAGCGGTTCATAAACATAACCTCTGATTTCCTGATTGATTATTACAAATCAAACGGCAACTGCTTCGGGTTTTATAACTCCACCTTCGGCAAGGCGGGGAAATACAGGCTTTATGAATTCTGCGCTTTTTCTCAGCATTATTATAACTCCTCTCCTTTGATTGATTTTTCAAAATCCCTTTATGTCGCAATGTCCTTTGCGCTTAAAGGCAGAGCTGTTTTTGATGACGACTGCGTTATTTATACGGTTGAAATCAGCGATAACGACAGCTATACAACCGACCCCGTAACGGCGGAGTGTTGGCTCAATGACTTGAAAATAACAATATACAACACTCTTGACGAGAGAATGAAGCCGAGGATAATAACACCCGAATCATTCAAGGAAATGCGTGAATCCGCCGACGCAAGGGCAAAAACAGCCTCTCCGAAAGCAAAGCTTATAGATATCCCCACAAACGATTTGATGAAGTTTCAAAAGGGCGTTTTCCTGCTTCTCACGGATTACAGCCTTGTTTACAGGTCATATCTGACGAAAAATATCCGCAACGATTTCAAGGTTACAAAATACATCATCAGCAAGGATATCTGCCCCGCGCTTGTCAAAACGGTTTCGCGCGACGCGCCGTGGTATGAATATGACAGCCTGCTTGATGTCAAGAAAGGGATAAAAAAGGTTCTCGACCTCGGCTATGACGGCGTTTGAGCACAAAATAATTTATTATAAGGTTGTAATAAAATGAGCAAAAGCAAGAAAAAGTTCGATATTAAAAATTACATCTCCATGGTGTTTTTTCTCATAATCGGCGGCGTATGCGGCATTTTCATAGGCAGATACTGCGCCGAATCGGGTATATTTGAGCTTTCGCCTGGCGCGGCTGCGGCAAGAATAATCCTGCTGCTGTTGGCTTTCTACGCGGTTTTCTTTCTCCAGCTTGTCATTCACGAGGCGGGGCATCTGGTTTTCGGTCTGCTCACGGGCTACCGCTTTCTGTCCTTCCGCATTGCCAATGTCATTCTTATTAAGGAAAACGGCAGGCTGAAAATAAAGAAATTCTCACTTGCGGGCACGGGCGGTCAATGTCTGCTCGCTCCGCCCGATATGAATGACGGCAAGATTCCTTATGTGCTTTATAATCTCGGCGGCTCGATTTTTAACGCTGTTTTGGGATTTGCTTTTTTGATTTTATATTTCTTCGTCAAAGATTTTGCTCCCGCCGCCGCGGCTTTGATAATCTCATTTTCGGTTATCGGCTTCGGATTTGCATTGATGAACGGCGTTCCGATGCGCCTCGGAGCTATTGACAATGACGGTCATAACGCTTTTTCTCTCGGAAAAAACCCCGAGGCTATGCGGTCTTTTTGGATTCAGATGAAATCGGTTGAGCTGACTGCGGCGGGCGTCAGGATGAAGGATATGCCGCAGGATTGGTTTTCCGTGCCTGACGGCGAGGGAATGAAAAACAGCATGACCTGCGTTCTCGGCGTTATGGCGTGTAACCGCCTTATGGATGAGAAAAATTTTTCGCAGGCTGATTTGCTTATCAAAAAACTGCTTTCCGAGGAAAGCAAAATTGTCGGCGTTCACCGCCGTCTTATGTTATGCGACCGCATATTCTGCGAGGTCATCGGAGAAAACCGCCCCGAGGTCATTCAAAAGCTTCTTGATAAGGAACAAAAAAGCTTTATGAAATCAATGAAAGCATATCCGAGCGTTATCCGAACGGAATACGCAATCGCTCTGCTTTGCGATAAGGATGAAGAAAAGGCGGAAAAAATCAAAGCGCTCTTTAATAAGCGCGCTGTTTCATATCCTTATCCCGCCGATATCGAAAGTGAGCGGGAACTGATTGAAATTGCCGATAAAGCACGGGGTGAATTATGATAAAAGCAAATGAAAGCGTTATCGGAATTCTTGCCCATGTTGACGCGGGCAAAACCACGCTGACCGAGGCGATGCTTTATAAAACCGGCGCAATCCGCAGGCTCGGCAGAGTTGACAAGAAGGACTCTTGGTTTGATTCACACGAGCTTGAAAGAAGCCGCGGAATAACCATTTTTTCAAAGCAAAATCCGTTTAAAATCGGCGAAAAACGCTTCACTTTGATTGACACTCCGGGTCATGTTGATTTTTCCGCCGAGATGGAACGCACTCTCGGCGTGCTCGACTATGCCGTTTTGGTAATTGACGGCACAAGCGGCGTGCAGAGCCACACGGAAACAATCTGGCAGCTTCTTAAAGAATACAGAATCCCCGTTTTCATCTTTGTAAACAAAACGGACAGAGAGGGCTTTGACGGGCAGAATATGATGAAAGAGCTGAAAGCAAAGCTCGGCGAGGACTGCGTTGATTTTTCTCTTGAAGAAGATAAGCTGAATGAAGAAATATCAATGCTCAGCGAAGATCTGCTTGAAGCTTATCTTTCGGGCAAGAGCGATGAAGAATTTCTGAAAAAAAGCATTTCCCGCCTTGTTGCGGGCAGAGAGCTTTTCCCATGCTTTTTCGGCTCGGCGCTGTTTGACCGCGGCGTTGACGCCCTGCTTGACGGAATTGAAAAATACACTCTGCTTAAAGATTATCCCGAGGATTTCGGGGCGTATGCCTACAAAATTCTCCACGACTCGCAGGGAAACCGCATAAGCTTTCTGAAAATAACGGGCGGTTCCCTTTCGGTTAAAATGCCGCTCGGCGGTGAAAAAATCGACCAAATCAGGATATATTCGGGCGAAAAATTTGAAGCCGTTCAATCGGTCGGTGCAGGCTCGGTGTGTGCCGTTACGGGGCTTGAAAGCGTTCATCCGGATGAAATGCTCGATAAAAACGGTGAATTATCAAGCCGAAAGCCGAAGCTCACTCCCCTGCTTTCATCACGGGTTATCACGGACGGCTCTGCGGATATCCACACCGTGTATTCAAAGCTGAGGCTTCTCGGAGAAGAACTGCCCGAGCTTTCGGTACAAATCCGCTCTTTTTCGGGCGAGGAACAAATCCAAATCCATGTTATGGGCAGAATTCAGCTTGAAATCCTCAAATCGCTCGTTGAGGAGCGGTTCGGAATTAACATTGATTTCAGCGATTGCAGAATTCTTTATAAAGAAACGGTTGCCGCCCCCGTCATGGGCTACGGTCACTATGAGCCTTTGCGGCATTATGCCGAGGTTCAGCTCCGAATTGAACCGGGCGAGCGCGGCAGCGGAATTGAAGCCGCAAACGAATGCAGCCTTGAAATGCTTGACTCAAACTTCCGCAATCTTGTGCTCACTCACATTCTCGAAAAGGAACACATCGGAATTCTGACGGGCTCTCCGCTGACCGATGTTAAAATAACTCTCACCGCAGGCCGCTCACATTTGAAACACACCGAGGGCGGCGATTTCCGAGAAGCGACCTACCGCGCAATCCGTCAGGGACTTGAAAAAGCGGAAAACATTCTGCTTGAACCTTATTATGCCTTTACCCTGCGGGTTCCTTCCGCATTTCTCGGCAGAGCGATTTCCGATATTCAGCGCCTTTGCGGGGAATTTGAAGCTCCCGAAATGACGGAAACAGAGGCAATCATTACAGGCTGTGCTCCCGTTTCGGAATTTATGAATTATCCCGAGGAGGTTGCGGCTTATACGGGCGGCAGAGGCTTTGTTTCGATGAAAGAAAACGGCTACCGCGAATGTCACAATGCGGCTCAGGTGATTGAAGAAATCGGATATGAAAAAGACAGAGATCTTGAAAATCCGTCATCATCGGTATTTTGCTCTCACGGAGCGGGATTTGAAGTGAAATGGTATGATGTTGACGCAATGCGGCATATAAAGTAATTGATTTTTAATTCCAAACTATGATATACTCATAAAAAACACAACGAAAAGAGGAAACAAAAATGGCAAAAATAATCGGCGAAAAAATTCAGAATATTCCCTGGCAGGATAAGCCCGCCGGATATGAATATCCCGTTTGGCGTTACAGCGGCAATCCCATTATAACCCGCGACAATCTTTTTATGGCAAACAGCATTTTCAACTCCGCCGTTGTACCTTTCGGCGACGGATTTGCGGGCGTATTCCGCGTTGACTTCCGCTCGCGCGATCAAAAAATCGTTACGGGCTTCAGCAAGGACGCTGTAAATTGGGAGCTTGAAGAAAAAACCATCTTTGAGGGCTATGACCCCCGCCTTTGCCTGATTGACGGCAAATATTATCTCTCTTGGGTCAATCTCACTCCGCATGGCACAACCATCGGCATAGCTTACACAACCGACTTTAAAGAGTGGACTCAGCTTGAGGACGCCTGCTATCCCGTTGCCCGCAACGGCGTGCTGTTCCCGAGAAAAATAAACGATGAATATATGCTGCTCATCCGCCCCTGCGACAGAGGTCACACCCCTTACGGCGATATTTTTATCAGCCGCAGCAAGGATTTGACCTATTGGGGCAAGCACCGCTTTGTTATGTCCCCCGTAAAGAATTGGGAGATGACAAAGGTCGGCGCGGGACCCACCCCCATTGAAACGGACGAGGGCTGGTTGATGTTTTATCACGGCGTTATCACAAGCTGCAACGGCTTCACCTACAGCATGGGTGCGGCAATTCTCGATATTGAAAAGCCGTGGATAGTCAAGCACAGAGCGGACTGCTTCCTGCTTGCGCCGCACGAAAATTATGAATGTGTCGGCGATGTGCCGAATGTTGTTTTCCCCTGTGCCGCCCTTGCGGACAGCGAAAGCGGAAAAATCGCCATCTATTACGGCGCGGCGGACACAAGCGTTGCTCTGGCTTTCACAACGGTTGACGAAACGATAAATTTCATAAAAAAGAACGATTTGATTAAATAATTATGCTTTTTGAAAAAACAGAGATTTCGGGGATTGAAGTCAAAAACAGAATAATCCGAAGCGCAACGCATGACGGCTTGGCTGAAAAAAACGGCGCTCCGAGCGAAATGCTCATTAAAAAATATGAGTATCTTGCCGAAAACGAGGTCGGCTGTATTATCACGGGCTATGCGGCGGTCAGCCGAAACGGCGTTTCGCCCTATCCGAAAATGCTTAAAATATTCAGCGATGATGTAATTGATAAATACAGAGAGCTGACCGAAGCGGTTCACCGCCACGGCACGCCCATTGTGCTGCAAATTGCCCATTGCGGCAGGCAGACTTCTTCCAAAACAATAGGCTGTCAAAAGGTTGCTCCTTCAAATGTTTTTCACGCTTTCTATCCCGACAAGGCAAAAGAACTCGGTGAAGATGAAATACGAAAAATCATCAACGATTTTGTCAATGCCGCCGTCCGAGCTGAAAAAGCGGGATTTGACGCCGTTCAGCTTCACGCAGGTCACGGATACCTGCTTCACGATTTTCTTTCTCCTTACGGAAACAGGCGGTCTGATTTATGGGGCGGCACATTGGAAAAACGGTGCAGAATTGTTGAGCTGATTATCAAAGGAATTAAGCAGAGCACAAAGCTGCCTGTTTGGATTAAGCTGAGCGCCGAGGATAACCGAAAGGGCGGAATGGACATAAATTCCTCCGTTGAAATCTGCAAAAGGCTTGAAGCGGCAGGCTGCGATGCAATAGAGGTTTCCTGCGGAACGGTGCAGGACGGAATGAACACAATGCGAAGCAAGCTGATGCCCATGGACGCTGTTTTTAAATACAGAGAGCCCTGCGCTTCGTTCCCTCCCCTGCTGAAAAAGATTTCTCTTTCTGCGGCTAACCTTGTAAATCCGCTTATCAAGCAGCCGACTCCTGTTGAAAATTTTAATGTCAACAACACCGAAATCATAAAAAGCAATGTTTCCGTCCCCGTAATAGCCGTGGGCGGCATACATAAGCTCAGCGATATGGAAAGTATTCTTGAAAATAAAAAAGCGGATTTCATCTCGATGTGCAGACCGTTTATCTGCGAGCCAAACCTTGCAAAAAAGCTCAAAGACGGCTCTCAGACGCAGGCAAAATGCATTATGTGCAATTACTGCGGCTTGGTAATCGAAAAAGAGATGACGCGCTGTCTTTACGGCAAAGTTAAATAGCAAAAACGGGTCTGTATCCGAAAATCAGGATACAGACCCGTTGAATTTTTTATTATACTCTCACGCCGAGGCTGATAACATCGATAGCGCCGACGGGGCATTCGGCGTGGCATTTGCCGCAACCGACGCACTTTTCATAATCAACCTTTGCACAGAAGCGGTCAATCGTTACCGCTCCCTCCTCGCACGCCTTGACGCACTTCATACAGCCTATGCAGCCCGCCTTACATTCCTTGCGGGTTATCGCACCCTTATCATGGTTTTTGCAAAGAACAGCGGCTTTGGTTTCCTCAAGCGGCATCATTTCGATAAGACCCTTGGGGCAGGTTTTAACGCACTTGCGGCAGGCGCGGCACTCAAAGGGATTAATCCTCGCAATGCCGTCGCAAATGCTTATCGCGCCGTATTCACAAGCCTGAACGCAGTCGCCGAAGCCGATACAGCCGTAAATACATTCCTTAGGTCCGCCGAAAATCTGAGATGCCATTTTACAGCTTTTAACGCCCTGATATTCAAGCTTGATTTCAGCGTTTATGTTGTGACCCTGGCAGAGAACGACCGCCGCCGAAGGCTTAACCTCGCCTGCGGCAAGCCCTGTTATCTCGCCGATGGCTTTGGCGGTTTCGTTGCCGCCGGGAGCGCAGAGCGCCGTATTTTGCGTTTCACCCTTTGAAAGCGCGGCGGCATAACC
This sequence comes from Acutalibacteraceae bacterium, assembly GCA_051881535.1. GTDB lineage: Bacteria > Bacillota > Clostridia > Oscillospirales > Acutalibacteraceae > CAG-177. The sequence continues at coordinate 55,476 of JBJEQB010000041.1, read as the reverse complement.
GTCACATCCCGAAAAGCCGCAGGCTCCGCAGTTTGCACCGGGGAGACATTCTCTGATTTTCTCCGCCTTTTCGTCAACGGGAACTGCAAAAATCTTTGAAGCTATCGAAAGGCCGAGCGCGGCAATCAGTCCGATAACCGAAACGATACCGACTGCAATCAATATTGATTCCCAATTCATACTGCCGCCTCCTTAACCGAATATTCCGTCAACAAGCCCCGTAAAGCCGAGGAAAGAAACGGAAACAAGGGAAGCCGCTATCAGAACGATGGGCAGTCCCTGAAGAAATTTGGGAATATCGCAGCTTTCAAGGCGGCTGCGGACGCCTGAGAAAATAACCATTGCAAGCATAAAGCCGAGACCCGCACCCACGCTGTTGAGCATCGAGTGAGCAAAATTATACTCGTTGCTGACATTGAGAAGAACAACGCCAAGAACCGCGCAGTTTGTGGTTATCAGCGGCAGATAAATGCCCAGCGCGTTATAAAGCGGGGGCATAAACTTTTTGAGAATTATCTCAACAAGCTGAACAAGCGCCGCAATAACAAGAATGAATACGATTGTCTGGAGATATTCCAAACCGTTTGCAATTAGCAGATATTTGTTAATCGGATATGTAACCGCAGTTGCAAGAGCCATAACGAAAATAACCGCCGCAGACATACCGACCGCCGTGTTCAGCTTTTTGGAAACGCCGAGGAACGGGCAGATGCCCAAAAACTTGCAGAGAACAAAGTTCTCGGTCAAAATTGCCGTCAGAAGAATGGAAAGAGCTATTTTCATGCCTGTTCACCCTCCTTTTTTTCGCCGCAGCCCTTGCCCTCGGCAAGAATTGCACAGTTTTTAGCCATCGGGCACGCCTTACAGCCGCCCAAATCAGCCTTGGGCTTGCCTTTCTTTTCTGCAATTCTGTTGGCGCACGCCATAAGAATTCCGAAAGTGAAGAAGCCGCCGGGAGCGAGAATGAATATCATCATCGGGCTTATAACGCCGTCCTGCGGGATAAGCGTGAAGCCGTTGAAGCCGTTAAGAACATTGTCGCCGAAAAGCACAAGCAAGTTCTGTGCGCCTGCAAGGAAGGTTCCCGCGCCGAGAATTTCTCTGACCGACGCCATGCAGCAAAGCGCAATCGTGAAGCCGACGCCCATACCCAAGCCGTCAACTGCCGAAGCGATAACGGAATTTTTGCCCGCAAATGCTTCCGCTCTGCCGAGAATGATGCAGTTAACAACGATAAGCGGCAGGAAAACTCCGAGTGCCGCGTCAAGAGCGGGAACAAACGCCTTGACTATCATCTGAACTATCGTAACAAACGATGCGATAATAACTATATAAGCGGGGATACGAACCTTTGAGGGAATTATTTTTCTCAAAAGAGAAATAACGATATTCGAGCAAACGAGAACTATCATCGCCGAAATGCCCATACCGATAGCGTTTACAACGCTTGTTGAAACGGCAAGGGTTGGGCAGGTTCCGAGAACAAGGCGCAGAACCGGGTTTTCAGCAATAAGACCTTTTGTAAATTCCTTGCCGAGTGATTTTTTCTTATCAGCCATTGCTCTCACCTCCCGCTGCTTCTATGGCGGCGTTGACCGCTCTGACAACCGCTCTTGAAGTTATTGTTGCGCCCGTCAAAGCGTCGATCGAATTTTCGCCCGCCTTATCCTTTGAAACGGTTATACCGCCGATAAGTCCTTTGAATTGGTCACGGAAGCTCTCATTGGTTGCGTTTGCGCCGAGACCCGCCGTTTCGCCGTGAGAAAGAATGTTAACTCCCGTAACCTTGCCGTCGGCATCAACACCCGTCATAACGGAAATATCGCCGCCGTAGCCTTTTTCGGAGTTAACGACAACATAGCCTATAACGCCGCCGTCCGCATTAAGCGCGGGCACAACGCTTGTTCCCTCCTCGGAGGAAAGCTCGTCGCCGAAGCTGACTGCCTCGGGGAAAACGGTTTGCCTTGATTTAAGCTCCGTTTCAAGCGCAAGCTGCTCAATCTTGGGAGCGGTAACGGAATTTGTCATTCCGAGCAGAAAAGCCGCAACAAAGCAAATCACAAAAAGGATAACCGTCGGAACCGCAAACTCTTTTATGTATTTCATTTCTGCGCTTCCTCCTTTGCTTTTTTCTCCTTTTTGGGAGTTCCGAAGGGCTTGGGAGTGGTTGCCATCTCAATAAGAGGCACAAGCAAATTCATTATCAGAATTGCAAATGAAACGCCCTCGGGAAGCGAGCCGAAAAGCCTGATAAGCGAGGTCAGCAGACCGCAGCCTATTCCGAAAATAATTCTGCCCTTGGTGTTTATGGGGCTTGTGGAATAATCCGTTGCCATAAAGAACGCGCCGAGCAGCAAGCCGCCGCCCATAAGCTGATAGGCAACATATTCAAAATCTCCCTTGCCCGCTATGAGCATAACAACGGCAACCGTGCCGATGAATGAAAGCGGAATTGCGGGGGAAATAACCTTTCTGATAATCAGATAAAGTCCGCCAAGTATAAGCGCCGCGGCGCAGGTTTCGCCGAGACAGCCGCCTCTGAGACCGATAAACATTTCGGTCAGCGAGGGCAGAGCTTCCATATTGCCTGCTGTGATGTTTGCAAGCGGAGTGGCAGTTGAAACGGCGTCGGTTCTCCATGAAAGAGGAGCAGTCCAGCTTCCCATAGCCTTTGCAAATGAAATCAGAAGAATAATTCTTGCCGCTATTGCGGGGTTAGCAAAGTTCTGACCGATGCCGCCGAAAAACTGCTTAACAACAACAATGGCAACAACGCTGCCCACAGCCGCCATCCAAAGCGGAATATCAACGGGCAGATTGAAAGCGAGAATAACTCCGGTAACAACAGCGCTTAAATCGCCGATTGTGTTATGCCTTTTCATTGCCTTTCTTGCAAGAAATTCCGAAAGCACGGCAGTGATGACCGTGGTTGCGGTAACTGCGAGCACTCTCGGGCCGAATATTGCGATTGAAGCGGCAAGCGCAGGCATAAGCGCAATTATAACATCAAGCATAATTCTTGTTGTAGTCGCCGAAGAACGCAGATGCGGCGAAGCGCTGACAACAAGCTTTTTTCCGTCAACCATTATTTATTGCCCTCCTCTCTGAGAATAGCCTTGGCAAGACGCATATGCTGAACCAGAGGCTTGCCCGCAGGGCAGGCAAAGGCACAGCTCCCGCACTCCATGCAGACATTGACGCCGATTTTTTTCAGCGTTTCAACATCTCTCGCCTTTGCCGCTCTGACAATATTGGTCGGCATAAGGCTCATAGGGCAGGCGGAGGCACAGCGTCCGCAGCGTATACAGTCCTTTTCGGGCTTGAGAACGGCGTCATCCTTTGCAAAAGCAAGAATTGCGTTATTCTGTTTGAGCACGGGAAGATCCGTTCCGACTATGGCAAGACCCATCATCGGACCGCCCGTTAAGATTTTGCAGGGCTCCGCGCTGAAGCCGCCGCAGAAATCAATTATTTCGCCGATATTTGTTCCCACGGGAACTCTGACATTCTTGGGATTTGCTATTGCCGAGCCGTCAACCGTCAGAGAACGGCTGACAAGCGGCTTGCCCGTTTTAAGATAGCGTGCGATGAAAGCCGCCGATGCAACATTCATAACAACACAGCCGACATCCGCAGGCAGCTTTCCGGGCGGAACCTTTCTGCCCGTTGCCGACTGAACCATCATCTTCTCGGCGCCCTGGGGATATTTCGATTCAAGAACCATAAGCTTAACCTCGTCCTTGACATCGTCCTTATGGTCGGCAATGTTTTTAAGAACCTTAAATGCCTCAGGCTTGTTATCCTCCGCGGCAATAATAACATTCTTAAAGCCGAGCATATCCTTTATGGTATAAACTCCCGAAAGGATATCCCATGAATTTTCAATACATTCGCGGTAGTCAACGGTTATGTAAGGCTCACATTCCGCCGCATTGATAACAAGGGTATCAATGTTTTTATCGGGCGGAAAATTCAGCTTGATATGAGTGGGGAAGCCCGCTCCTCCCAAGCCGACAAGCCCCGACGCTCTGACGGCCTTGATGAAATCCTCGCGTGTTTCAACCTTGGGCGGCTCAATGCCCTCCCAAAGCCTCATCTCACCGTCTGACTCGATTGTAACCGCTTTCGACATAACGCCGTTAGGCAGCTTCACATCTCCGACAGCCGTTACAACTCCCGAAACAGACGCGTGAATAGGCGCGCTGACAAACTTATCGGTGTCGCCTATAAGCTGACCGACGGCTACCTTGTCGCCGACCTTTACAAGCGGCTCACAGGGAGCGCCGATATGCTGCTGCATAGGAATGGTTACCTTCTGCGGCACGGGAAGCCTGACGACCTCCGTTTCGGCGGTGTTTTTGTGGTGAGCAACCTTAACACCGCCTCTGACCTTTTTGACAGCTTTCAAAACGCCGTCAAAGCCGGTCTTTCCCATAATCTTTTTCCTCCTGTCGTTCTTATATTTAAAAAGGAATGTTTTTAATTATCCTTAAAATAAGACTGATTTAATAAAAGTATTTTTTCATTTTTTCGAGCGCGGGCATAACCGCTCTGAGAATAACGCCCGTCACCGCTCCCGTTGCAACGCCGAAAACCGCAAGCGCTGGCGCATAGAGCATGATGCTTGCCGTGCCCGTTATGAAAATCGCGGCGAAAAGCTGACCTATGTTGTGGCACAGCGCGCTGATAACGGAAATGCCGATAAATCCGAGCCGATTTTTTGCAAATCTCATTAAAAGATACATAGCCGCCGCCGATAAAATTCCTCCGGAAAGGCTCATTATTCCTGCGGTAAAGCCCCTTGTAACAAACGCAAATCCGCCCTTAACAAGCGCAACGGTCATTGCGGCGGAAAAGCCGATATTCCCTGCGGCAAACATCGTTATTATGTTTGAAAATCCGGGCTTTGCCCCCGGCGGCAGAAACGGCATTGGCGGAAGCAGGCTTTCAAGAAAACTCAAAGCCAGCGCAAGCGCACAGAGAATTGCCGTAAGCGCGGTTCGGTAAACAAAATTTTTCTTCATAATCAATAAACAACTGCGTCAACATCAGCGCCCGTAATTGTTATAACTGTTTTTGCAGGCAGACAGGCGGCGGTATCGCCGCGGCGTGAAAGCCTGCCCGCTTTAACGCAGAGCTTGTCCTCACACTCCGCCTGTTCAAACCAAATCTCTCCGTTTTCGGCAGTAATTACCACCTCGGGCACGGTTTCGGGGCGAATTATTATTTTTTCTTTGACTTGTGAAAGGTCAATCGTTTCAACGGTTTCGCCGTCAACGGTTATAACCGCCCGCGGATTTTCTCCGCCGAGCCTGACGAGCACGGCAAAAATCGCGGCGGCGGCAAGTATAACGGCAATCACCGCAATATCGCCTTTTCTGAAAAGCTTCATTATTATTGCTCCGCAAAAGTATATGAATTATCGGTTATTTCAATGACATCACGGGAAACTCCCGAAAGATAAATTTTCTTATCATCGGTTATGAATACTGCCCGACATCCGTATTCGGCGGCAAGCTCGCTCCCCCGCTCAATGCCGAGAACAAAGCAGGCGGTTGACAGCGCGTCGCTTAAAAGTCCGCTCTCGGAAATCATGGTAACGGATACCAACCCGTTATCAACGGGACAGCCCGTTTCGGGGTCAAGAATATGATGATATTTTTTGCCGTCCTTTTCAAAGCTCTGCTCATAGCTTCCCGAGGTTGAAACACAGCTTTGCTCAACGCTGAGCTTTGCAATATATCTGCCCGCGCCGCCCTCGGGATCTCTAATGCCTACGGTAAAGGTCTTATCTCCGTAGAGCAAAACGCTGCCGCCAACGCTCACAACAGCGCGCCTGATGCGGCTCTTTTCAACGGCTTGCTTAATCTTATCAAGCGCAATTCCTTTGCCTGCCGCACCCAAATCAATAACCGCCGCCCTGTCCGAAAGCGTCAGATTATTCCCGCTCAATATCAGCTTCTCATATCCGCTGTGCGAAAGAGAGTCGGCAAGAGCCTGCTCATCGGGAACGCGGGGATTTGAGCCGAAGCTCCAAAGGTCGCTCACGCCGCCGAGCGTAAAATCAAATGCACCGCCGCTTTTTTTGCAAACCTGCAAAAGCTCGGCAATCCAACCGCTGAGCTCGGAGCCGAGAACACCCGAGCCGTTTTGGTTGACGGAATGAATTTCCGAATTCTCGCTTGTGCGCGAAAGAATTTCCGTATCAAGCCGAGCCGTGATATCGCTGATTTCCTGAGCGCATTTCTGCGAATCCGCTCCCTTTAACTCGGCGGACACATATGTATTCATTGCAAAGAAGCCGATATTTGCCGTTTTCATAAACACGCCGTCATAAATCAGAAGCACCGCCGCAACGGCAGCGGAAATAACGGCAATAATCACAGCCGTTTTTTTCATCAGCTCACTCCAATAATCCTATAATAATATATAATACACTTTCTATAAATACTTTTCAACATTTTTTGTGTTTATTGTTACAAAATTTAAGGTTTTATATTTAAACTTCATCAAATATATGGTAAAATAGGCTCAGAGGTGATACTGTGCAGAATTTATTTTTTATGCCCGTCAAGTGTGCTTGGGGTCAAAATGCTGTTTTAGAAAATTCAAATTTACTTTCCCGTCTCGGGAAACGCTGTCTGATTGTCACGGGCAAATCGGGGGCAATCAAAAGCGGCGCTCTTGCCGACGCCGAAAAGGCTCTGAGATCGGAAAATATCGAATATAAAATTTTTGATAAGCTCGGCGAAAATCCGCTTGCCTCGGTCTGCCGTGAAGCGGGAGAAGCCGCAAGAGAATTCAAGGCGGATTTCATTCTCGGCATAGGCGGCGGCTCGGTGCTCGACGGCTCAAAGGCAATAGCAGTTTATGCCTCAAATCCCGAGCTTGCTCCGCTCGATATTTACAAAAGAGAATATTCAACTTCTCCTCTGCCAGTTGCTCTGATAGGCACAACGGCGGGCACGGGCAGCGAGGTTACTGCCGTTGCGGTTTTGACAAACGATGAAACGGGAATTAAAAAGAGCATATCGGGCGAGGACTGCTATGCCGCCGTATCGTTCTGCGACCCGAAATACACGCTCTCTCTGCCTTATAAATCAACGGTTTCAACCGCGCTTGACGCTTTTGCTCACGCAGTTGAGGGATTTTTCACTCCGAAATGCGAGGGTATTCCGCGTGTTTTCGCAGAGAAATGCATACCCGAAATCTATCGCTGCCTTAAAACCCTTTCGGAAAGCAAAACAGTTCCCGAAGAAATACGGGATACGCTTTATTATTCTTCAATATATGCAGGGCTTGTTATCAACACCTGCGGCACGGCGTTTCCGCACCCGCTCGGCTATGTTCTGACCGAGAATTACGGCATACCTCACGGCATGGCGTGCGCCGCTTTCTTTGCGCCGTTCATTGACCGCTGTGCCGAATATGCTCCCGAAAAATTTGATGCTTTCACAAAAATGACCGACAAGCCCGAAGCAGTAAAGGCCGTTATCGCTTCGCTCACCGACCTTTCCGGGGCTTCAATCGGCAGAGAAAAAGCAGAAAAATACGCCCTGCGCTGGCAGAGCGTTATTCCCAAAAACTTTACCGCCTCCCCCGGCGGATTAAGGCAGAGGGAAGCGGCTGAGATCCTTGCTTTAATTTAAGCTAAGTTAAAAAGGGGTCAGCAACCGCAGCCACAGCCGCAGTCATTGTTTCTCGAACCTGCGAAATTGCCGCAGCCACAGCCGCAATCGCCGCCGCAGAAGAGAAGAATGAGGATGATGAAAAGGCACCAGTTGTTATTGCATCCGCAACCCATGATCTTACCTCCTTGTTTTGAAAGTCGGTCTGATTTCTCAGCCGCTTACATTCACAGATTATGTCGGCGGCGGATAATGTGTTACGGATTTTCAAAAAAAGAGCTGTATCGAAATGCCCGAGGGTGTTCCAATACAGCTTTTGTTGTTTTCTATTCGGCTTGATTTGGTGCGTTACTGTAAATTTCGGTCAGATATTTTTCAATTTTACCGACAGCTGTTTCGGCTTCTTCAAGCTGATTGACTGCAAAATCCTTTGAAATTACATAGAAATCATCATAATCGCTGTGCGACCGAGCATCAAACTGATCACCGATAATTCTTGACATATCATCATCGAATATCTGCGTTTTGATATAGTTTTTTCTGAACTCAGAAATAATCCCCGAATGCTTCTTGCTGTCAAAAGAATCAAGGGCGAGCACGGCTCTCATGGCATGAAAAACCGCATAATATGAACGGTTCACGGCAGACTTATATCCTCCCGATTCTATTAAAGCCCGTGAATCCTCCAAACAGCTTGTTGCCGTTTGCAGCCTGACCTTTGACAGGGATATTTTGTCTTCATACAGCAATTTTTACACCCTCCTCAGAAACATTTCGGTAAAAAGGCAAAACTTCCTTAAAGCGTTCATAATTATTCTTTGATACAACGCAGAGCGACAGTACGCAGTCATTCTCAAGCTCAAGGCGAAAAATCTTTTCACGCAGACGCTTTGTGTATTCATTTATATCCGCATTGTCAATATCAGCCAAAATCATAATATCAACATCGGATTCATCATCATAGTCGCCTCTGGCATATGAGCCGAACAGAATTACGGAATCAAGTTTATCGCCAAACAAATTCTTGGCTTGCAAAGCCACGACGGATAAAACGCTTTCAAGCCCATTTTTTGCAAGCATTGTTTTGCCTCCTTTCATCGGTATAAAATTGCTATAACTATTGTACAGCAAAAATCGAATTAAATCAATATTAATACTTATTCTTCGGATTTCTTGTGCTTGATATTATACATAAACTGCATAACAACAACTGTTATCGCAATGCCGCCTATCATAAAATCAAGATACATATTTTTGATATTTGCGGCGGTCTGCATAGTCTGAGCCGCTCCGAGCGATTCAACATATCCGCACGCGCTGAGTGCAAGCGCGGCTATTGAAGCGCCTACGCCCTGGGCAAGCTTTCTGAAAAACGAATAAAGCGCATAAAGCGAGCCTTCATCGCGGCTGCCCGTCTTTTCGTACTGATAATCAATACAGTCAACAACAATCGCCCACACAATGATATTGAAAACGGCGTTGCTCGTATAGAGGAACATCAGACCTGCTATCCAGACAATTACGCCGTAAGACGCATCGGGAGCAATCGGAAGCAGACGCACGATTATTCCTGCAACAAGGCTGATAGCCGAGGCGATAACAATAAACTTTTTCTTGCCGATTTTGCGAGTTATCCTGCCGACAAAAGGCATCATAAGCACCAGAGGAAGATAGGACACAATATTGACAAGGGCAAGAATATCCGTGTTGTGGAAATAAGTCTGGAAAACGATTGTATTTGTGGACATCATCGACATAAAGCAGATAATCTGAACAAAAGTAACTATCGTTGCCGCAAGCAGAGGGCGGTTTTTGAAAAAGCCCTTTATTGTGTAAAGATAATTGAATTTTCTTTTCGGGGTTTCTATGTGAATTCTTTCGGTAACAAGCAGCCTTGTGAGCAGAAAACCGAAAAAGCCGATAACGGAGCAGATAAGCGCAATCCAGACGAATTTGCTGCCGATGATATTATCGTTATCATCATAGACAATCAAAGGCAGGAGCATCAGAGGACCCTGAGCCAGACCTGCGCCTATGCTTCTGAATGTTGAAAGCGAGGTGCGTTTGTCGGGATCATCGGTTATGCAGGCGTGAAGCGCGCCGTAGGGAACATTCGCCATGGTGTAGGCTACCGACCAAATCATATAAGCAACAAGGCAGAAAATAACCTTAAAGGTGTAGCTCATATTCACTATGGGCAGGAATGTCAGAGTTGTGCAGATTATCAGCAGAACGGAGCCCATTGTTATCCACGGCATAAACTTGCCGCTTTTGCCGACCTTGGTATTATCGACCATTCCGCCGATAATCGGGTCGTTGATTGCGTCCCACACCTTTGCAACTATGATTATCCACGCCCAGTCGGTCATTTTAACACCGATATACTGGGTGTAAAAAAGCATCATATAGTTGGTGATAAGGGCAAAGCACATATTGCAGCCGAAATCACCCATCGCATATCCGAATAAGTCTCTTTTGCCGAAGGGCCGAAGCTCTTTTGTCATATTATTTCTCCTTTTCAATGGTTTGGAGGAACTGATTGGCAAGAGAAATATAATTCTCCGCGCCGAGCTTTGAGGCTATTTTGCTTATGGGTTTGAGCGGAAGCTTACCGAGAGGCTTGAGAACGGGCATATCAAGTGAAACGCCGGCATGATTTTTGATAAGCTTCTGAACCTCGGGGTTGAAAATGATTTCACCGAGGCTGTCGTTTAGCGAAAGTCTTTCGGGGTCTATCTCATCGCCCGCACCGAACCAGTTACGGACAAAGGTTTCGCCGCCCTCGGGAAGCTTATATGAGGGATTGGGAACATCCGTGCCGTTGACCTTTATCTCGTGGGCACAGTCACCCGAAACAGCCGTGATAACATTCTCGCCCTGATTGATAACGGCGTCAAATTCAAAAATCTTGTCGCCCGAAAGCTCGGTTTTTTCGCCGTTTACGGTGAGGGTTACGCTCTCGCAGTTTGAATAAACCTTGATTTTCTGCGCGCCGACGGGTCTGTCAACAAATCTCTCGCCTGCGATATGAACAAATTTCTCGTCTGACCAGAAAGCCTTATATACATAGAACGAATCCTTTTTGATTTTGCGGTCAATGGTAACAAGGCCCTTATTGTTGCGTCCGCGCACTCCGCCTTCGTTTCTTTTTGCGGAGCCGAAATCAAACATGTTCCACACATAGGAGCCCCAGAGCCAATCGCGCTCCGTGAGAGCCTTAACATAATGCTCATGGTAATATGCCTGATATTCCTCGGAATAATCACCCTGAACGGGCTGTGCAGAATGGAGAGTGGTTATGCCCTCCGCGCCGTATTCCGATATGCAGAGCTTGATATTCGGCTTCTTTTCGTGGAAATCGTCAAGCCATTTATCAATTCCGTCAACCGTCTGAACATACCAGCCAAAATACTGATTGTAGCCGAGAATATCGGTTATCTCGTTGAGCTTTGAGTTTATCGGGCAGAATGTAACCTGAGCGCAGGCGGTGGGTCTTGTGGAATCAAGGCAATGAGCTATATTGTTAAGCTCACTTATTCCGTTGATAAGCCCCGAGGATGCGCCCGCTATCGAGATCTCGTTTTCTATGCTCCAACAATAAATTGAGGGGTGATTGTAATTCTGCCTTATAAGCTCCTCAAGCATAAACTTTGCCTGATCCTGCTTCTTTTTGCTGAATTTTGAAATAACGGGAATTTCCGCCCAGACGAGGAAGCCCTCCTCGTCGCACATTTTGTAGAATTTCTCGTCATGCTGATAGTGGGCAAGCCTTATGGAATTCGCGCCAACCTCTTTTATAATTTCTATATCTTCTTTATGCTCGGCGGCAGTCAAGGCATTGCCGATATTCTCTCTGTCCTGATGCCTTGAAACACCCTTGAGCTTCAGATGCTCACCGTTGAGGAAAAAGCCCTTTTCGCTGTCAAACCGGAATTCACGCAGGCCGAAGCGCTCGCTAACCTCGTCAATAACCTCGCCGTCTCTGAGAAGCCTTGCCGTCATTGTGTAAAGATAGGGATTTTTCATTCCGTTCCAGAGCACCGGCTCCTCAATAAGAAGCTTGACCGCTTCGGTATCGGCATCCGCCGAGGTTTTGGCAACCTCGTTGCCCTGAGCATCTGTTATAATAAATTCCTTGGTCAGCCCATTGCTGCTGCCCTCAACATAGCTTTTAACAAAAACTCTTCCGTCCGCCTTGGGAGTGATGTAAATTCCGCTGCGGCTCATATCGAGCAGAGAGAAATGCGAGCGGTCAACATCGCTGATAATATTGACATCGCGGTAAATTCCGCCGTAGAAGGTGAAATCCGCCATCTGCGGATAAAGATATTCGTTCTCGCTGTTGTCAACAATAATTCTGATAACATTCATATCGGAGTTGATGAAATCGGTTATCTCGAAGCGGAACATTGAATATCCGTTCTCATGGCTGCCGATATAAACGCCGTTTATGAAAACCTCGCAGACCGTGTTTGCGCCGTTGATTTCAAGATAAACCCTGCCCTCAAAGCCGGGGATTACTCTTTCGTAAACGCATCTGCCTCTGTAATAGGTTTCCTCCGCGCCCTGACCGTCAAGTCCGTTCCAGGTATGGGGCAGAGATATCTTTTGGGTTATTCCGTCCTTGGTGAAATCCCAGCCCTGATTGATATTTGTTATCTTTCTCATTTTCCTCTTTTTCCTTTCAGCGGTTTTTGGTTAAATTGCCGTTTCTTTTTATAGTATAATCGATACGTTTGAAAAAATCAAGCCGCGCCGACAGTGCAAAATCAGGAAAAAGTGCAAAAATTTAAGAGCCCTTTGCCGCAAGACAAAAGGCTCTTTGCTGTTTTTTCAATTCAACCTTAGGCAGAAATTATGCTTTTTTCTTTGTTGCCGCTCTGATAAGCAGGAGAGTCGCAACCATAAGAACAATTCCTATGGGAAGAACAATATATACTGTCTTGACAAAGCCTGCAATTATATAGGTAACAAATGAAACTCCCGCAACCGTGAGCGCATAGGGAAGCTGAGTAGAAACATGGTTGATGTGGTTGCTCTGGCTGCCCGCGGAAGCCATAATCGTTGTGTCCGAAATGGGAGAGCAGTGGTCGCCGCAGACCGCGCCCGCCATACAAGCGGAAATAGCGATGATGGTGAGAGGATTGGTTGCCTCAAATACGCTGAGAACAATGGGAATAAGGATACCGAAGGTTCCCCATGATGTGCCTGTTGCAAATGAAAGACCGACGGCAATAACAAAGATGATTGCGGGAAGAAGCGCCTGGAACGCGCCTGCACTGCCTTCAACAAGCTGTGAAATGTAAATCTTTGCGCCGAGGCTGTCCGTCATGGCTTTAAGAGTCCACGCGCAGGTAAGAATGAGGATTGCGGGAACCATTGCCTTAAAGCCCTCGGGCAGAGAAGCCATGGCGTCTTTAAAGCTGATAACTCTTCTGATGACAAGGTAAGCAACCGCAAATATAATAGCAACTGCCGAGCCGATAACAAGACCGACTGATGCGTCAGAATTTGAGAACGCGGAAATAAAGCCCTCGCCGTCAAAGAAGCCGCCCGAATAAATCATACCTATAACGCAGGCGATGATAAGAACAACGATGGGAAGAACAAGGTCGATAACCCTACCCTTGGGGTTAGCGTCATCGCCGTCCTTTGAATTCTTGAAGGTTTCGGCATCGCTTGTGAAGAGGTCGCCGTTTTCAACAGCGTTCCTTTCGTGAAGCTTCATCGGACCGTAGTCAAACTTCATAAGAGTGATTGCTACCATCATTACGATGGTGAAAAGTGCATAGAAGTTATAGGGGATTGCCTGAACGAAAAGGCTGATTCCGTTCTCTGCGCCCGCGCCTCTGGCGAAGCCTGCAACTGCCGCCGCCCATGAGGAAATCGGGGCGATAATGCATACGGGAGCCGCCGTTGCGTCGATAAGATAGGCGAGCTTTGCTCTTGAAACCTTCTTTTCATCGCATACGGGTCTCATAACTGAGCCGACCGTGAGGCAGTTGAAATAGTCGTCAACAAAGATAAGGCAGCCGAGAAGAACGGTCGCAAGCTGTGCGCCGACTCTTGTTTTGATATGCTTTGAAGCCCAGCGACCGAAAGCGGCAGAGCCGCCCGACTTGTTCATCATCGAAACAAGCGCACCGAGAAGAACAAGGAATACTATGATACCCATATTGTAGCTGTCCGAAAGGCTGGAAACAAAGCCGTCAAACAGGACATGGTTCATTGCCGTTTCAAAGTTTCCGCCGGCATAAATAAAGCCGCCAACAACGATACCGATAATGAGTGAAGAATAAACTTCCTTTGTGATAAGTGCAAGAACGATTGCAATTACGGGGGGAAGAAGTGAAAGGATTGAAGCATAAGAGCCTATGCTTTCACGAACCTTTGCGATGGCTGCGGCTACATGAGCCTCAAAGCCCGGGTCATTGGTAAGGTTGTCCGCATAATTGTCAACATACTCATGAGCCGAGTCGCCGTCGGAAAGGTCGTATTCACAAATATCTCCGTCAACATCGACTGCAAATGCGCTTTCAGCCGGAGCAGACGCGTCATCTGCAACGGCGGTTAACAACACGGCGTCCTCAACAGGCTCCTCGGGAGCATCCGCCGCCTGACTTACGGCAGCGTCGGGTGCGGCAACAGGATCCGCTTCATCGGCGAATGCCGCAAAGCAGAATAAAGAGCCAAGAATGGCGATAACCATACATATCGCCGCAAATCTTCTCTTGTTTGTCATTTGAATTCCTCCGTTAAAATATTAAAAGCTCCGATATGAGCCGCGGCTGCATATCGAAGCAAAAAAATTATAAAAAATTTTTTTGATAGCGCTCCACAACCGTGACAGTCCGATACATATTCTGCATCGACCCAGCAAACGCCGCCCCGGGCAGGCACACGCTCACTTCGGCAAAAGCCCCTTTCGCAAAGCTCCCGTTTCCCGAATGGAGCAAGCTACTCTTAGCTTCTGCACCTCTATCATACTTTTTTAATTACTCATTGACATTAACACAAAAGGCATTTATTGTCAAGGAAAATTTAACAATTTTTTAACAAATCGCAGATTTTTTCGCTAAGCTGCGACAATTCGCGCATATCCAGCTCCTCCGCGCGCACGGCGGGAGGCAATCCGCACTCTGCAATCGCGCGGGCGGCAAGCTCTTTCGGAATACCCATTCCGGAGCTAATTGAATTTGCCGCCGTTTTTCTTCTCTGACCGAAAGCGGCGTGAATCATTTTGAAAAACATTTTCTCATCGGTCAGCTCCGTTTCGGGCTCTTTGCGGATATCCATTCTGATAACGCTGCTGTCAACCTTGGGCGCAGGCATAAACGAGCCTGCCGAAACATCAAAAAGCTTTTCCGCGCGTGCATAATAATCAACCGCTACCGTAACCGCGCCCGAAAGTCTGCTTCCGACGCGGGCGCACAGCCTTTGAGCCGCCTCCCGCTGAACCATAACCGTTATAGCCTCAATCGGCAGTCTGCTTTCAAGCAGGGTCATAATAACGGGCGAGGTGATGTAGTAGGGAAGATTTGCACAGACATAAACAGGCATTCCGTCAAACTTTTCTTTAATCAGAGCGGAAAGATCGGTTTTGAGCACATCCTGATTGATTATTTCTATATTGTCAAAATCCTTGAGAGTTTCGTCAAGAATGGGCAACAATCTTTTATCAAGCTCTATGCAGACCACTTTTTTTGCAAGCTTTGCAAGCTCCGCAGTCAGCACACCTATGCCCGCGCCTATCTCAATAACTCCGCTGTCGGCGTCAATGCCGCTTTCCGCAGCCATTCGCGGGCAGACCGACGGATTTATTATGAAATTCTGACCGAGCGATTTTGAAAAGTGAAACCCGTGGCGGGCAAGTATTTCCTTTATTGTTCCGATATCCGTTAAATTATACATCACAGCAGCCTCGTATCGTTAATAATAAGCTCGAAATCGCAACCCAAAAACTCTGCCGACTTTTTGCAAAGCACCATTCTTTCGAGAAAAATTTCAAAATAATCCATAACCGCGCACACAAGCGTATCTATTTTAAGTGTTAAGCATATCATCTTCTTCTCGGCGTTTATATCAAGCTTTGAATTGGAAACCGCATAATTAACCCTGTCGTGAATATCGGTTGAAACCGTTTTTTTGTTTCGGACTCTTGATGTTCTTACATCGCTTTTATCAGCAAGAATAAGCGCCGCGGCAATGGGAGTTACCGCCGCCGCAGTCTTTTCATCGTGATGACCGATGGCGGTTGTAACCTTTATAACCTCGTCAACGGGGAAATTTCTCGCTCTCAAAAGCTCAAATGCAAGGAACGCGCCGCTCTGGGCGTGATCGCAGCGGTTGACGCAGTTGCCTATATCATGGAGCAGACCGGCTATTTTGGCAAGCTCACATTCGCGCTCGTCATAGCCGAGAGTTTTCAGAATTCTGCTTGCGTCCTCACCCGTTTTAACGGCGTGCGCCATTCCGTGCTCCGTAAAGCCGAGCGCTCCGAGAACATCGTTTGCCGCTCCGACATAGCTTAAAATTTCTTCATCTTTCCTTAAATTCTCATAGCTTAACAAAAAACACACACCCTTTTTGCAAAATATTGTTGACACTTCCGTTGATTTTTTGGAAAATATATAATATCATATAATCTGAATGTATTTCATCACAATCCTTGGAGGGATATGCAATGTCAATTCTTGTTACAGGCGGCGCCGGATTTATCGGCTCACACACCTGCGTTGAGCTTCTCAATGCAGGCTATGACACCATTATACTTGATAATCTCTGCAACAGCAAGAGTGAAAGTGTAAAACGAATTAAAGAAATTACAGGCAAAGATGTCAAATTCGTCAAATGCGACATCCGCGACCGTGCCGGACTTGACAAAATTTTCTCAGAAAACAAAATAGACGCCGTTATTCACTTCGCGGGTCTTAAATCCGTTCCCCAAAGCTGCAAAGAGCCTCTTGAATATTATGACAACAATATCGGCGGAACAGTCACGCTCTGCGAAGCTATGGCGGCGGCAGGCTGCAAAAAAATCGTTTTCAGCTCCTCCGCAACGGTTTACGGAAGCGAAAATCCGTCACCGCTCAGAGAAGATATGCCCGAAGGAAAGACAACCAATCCCTACGGCACAACCAAGCTTTATATCGAAAGAATTCTCAAAGACACCTATGCCGCCGACAGCGAGTGGAGCGTCTGCCTGCTGCGTTATTTCAACCCCATCGGCGCTCATAAGAGCGGCAGGATAGGCGAAGACCCCAACGGAATCCCCGCAAACCTTGTGCCTTATATAACTCAGGTTGCCATCGGCAAGCTTGACCACCTCAATGTTTGCGGCAACGATTATCCTACTCCCGACGGCACGGGAATCAGAGATTATATCCATGTTGTTGACCTCGCCCTCGGTCATATAAAGGCGGTTGAAAAGGTTCTCGGCGAAACGGGATGCAGTACCTACAATCTCGGCACGGGCAAGGGCTACAGCGTTCTCGACCTTGTTAAGGCATTTGAAAAAGCCTGCGGCAAAAAAATCAAATATGAAATCGCTCCCAGAAGAAGCGGCGATGTTGCCATATGCTATTCCGACCCCACAAAGGCAAAGCAGGAGCTCGGCTGGAGCGCAACGCGCGATCTTGATGAAATGTGCGAGGATTCATGGCGCTGGCAGTCAAACAATCCCAACGGATTTGAGGACTGAGCCGCCCGCCTGAAAGGTTAAAAAAGTTAATGAAAAATTATATCTGGGATTTTGACGGAATGCTTTTTGACAGCTATCCTCACATAACCTCGGCGTTTTTAAAGGCTCTCGGCGAGCACGGCAAAACGCCCGATTATGACGAGGCAAGGGCTCTGCTTGAAACCTCGTATGCAACAGCATATGAATTTTATGCGGTCACCGAGGAAGAAAAAGAGGCTTTCCGCCGCTATGAGCATGACTATAATCTGCGACCGATTGCCCTGCCGTTTGAAAACACGCTCAAAACAGTCGCCCTGCTTTACGAAAACGGAAAAAGGCATTTTCTTTATACCCACAGGGGCAGGGAGTCCTCTCAGCACTACCTTGAGGAACACGGCTTGAAAAAATACTTCACAGCATTTGTTGACTCCTCGGCAGGCTTTCCTTCAAAGCCCGCACCCGACGCGATTAATTGGATTTGCTCCGAATACGGGCTTGACAAAAGTGAAACCGTTATGGTCGGCGACCGTGAAATTGATGTGCTTGCGGGCATAAATGCGGGCGTATTCGGTTGCCTTTTCACAAAAAAGGAAAATCCGATAACCGCCGCAAATTTCGTTATCAGCGATATTTCGCAAGTTTTAGAAATTGATGAAAAATACTAATGAATTCCCTAAACGCAAAAGGAATCGGCTCAAGGACTTTGATTATTCGTCAAACGGAGTTTACTTTGTTACAATCTGCATAAAAGACCCGAATGTATCTCTTTGGGAAGCGGTAGGGGCGGATATCATCCGCCCGGACTGCGAGCTTATTGAGGAAATCGATTTTCCTTTATCCGAAATCGGCAAGACGGTTGAACAATCAATCAAAAATATTCCGAACTGTTACAACTGCGTAACCGTTGATAAATACTGCATTATGCCCGACCACATACATATGATTATTTCAATTTACAACCATGAAGACGGGCGGATGATATCCGCCCCTACCCTGTCAACCGTAGTCGGTCAAATGAAGCGGTGGGTTTCAAAACAAACAGGAAAATCAATTTGGCAAAAATCCTTTTATGACAGTATTATTGACAGCGACAAGGTTTACGGCGAGGTTTGGGAATACATTAACAATAACCCGAGAAAAATCCGCAAAGAATTCAAATATCAGGAGGCATTTTAAATGAGAGCAGTTATAACCGTTATAGGCAAAGACATGGTTGGTATTCTCGCAAAGGTATCCACCGAATGTTCAAACCATAACATAAATGTTCTTGAGGTCACTCAGTCCATTCTTCAGGATATGTTTGCCATGATTATGATGGTTGACATCTCAAAATCGGATATTCCTTTCACGGAATTTTCCGAAATGCTCGGCAAAATGGGCGACAGCATGGGGCTTTCAATCCACGCCATGCACGAGGATATTTTTAACGCCATGCATACAATTTAAGCGAGGTGACCGCAATGCTTAACGCAAGAGACATCCTTGAAACAATCACAATGATTCAGGACGAACACCTTGACGTCCGAACCATTACCATGGGCATCTCCCTGCTTGACTGCTGCCACAGCGACATTGACACCATGTGCATGAGAGTTTATGACAAGATAACCCGCTATGCAAAGGATCTTGTTACAACCGGTGAGCAGATAGAAAAAGAGCTCGGAATCCCCATCATAAACAAACGAATTTCCGTAACTCCCGCGGCGATGATACTCGCCTCCTGTGATGACAGGGACGCGGTAAAGCTTGCAAAAACGCTGGAAATGGCGGCTGTTACCTGCGGAGTAAACTTCCTCGGCGGCTTCTCCGCCCTTGTTCAAAAAGGCTTCGGTCCCGGCGACAAGGAGCTTATTGAAGCAATCCCCGAGGCTCTGAGCGAAACGGAGCACATCTGTTCCTCCGTAAACATCGGCTCAACCAAAACCGGCATAAATATGGACGCCGTTGCAATGATGGGTCATGTTGTAAAAAAAAGTGCGGAGCTTACTGCGGACAGAAGCTGCATAGGTCCCGCAAAGCTCGTTGTTTTTTGCAATGCTCCCGAGGATAACCCGTTCATGGCGGGCGCATTCCACGGAGCGGGCGAGCCCGACTGCGTTATCAATGTCGGCGTTTCGGGTCCCGGCGTTGTCCGCGCGGCTCTTGCAAAGGCGGGCGACTGCGATTTGACCGCCGTTGCCGACCTTATCAAAAAAACCGCCTTCAAAATCACCCGTATGGGTCAGCTCGTTGCAAGCGAAGCTTCACGCAGGCTCGGCGTTCCTTTCGGAATAGTTGACCTTTCTCTTGCCCCCACGCCCGCAATCGGCGATTCGGTTGCACATATTCTTGAAGAAATGGGGCTTGAATCCTGCGGCTGCCACGGCACAACGGCGGCTCTCGCGCTTCTCAATGACGCCGTTAAAAAAGGCGGCGTAATGGCATCTTCCCATGTCGGCGGTCTTTCGGGCGCATTCATTCCCGTCACCGAGGACGCAGGCATGATTGACGCGGCAAGATGCGGCTCGCTGAGCATAACAAAGCTTGAAGCGATGACGGCGGTTTGCTCCGTCGGCCTTGATATGATTAACATTCCGGGCGACACTCCGCCCGATGTAATTTCGGCTATAATTGCAGACGAGGCTGCTATCGGCATGGTCAATTCAAAAACAACGGCAGTAAGAGTTATTCCCGCAATCGGCAAAAAGGTCGGCGATGAGCTCAGCTTCGGCGGTCTGCTCGGCAGCGGTCCGATAATGCCCGTTTCAACATATTCACCCGCAAAATTCATTTCAAGAGGCGGCAGAATACCCGCTCCCATGCAGAGCCTCAAAAACTGACGGAGGTTAAGATATGAATATCCTTTCATACCCTAAATTTATCAGACCCGTTATTTCATTTTTTCTCTGCATAATTTCAATTTTTCTGTCATTGGGGGATAAGCCTATAATACCGCACGGAAAAGAAATCGATATGAGCAAATTCGAGCTGACATGGGCAGACGAATTTGACGGTGACAGCCTTGATTTGTCAAAATGGGGCGCGCATTACTTTAACAACAGCGAAACAATCGTAAGGCGCGGCAGCTATTGGGATATAAGGCTTGCAACGGTTGCCGACGGCAATCTTCACATTGCAACAAAATATTATCCCGAGGGGCTTGACGGCAACGGAAAGCCGGGTTGGTACACCTGCGGAATTGACACAAAAAATGCCTTTGAACAAAAGCACGGCTATTTTGAGGTTCGCTGCATTCTGCCCAAGGGAGTCGGTCAGTGGTCGGCTTTCTGGATGCTCTGCGACTCAATGGTTTCGGCTGAAAACGGCGGAAAAGACGGCGCTGAAATAGATATCTTTGAATCCTGCTTCTATTCTAAGGAAGGAATGGAGCGCAACGCGATAAGCTCAAACATTCATATCAACGGCTACGGCGACGCGCACGAAGCCGAAAATGTTTGCGACGCGCTTGTTACCGCCAACAACCCTTACGAGGAATTCAACACCTACGGGCTTGAATGGAACGAGGACGGCTACATCTTCTATATCAACGGTGTTGAAACCGGCAGAAGCAGCTTCGGCGGCGTTTCCGAGGTTCCCGAATGGCTAATTCTTTCCGTTGAGGTTGACGGAGCGGACGGCGTGCCCGCAGACGGCTGGTCGGGTCCGTCAATCGAAAACAATACAGAACCGCTCACGGATTTTATTGTTGATTATGTCAGAGCATATCAATACAAATAAACATTTCGGGGGGCTGTCGCACTAAGCGAAGACCAAAAGAAACTAATATGAAAGAAAATGGCTTGTATTGGAAATTCAACCGATACAAGCCATTTAATTCTTTGTTTGGAATTAAGATTAAATTATTTGTGTTTCTTTTTAGCCGTTTTTTCCGATTTGGTTTTTCTCTACGCCGGGCATCGGAAGAAAACGGCTTCTTCATCTTATTGCGACAACCCCTTTTTTGTGTAAATCCTCATTTTTGCGGGCACGGTTTTCTGTAAAAGGGGCAGAAAAATTATTATTAAATATTTTTGCTTTGCCTGTCAGAAATTCCGATAGATTTATGTAAAATTTTATATACCTTTTGAGCATTTTTATACAAATGTATGTTGACATATATAATGTAATGTGGCATAATCTATAATGGAAAAGATTAAAGTGGCGGCAAAGCGGCAGATTTAAATTGTTAGCTTTTCCGCAGTAAGAGGTGTTTACCTGATATGAAAAACACGGTCAAAAAAACAAATCGTTTTGTTTCGCTGATTCTGAGCCTTGCGATAATTGTTTCATCGCTTGCAGTTATCGGCGTAATCAGCGAAGCAAGCCTGAAAGCTTCCGCAGAGGGCACGGTGACAACCGTTGTCGCCTGCTCGGACTTTCAGAACAACTCCGCCAGCAACGACAACACCGCCAACAGCAATGCCGGTCAAGCGTTTGTTCAAAGCCTTATCAGCCAAATTCAGTCCTCCGTCGGAATAACCACGGCGGACGGTTTCCTGTGCTGCGGCGACTACAGCTATACGGGCTTGGGAAACCAGTCACAATCCGAAGAGGGTCTTGCAGCTCTGAAATCCGCAATATCAGACCTCGTGGCAAATGATTACACAAACTCAAAGTTTGTTCAGGGCAACCATGACCCTGCAAGCACGGCAGGGCTTGCCGCAAGCGGCAACAATGACCCCGCAAGCGGCAAATACGGCGTTTTTGTTATCAATCACGATGATTATCAGTGGAGCAGCCGTGTTAACGAAGCCACCATAAAGCAGACGGCTGAAAACCTGAGAGTTTATCTCAATCACAAGCTCGCCGTCGGCTACACCGCTCCTGTTTTCGTTGTTTCTCATGTTCCGCTCCATTATTCAATGAGAACAAAGGAAAATGATGCTATGTATGCCAATTATATCTTTGATGTTCTCAATGACGCAGGAAACAACGGTCTTAACATAGTTTTCCTTTACGGTCACGACCATTCAAACGGTTGGGACGATTATCTCGGCGGTTCCTCGGTTTACCTTACCAAAGGCGACAGCATAAACATAGCTCAAAGCAGCCAAACGGTATTTAATGCGGAAACTCTTGCTTTCACTTATATGAACGCCGGCTTTACGGGATATTATGAAAACCACAACGGTGCGGATGACACCCTGACAATGACGGTTTTTCAGTTTGACGATAATTCGCTTACCATAAACCGCGTTGACCAAAACGGACTGCACAATTTGAAATCCTCGGGTGTTACCAACTCATATAAAAATGAAACCGCTTATTCGCCGGACACCTCGGTTAAAACAAGCCCTCAGAGCGTTTCTCTTGACACAACCGTAACCAAAACCCACGAAATTGCAAATGTTATCCCCGAGAGCACGGGAAGCGGCTCAGGCGGTTCAACATATTCAGGCTATTATTCGCTGATAAGATCTGTTGATGATATTGTCAGCAGAGAAAAATATTTGATTATCTACCGCAGTAATCGGGAATTATTAACACCCACAGTTAAAGAAAGCGGTTCCGACGGTGATTTAAGAATTGGCTTTACGCCTCAAACGATTGACAGCTCAATAGTGCTCGGAAATGACTTTTATGCGGATTTTTCGGATTATGAATGGACTTTCACAAGCCCCTCAGATGTACCATCAAGCAATATAAACAAATTCACAATCGGCGGTTCTGCCGGCGCATTTACTTTCTCGTCAGGCGGTAATGTTCTGAATTATAACTCCCGCGGTGTTATTAACGGATATGCTGACGGTGCGGCACCGTTTTATATCTATGAAGCCACAGATGAAACCCCGTCTTCAACAGAAACCGTTACATATACAAGAGTCAGCGCCTCGTCACTTGCTGACCTTGAAGACGGAGAAATCTATGTTATTTCAACCGGAACCAACGCCTGTTCAACAACGCTGAGCAACAACGCTCTTAATGCTGTTGCCGTTTCTCAAACAAACAATGTAATTGAGGGTGAACTTGCCGATTGCGAATGGCAGTATGAGGCCGCAACCAATTCATTTAAAGCTGTCAGCGGCACAAACGCAGGTAAATATTTAAGCCTCAGCACATCCGATAAGAATATTAGTTTTTCATCTTCAGGTGTTGAGTACACATACAGTAATAATTTGCTTTATTGTACAAGCAATGAAAAATACGGATTAAGATATACCAATAACGCTTTCCAAGCCAGCACCAAAACGGGTCAACGTTCTTCTGTTTATTTCTATAAAAAAGCAGTTACAACCAGCACAACAACAGGTACGGTTTACAGGCAGATTACCGATGCTTCCAATATTGTCAGCGGCAAAAAGTATCTTTTGATATACAATGCCAATACAGATATGTTCATGCTTCCAACATCCGTTTCAAAATCAAACGATAGCGGATCAGTCAGAGTAGGCTTTGATGTTGAAGCAGTCAGCGGAATCACTCCGGGTTCCGATACAATAGTCGGCGATTTTACCGACAAAGAATGGACATTGGTCGGCGACGGCAACTCCGGCTGGAAGCTCGGCAACGGAAATAATGAATATGCTGTTTTCACCTCAACAACAGATCAGGGAATTACAGCTACATTCAGCACGGAAACGACTTCTGAAGTCACCGAAATACCAAATAATCCATGGTTGCTCAGCAGCGGCGGTCAATACGCAGCTATCACCAAGAACTCAACCACGGGCAGACATGACGCAACTCTTAAAACAACCGGAAGTGAGTTCACCATTTCAGGATCATCCGGTTCTTTCCAGTTTAACACCAATTCTTCAGACGGCACTTCCGTATATTTTCAGAAAAACGGAACGGGCGATCTCTTTAACGGATATGCAAGCAGTCCGTCAAATTTCTATATTTACGCATATAAAGAAGGAAAAATGCCCGGTGATGAAGACACAAGACCAATCCAGTCCATCACTCTTGAAAGCAACGAGGGTACGGTTTATGTGGGCGCAGGCAGAAATGTTAATACAGGCGCAACGCTTTCCGTAACCTATACCGATGACACAACGGCGGTTATTCCCGTTACGGTAGGTATGCTGCTTGACCTGACGGGCAATTTCAATGCCGTTCAATACACGGGCACGGCGGGCGATTATACAGGACTTGCCGCATATTACAGAGATAATTGGTTCCCCGATTTCACACTCCATGTAATTGAAAAAGAAGAATATCCCGATTACCCCAACCCCGGCTCGGTCAGAGTCGGCAAATCCGCCTCGGCAGGTAACTTCCAGAACAGCGGCGTTGCTCAGATTGAGCTTACGGCAACCGGCGTTCCCATGGATCAGGGAATAGATGTTATTCTTATGCTTGACACATCAAGCTCGATGAACAACACAGTAACTGCCGCCGACGGAAGCGAATCAACAAGAATTCAGGTTCTTCGTGATTCGGTATCAAATCTTATTACTGCTTTCAATCAACCGAATGAATCGGGAATGATTCAGGATATTGATATAGCGGTTGCCGATTTCAACGGTTACACCTATAGCCCGCTTTTGGATTCCAACGATCACCTTGACGGAACAACAATAAGAACTGACACCGAAAACAACGCGCGGGTTTACACCGGCTCAACCACTCTTGATGCAGGCGCTTTTGTTTCGGCAAGCTCTCTGTATTCATCAGATCCTGATTCAACTGTGCTGAGCAATTTTGTTGGTGGAATAAACACAGCAAGCGGCACGAATTATGACTATGCGTTTGACGCTGTTTATCAGCTTGTTGAGGCTAAAAAAGCACAGAACGAAGCCAATCAGCAGAGCAGAGATGTATATGTTATCTTTATGTCGGACGGTGCACCGTTCTCCTATAACTATTTCAGTTCAGGCTCAACAGCATCAAACTGGAACAACTGGCTTCAGGGAACATATGCTTCAGAAGATGAGGTCCCCTCAACAACATCTTCCCACAAATATTTTTATAACGGTCTCGGCAACAGCCACAGAATGGCGGACGCAATAAAGGGCAGCCCCGATAATCTTTATACGGTTATTAAAAACGACTCGTCCGCGAGCTACAACGGTCAGCAATATATGGCTCAGGTTGCCGGTCTTGGCGCAAAAATGTATTCAATCGGTTTCTGCCTTGCACAAGACGGTCAGATAACCGTTGAATCAATGCAGTATGTTATCACAAATCTTGCGTCATCATCGGAATATGCCTACTTTGCCGATGACGCTACGGAGCTTGACAACGCTTTCACCGCCATACGCGAAGATATCAAGCAGGCAGCTACCGAAGCATATTTTGTTGACAGAATGGGCTCGGAATATAATCTCCAGCTTTCGTCAACCTATACCAAAAACGGTCAGGAATTCACTCTTGACCCCGCTCCGAAGATTGAGGTTAAAACCTATACGCTTTACACAAGCGCAGACCTTACAAACGGCGTTATAACCGACCTTAACGATGTCGGCACAAGAAGACCCGATGTTGACCCCGATTTGCTCGAAACCGTCACCTTCAACGCAGACGGCACCGAGGCTTTTTCAGACCAAATTGACGCGGGTGCAACAAACATACTTGTTGACGGAGTTATCAACGCCTCAACTTTCTTCTATAACACAACCTCTTCGGCGGTTATGATTGACCCCGACAGCGACGGCACGGCGAATTATTCTCTCGCTCCCGAAACCTTCTATTGGAAGATAGGAATTATTGCCGAAAAAGAGTTCTCCCTTACCTATTATGTTTATCTGACGGGAACAATGGAGGGCACCAGAGACCCCGGCGCCTATCCCACCAACACAAGCGCAATTCTTTATTATATCAACTACCTCGGCAACGAGGCTTATAAAGAAACTATTTCGCCTGTTCTCCCCTGGCAGGGCGCAGTTGTTAACTATGAGTTCTATCTTGTTAACCGGAGCGGTCAGCCCGTCAACAGAGCGGGAACGGTTATCCCCTTTGAAAACCGCATTATCATCGGCGACAGGCTCAGCTATCTTATCAGGCTGAATACCGCCGAATACAACGAGAGCTACACGCTTTATCCGCTGGCTGATGTGCCCGAAAATTACACTCTGTTTAATCCCGACGCTTCCGCAGGAGTCACAATTTCAAGCGGCACAACGGGCACAAACGAGGTAACCATAACCGACGGCGCAAGCGCGGTTACAACCTACTATTATGAAAGCGGATACAGATACAATCAGAACGGAACCGTTCCTACCGTAAGCGACTATTATAACACTCACTTCGCTTTCGGCGTTTACACATCAGAGGGACTTTCACCCGACACGGTTGTTATCGATTACGGTCTGCCCGTTAAAATTCATCCCATAGCAAACGATAAGATTATTCTTACCGATACTCCCGTAAATGCTGTTTCCGCATCATTCGGCGGAACGCTCAACACTTCTGCTTATGACTCCTCGCAGTTTGACTCGCAGGAAACAAGCATAACTCTTGCCCACGGCACGGCAAGCATCGACCCCGATGACAGCACCGCAGTAATTTATACGCCAACGGATATGCAGATGTCTGCCGAAGAAGTGTTCTATTATGAAGCCGTTGTTGACGGATTCTATTATTACAGCAAGATTACCGTTATCCCCGCCGCAAATATTTTCTATGAAGAAAGCTTCATTGACTTTACCGACGGAAACGGCTATGTCTGGGAAACCGCAGGCAGCGGCAGAACCGCTTATCAGGCTGAGGACAGACCGGGTGCAAACGCCGTTGACGGCTTTGATGCCGACAATGTTTACGGCTATGACCCCGCATATGACGACAGCTCGGTAACCTATTCTCTCGACAGAGCGCGCTACACAACGCTTGACGCAGGCTCAATCGGCAACGAGCCTACAGCAAGCTTCACCTTCTGCGGCACGGGCTTTGACCTTTTCAGCGTAACAAGCAACAAAACAGGCGCGGTTCTTATTAAGGTTGAGGGAATTAACGGCACAGACTTTAACAAAACATATATTGTTAACACATATTACGGCTATTCCTACGGTCAGCTTTATCTTGACGCTGCGGCGGCAGAGCCCACGGCAACCCTCAGCGCAACAAGCGTTGTTGACGGCTCAACGGTAAATAATGCTCCGCTTTATGAGAGCGCTTATAAGTCGGGCACAACGGTTGAAATTGACGAGGACGAAACCGTTGTAGTAGTTAACGGCAAGGTTTATTCAACCAAGCAAAAGGATAACGCCGCCCTTGCATTCGGCTGGCTCACCTCAAACGGAGCGGAAACGGGGCTTTATCAGATTCCCATTATCAGCGTTCCTGTCGGAAACTCTACTCTCAGCTACGGCACATACAGGGTAACCGTAACTCCCAAGTATGCAAAAGTATTCGACAAAACGGGCGATAACAGCTACAGGATTTACATTGACGGCGTAAGAATCTATGACCCTGCGGGTGAAACCGTAAGCGGAGTTATAGAAAAGGCTTATAATGCCGACCGCGAGAATAACGCGGAATTCATTGAGGTCAGAGACACGGTAATCTCCGCCAACGACTTCGGTTCGGCAACAATCGACGGTAATTCGGTTGCAGGCACGATGTTTATTGACGGCATTTCAGCCCTCAACAACGGCAGCTATGCCGACTCAATGGATAAATTTGCAAAAGCAGGTCCCAACAACGAGCTTTATCTCTATGAGAATCAGGCGATCGCCTTTATTCCCACGGTTTCGGCAGCTTCATTCCAGATAGGCATGAAGATCGCCGAGGCGGGTTCAACGGGCAACGCAACCGCAACGGTCAGAATTCTTAACACGAGCGGCGGTTCAAAAACCGTCACCGTTTCGGGTGCGGCAGAGAAATATTATGATATTTCTTCTCTGCTGGCATATGACACCACAACCGATGAATACTCGGCAAACGGCTCAATAGTAGTAATCAACGATTCCGATGCCATTCTTTCGCTCACAAACTATAAGTTCACGAGCAAGTCTGCCGCCGTATCAAAGACCGCCGACTATGTTACGGTCAACAGCGCAACTTATGCAATGGCGGCAAGAGCGGTCAAGACGGTTATGACAACGGCTGACAGCTCGGGAGTAACGGCAGAGTGGGAAACAACAGACCTTAAGTCGGGAGCAACCGCCACGCTGACGGTAAACACTCCCGCTGACATAGTAAAAGTCGAGGTTGACGGCGTCGAAATTACCGACTGTGTTGTTAACGAAGACGGCACAAAGACCTGGACTCATTCATTCACGGTTACCGAAAACAGCTCGGGCGATTATGAAATAGTTCTGACCGACAGCAAGGGCAGAGTAAGCGAAACAATCCCGGCGGGAGAAATAACCGTAAGTGAAGAAAACCCGGTAGTAGCTTTCTTTGAAAAGCTGATTGCAAGAATAATTGAGATATTCAACATATTGATGAAATGGTGGAGGGTTGTATTATGAGCAAAAATTATTCAAAGCCTGTAATCAGCTTCCAAAGCCTTGCCGTATCAACGGATATTGCATCAAGCTGTGAAATGACAACGAGGAGCGCTGAATATGTCTGCCCCGTATTTGTTAAGGAATGGGGAGATATGACCATTCTGACAAACGACTGCGATATGGAATTGGCAGAGCAGCTCTGCTACCATGTTCCCGTTGAAGACAACAATGTTTTCAGCTCCTGACGGCTGTTATTAAAAAACAAAATCGTGCCGGAAGTTTTGACGGGCTTAAACCCGTGGCTTTCGGCACAACTGTTTTGAGGGTATTTATGAATAAGAAAAAAGTGCTGATTACCGCCTGCGCCGCTGTTTTGCTTATCGCCGCGGCGGCTGTTGCGTTAATCAAAACCGGCGTGTTCGTTCCAAAGAAAAAAGTTTATATTCCCGAAGGCTCAACCATCAATGTCCGCGATGAATTCACGGCGCAGCTTACGGAGATAGAAGCGTCCGACAGCGTTTCTGTAACTGCTTCCAAAGCAGAAATCACAAATTCCTATGAGGCTCAGTCGGAGTTTCCGTTCACGGTGGACGGCAAATTATCCGTCAGCAAAATGTTTGCGTATTCAGGCGGCTTTGTTGAGGACGGAAGCGACAGGGCGGTTGAAAATATCTGTGCAATAATGGTCAGAAACAATTCCGCATCGGCATTTCAGTATGTAAGCCTGTGCTTTAAAACCGATGCTGGCGAGATATTTTTTGACTTGACGGCTCTGCCTGCGGGCGGCGCCGTTACCGTGCTTGCCAAAAACGCCGAGCCTTACCGCTCCGATATAATCGTTTCGGAAGTCAGAGCGGCAAAAAGCATTGAATTTGCGGAAACCCCTTCGCTCCACAGCGAAATATTTGAGCTTTCCGTGCAAAACGGAGTTATGGGAATACGCAACATCTCAGCCGAAAAATCCGCCGCAAATGTTTATGTCTATTATAAATCGACCGATGAAAACGGGCTTTTCGGAGGCATAACCTACCGCATAAATCTCGGCGATATCCCCGCCGGCAAATTCAAGCAGGTTTCTCCGCCCCATTTCAGCGAAAGCTCAAGTAAAGTGATGTACATAACCTATGCATAAAAAAACATATATGTTCCCCGGAATGGCTCTCTGCCTTGAAAGCGAAGCCGAGATTAAAGACAATATGCATTTCAGCCGATTTCTGACCGATGAAAAAAGCGCGGATATGCATATAAAAGTTATCTGCACAAAGCTTCCCGCAAGGGCTTCAAATCAGCCGTCCGGCAGGAAGAGCTTCTTTATAAAAAACGGCTCCGAATATCTTTTTACCGCCTATTTTAATTCTGACGAAATGGCATATAAAGACTATGCCTGCCGCGTCAGAAGCAAAGACGGGATAACCCTGTTTGTTGATTATCCCGAGGGTCTGTGGGATTCAATGCTTATGGACGCGCTCGATATTCCGGATTTGCTTCTTGAAAAAAACGCGGCTTTTGTTCACGCCTCGTTTATCATATCGGGCGGAAAAGCAATAATTTTCGCGGGCGATAAGCAAGCGGGCAAATCCACTCAGGCGGCGCTCTGGAGCAAACACAGAGACGCTTTAACCGTCAACGGCGACCGCGTTATCCTGAAATCCGAAAGCGGCGGAATATCTGCTTACGGCTCGGCGTTCTGCGGTTCATCGGACATTGCGCTTAATGAAAGTGCGCCCTTGCTGGCAATCGTTCTGCTCGGCAAGGCGGCGGAAAATTCGGTGGAAAGCGTTTCCGCTCCTCAGGCGTTCAGAGAACTGCTTGGCAAAATGACATATGATTCGGGCAGAAGCGATTATGCGGAAAAAGCGGCGGCTCTTGCGGCGGAAACCGTCGGCAAAGTCCCCGTTTTAAGGCTGCTTGCAACGCCCGATGTCAGAAGCGTTGAGGCTCTGGAGGAGGCTTTATGGCAAATATAAAAATCGAACCGTCGGCATCCGAGCCAATGATTTCAAGATATATCCACACCAGATGCGCCGCAGCGGGCACTCCCGCCTCGGCGACATTTGAGCTGACCTCGGGCTGCAATTTTAACTGCAAAATGTGTTACATTCACTCGCCCGACTG
The DNA here is from genome assembly GCA_051881535.1 of Acutalibacteraceae bacterium. GTDB lineage: Bacteria > Bacillota > Clostridia > Oscillospirales > Acutalibacteraceae > CAG-177. Next base: position 24,742 of record JBJEQB010000041.1, on the reverse strand, counting down.
CAAGCAAGGCGGTGAGCTTAGCGCGGCTGAATGGATATCGCTCGGCAATCAGGCGCGCGAGCTTGGAGTTATATTTCTGCTCCTTACGGGCGGCGAGCCGCTTATGAGAAAGGATTTCCCCGAAATATACACGGCTCTCAAAAAAATGGGCTTTATAATCTCAATCAATACCAACGGGTCTCTGCTCTGCGGAGAAATTGAAGAGCTTTTCAAAAATAACCCGCCGTCAAGGCTCAATGTTTCGCTCTACGGCGCGGATAACGAAACCTACCGTCGCCTTTGCGGCGCACCTCAGTTTGACAGAGTTATCGACAACATCGGGCGTATGCGCGATATCGGGATTGATGTTAAAATAAATTGCAGCATAACGCCCGACAACTGCGGCGACCTTGAAAAAATATATGAGCTTGCAAAGTCCCTCGGGCTTCACATAAAGCTCACAACCTATATGTACCCGTCAGTCAGGCAAAACCCCGTCAATACGGGCTTCAACGCAGGCAGGCTGTCGCCGCGCGACGCGGCATATTACCGCGTAAAATATTCGCTTCTGAACTTGGGAGAAGATGAATTTCTCCGCCGTTCCGACAATCTTAACGCGCTGTTTGACACGGAAGATGAATGTGTTGACATTGACGCCGACAGAGGCGTGCGCTGCCGTGCGGGCAGGTCGGCTCTGTGGATTGACAGGCTCGGCAATGTTTATCCCTGCGGAATGATTGCGGGAGAAAGCTGCAATGCCGTTGAAAAAGGGCTTGCCGAATGTTGGCAAACGGTCAGAGCCGAAACCTCATGCATAAAAACTCCGCTCAAATGCACCGCCTGCAAATACAGACCGCTCTGCCCCGCTTGCGCGGCGGCTTGCAAATGCGAAACGGGCAGCTTTGAGACTCCGCCCGACTATCTTTGCGAAATGAGCAGATATACGGTTGAATTTATTGCGGAAAAATCCGAAGAAATCAGGAGAGAGCGAAATGACGGTAAATAAAGATTTTGTTGTTCGCACGGTTGCGGGCGAAACAATGCTTATCCCCGTGGGCAAAAATGTTTTGAAATATAACGGCATTTTCACGCTTTCCGAATCGGGAGCGATGATTTACAAGCTGCTTTGCGAGGGCAAAGCCGATGAAGAAATCATCGCCGCTCTTAATGAAAGCTTTGACGCGGACGAAGCAACCCTGAGAAATGATTTTGACGAATTCATTCAACAGCTTAAAGACGCCGAAATCATATTACCGTAGGTATAAAAATCACAGCGCCCTGCATTGATTTGCACGGGCGCTGTTTTTAACTCGGAATTACATAAAAAACAGCCCTTGGAATCGCGATGATTCCAAGGGCTTTGATAATCCCCATTCGGGTAAAATTATCTCTTTGAGAACTGCGGTGCACGGCGAGCGCCTTTGAGACCGTATTTCTTTCTTTCCTTCATTCTGGGGTCTCTGGTCAGGAAGCCTGCCTTCTTGAGAGCGGGACGAAGGTTTTCGTCATACTGAAGAAGAGCGCGGGCGATACCGTGACGGATTGCGCCTGCCTGACCTGTAACTCCGCCGCCGCCTACGCGGCAAACGATGTCAAACTTCTCTGCTGTGTCGGTAAGAGCGAGAGGCTGACGGACGATGAGCTTGAGTGTTTCAAGACCGAAATAATCATCGATATCTCTGTCGTTGATTGTTATCTTGCCGGTGCCTGCGTAAACGCGTACTCTTGCAACCGAGCTCTTTCTGCGGCCTGTGCCGTAGAAGTAAGGATTTGAATCGTACATTATTTATAGCCTCCCTTTCTTAAAATTCCCAAGCGTCGGGCTTCTGAGCGGCATGGGGATGCTCTGCGCCCTTAACTACGCGAAGTCTTGTAAGAGCCTTGCGGCCGATAACCGTGTCGGGAATCATACCCTTAACGGCAAGAGTCATCGCAAACTCGGGTCTGGTTTTCATAAGTGTGCTGTATTTAACCTCTTTAAGATGACCGATATAGCCGGTGTGACGGTAATACATTTTCTGATCGAGCTTGTTGCCTGTCAGAACAGCTTTTTCTGCATTGATGATGATAACATGGTCGCCGCAGTCAGCATTGGGAGTAAAGATGGGCTTATGCTTGCCGCGAAGAAGCTTTGCTGCCTCAACAGCTACCTTGCCCATGGGCTTGCCTGCTGCATCGATCACATACCACTTGCGGGTGATGTCGCCCGCCTTAGGCATATAAGTTGACATAACTTTTCCTCCGTTTATTTTTTTCGTGCTTGCATATCTTATCATAAGGCTATGATTATGTCAAGAGGTTTTTTTGAATTTTTTAATTTATATTCTGCAATCTCTCGTTTTCTCGTTTTTTCTCCCGTTTTCATAGCAAAAGCTCACGCGCGATTTACAAAAATTTTTTATCGTGCCGCCAAAATAGCGCAAAAAAACGGCGGGCTTCGGAAATTATCGTATTAATTCCCCGCCCGCCGCTGTTCACTTATTGTGTTACCAAATCTTCTTGCTCTTTATGTCAGCCAGCGCGTCTGCGGCAAAGCTGTCAACATCTCTTGCGCCGATGTCGCCCTCGCCCCTCTTGCGTACTGAAACCGTGCCGTCCTCGATTTCCTTGTCGCCGACAAGCAACATATAAGGAATCTTGTGGAGCTGAGCCTCGCGGATTTTATAGCCGATCTTTTCGCTTCTCTCGTCAACGGTTACACGCATACCCATTGCCTCAAGCTTTTCACGAACCGAATTTGCGTATTCGTGATGGCGGTCGGCAATCGGCAGAATTCTGATCTGCTCGGGAGCAAGCCAAATCGGGAAAGCTCCCGCAAAATGCTCGGTGATAACGCCTATGAAACGCTCGATTGAGCCGAGAACAACTCTGTGAATCATAACCGGGCGGTGCTTCTCGCCGTCGGGTCCCGTATATTCAAGCTCAAATCTTTCGGGAAGCTGCATATCAAGCTGGATTGTGCCGCACTGCCATGTTCTGCCGAGTGAATCGGAAAGGTGGAAATCAAGCTTCGGGCCGTAGAACGCGCCGTCGCCCTCGTTGATAACAAAATCCTTGCCCATTTCCGTAACTGCGGTTTTGAGAGTCTCGGTTGCAAAATCCCAATCCTTTTCATCGCCCATATGATCCTCGGGCATGGTTGAAACCTCTATCTGATAGGTCAGACCGAATACGGAATAAACCTCGTCAAACAGACGGACAACATTTTTGATTTCGTCCTTCATCTGATCCCATGTCATAAAGATGTGCGCGTCATCCTGCGTGAAGCAGCGAACACGGAAAAGTCCGTGAAGCGCGCCGCTGAGCTCATGGCGGTGAACAAGACCGAGCTCGCCGCATCTGAGCGGCAGGTCACGGTATGAATGGGGCTGAAGCTTATAGACAAGCATTCCGCCGGGGCAGTTCATGGGCTTGATGGCAAAGTCCGTGTCATCAATAACGGTGGTATACATATTCTCTTTATAATGATCCCAATGACCGCTGCGCTCCCAAAGAGCACGGTTGAGCATCATCGGGGTTGAAATTTCAACATAGCCGTAACGCTTGTGAACCTCGCGCCAATAATCGATGAGCGTGTTTCTGAGCGTCATACCGTTGGGCAGGAAGAACGGGAAGCCGGGACCCTCGTCCATAATTGTGAAGAGCCCGAGCTCCTTGCCGAGCTTTCTGTGGTCTCTTTTCTTAGCTTCCTCAATGGCGGCAAGATGAGCGTCCAAATCCTCTTTTTTAGTGAAAGCCGTGCCGTAAATTCTCTGGAGCATCTTGTTTTTTGAGTCTCCGCGCCAATAAGCTCCCGTGCAAGAGGTCAGCTTAAATGCCTTTACTCTGCTTGTATCGGGAATATGAGGACCGGCGCACAGCTCGTTGAATTCGCCCTGCTTATAGAACGAAATCTTTTCGCCCTTGCCGGAATGTTCCTTGATAAGCTCAACCTTGAAGTCCTCGCCCTTATCAGCCATCATTTTAACGGCTTCGTCGGGGTCAAGCTCATATTTTTCAAGCGGCAGACCTTCTTTGACGATTTTTTTCATCTCTGCCTCTATCTTTTCGAGAACATCGGGTGTAAACGGAACATCAACATCAAAATCATAATAGAAGCCGTTGTCGATGGCGGGGCCGATTGCAAGCTTTGCTTCGGGATAAAGTCTTTTAACAGCCTGAGCAAGAATGTGGGACGCAGTGTGGCGCAGAGCCCATTTGCCGTCGGGATCGTCAAAGGTGAGTATTTCAAGCGAGCAGTCATTTTCAAGCGGAGTCCTCAAATCGGCAACCTTGCCGTCAATTTTGCAAACGCAAGCCGCTTTGTAAAGCCCCATTCCGAGGCTTTTTGCGATTTCCATTGCGGTTGTGCCTTTTTCAAACTCCTTTACAACGCCGCCTTTAAGCGTAACTTTTATCATATTATCAATCCTTTCTGATTACTTTTAGAATTTTGATAAAAAAATAAGCTTCATCCCGTAAAAACAGGATGAAGCATTTTTTGCTCCACGGTTCCACCCGTCATTCCGGATAAAAATCCGGCTCTCAAAGCAGCTTTAACGCAGCTGATACGGCTATCCTTATTTCGGTAAGCTCTCGGCAGCGGTAGCGGCTTGCGGACTTTACCGCCCTTACAGCCAATGAGGCGGCTCTCTGTGAAAAGCCCGTTGCAAGCAGCCTTCTGCCTCAACGATTTAATCTGTATTTTAGATTATATTATCACTCGCGGAGCTGAAAGTCAATAGAATTTTGAGGTTAATATAAATAAAAAACTTGACAATAACCTGTTAAAAGTATAATATAGATACAATGGTGTTATTTTGTGCCAAGAAGGCGCGTATGCGCCCGATAACGCCGTTAATTGATTTTTCGGTAATTTTTTCATATTGACATTTCGCCGCCGAGCGGTGAAAATGCCAAAAAAATCTAAGTTAAGGAGGAAAAAGCACAGTTGGAAAAATGGTTAATTGTTCTTATTGCCGCCGTTGTTGCTCTTGCCGCAGGCATTGCCGTCGGCTTCGTAATCGGCGGTTTACATAGGAAAAAGGTTGCCGAAGCGGCTATCGGCTCAGCCGAGCAGGAAGCAAACAAAATCATAAGCGATGCGATTGCCGCCGCCGAAGCAAAGAAAAAAGAAGCCATACTTGAGGCAAAGGACGAAATTCACAAGCAAAGAACCGAAACCGAAAAAGAGCTCCGCGAAAGGCGCAACGAAGTTCAGCGAATGGAGCGCCGCATCAACCAAAAAGAAGAAGCTCTTGACAAGAAAAGCGACAATCTTGAGAAAAAGGATGAAGTTCTCAACGAAAAAATCAAGGCCGCCGAGGCTCGCCTTGAAGAAGTTGAAAGCATCAAAAAGAGCGAGTTTGAAATGCTCGAGCGTATTTCAGGTCTGACTAAGGAACAGGCTAAGGAATACATCATCAATTCTCTTGATGAGGAGCTTACACACGAAAAGGCAGTTAAAATTCAGGAAATTGAGCAGAGGACCAAGGACGAAGCGGATCAGCTCGCAAGAGAGGTTATTTCAACCGCCATTCAGCGCTGCGCCGCAGACCATGTTGCCGAGGCTACCGTTTCCGTTGTTGCCCTGCCCAATGATGAAATGAAGGGCAGAATTATCGGCAGAGAGGGCAGAAATGTCAGAACTCTTGAAATGATAACGGGCGTCGACCTTATCATTGACGATACTCCCGAGGCAATCACGGTTTCAAGCTTTGATCCTGTTCGCAGAGAAATCGCAAGAATTACTCTCGAAAAGCTTATTGCCGACGGCAGAATTCACCCCGCAAGAATTGAAGAAATGTATGAAAAATCAAAGCGTGAGGTTGAAACAACAATCAAGCAGACCGGTGAGCGTGCCCTCATTGACGCGGGCGTTAACAATGTTCATCCCGAAATTGTTAAGCTTATCGGCAAGCTCAGATACCGCACAAGCTACGGTCAGAATGTTCTCAACCATTCGCTTGAGGTTTCATCAATCGCCGGTCTTATGGCGTCGGAACTTGGCACCGATGTCAGAACGGCAAAGAGAGCAGGCTTGCTCCACGATATCGGCAAGGCGCTCGACCACGAGATGGAAGGCTCTCATGTTGATCTCGGCGTAGAATTTGCAAGAAGATATAAAGAAAACGAAAACATTCTTCACGCAATCAAGGCTCACCACGGCGAAATAGAAGCCAAAACAATCACCGCCGTTCTCGTTCAGGCTGCCGACGCAATCAGCGCCGCAAGACCCGGCGCAAGGCGCGAGGATGTTCAGAACTATATCAAGCGCCTTGAAAAGCTTGAAGAAATTGCAAACTCCTTTGACGGCGTTGACCGCTCGTTTGCCATTCAGGCGGGCAGAGAGGTCAGAATTATGGTTAAGCCCGAGGTCATTGATGACGAAAAGATGGTTCTTCTGGCAAGAGATGTTGCAAAGAAAATTGAGGACAGCATGGAATATCCCGGCCAGATCAAAGTTAACCTTATCAGAGAAAGCAGAACTATTGACTACGCAAAATAAAACCTTGTTTATTAAAATCAACGGGGCTGCATTCGTGCAGCTCCGTTTTTTAATAATCGGTTACTTTACGGGAGGGCAGGATGAATATTCTTGTCATAGGAGATGTCGTTTCTTCAAAGGGCTGTGAATTTCTGCGCGGCGTTTTGCCGCCTTTCAAGAAGCTCAAGGGAATTGACCTTTGCATTGCAAACGGTGAAAATTCCGCGGTAGGCAACGGCATAACTCCGTTTTCAGCGCAGTATCTTTTCGACAGCGGCGTGGATTTTCTGACTACGGGCAACCATGTTTACCGCCGCAGAGAATTCTATGAAATGCTTGATGAGCGCGATGATATAATCAGACCCGCAAACTTTTTTAAAGGCAACCCGGGCAAAGGCTTTGCCGAAATAGATTTGGGCTTTGCCAAGGTGGGAGTTATCAACCTTGCGGGAACGGTATATATGGACCGCTGTGACAATCCGTTTCTGACGGTTGATGAAATTCTGCCGAAGCTTTCGAGCTGCAAAATAATCCTCGTTGATTTTCACGCGGAGGCAACCGCCGAGAAGCGAGCCATGGGCTTCTATCTTGACGGCAGAGTTTCCGCCGTTTTCGGAACTCACACCCATGTTATGACCAACGATGCGGTTATTCTGCCGAAGGGCACGGCTTATATCACGGATATCGGAATGACGGGACCGAAAAATTCCGTTTTGGGCGTAAAACCCGAAATTTCTATCGAGTGGCTCAAAACCGGTATGCCCGCAAGATTTGACACAGCCGAGGGCGAGTGTATGCTGAACGGCTGTATTTTTGAAATTGACAACAAAACCGGCAAAGCTCTCAGCGCAGAGCCGGTAATAATAGAGTAAGGGATTAAAATGCAAAAGCTTTTGAGTTATATGCGCTCCGCCTGCCAGCAATATGATATGATAAATGACGGCGATCGGATTGCCGTCGGTGTTTCGGGCGGCAAGGATTCGGTTTGCCTACTTGCCGCGATGGCAAATCTGCGCAGGTTTTATCCCCGCCAATTTGAGCTTGTTGCAATAACCATTGACCCGCGCTTCGGCGGCGAAGAGGGCGACTATTCTCAAATCGAGGAGCTTTGCAAAAAGCTTGATGTTGAATACATTATTAAAAGGACGCAGCTTGCCGAGGTTATTTTTGACATCAGAAAAGAAAGCAATCCGTGCAGCCTGTGCGCGAGAATGAGGCGCGGCGCGCTCCATGACGCGGCAAAGGAGGCGGGCTGCAACAAAATCGCGCTCGGACATCATCTTGACGATGTTGCCGAAACATTTATAATGAATTTATTCAACGGCGGTACGCTCGACTGCTTTATGCCCGTCACCTATCTCTCACGCAAGGATATTTATATGATAAGACCGCTGATTTTTGCAAGAGAGAGCGACTGCGCGAGAGTGGTTCGCCGCGAAAATCTGCCCGTTGTTAAAAGCAAATGCCCCGCCGACGGCCACACCGAGCGGCAGGAAGTCAAGGAATTTTTAAGCTCGCTCGAAAAGAAATACGGCGATGTGCGCCATAAAATCCTCGGTGCAATGCAGAGGAAAGAGATTAACGGCTATTGATATGGATTTGCCTGTAAGAAAGCATCCGAGGCTTAAGGAATACGATTACAGCCAAAACGGCTGCTACTTTGTAACGATTTGCGTTAAGGATAAAAAGCATTTGCTTGGCTCTGTCAATGTAGGGCGCCGCCGCAGATGAAGCTGTCTGCCATAGGCAAGGTTACAGATAAATATATTCACGGCATCGAAAAAGCGTATAACAACATTTTTGTAGAAAACTATGTTATTATGCCAAATCATATACATCTGCTTCTGCTTTTTTATTCATCGCCTTGCGATGACGGCGGGATAAGGGCATCCCACCCTACTCTACATACCGTTGTGCGTTCATTTAAAACAATGGTTACAAAAGAAATCGGCTATTCAATATGGCAGAGCTCATATTATGACCGTGTGATACAGGAAGAAAAGGGCTATCTTGAAGCTTGGCGCTATATTGACGAAAATCCCCATAAATGGGCAATTAACAAAGGTGAAGATTATTAATCAATAACGGAAGGATGATAACAAATGAAATATGCAGTAGTGCTTTATGACGGAATGGCGGATTACCCCGTTCCCGCGCTCGGCGGAAAAACTCCGATGGAGCTTGCAAAAAAGCCTAATTTTGACGCTCTGGCGCAGAAAGGCAGGGTCGGACTTGTTAAAACCGTTGCGGACGGTTTGAAGCCCGGCAGCGATGTTGCCAACCTCAGCGTGCTCGGCTATGACCCCAAGGTTTGCTACACGGGTCGCTCCCCTCTTGAAGCGGTCAGCATCGGCGTTAAAATGGCTGACAATGATGTTGCCCTGCGCTGCAATGTAGTCACCCTGAGCGGCGAGGAAAACTATGAAGATAAAACCATGCTCGACTATTCCGCAGGCGATATTTCGAGCGCTGAGGCGGCTGAAATCATCAAAACCGTTCAGGAGCATTTCGGCAATGATGAATTCACATTTTACAGCGGCGTAAGCTATCGCCATTGCCTTATCTGGCACGGCGGCACAACAAAGCTCGGCAAAATGACCCCGCCCCACGATATTTCAGGCAGAGTTATCGGCGAGCATCTTTCAGCCGAACCGAGCGCGGCAAAGCTCATTGAAATGATGAAGAAAAGCTATGATTTTCTTAAAGACCACCCCGTAAACAAAAAGAGAATTGCCGAGGGCAAGGCTCCCGCAAACTCAATCTGGCTTTGGGGCGAGGGCAGCAAGCCCGCTCTTGCGTCCTTTGAAGAAACCTACGGCGTAAAGGGCAGCATTGTTTCCGCTGTTGACTTGCTCAAGGGCATAGGCATCTGCGCGGGAATGAATACTCCCGAGGTCGAGGGCGCAACGGGATATATCGACACGAATTTTGAGGGCAAGGCAAACGCCGCCGTTGAAGAATGGAAAAACGGCGCGGATTTGGTTTATATCCACATTGAAGCTCCCGACGAATGCGGACACAGAAACGAGCCTGAAAATAAAATCAGAGCCATCGAGCTTATTGACGAAAAGGTTTTGCCGATTATTCTTGACTATCTCAACGGCTGCGGCGAGGATTACAAAATAATGATTTTGCCCGACCACCCCACGCCGATAGTAACCCAGACCCATGCGGGCGACCCCGTTCCGTTTATGATATATCATAAAAACGGCGAAAAGGACAGCGGCGTTGAATCCGTAAACGAAAATTCCGCAAAAGCCACGGGAGATTTCATAGAGGTCGGCTGTACGCTGATGAGAGAATTTTTAAAAGACTGAGCAAAATTAACCGCCCGAAACGGAAAGCTTTTCCCGCATCGGGCGGCTTTTTAATTCGGAATGCGAAATGCGGAATTCGGAATTGCGGATGGGCTTCGCCCATACCCGTTTTTGTTTTTGATATATCAATTACCCATTGCAGGGAAATCTTGATAAAAACAAAAAATCGCTCCGCAGACTTAACTTGCCGCGGCTGCCGATAAGTCGGCGAGAGTTCGTAATTAAATTATACTGTTGAAAATTGCGGCGGTTTGTGATATCATCTATATTACAATTTATGCCTCCGAGAGGTTAATGAAATGAAAAGAAAATTTTCTCAAACAAGAATAATTGCACTCGGCTATATTCTTATTATCATTGTCGGCACTCTCCTGCTGATGCTCCCCGCCGCATCTCAGAGCGGAAAAAGCGCAGGCTTTGTGCCCGCAATGTTCACCGCCGTTTCCGCATCCTGCGTTACGGGGCTTGTTGTGCTTGACACCGCCACGAGCTGGACTGTGTTCGGTCAGGCAATAATCATAACGCTCATTCAAATCGGCGGACTCGGCTTTATGACAATAGCCACAATGTTTTCAATGCTTCTCAAGCGCCGAATGGGTCTGCGCGAAAGAGAAATAATGGTTGAGAGCATCAACACCGAGCATATCGGCGGCATTATGCTGCTCACCCGCAAAATAATCGCGGGAACAGCTTTGTTTGAAATCTGCGGTGCTCTCCTGCTGGCAACAAGGTTTATACCCCGCTTCGGACCGGGCAAGGGAATCTGGTATTCGGTCTTTCACTCGGTTTCGGCATTCTGCAATGCAGGCTTTGACCTGATGGGCATAACCGAGCCGTACGCTTCGCTCACGGGCTTTTCCGACGACATTGTTGTTAACTTCACGCTCTGCGCCCTTATCATAATCGGCGGAATAGGCTTTCTTGTGTGGGACGATATCGGCAAAAAGAAGCTACGCTTCAAATATTATCAGCTTCACACAAAGCTTGTTCTGACCGTAACGGCGATTTTGCTTGTTGTTCCCGCAATTCTGTTTTTCGTTTTTGAACGCGATTTCACAAACGCGGGTCTCGGTTTGAGTCACAGCGTGCTGAATTCGATTTTTGATTCCGTAACCGCAAGAACTGCGGGCTTCAACACAACCGACACCGCCGCGCTCTCCCCCGCAAGCAAAATCCTGACAATTTTTCTTATGTTTATCGGCGGATCGCCCGGCTCAACTGCGGGCGGCATAAAAACAACCACGCTTGCCGTTATCGCCGTTTCCACCTTTAACGGAATAACAAGGCGGCAGTCAAAAGGCGTTTTCGGCAGACGGCTTGAAAAAGACGCAATCCACAAGGCGAGCTCCGTTGCATTCACAAATATGAGCCTTGCAATTTTCGGAATTATCGCAATCTGCGCTTTTCAGCCGACGCTCGACATAGGCGATATCATTTTTGAATGTGTTTCCGCTATCGGCACAGTCGGAATGTCAACGGGCATTACCCGCAGTCTGACCCTCGCCCCGCGGCTTATCATAGCGTTCCTGATGTTATGCGGCAGAGTAGGCAGCGTTTCGTTTGCGCTTGCGCTTATGGAAAAGCGCGCCGCTCCGCCAATCAAAAATCCGCGTGAAAAAATAACCATAGGCTGACGAAAGGATGAAAACGATGAAATCTTTCTTAATAATAGGTATGGGTCATTTCGGTCACCATATGTGTGCAAGCCTTGCAAAAATGGACTGCGAAATAATGATAGTCGATAAAGACGAGGAAGCGGTTGAGGATATGCTTCCCTATGTTGTGAGCGCAAAAATCGGCGACTGCACAAATATCGAGGTTCTGAAAACCTTTGACATTCCCTCTTTTGACACCTGCTTTGTATGCATGGGCGAAAATTTCCAAAACAGCCTTGAAATAACAAGCCTGCTCAAAGAATGCGGCGCAAAGAGGGTTATCAGCAAGGCAGACAGAGACATTCAGGAAAAGTTTTTGCTTCGCAACGGCGCGGACGCGGTAATTTACCCCGAAAAGAATATGGCTGAGCGTTTCGCCGTCAGGGAAAGCAGCGAGCATATTTTTGACTATATCAATCTCGGCAGCGAATATTCGATTTATGAGATTGATGTGCTTGACAGATGGGTAGGCAAAACCGTCAAGGAGCTTAATTTCCGCGTTAAATATAATCTCAGCGTGCTTGCCACAAAGCAGGGCGGCGATGTAAAGCCCGTTATAACAGGCGAAAGACGGTTTGAAAAGGGCGAGCATCTGCTTGTGCTCGGCAAAGAAGAGGATGTTCGCAAGCTCACAAAATAAATCCGTTGACAAAAGTGCGTTAATAATGTAAAATTTAACTGTAGTTTTTTTAACAGCAATGGAATATGTCTGAAATACAATATCTCACGCACATTCGGGCATTTTTCTCTTTGACATACGGAAGTATGCCTGCAGAGAAGAAATCCCCGACTGCACATAATCTATTGCATTTCAGATGCGAAGCAGTTTTGAGGGAGAAGATTTTCGTTCCGTCAAGGCGAAAATCCACAGTAATACTATATGTATTTCAAAGATTTTTAACGCAGACGGGGCGGAAAGATTCCGCTCAAAACCATATTTATTGCTGTTAAAAAAACTATAAATTATTTGGAGGTAAAAAATTATGGTTTTAGCTGCTGTCGGCAAAAACGGCACAGGCAAGGATTTCTTCCTTGAATATGTTGCAAAAACTTACGGATTCCCCATGATTTCAATCGGTGATGTTGTCAGAGAGCTTGCCGCAAAAGACGGTCTTGAGCTTACCCGTGACAATCTTCACGCAACTTCTAAAAAGTATATGACCGCCAACGGTCAGACCTTCTTCCCCGAGATGATTGTTAAGAAAATCAAGGAGTCCGACAGCCCCAATTTCCTTGTTTCGGGCATTCGTCCCCCCTCAGACATTGAGGTTTTCAAAAAGGCTTTCGGCGACAAGTTCGTTCTCGTTGATGTTGTTATAAGCGACGATGAGGTTCGCTATCAGAGAATGCTTGCCAGAGGCTCCGAGCGCGACGGCAAGAGCGTTGAGAAGCTTCGTGAAAATGACATTCACGAGGAAGAAATTTTCCACACAAGCGAATCCGAAAAAATGGCGGATTATATCATGAAGAATGACGGCACGGTTGACGATTTCTACGCCGGCGTTAAGGATTTCTACGATAACTATCTGAAAGCAAAGCTTGACTGATAAAAAAGTCCGCCTGCTCCCGTTTGATTTGCGGGCGCAGGCGGCTTAAATTTTTTATTCGGCGGGTCTGCATATTTCGCACGGCTCATAGCCGCGGGCAAGCGCACCGCTGAAATCATCGGTTTCTTCATAATTCTCGGCGTTTATTGTTTCCGCGGCGGCACAGGTCAGATAATGGATTTTCTTTGTGTTTTTATTCAAAGCATATGTAATATCCTTTTTGGGCTCCGTTTCGTCATAGCTGAAAACGCTCATTAAATCACCGATATCCTCTGCGCTTTCATCGGCTTTGCCCGAACACGAAGCGGCGCAAAGGCAGAAAAACAGTGCAGTCAATAACGAAACGGCGATTTTTAACTTTTTCATCACCGCAATCCCTCACTTCACAGGCAATTATAGCACACCGCTGCAAGTTTCGCAATGCGAAGCGAAGCATATTATTGCAAAAAGGAAAGGAGTAGTATCAATGCAATACGAAATAAGAGGCGGCTCGTTCCCGGTTGTTATCTGCAATCTTGAAAACGGCGAGCAAATGATTACGGAAAGAGGCTCAATGGTCTGGATGAGCCCAAATATGCACATGGAAACAAAGGGCGGCGGAATAGGCAAAATGTTTTCCAAAGCTCTTTCGGGCGAAAGCATGTTTCAGAATATCTACACCGCAAAGGGTGCGGGAATGATTGCTTTCGGTTCAAGCTTCCCGGGGCAGATAAAAGCAATAACAATTTCCCGCGGGCAGGAAATGATTTTGCAGAAAAGTGCGTTTCTTGCGGCAGAATCAAGCGTTGAGCTTTCAATTCATTTCAGCAGAAAGCTCGGTGCAGGCTTTTTCGGCGGCGAGGGCTTCATAATGCAGAGGCTCTCGGGCAGCGGAGTTACTTTTGTTGAGATTGACGGCGAGCTGGTTGAATATAACCTCAATCCCGGTCAGCAGATAATTGTTGACACAGGCAATGTGGCGGGCTTTGAGCCGGGAGTTCAGATGGATATTAAGCAGGTTCCCGGCATTAAGAACAAGCTGCTCGGCGGTGAGGGACTGTTTAACACCGTTCTCACGGGACCCGGCAAGGTCTGGCTGCAAACCATGCCAATCTCAAATGTTGCAATGTCCATCCGCCCGTATATCCCCATGGGCAACGGCTAAAAATAAAAAGTATAAAAAAGGACGGCTGAGCGTAAAAACTCAGCCGTCCTTTGATTATTGAAATTAATATCCGAACTGCTTATTGAAATACTCAAACGGGTCAACATACTGAACCTCTGTGGTTGTTTCGGGCTCTGAACTGCCCTTATCCTCAACGAGAGTTATTTCAATATCAAATTCCTCCGTTGAATAGTCGCTGTTTACCCTGCAAAGCGTCAGCTTCATCTTATCTCCGACCTTGCCGTTATCAATGCGTTCAAGTAAAACATCGGCGGTGGTCAGCGGCTCGCCGTCAACGGCGATAATCATATCATACTTGCGCGCCTCGGTATTTGCAAGCGAGCTGTTGGCGCTGATTTCGTTGATAACCAGAGTTCCTGCGGGCAGTCCTTTAATGCGGGCTATCATGCTGTATTGCGCGCTGGCGCTGACGGGATAATAGGTTATGCCGAGCATGGGTCTGTTGGGAACATAATTATAATTGATAAGGTCTTCGATTATTTCCTTAGCTGCCGTTATGGGGATTGCAAAGCCCATTCCCTCATAATCGGTAGCGGCTATTTTCTGAGAATTGATGCCGATAACCTGACCGTAAGCGTTTACAAGCATACCTCCCGAATTGCCGGGATTGATTGCCGCGCTGTGCTGGATACACTTCATCGTGTAGCCAATTTCACTGCTGACAGGTCTGTCGATTGCTGAAACATATCCGTCGGTGAATGAGCCGAAAAACTCAACTCCGCCGGGATTGCCGATTGCATAAATTCTGTCGCCGACCTGAAGCACGTCGGAATTGCCGAATTCTGCTGCCTTCAAGCCTTTTGCCTTGATTTTGAGCACACCGAGGTCGGTTCTCTTGTCAAAGCCGACTATCTCTGCGTCATAGGTTGTGCCGTCAACCGTCTGGACTCTTGCGCTTATTCCCGAATCGCTGATAACATGGGCGCAGGTGATGATGTAGGTGTAGTTTCCGCTCTTATCCTCGCCCATAATAACGCCCGAGCCTTGACCGACCGAGGAATTGGAGTTCTGTGAATAAACAACAATTCCGACATTGCTGTCTTTAAGCTTTGCATAAATCTGAACGGGCGTCAGCTCTCCCTCTGCCGAAATATCCGACGGGGTAACGGGAGAAGCGTTTATGCTAAGCTGAGGTGAGTCTGAGTTTGCAACCTTATTATCCGAACTGCCTTCTTTGCCTGACGAATATTTGACTATTGAAGAAATTCCGAATCCGAGAGCAAAAACAATTACAAGAGCAATGCAGGCAACAAACACCTTTATGCCCTTTCTCGTTTTCGGATTTTGAATGGGAGCAACGGGCTGCTGAAAATTATTGGGCTGAGCCGAGTAGCTCTGATAAGGCGGCTGATCGCCCTGAGGCTGCTGAGCAGCATAGGAATACTGCGGCTGCTTGCTTTCTTCATTAGGAGCGGCAGTGTGCTGCGGTTCTTCAACCACCTGCGCCTCAACGCTCGGGATTTCTTCAAACTCCCGTGCCGCCTGCGTCGCTTCTTCCTTTACTTCTTCTGCCTTATTTTCTGCGCCGTTTGTTTCGTAATCTTCTCTTCTGAATTCTTCATCCATAATCTGTGCCTCCGCTTCCTGTGTTTGTTAGCGTTATTTTAACTCACTGTTGTTAATTCAATTTGAACATTGATTTAAAAATATTTCAAAATTTTACAGTGATTTTTTTAATGAACCGCCGCTCGGTCAATTAAGCGGGAGCTGGAATATAAATTCCGCATATTCGCCCGGTTCGCTTCTCGCAACTATCTGACCGCCGTGAAGCTCTATAATTGTTTTAACAATATAAAGGCCCATTCCCGCGCCCTTGACATCATAGCTGCGCGACTTATCTATTTTATAGAAACGCTCAAAAATCTTGTCAAGCTCCTCGCTCGGGATACCCTTACCGCTGTTGCGTATTTTTATTATAACCTTTTCAATGTCGGATTTTGAGCTGACCTCAATATATCCGCCCTCGGGCGTGAATTTAACGGCGTTGTCAATAAGATTATAAACAACCTGGTTTATCATATCCTTATCAGCGGTTACAAGATTGTTTTCCAGAGTGTCAAGCCCTCTGACTTCGATATGTTTATTATCAATAAGCTGTTCAAAGCCGAGCATGGTTCTGAATATCATTTCGGAAATGTCAAACCTCTGAGGTTTAAGGTCAAGCTCGCCCGCCTCGAATTTGCTCATATTCAGCATGCCCGTTACAAGCCTTGACAGCCTCTTTACCTCATCGGAAACAACTTTAAGATACTGCGTCTCTTTTTCTTTTTCAATCGTTCCGTCAAGAATTCCGTCTATGAAGCCGCCGATTGTAGTCATGGGTGTTTTAAGCTCGTGTGAAACATTTGCCACAAAGCTTCGCCTTGACATTTCAATCGTTGCCAAAGCCTGAGCCATTGTGTTGAACGCCTGCGAAAGCTCGTTAATTTCATCATTGCCGAACAGCATAAAACGCGAGCTCTTTATGTTTATCCGCTTTGAAAAATCCCCCGTCGCGTATTGCTTTGCGGCGGCGGACATTTCTCTGAGCGGCTTTGTGAGCCTGTAAGAAACAAGATAAACCAAAACGAATGTCAGAGCCAGAGCAAACAGCGCGGCAATAAAGAACATCTTGAAGATTGCCGCAACATAAGGAGTCAAGCCGTCAACAACGGGCTGAGTTGCAAACACCACGGCAACAGCCTCGTCGTTAACAACAACGGGTGCGGCAACAACAAAATGAATTGAATTGAGCGAACCGCCGAGGTCGCCCGTTGAACGGTATAGCCCTTTTACGGCTGAATTCATTATCTCTTTCGGTATCTTATATTGATTGTGAACCATACAGTTGCCCGTATAGAGCGCCATATTCGACTGCAAAATCTCCTTGCAGTAAACAACATCGCCGTTAAGATTGGTTATGAAGCAATCTGCTTCAATGGCGTTTGAAATCTGCATGAGCGTGTTGCAGATAACTATAACCGAACCTCTGCCGCTCTCGCCGAGATAATCCGATTTGAGAACATCGCTCGTATTCTGCGCCACGCTTATGCTGTTTTCAGTCAGCAAGTCGATTTTTTCATCCATCCACAGCTTTGATACCAAAAGCAAGAGAGCTCCGCCTATAAAGACGAAGCTTGCAAGTATTATTGAGATTGTAACAAGAAAATATTTCCGGAAAAGCCCGGAGCTTCTTTTTGAGGACATCGGAAACACTCCCGTAAGGCAGCCGACGGCTGCCGAAAAAATCAGTCTTTGGTTTCAAACTTATAGCCGACGCTCCAAACGGTTTTAAGCTCCCATTTATCGGAAACGCCTTCAAGCTTTTCACGCAGACGCTTAACATGAACATCAACCGTTCTTGAATCGCCGTAATAATCAAAGCCCCAAACCTCGTCAAGGAGCTGATCTCTTGTGAAAACTCTGTTGGGATTGCTTGCAAGATGATAGATAAGCTCCAGCTCTTTGGGCGGAGTATCGATTTTTTTGCCGTCAACTCTAAGCTCATAATTGGTCAGGTTGATAACAAGCTTATCATAGCTGACCTCTTTAACATCGGTCGGCTGGCTGCCGCCGCTTCTGCGAAGAACGGCTCTGACCCTTGCCAAAACTTCTTTTGCGTCAAAGGGCTTGACAACATAGTCATCCGCGCCAAGCTCAAAGCCGAGCACCTTGTCAAAGGTTTCGCCCTTGGCTGTGAGCATAATTATCGGTCTGTCCGAAAACTTTCTGACTTCGCGGCATACCTGCCAGCCGTCAAGCACGGGGAGCATTATGTCAAGAAGCATAAGGCTCGGCGAAATTTCCTGAAACAGCTTTACGGCGTCGCCGCCGTTGTTTGCGATTGTTACCTCATAGCCGTCCTTTTCAAGATAGAGCCTGAGGAGCTCGCAAATGTTATTATCGTCATCAACAACAAGAATTTTTTCCGCTGCCATGATAAAATCCCCTCCTAATCGGATTAAATCTGTGCATAATAAACTTACAGTTTAAATTATACTCCTTTTTTTAACAATTCTGTGAATTGGTAAAAAATAATTTGTTACTTTTGCGCTCAAAAATGAACAAACGGTTAATTTCTGACCGAGAAACGGAAAACAGTGCAGCTTTTGAATTCCTCGCCCGCATCAACAGTGCATTGAGGGAACTGCGGCATATTCGGCGTATTGGGATAAAACTGGGTTTCAAGGCAGAAGCCCGCGTGCTTTATCAGAGGCTCGCCGCTCTTTCCCGGCTTCGTTCCATCAAGGAAATTGCCTGTATAAAGCTGAACGCCGCAAAGATCGGTAAACACTTCAAGCATTCTGCCGCTTTCGGGGTCATAAGCCGCTGCCGCCGCGCCGTCGCCGTCATTAAGGCAGAAGTTATGGTCATATCCCCTGCACATAATAAGCTGCTCATCCTGCTCGCCGATATCTCTGCCGATGGGCTTAAACTGCCTGAAATCAAACGCCGTTCCCTCAACGGGGCGTATTTCGCCCGTAGGTATGCTGTCCGCATCCGTCGGAGTGAACGAATCGGCATTTATCATAAGCTCGTGCCCGAGGATATCTCCGTGGCCTGCAAGATTAAAATAAGCATGATTTGTCATATTTATAACCGTCTTTTTATCGCTGACGGCATAATAATCTATTTTCAATGAATTATCCTCAAACAGCGTGAAGGTAACTCTGAAATCAACCTTGCCGGGGAAGCCCATTGAGCCGTCGGGGCTGGTGTAGCTCATTTCAACCGAATTATCGTCAACTATCAAGGCTTTCCAGACCGCCGTTGAAAGCTCCGCTCCGCCGTGCAGGCAGGTTATTCCTTTTTCGTTTTTTTCAACATTATATTCGGTTCCGTCAATCGAAAACTTTCCGCCCGCAATGCGGTTTGCATATCTGCCGACGGTCATTCCCTCATAATCGGAATATTTTTCGTGCCCCTCAACGCTGTCGAAGCCGACGAGGATATCCTCAAACTTTCCGTTTTTATCGGCTGTATAAATGCTGTTGAGCGTTGCTCCGTAAGTGATTATATCCACAGCAGTTTCGCTTGAATTTTTTATGGTGTAGCAGTCTACCGCTCTGCCGTCGGCAGTTGCTCCGAATGAATTCTTAACTATCATGTCCAATACCTCCGTATTATCAGCTTTACTTTTCGAGTATTTCTAAAATATTATATCTGCCGCGCCCGGCGGTCTTTTTGCCGAATTGGATTGCTTTTTGCGGGCAGCGGTTAATGCACGCCGTGCAATGCTGACATTTCGGCTTTATCCATTCGGGCTTGCCGTTTTTAATTTCAATAGCTCCGTCAGGGCAAAGCTGCGCGCACTTGCCGCAGGAAACGCATTTATCATCGGCAAAGAAATATTTTGTTATTCTGAAAGGATTATAAAATGTATAAAGCACCGCCGTTTTGGCAGAGCGCATAAAGCTCTTTTCGCTCCTCTTTTTGCCTGCGATTATATCGGCGCATATTCCGTCAAGCTCCGCATCGGCATGGCGCAGAAATTTAAGCGCCTTATCCTTGGGGCAAGGGTCATACATAATAACATAGTTATCGGGCATTCTGAGCGACGCGCTGTAATCGGGCTCTCTGCCCAGAGCCTTTGCAAGCAGCCCCGCAGCTCCGCCCGTGTCGGCTCCGCAGGTTATAACGCAGTAAACATATCCGCCGAGCCTGCCTTTAATGCTTTCGGCAAAGCGGCGGACTATTTCGGGCAAGCCCCAGAAATAGACGGGAAAAACAAATCCCGTTTTTTCTCCCGCTTCAATATTATCCGCTCCGTTATTAAGCGCTTCAACCATATTTACCGCTCGGTCGCCTGTTTCTACGGCAAGCTTTTCAGCCGCATATTTTGAATTTCCCGTTCCGGAAAAATAATAAATCACAGCGCACCTCCGACTATATAAATCTTTGGTAATAATTGTATCATCAGGAAAATTTTTTGTCAATAAGTATTCACGGCGTCAATGTGGCATAATAAAAATGAACCGAGCGTTCAGGAAAAATGCCGCAACAGGCATTTTACCAAATAACACTTTCAGGAAAGGAAAGCCAAAAATGGAAAACAACAGACAGAACAACCAGCAGAATCAGAATAACCAGCAGAATAATCAGCAGAACAGACAGAACAACCAGCAGAATAAAAACCAGCAGAATCAGCAGAACAAAAAGAACCGCGAAAACTTCTGATTAACGCGCAAAATGCGGGCGGCGCCGAATGACGCCGCCCGCGGTTTGTTTCCTAAAAGCTTAAACCCCCTGCGGATTTCTCCGCAAGGGGCTTTTAAGCATAATTTTAAGTCAATATCAAAGACTTATGCCTGCTCCTGCTGCTTCTTTGCAAAGCACTCGCTGCAGTAAACAGGTCTGTCCTCACGCGGCTTAAAGGGAACTTTTGCAACTCCACCGCAGGAATCACAGGTTGCTTCAAACCATTCGCGCTCACCGCGGGCAGCATTCTTGCGGGCATCGCGGCAAGTCTTGCAGCGCTGGGGCTCGTTTACAAAGCCTTTTTCAGCATAAAATTCCTGCTCGCCGGCTGTGAAAACGAATTCGTTGCCGCATTCCTTACAGATGAGAGTTTTGTCTTCGTACATTGTTTTTAACCTCGCTTGAAAAAATTTTATTTCGCCCTTGGACGGAATTGCACCGCCACCTTTGATTAACAACGCTCTGCTTTAAGCTACGGGGGCATATTAACAATTTAACAGACCCGACGGGCTATCCGCAAAATTTGCGAAGCTTTTTTCTTATTCTCTGCATTGCATTATCAACTGCCTTTTCGTTGCAGCCGAGCGACGCGGCAATCTGAGAATAAGTTTTGCTCATAAGCCTGAGATCTATTACCTGCCTTTCAAAATCAGAAAGGCGGCTGTCGAGAAAGGCGCGTATGTTTTCAGACTCGCATTTTGCGGAAAAGATGTTGGCGGGATCCGCGCTGCTGTCGGCAGTTTCGTCTTCAAAAGGCAGAGCGCTTGAAAGCGCGGCGTTTTTGTTGTTAAAATTTGCCCTGACAGCCGAAACGATTCTGTTGTTGATGCATATCTCGGCATAAGCCCTGAAAGGGACTCCCCGTGAGCGGTCAAAGCTACTGACTGCGTCAAGAAATCCGAGCATACCCTCCTGAACAAGATCCTCATCCGGGATTCCTGCTTTTGCGAATTTTGATGCCTTTGCACGGGCAATGGGAGAAACAGCCGAAATCAAGCGCGCCATTGACTCATCATCGCCGTTGGCGGCAAGAACAGCCAGCTCTTCATCCGAAAGAATTTTTCTGCCGTCTTTATGCATCAAAATACCTCGCAACTTCCTCTTAGCAATAATAATAATCTAATTTTTGAAATTTGTCAACAACTTTTTTCGTCAAAACAGAATTTATTTTAGTGAATAGTTACTAAAACGACAAATTTTACCACATATTGTGTTTTTAATCAAAATTTCATTGATGAAAAATATTCGGCTGTATGAGAGACGCTCTGACAAGCGCATTTTTTCCGTATTTTTCCCTTATTCTGTCGACGCTGTTTTCAAGTTTTTCAAGCCGCAGAGCCTTCTGATAGTCATATTCAAACGAAAGCTGAACACATTCGCTGTCACATATCAGCTCACAGGCTCTTATTCCCAAAGAACGCACGGGCATTTTCTGCCTGTGGTATTTTTTAAAAAGCTTCATGCCCTGTGCGGCAAGCTCGGACGCAAGCCTTGTCGGCTGCACAAGCTTTGCCTGATGCTCCGTAACGCCCAAAAAGCTGTCCCTGACATGAATTTGAACCGTGCCGCAAAGCAGGGAGCATTTGCGAAGTCTTTGAGAAATGCTCTCCGAAAGTCTTAAAAAGGTTCTGAAAATTTCGTAATCGTCAACCAAATCTCTGCTGCCCGTTACGCTTTTGCCTATGCTCTTGGCGGCAGGCATTTCACTCTCACGCAAAACAGGCGAATAATCATAGCCCATTGCGCTGCGCCAAAGCACCTCTCCGTTTTTGCCGAAAACCGAAACGATGATGTCATGCCCCGCCGAAGCAATGTCGCCTATCGTCATTATTCCGAAATCGTTAAGGCGCGCCTTTGTGCTTTTACCTACCCAAAGCAGATTTTCTGCCGGCAGAGGCCACACCGTCTGCCTGAAATTTTCTTTTGTGATAATGCTTATTCCGTCCGGCTTATTAAGGTCGCTCCCGAGCTTTGCAAAGCATTTATTGAAGCTCACGCCCACCGAAACGGTCAGACCCAGCTCATTTTTCATTCTTCCGTTTATTTCACGCGCAATTTTTTCGCCCGAGCCGAAAAGCATCGAACTGCCCGTAACATCGAGCCAGCACTCGTCTATGCCGAAAGCCTCCACCATATCGGTATAGCCCTCATACACAGCCCTCGCCCTGCGCGAAAAATCAAGATATCTTTCATAATGCGGCTCAACTATTTTAAGCTTCGGGCAGAGCCTTTGCGCCTGCCAAATCGGAATTGCCGTTTTAACTCCGTATTGCTTGGCAAGCTGATTTTTGGCAAGCACAATGCCGTGCCTTTCTTTCGGGTCGCCGCAAACGGCAAAGGGAACTCCCGCCAGCGACGGCTCATAGACACATTCAACGCTTGCAAAAAAATTATCCAAATCGCAATGAAGAACCGACCTGTCCACATAACTCGCCTCTTTATATTTACTGAACAAATGTTCGATAGAAATTATATATCATTCAGCGGCGTTTGTCAACAGGTAATATTTTGGCTGTTATAAACAAGCGGTTTCACAAAAAAATAGTTTTTGCAGGGTTGAAATAAAAAAATGAAAAGGTCGGTCAAATATGGACGAAAGGACAAAGCGGCTTTGGCAGCTTTTAATTCTGATTACCGTTGATTTTATAATGCTTGCCGCAATTTCCGTTTCATCTGCGGCGCGCTCACAGGCAGTCTGCCTCGGATGCAGCGGCGAAAGAGTTTCGGAAATTCAGCGCAACCTGAGCGAAAAGGGCTTCTATTCGGGCAAAATAAACGGCAGCTACGATTTTGCCACAAGGCAGGGTATAAGAAGGTTTCGCAGGTCGGTCGGCCTTGAAACAGGCTCGGAAGCCGATTTTGAGGCTCTGAAAGCTCTCGGCATAAATTCACGCTCCGACTGTTTTTCGGCTAAGGCGGAGCTTTTGGCGCGCTATATTGAAAAAAACGGCGGAACACGCTATTATGAAATGCTCCAAACGGGAATTGACGCTGTCAGGCACTCCGAGGGAACCACCCTTTGCAGATATCTTATGCAGACCTGCCCTGAATTTAAAGCGGATATTTTCAGCGGAGAGCCGTCATCAGAGGCATATGCCGCCGCCTTGCAGGCTATCCGTCTGACTTCGGATTAAAAATCGGGTATATAAAAAGCGCACCGCCGAGAGCGGTGCGCCTTGATTACATTATTTTTCAACCGTTTCTTCGTTAAAGGTTTCCATTTCGTGCAGGAGCGGAGGACGGAACATATTAAATGCACAGTTTTCAACATCGATTACAACATCGTTATCGTCTCCGCCGTATTCGCCGTCGAGAGTCCACGGAAGCTTTGAACCGTCAAGCGTTTTGATTTCGATATGAGAGCCTTTAAGAAGCTTTATGTATCTTTCGTCAAAATCTTTTTTGATGACGCTGGTGAGGGTCGACGCCCACGCCTTTGCACTGCCGGGATTCTGCGCGAGAAAAACCTCAAACTTACCGTCGTTCAGGCAAACCTCGTCCGCGCTCAGGTGAATGATTTTTCCGACGGTATAAGAATTTGAAATTGAGCCGAAAACAAACTCGCCCTCGATAACCTCTCCGTCAACCACGCATCTCATCGGGATAGGGTGGATATCCTTTATCTCTTTTGCCGCCTCGTAAAAATATGCCATTCTGCCTATCTTGTTTTTAAGGCTCTGCGGCGCGGCATAGGAGCACTCCGTGAACGCGCCGAATGACGCAACATATGTGAAATATCTGTCGTTGAATTTGCCGATATCATAGGGCAGCGCGGACTCGCTGACTATCAGCTTTGCCGCCTTGCGGGGCTTGTCGGGCAAACCGAGCGTGTTTGCAATGTCATTTGTTGTGCCTGCGGGAATGAAGCCTATTTTCGGTTTTTTCTCAAGAGCCATAATTCCGTTCAGCATCTCGCAGAAAGTGCCGTCGCCGCCGCGGCAGACAACAATATCGTAATTTTCTCCGAATTCGCGCGCATACTCCGTTGCATCGCCCGCCTTTGTGGTGTTGAGCACGGTTATGCCGTAACCGTGCATTCCGAAAACATTGGTTGCCTCGAGTAAATCGTCATTGATTTTGTTTCTGCCTGAACGGGGATTTATTATCAGCAAAATCATTTTTTTCATTGCGGTACCTGCTCTCTTTTTTTCAGCACCGTTTCGGCTGAAAAAAGGTATTTTGATGATTATACCATATATTAGCACCCAAGTGCAAGACATTAAAATTTTTTGAGTTATTTTGTACAAAGATGTTCATAACTTTATTATATTCTGCACATAATCATTTTTATTTCACCTGCAAAATATCCGTTTTTGTATTGACATTTAGGCCGAAAAGATATATAATTCTTTTTGCATTTGGGCCTGTAGCTCAGTTGGGAGAGCGTTCGGTTCGCATCCGAGAGGTCAAGGGTTCGAATCCCTCCAGGTCCACCA
>JBJEQB010000040.1:0-40206 GCA_051881535.1 Acutalibacteraceae bacterium | reverse complement strand
TCAGGCGAAAATAGACCGTTTTAAACCATATCGGGTTCGACTCCCATCACCTTAAATAAAAAACAAAATATTAATCAATTGTAAAATTTCTCCAAAAGACTAAAACGGTCGGTTTTAATTCTCAGATATCAAAATAAATTTGGGCATTTACGGTATAATCTCAACTGTAATAACTAATTATATCATATTTTTTTGCCGCTGTACAGTATTGTTTTTACGCATGAGAAAGAGATAACAAAAAATGAAAAGGAGATGTTAAAATGTCGGAGCAGAATATTCCGGAGGTCAAGGGATATCTCAGAGATTTTATGCTCACGGTTCCCAAAGAAATCTATTCATGCACGGGAATAAAAATTCTCGGCAGGCGGATAAAATCGCTATTGTTTTCGACAGACGCAGGCATAATCCGCAACACAAACGCCGATGCTGTTATTGCCGTTTATCCGTTCACTCCTCAGCCCGTTATCACTCAGGCGGTAATGACTGCGGCGGATGTGCCCGTTTTTGTCGGGGTCGGCGGAGGGCTTACCCAAGGTCAGCGCGTGATAAATCTTGCGCTTCACGCCGAGTATCAGGGCGCGCTCGGAGTGGTTGTAAATGCGCCTACAAAAAACGAGGTTATATCGGAGCTTAAAAAGCTGATTGATATTCCCGTTGTGGTAACGGTTGTTTCGGATGTTGACGATATTGAGGCGAGAATTGCCGCAGGTGCGGATATTTTTAATGTTTCCGCCGCCGCCAATACGCCTCAGATTGTTGCAAAAATAAAGAGTATGCACCCTGATTTTCCCGTTATTGCAACAGGCGGGCAGACGGGTGAAACAATTCAGAAAACCATTGATGCGGGCGCAAATGCCATAACATGGACTCCGCCGTCAAACGCAGATGTATTCAAGGATATAATGGCGGCTTACCGCAAGGGTCTGCCGCACCCGTAAAAAATTTCAAAAATGTTGAACTTTTTTGGAAACGGTGATACAATAATATATTATGTATATGTATTATATTCTTGATTTTGTAAGGAGGCTAATCGTTTGGATAAAGAACACATGAATGAATTCCCCGAGCAGGAAGCGGATTTAACCGCTGACGGGCAGGAGAATTTACAGGCTGCCGAGGAACAGGCGCCGGAACGGGAAATCGGCGATGAAGAAGCAACCGTTTCGGATGAACAAACTCAAGTCAGCTTTGAAGAAACAGCCGAGGAGCCGGATGACGGCGATGAAGATGATGAGCTTTGCCTTGTCTGCGGCGACAGAAAGAGAGCCGAAGGCAGCGATTACTGCCCTGAGTGCGAGGCGATTATGCTCTCTCGCAAAATACCGCTTTTAGGCTGGATATCGGGACTTGCCGGCGTTATTGCAAGCGTTTTTGCGCTCGTGCTGGCAATGCTTGTCAGTGCTCCCGTTTTGCAGATTGCAAGGGGCGACGCTTATGCCGAGGATAAACGCTGGTACAGCGCATACAAAGAATATCAGGAGGTTGACTCCGTTGTTGCCGAGGTTAATTCCGCTTTGGGCGGCGAGTCTCCGTTTGTTCAGACGGGTTCGGGGCTTGATGTGCGTATTGTAAACACGGTCGCCAACTGCTACACTCCGCTTGAAGCGGTTTCCGTCGCAGAGTCGCGCCTCGGGTCAGACAAGATGTCAAAGCTCCCCTCACTCAAAAAGTATAACAAAATACGCGAAGAATATCTTTCTTCATATGAAGCTCTTGCCGATGCCATTGAAGCAATGACTTCGGGAGAAGCCGACTCTCAGACGACCTATGCGGCGTTTGAAGCCGCCCGCGGAAAAGAGGGAGTAAGCGATGTTTACCTTGACTTTTTCCTCTATAACGCCGCCGTTTATTATGGGGAAGGCTATGAAAAGCAGATTGAATATCTCGAAGCAGCCGAAAAAAGCGCAAAAGCGAGCAAGCAGGATTACTCATGGCTCTATTATCAGGATTTTGCCGATGTGCTCTATAAGGCAGGCGATTTTGACAGAGCGATGAAATATCTTGATGTGCTCACCGAAAAGGACAAATCAAAATTCGGCGCATATGAGCTGAAAATGCGAATAGCTCTTTCGCAGGGCGATAAAGATGAGGCAAGTAAAATACTTGCACAATTCAAAAATTACAACGAGGGCTTTGACACCGCTTATGTTCTCGAAGTCACCTTCCTGCGCTGCACGGGCGAGTTTGAAAAGGCAAAGCTTCTCTGCAAGGAAGCGCTTGAGGAATATGATTCCGTTCCCGAGCTTCACCGCCAGCTTGCTCTGCTTTATCTTATAGACGGCGATTATGACAACGCATTTGAAGAGGCTTTTGCCGCCGATAACAACGCATATTATCTCTATGCTTATATGGGCGACAGCAGCGCTTACACGCCTCAGCTTAACAGCACGCTTTATCTCTGCACCTATCTTTGCAAGGAAAACGGCAAAAAGGATACCGAAAACGCGCAATACATTGACGATATTCTTGCTTCGTTCAGCGATGAGGACTTGACCGAGCAGGTTAAGTTTATTATCGGCGGAGAAAAAACAGTTGAGGAAGTTCTTACGGAAGGAGGGTGTGATTTGGCATGACGGCACTTTATATTGCTTCAAAAATACTGACTTTCCCCGGAGCTTATATCAGAGGCTTCTGGGAACAGCTTACCTGCCGTATTCTCGGGCTGCCCGTTGAAATTCCCGGCTATCTCAGAATTGACGAGGCGTGCGGCCATGTTGAACACGCCATGGCTAAAAAAGGTTTTGCCGCCTATCTTATGGCAACAGGTCCGGGCTTTATGAATTTTAACGCGGGCTTCGCCCTGTTTTTCGGCGGCTTTATGAACCTCAAATATATGGGCATAACTCCGTTTGATTCTGTTCCTCTTTTCATTCTTTATGTTGTTATGACCTATGTCGGAATTTCAATGCTCTGCAATGTTTTTCCGCTCGTTGAGGACGCAATGAACCTTTACGGTCTGCTTTATACGCAGAAAAAAGGAAACATTATCGGCAGAATACTTGCCTTTATTCCCACGGTTATAACCTACGCGGGAGCTTATGCGGAGAAGTATTGCGTTACGCTTATTTTCTGGATTGTCTATATTGTTTTCGCCTTTGTTTTTTAACAGAATAATTTTACGGCTCGCAGGAGAATTTATCTCCTGTGAGCCATATTTTTTATATATTCAGCGTGTTTTGTCTGACTTTGGAAATGGGGGATAATGTTGACATTGTGTCGAAACAATGATAGAATATAGCACATCACGAAAAATTTCGGAGGACAAACTGATGAAAAAATTTTCCGCACTGTTGCTCAGCCTGATTTTGGTTGTAATGACATTTCTGCCCGTTACGGCAAACGCCCAGACGGCTTGCAACTGCAACGAGCTTCCTATAATATATGTCAGAGGCAGAGCGACAATTCTGCGCGATAAATCACAGCCCAGAGATGACGAAACCAATCCTGCGTTGCCGTATCTTGCTCCCGGCAAGGCTGAGGAACTTATAAAAGAGCTTGTTCCCGTTTATTACAAGTGCTATCGCAGCGATGATTTTGAGCCTTTCAGAGTCCTCTTTACGCAGAGATTTGCAGAGATTTACGAGGATTATGCACTTGATAACAACGGCAATGTTAAAAACAACTCCGGCTTGTACTACGGTGATGATTGGCACAATAAAAATGTAATCGATAATCACAAGGCATCGGGTGCGGTTGAAACTCCGAGGCAGGCTCACGATGAAATATACAAATACTTTTTCCAGTATGACTGCCGTCTTGACCCTTGCGATACCGCAGATGATTTATATGACTTCATTCAGAAAGTCAAAGAAGTAACGGGGCACGACAAAATAAAGATTGTCGGTCGCTGCCTTGGAGCGGGAATTCTCTCCGCTTACCTTGCAGAATACGGCTGGAGCGATATTTCCGATGTGTTAATTTATAACACCGTAATGAACGGAACCGCAGTTAACAATTCACTTTTTAACGGCGAGCTTTATTTTGACGCTGATGCGGTCGATTTCTTCGCAACTCAGAACCTTGACGATACGGCGATTTTCTCGCTTATCAAGCAGATAATAACTCTTGCCAACAAAACCTACGGTCTTGATATGACAATGGATTATTTCAACAAGACCGGCACAAAGGTTGCAAGGCTGGTTGTACCCGACGCAATGCGCGTCAGCTACGGCACTACACCCGGTTATTGGTCAATGGTTTCCGCCGATAACTATATTGAAGCAAGAAACTATATATTTGCAGGCGTTGAGGACGAATTTGCAGGTCTTATCGCAAGGCTTGATAATTACTATAATACGGTCAGCTCAAAGCTTAACGATATGTATAAGCAGATGGAGGCTGACGGCGTTCATGTTTATAATATCAGCAAATACGGCTATCAGCTTTATCCCATAATGGAGGACGCTGATTATCAGAGCGATATGATAGTTACCGTTGAGCAGCAGGCTCCCGGAACCACCTGCGCCCCCATAGGCTCAAAATTTGACGATGCCTATATTGCCGCCGCAGAGGAAAACGGTACGGCGAAATACATTTCACCCGACAGGCAGATTGACGCATCCACAAGCCTTTTCCCCGACACCACATGGTATATAAAGAATATTGAACATAATAATTTTCCGCATATAATCGATGAGCTGATTTACAGGATTATGCGTTTCAGCAGCGGAAGAATGACGGTCTGGGATAACAGCAGATTCCCGCAGTATCTTATTTATGCGGGAGAAGAAAACAATAATGATTCCATAAGACCCATGTCGGAGAGCGATCAGGGCTATTCGATTGAGGAGCCGAGCTTCTTTGACCTGCTGCATAATCTTACCAAGAGCATTATCGTATGCCTCAGCGAGCTTTTCAATGTGATGGTTGAAAGAATTAAAGCCAACTGATTACATAATAAAATCAATCCCGCAGAAACGGCGCTAAGCTTCTTTTCTGCGGGATTTTTTTGCTTTATGATGAAGAATTATTGCAAACATAAACGGGCTGTCGCAATAAGATGAAGAAGCCGTTTTCTTCCGATGCACGGCGTATGAGATACGCCAAATCGGAAAAAACGGCTAAAAAGAAACACAAATAATTTAATCTTAATTCCATACAAAAAAATTAAATGGCTTGTATCGGTTATATTTCCAATACAAGCCATTTTCTTTTATATTCGTTTCTTTTGGTCTTCGCTTAGTGCGGCAGCCCGTTCTGATATGGGTTTAATTATTTGATTATGCTCCAGACAAGCTGCATAACCTTGCCGACAACGGAAAGCACAAAGTTTGTGAATTTCCATGTGTACTTAACATCGATTTTTGAAAGCAGGTTTGCAATAAAGCTGCTTGCGGAGTCGGAACACGCCTTATCGGCGGGAGCTTTGTCTTCGGTCTTTTCAATTCCGAAGCTGTCAACGCGCTTTGCCTCGCCGTCAATTACCTGATAGGCGTTATAATAGAGACTGTCGCCCTCAACGGTAACGGCGGAGAACATCGGATATTCGCTGTTTACGATTGTTTCCGCTCTCGGGAACAGCTTATCTGTTGCCTCAACATCCTTGGTGGTGTATACCTTAACGCCCGAAGTGCCGCAGATTGCATAAACCGTTCCCTTGGGGTTATATTTCATGCGGTATTCAAGCCCGTCAAAGGTGGTTTCGCCCGTCTTGACGGGTACAACGGCGTTGCCGTTAAGAGCGTCGGTTCTCAGATATACATGGTCGTGACCCTGAAGAACCATATCAACTCCGAGATAGGGCAGAAGTGCGCTGAGCTGATTTCTGATGCCGATAACATCGTCATCGTCATAGTGAGAGCCGTTGGAATAGGGCGCTTTGTGAAGCGCAACTATCTTCCACTTTGCATCGCTTGATTTGATATCGTTAATAAGCCAGTTTATCTGAGCGTCGCTGAGCTTATCATCCGCCACATCGTTGGTGTTGAGAACGGTGAAGTGAACTCCGTTATAATCATAGGAATAGTAAACTCCGGTTTCCTCATCCTGCTCGGGAACATTAGGCAAAACGAAATTCTCTGAAATCGCCGCCGCCTCGTCCTCGTGGTTGCCGGTTGTGGGCATAAACGGAAGATTCATAAATTCATCGGTTGAATTGAAGAAATAATTCCAATGCTTGAAGTTTTCACCGTCGTCAACCTGGTCGCCGCAGGAAACAACGAATTTTCCGTCGGGATAAAGCTCCTTTGCCGTTTTGATAACGCCCGCATAGGTTTCATAGTGGCTTGCACGCTGAGACTGCGGGTCGCTCAGATAGAAGAAGGTGAAGCCGTCGTCTCCGCCCGAAGCTGTTTCAATAACTCCCGTTTCGCTCCACCAGCCGCGTCTTGCGTCGCCTATGCGGTAGCTGTATTTTGTGCCGGGAGTAAGCTCGCTGAGCTTGATTGTGTGCTTAACATATTCCTTTGAGAACGGGAGCAGACCGATAATGCCAAGGTCGGCGCCGGGATAGGTTTTATCAACCGTTTCGGTTATAGCCGTTATCTTTTTGCCCGTGGTCGGCTTGCCCGTGAATTCGGGATTTTCGCTGTAAGGCACAAGCTCAATATCAGTTGCGGTTACGCTGTATTTGGTTATCCATGTTATGTTTGCTTCGCTTGAGGAATCATCGCCGAGAGTGACGGCAATGTTTGAAGGCAGGCGGAAATTTTCCTTTGAAGCCTCAACCTCAACGGGCCCCGTATAGGTCAAAACAGCGTTGCTGTCAAGCTCTTCCTCGGGATTTTCGTCAAAGAGGAATGAGGAAAGCATCCATGAAATTGTGTAGCCCCATGATTCAAACTGGCTGTAAGTGAGATATTCGTCAACCACAAGAGTGTCAATTATCTCGTTAATTGAGCCGTAGCCGTCGGGAACTACGGGGAGAGAAAGCACGGAGTCAATCAGATTTGCAAAGCTGTTGTCGCCGCCGAGAAGAGCCTCGGTTATTCCCTGAAGAAGTCTGCCGAAAACATAGAAAAGAGTTTTTTGCGGGAAGAGAGCGCCGGGGTTGAAATCGAGATTTGAGAGAATTTCGTTCTCTATAAGGTCGGTTATGAGAACCTCGCGCAGAAGATTGAATACCTCAACCGCAAGCTCGCCGCTGTTGAAGCGGTCAAGAATATCGGAAACATAAGGATATTCCGAAATGTTTTCATCGCCCCAATAGTAGGTTACGAGAATGGTTGAAGCGAATTCGCCGAAGGTGCAGCCCTTGCCGGTAGCGGGATAGCCGAGCACATCGGTGAGAAGCTGAGCGGGATATTCGCTGAGCTGATAGTCGAGTATTTTATTGATAAGCGTGTTAAGCTTTTCAAGCGTAAGGTCGGGATTGTTGATATAAACCTCGTCAACCTGACCTGCCAGATCGCCTATAAAGCCCATAAGATTGCTGCTGACCGTCAGAATTTCCGCGCTGCCGATTTCAAGTCCGTTTGTTCCGAGCGCATCGGTTATGATTTTTTCAACATCAATGTTTTTGACTTTAAGATAGTCAAGCAAGCCGCCCGCCTCGCTGATATCGGCAAAAAGCCCCGATATCATGGGATTTACCATATTTTCAACAAGCGCACCGACGCCGCCCTCGCCAAAGGTTCTGCCGTAGGAATAGGTGAGCTTAAAGGGCTTGGGATATTCAATGCCGCTGTCGCTGACAACGGGTTGAAATTCATCGATATCGTGGGACTGCATATCCATTTTTATGTTCTCGCCGTCCGAAACGAAATCAACGGTGCGGTAATAGTTGGGATATCCCGAAAGGGTGGGGGTGAGTATATCGTAAATTGTTTCGCCGTTGTCGGAGGTGTGCGAAACCGTGTCGCTCGCATGGAGGTGACCCGTGAACATATAGTGCATACCCGCGTCGGCAAGGGTTTCGGCAACTCTCAGCCAGTCCTGAACAACGAATGCCCAAAGGGTCGCTTCTTCAATGTCCATATGGGGAATAAGGTTGTGATGCTGCAATCCGATAATTGTTAAACCCTCTGCTTTTGCGGCTTCACATTCCTTAACAATCCACGAAAGCAGCTCGTCGCCTATTCTGCCGTCGGTCAGATGCTCATAGCCGTCTGCTCCGTTGTCGGGGCTGTACATACAGCCGTCAATCGCGATGATTCTGTATCCGCCGAGAGTTGCGGCATAAGAAAGCATACCGCCCTGCTTGCCCTGTGCGGGAACAAAGAAGCTGTCCGCAAGGTCATAGCCGAGATTTTTATAAATCTCTCTGAACTGCTCGGGCGAAGTCTTTTGAGCGGGCTCTTTAACGCCGTTTTCAAAGGTGCAGGCGTTGCTGTTGTTGATATCGTGGTTGCCGGGAACAACGAGCACCTGAATACCCGTTTCGGCTTCAAAGGCTTCGAGCTTTGCGGCAAGAGCCTTGTGACCCTCAAGCTCGCCGTCCTTTGTAAGGTCGCCGGGAATGAGGACATAGTTTTCTCCGCCGTCAACGGCGCTTCTGAGAATTCCGTCAAGCGCGTTGGAAAGAAGCGAATCCGTGTCGTCATATTCCTTTTGCTTTTCCGTCACGAATTTCTGCCATGCCTCGCCCTTGTCGCCTTTGAGGGACTGTGGGTAGTAGTGAATGTCGGACAAAACGCCGAAATGGATTGCCGAGGTATCCGCGCTGACTATCATGGGGATGCCGGCGGCAAGGATACACACTGCAAGCAAAACGCTTACAGCTCTTGTAACAAGTTTCTTTTTCATTTGATTTTCTCCCGTATCAGATATTTTTAAGAAGAGGACCGATACCTTTGACTGCTCTGGGAATATCCTTGAGAATCATTCTCAGACCCTTCTTTTCTCCGTTAAGAATTTTCAGAAGTCCCTCTGCCATTTGTTCGCTGAAAACGCCGCCGCTCATGCTGATAAAATCGCGGATGGGAGTCTGAACAGCGATGGCTCTTGCCATTCCTTCGGGAACAACCTTGTTGAGCAAGCCATAAAGCCTGCCGCCCCACTTTGTATGGCTGGCGTTTTCAAAGTTATCGGTTATGTCGAGAGGAATGTCCTTGCTCTTGACTGTCGGAGGAATTTCTCTGCCGAGAACAGCAACAAACTGTTCATCGGGAACGCTCTGAACCTCGCCCGTGTAATAGAGGGGAGCGGTTTTGGAATAGTCGGGAATGTCAGCCGCGGGAGCGGAAACATTAACCGTTGCCGAAAGGCGGATATCTGCGCTTGACGCACCGACAAGAATGTCAAAATCTCCGCTCTCAACGCACCAGCCGTTTGTGTTGACATTGAAGAAAGCGAATGCTCTCTTTGAAAGCTCAAGGGTGATTTCCTTAACCTCGCCGGGGTTGAGCCAGATCTTCTTGAATGATTTGAGTTCCTTTTCGGGTCTGTAAATGGTGCTTTCTCTGTCGGCAACATAAACCTGCGCTGTTTCATAGCCGGCAACAGCGCCCGTATTCTTGACCTTGAACGAAACGGAGAGGGTTTCGTCTTCGTTCATTGCGGATTTATCAAGCTTTAAGTCGGAATATTCAAAGGTTGTGTATGAAAGACCGAAGCCAAACGGATAGCGGACTGCTTTTTTGACTTTTTCGTAATATCTGTAACCGATGTAAACGCTCTCGCGGTATTCAACCGAAGCGGGATTGCCGGGGAAGTTATTCTTTGCGGGTGTGTCGGCGTATGCTATGGGATAGGTTTCGGCAAGCTTGCCGCTCGGATTAACAACGCCCGAAATGATATCGGCAACTGCGCCTGCGCCTGCCTGACCGCCGAGATAGGAGTTGAGAACGGCGGAAACCTCATCGTTCCACGGCATTTCAACGGGTGAGCCGCCTGCAAGAACAACTATGACATTCTTGTTGACTTTGAGCACCTCGCTGACAAGGGCGTTATGAGCTTCGGGAAGCTCCATATGAGTTCTGTCATATCCCTCGGATTCATAATCCTCGGTCAGACCGATAAAGAGTATTGCGGTTTCGCATTTCTTTGCAAGCTCTGCCGCTTCCTTGATAAGAGCGGGATTTTTCTTTGCCTTTTTGATTGAACGCTCATAGCCCTGAGCATATTCAACATCGTAGCCCATCTTTTTAAGCTCGTCAAAGGCGTTATCCATCTGAGTGGGATTGATTATTGAGCTGCCTGCGCCCTGATATCTGGGGATTTTGGAGAATTCGCCGATAACGGCAACCTTGCCGCTCTTTTTAAGGGGCAGAATACCGTTGTTTTTAAGCAGAACCATCGAGCAGCCTGCAACCTTTCTTGCAAGGGGCTGATCGTCCGCATCGTTATATTCAAAGTTTTCAACCGAGCCGTCAGCCGCCTTTTTGATGAGGTTGAGCATATTCAAGGCTCTTTCATTAACAACCGCTTCGTCAAGCTCGCCGTTTTTAACAGCCTCAACGATTTTTCTTGCGCCCGAGCCCGAGGATGAGGGCATTTCAAGGTCGTTGCCGTTTTTAAGACCGAGAACTCTGTTGTTGACCGCGCCCCAGTCGCTGACTACAACGCCGTCAAAGCCCCATTCGTCGCGGAGAATTTCAATCTGGGTGTGTTTGTTTTCGGAGCCGTGAGCACCGTTGATTTTGTTATAGGAATTCATAACCGTCCAGGGCTTGCCCTTCTTGACGGCAATTTCAAAGCCTGTCAGATAAATTTCGCGCAGGGCTCTTTCGTCAACAACGGAATCGCAGGTCATTCTGCGGGTTTCCTGGCTGTTGGCGGCAAAATGCTTGAGGGAAGTGCCGACTCCCTTTGATTGAACGCCCTGAATGAAGCCTGCGGCAAGCTCGCCCGCAAGGACGGGGTCTTCGGAGAAATATTCAAAATTTCTGCCGCAAAGGGGAGAACGCTTCATGTTGATGCCGGGGCCGAGCAGAACGCCGACCTTTTCTTTAAGGCACTTTTTGCCCAGAGCAACGCCCATTTCATAAAGCAGCTCGGGATCCCATGAGCAGGCGGTGGTTACTGCCGTGGGGAAGCAGATGGCGGGAACACTGCAAGAAAGGCTTGAGCCTGTTTTGCTGTAATCCTTTTTACGCAGTCCGTGAGGGCCGTCGCAAACCATAATTGACGGAATGTCGTATTTTTCCATTCCTTTTGTGTGCCAGAAATCTGCGCCGTCGCAGAGCTCTGCCTTTTCTTCAAGCGTCATCTGAGCAAGAATTTCTTTTGGGTCTTTCATGTTATCCTCCTTATTTATCTGTAGTTTCTTCTAAACCTAATATCTCGTCGGCGTCTCCGCCGTCAATTTCTTCAACCCCGCGCAGCTTTTTGCGGATTATCTCGTTTCTCTTGCCCGCCTCGTCAAGCGACTTACCCGCTTCGTCTATCTTCTGCCTTGCTTTTTGAAGCACAACGCCGAATTTATCATACTGAACCTTTGCGGCGGCAAGCAGAATTCTGACCTCGTTTGCCTTTTCGTTAATGGCAACCGCGCGGAAGCCGAGCGAAAGTGAGTTGAGCAGAGCCGTAACAGTTGTTGGTCCCGCAATCATTACATTGAATTCCGATCTGATTTTTTCGGCAATGCCCGAGCGCGAGGAGGCGATTTCGGCATAAAGCCCCTCCGTGGCAAGGTACATTATCGCAAACGGAGTGGTGAGGGGAACATTTATATATTTTGTTATGGTTTTAGCTTCGCTGAGAACCCGCGCTTCAAGAGCCTTGCGGGCGGCGGCGAGAGCTTCGGCGTCCGCCGAGTCGGCGGCGGAGCAAAGGCGCACATAATCCTCCATCGGGAATTTTGAATCGATAGGCAGATAAGTCATCTTTCCGCTCTCGCCCGAAGGAATATGAACGGCAAATTCAACCCTGTCTTTTGAGCCGGGAACGCAGACAAAATTTGTTTCATACATTCCGGGAATTGTCTGGTCAAGAATTGCGCCGAGCTGAACCTCAGCCCATGTTCCTCTTGCCTTGACATTTGTTAAAACCCGGTTGAGCGTTGTAACATTCGCCGTAACTCCGTTTGAAAGCTCTTTCATTTCACCGAGAGATTTATAAACATTTTCGAGCCTGTCTGAAACCGTTTTGAAAGAGCTGTCAAGCCTCTGCGAAAGAGTGGAGGTCAGCTTTTCGTCAACGGTCAGGCGCATCTGCTCAAGCTTCTTTTCGTTGCTTTCACGCATCCTGTCAACCGCTTCCGTCAGCGCGCGGCTTTGCTTTTCGTTTTGCTCGATGTTGTTGAGCCTTATCGTGTTGAGCGATTCCGTGAGGACTTTTTCGGTTTTGCCCTGCTGTTCTGTGTTGTCAAGCCTGAGCCGCTCGATTTTTTCACTCATATCCGAAAGCGTTTTTGCGGTTTCGAGCCGCATTGCCTGCTGACCTGACTGCATTTCGCGGCGGCTGCGCTCAAATTCAGAGCCGAGCGAGCGGGAAAGCTCCGAGGTTTTTTCTGCAACGCCGTCAATTTTGCGCTCAATTTCGCCCGCGCCGTTTTTGCCCTGCTTTGCAAGCAGAACGATAAGCAGAATGATTATTGCCGCGAGAAG
The DNA here is from genome assembly GCA_051881535.1 of Acutalibacteraceae bacterium. GTDB lineage: Bacteria > Bacillota > Clostridia > Oscillospirales > Acutalibacteraceae > CAG-177. The sequence continues at coordinate 27,781 of JBJEQB010000040.1, read as the reverse complement.
CGCAAAGATTATGTAAAATTCCAAAATAAGCCCTCCGATATACAATATATAGAAAATAATAACATATAATCAACATTTTATCAATATTAAATTTAACATATTTGTAACACTTTTTATAGATTTGAGACATATATCCGTGTTGCTATTTATGCGAATGTGTGATAGAATTATCATAGAAAGGCACGGAGGTGTTTTATGACAGGTATAATCGGAGCAATGCACATTGAGGTTGAAAAAATCAAAAGCATTATGAAAATTGAGTCCGTTGAAGAAATAAGCGGAGTTGAGTATGCCGCCGGTGAGCTTCACGGCAAAAAAATCGTTGTCGCCGCCTGCGGAATAGGCAAGGTTGCCGCCGCAATGTGCGCGCAGACAATGATAATAAAATATTCTCCTGACAGAATTATCAATACGGGCGTTGGCGGAAGTCTGAGCGCAAAGCTCGCAATCGGCGATGTTGCCGTTGCCGAAAGCTTGGTGCAGCACGATATGGACACTTCGCCGCTCGGCGACCCGATTGGCTTTATTTCGGGGCTTAACATCATCAATATCCCGTGTGACGAAGCGGTTGTGAAGGCTCTTGAACAGGGAATCAAGGCTCTGGGCGGAGCGGTTAAGGCGGTCAGAGGCGTGATTGCTTCGGGAGATCAGTTTATCGCAGATAACGAAAAAAAGAAATTTATTTCAGAAAATTTTAACGCTATCGTCTGTGAAATGGAGGGCGCAAGCATAGCGCAGGTTTGCTGTACCAACGGAGTTCCTTTCGGCGTTGTGCGCGCGGTTTCCGATTGTGCAGACGGCTCTTCTCACATGGATTACGGCGAGTTTCTGCCCCTTGCGGCAGCCAACGCCGCGGCGATAATAGAGCATTTTGTTGCAAATGCAGGCTGAAAAAATACGGAAAGGAGGAATATTCTGTGAGTCAGGAAGCTTTGAACATACTTGAACTTTTCGTTATTCCCGCGGTTGTGGGTTTGATTATTCAGCTCGCCTGTTTGAAAAGCAAAAAGGCTTCAAAAATTTTGATGATAACCGTTTTGGTTATGGCTGCGGCGGCGTGGGCTTGCGCTCTGCTTATAGATACCCACGGAAACGAAGGACTTGGTCTTTTGGCTTATATGTTTTCTCTTATGGCGGCAGGTTCGGCGGTTGCTTTTGCCGTTATCGGAATAATCCGAAAGCTCAGGAAAAATTAAAAGAGTAAAAGTTTTTATTAAAAGGGTAAAAGTTTTTATTTAAGCTTGACCTTTTTATCCATGCGTGATATAATATCAATACTTTTTCCGGCAATGGCGGCGGCTTTTTCGCTCTGTCATTGCCGGATTTTGTTTTTAGACAATCTTGTTATTATATATGGAAAAAATAAATATAATTTGTTGACAATTCACAATCAATCTGTTAAAATAATTTTATAATATTTTTATTTTATAAGGAGGAATTATAAATGATTGATCAGAAAACACTTGCTTACATCAATCTTTATGCCGTGCTGGGTACTCTTGAAAACCTTTGCGAGCTTGCTCCCGAGGCTGAGAGTATTCTCACAAACAAAAAGCCGATTTCCATCGGTTTTGAGGTAAAGGGCGGTCCGAGCGCCACCATTACTTTCAGTAACGGCAGATGCAGGATGGAGCAGGGCTGCGCCAAATGCCATGTTAAGCTTCCTTTCAGCTCTTGCGAAAAGTTTAACGGACTTATTGACGGAACCGTCACTCCCATTCCCTCAAAAGGCTTTACCCACATAGGCTTCCTGCTTAAAGACTTCACAAAGCTTACGGATTTGCTCAATAAGTATATGAGACCCGATCCTACGGATCTTGAAAATGAAGATTTCTTCAGAATCAGCACTTCTCTCATGCTTTACACAATAACGGTTGCTATTGCACAGATCGGCAATAATGATGAAATCGGCAAGTTTTCCGCCGACCATATGGTTGACGGCGAGATTGCTTTCAGCATCAAAAACGGTCCTGCAACCACAATCAGAGTTAAAAACCACAGACTTCTCGGCATTAAGAAGCCCTGCGAGGCTCCCAGAGCCATTATGGAGTTTGAATCAATTAATCTCGCAAGAGATTTGTTTGACGGCAAGGTCAATGCGGTTGCCTGCATAGGCACGGGTGACATTGTGATGAAGGGCATGATTTCCATGCTTGACAATCTCAACAGAATTCTTGACCGCGTTGCGCTGTATCTTGCATAAGGAGGCTGCTGAAATGAGTATGAAGATAAATACATATGATAAGAGCCGCGAGCTTTTTGAAAGAGCGACCAAGGTTATCCCCTCGGGTCTTTACGGTCATCAGGGTCCTGCAGAGGGCTGCTGCATCCCCGTTTCCGCCTATCCGCTTTTCAGCTCAAAGGCGAAGGGCTCATATTTCTGGGATGTTGACGGAAACAAGTTTATCGACTATATGTGCGCTTACGGCCCCAATGTTCTCGGTTATAACGACCCCGATGTTGACGCGGCTGCCATGGCTCAGGCAAAAATCGAAAACTGCGTTACCGCTCCCTCAAGCAAAATCATAGAATTTGCCGAGTGCCTTGTTGATACCGTTGCTTCGGCTGACTGGGCGTTCTTTGCAAAGAACGGCGGCGACACAACAACTGCCGCTATTATGACGGCAAGAGCCGCAACCCACAGAAAGAAGATAATTTTTGTTAACGGCTTCTATCACGGCGTTGCTCCGTGGTGCCAGAAGGTTGACTATCCCGGCGTTCTTCCCGAGGATGTTGCCAACAACCTTTATGTTGATTGGAACGATTTTGAGGCTCTTGAAAGAATAGTTGCCGAAAACGAGGGCGAGATAGCCGCTTTCATCTCCACTCCATATCTCCACGGCAATTTCATTGATAATGTTCTTCCCGCAGAGGGCTATTGGCAGAAAGTCAGAAAGCTCTGCACCGAAAAGGGGATAGTTCTTATCGTTGACGATGTAAGAGCAGGTTTCAGGCTTGACCTTGCAGGCTCTGACCATTATTACGGCTTTGAAGCCGACCTTATCTGCTTCTGCAAAGCGCTTGCAAACGGCTGGAATGTTTCCGCTCTTTGCGGCAAGGAATGGCTCAAGAGTGCAATCAGCGGTCTTTCATATACGGGCAGTTATTGGATGAGCGCAATTCCCTTTGCGGCAGGTATCGCCTGCATTGAAAAGATGAAGAAGCTCAACACACCCGAGCTTTTCCGTCAGAAGGGAACAATGCTTACCGACGGTCTCAAAGCCGCTGCCGAAACAAACGGCTTCCATCTTTCGGTTTCGGGCGAGCCCGCGCTGTTCTATCTGATGCTTAAAGATGACGATTCGCTCATTCTTCATCAGGAGTGGATTGCCGAAATAGTCAAGAGAGGCGTATTTATGACTAACCATCATAACCACTTCATCAATGCTTCTCTTTCCGATGAGGATATCAAGCACACAATCGAGGTTGCCGAAGAAGCCTTCCATGTTCTTCGCAAAAACCATCCCGAGCTCGGATAAAAATTCACATTTCGTGAACTTTTCCGAAGCATTGGTTGTCTCTATTATTGAACCGTTTGGGCGGTCGGTATCCGCCCTTCAATATGATATAAACAGGAGGAATTTCCAATGGCATTAACAAAGCAGGAATGGCTGGCTCTTGAGAAAAAGGCTCACGAGTTGCGTAACCTTTGCCTTGACACCACTTATTGGGCGGGCAGCGCTCATATAGGCGGCGGCATGAGCGTTATGGATATGCTGACCATTCTCTACTACAAGTACATGAAGTATGATGTTTCCAACCCTCAGTGGGAAGACAGAGACCGCTTCATTCTCAGTAAGGGTCACGCAGGCGTTGCCTACGCGAGCGTGCTCTGCGAGCTCGGCTTCAACGATAAGGAGCAGCTCAAGACCTTCAACCTTACCAATTCAAAAATGGGAATCCATCTTGATTCTAACAAGGTTATCGGTGTTGACGCTTCAACAGGCTCCCTCGGTCACGGCCTTTCAATCGCTCTTGGCACGGCTCTTGCCGCAAAGGTTCTCGGCAAGGATTACAAAACATACTGCATTCTCGGCGACGGCGAGTGCGATGAAGGCTCAAACTGGGAGGCAGGTATGGCTGCTGCTCATTTCAAAGCCGATAATCTAATTTCGTTTGTTGACCGCAACAAGTGCATGATCGACGGCAAAACCGAGGATGTTATGTCCCTTGAGCCTTTTGCTGACAAGTGGCGTTCTTTCGGCTTCATCGTTAAAGAGGTTGACGGTCAGAATATGAACGAGCTGTCAGAAGCCATTGACTTTGCTCTTGAAAACAAGGGCGCTCCCGTTATGATTATTGCAGACACCACAAAGGGCGCCGGCATTGATTATATGGAGGGCGACTATAAGTGGCATTACGGTGCACTTGATGATGAGAAATATCAGAAGGCTAAGGAAAGCCTTGAAAAATACTATGCCGCGCGTGTTGCTCGCGCAGAAAAGGAGGGCATCTGATTATGGCAGGAGGAATGACCTATACCGCTGTTGAATCAACCGCTTTTTCAACTGCTGAAATTTACGGAAAGGCTCTCTGCGAGCTTGGCGAAAAGCATCCCGAGGTTGTCGCTTTAACGGCTGACCTTGCAAAATCAACCAAAATCGGAATGTTCGGTGAAAAATTCCCCGACAGATTTTTCAATGTAGGTATTGCGGAGCAGAATATGTTCGGCATGGCGGCAGGTATGGCAAGAGCCGGACTTGTTCCCTTCCTTTCAACCTTCTCCGTTTTCGCTTCTCTCAGAAGCGCCGACCAGCTTCACACCGACATCTGCTATCAGAATGTTAATGCGAAGATAATCGCAACCCATGCGGGAACCTCTTTCGGCCAGGCGGGCTCAACTCACCACGCCATCTGTGACCTTGCGGTTTGCCGCTCCATACCCAACCTGACAGTTATCTGCCCTGCGGACGGTCTTGAAACCTACAACGCCGTTCATGCCGCATATGACAATTACGGCCCCTATTACATAAGAATTAACAGAGGCTTTGACCGCGTTCTTTATGACAGCACGGATTACGGCTTCGAGGTCGGCAAGGCTGTTACAATCAACGAAGGCTCCGATATTACCGTTATCGCCTGCGGTTCCTGCGTTTTCCAGGCATATCAGGCGGCTAAATTCCTTGAGGCTAACGACGGTCTGAAAGTCAGAGTCCTTAATATGCACACCATTAAGCCGATTGACCGCGAGGCAATCGTTAAGGCAGTTATGGACACCCGCCGCATCATCACCGTTGAGGACCACAATGTTGTCGGCGGTCTTGGCAGCGCCGTTGCCGAGGTTATCGTTGAAGCCGGCAAGGGCTGTGCATTCAAGCAGCTCGGCATTCCCGACAAGTTTGCACCCATCGGTCTCCACGAGGATATTATGTCAATCCTCGGCATCGACCAGAACGGCATTATTGCTGCTGTTCGTGAAGTTATGGGTAAGGACTTCGAACTCGACGACGACTGGGATGACGAAGCCTGATTTGGGCTCTTTTCACTTTCTCGCTCGGTCGCATATAAAAGATATGCTTCCCTAAATGTATTCAAAAAACCTGTTCCGAGAAAGTGATTTTTACCCCGTCACCCAAATAACCGAAAGGAATGATTTATATGGCTTCGAGAGAAGATATATTAACTAATAAAGTTTTCCTTTGTGCGGTTCTGCCCCTTATCAAGACGATTGCAATGGATGATCCTAAGCTTGCCAAGAAGTTTGAGCACGCTCATGCGGTAATTCAGGTCAGCGCAAAGGATCCCGACGCTCCCGAGGGCAAGTATTCCACCCATTTTGTTGTTAACAGCGGCGAGTGGATTTGCCACACGGATAAGGTAACGGAGAATCCTCATATCGAGCTTGAGTTCAAGAGCGTTGAGGCAATGAACGCATTCTTCAAAGGAAAAATTGCTCCCTCAACTCTGCCTGCAATGAGAGGCATTGCCAAAAAGCCCGCGGTATTTGCGGCGTTTATGATGACATTGCTCAAAATGTCCTCTCTCCTCACCGCAAAAGAGGCTCCCGCAGACGAGGAAACCAAGAAGCTGCTTGTTAAATGCTATTTCTATCTGCTTTCAAGCGGAATAAGCACCCTCAACAAGCAGGGTCATGAAGAAATTCACGATTGGGCGCTCAAGAGCCCCGACAGAGTTTATGCTTGGGCTGTTGACGGATACCCCGATATTTCGGCTTATATCCGCATAAAGGCGGGCAAGTCCAAGGCGGGCAGAGGCGTTTACAAGCGCGCTCTTCCGTTCTTCACAATGAGATTTGACAGCCTTGACAGCGCGCTGGGCATCCTTATGGGAACTGCCGATATGCTTGATTACACCAGAGAAAGCAAGCTTATCATGGACGGCGCTCCCGAATTCGGCGCTCAGATAGGCGGTTATATGATGACCGTCGGCGCATATGCACAATAAGTTATAAAACCAAAAACAGTCGGAGAATTGATTTCTCCGGCTGTTTTTTGCTATTTGCGGCGTATTAAACAAAGTATTTTTCCTGCTTCGCCCACAACGAGAGGAACGACGGCAAGGGCAATGACCGTCAGCCATTGAACGGGGGAGAGCGGCGTTACTCCGAAAACATTTGCAAGCTGCGGAATGAGCACAACTCCTGCCTGAGCCGCAGAGCACACCGTAACGGCAATGTTCATCATTCTGTTTGAGAAAATTCCCGCCTTGAAAAGCGGCAGAGATGAGCGCATATTAACTGCGTGAGCGATTTCGCAAAAGCTGATTGTGCAAAACGCCATCGTTCTGCCGAGAATTATACTGCTTTGCGCCCCGAACATCAGGCATCCCATTGAATATGCAAGAATTGTCAGCGTGCCGACTATCATACCCTCAAGCGAAATATCTATCCACATACCGTCTGAAAAGAAGCCTTTTGACGGCGAAACGGGGCGTCTGCTCATTATGTCCTTTTCGGTTTTTTCCGTGCCGAGAGCCATGGCGGGCAGAGAATCCGTGATAAGGTTAACCCATAAAAGCTGAATCGGAATAAGCGGCGGTGAAAAACCGAGGAGTGAGGCGGCGAAAACGGCGAGAATTTCTCCGATATTTGTGCCGAGCAGAAAATGAACGGCTTTTTTTATGTTGTCATATATGCCTCGGCCCTGCTCGACCGCCTTAACAATCGTGGCAAAATTGTCGTCGGTCAAAATCATATCAGCGGCGCTTTTGGCAACCTCCGTTCCGCTCTTTCCCATAGCACAGCCGATATCTGCGGCTTTCAGAGCGGGTGCGTCATTAACGCCGTCGCCCGTCATGGCGACTATTTCTCCCCGCGCTCGGAATGCCTTGACAATTCTGACCTTATGCTCGGGGCTTACCCTTGCAAAAACTCTGCAATCACTTATTCTTTCGGCAAGCTGAGAATCGCTCAGAGCGTCAAGCTCGCTGCCCGTCATCGCCGTTTGCCCGCTTTCAAGAATTCCGAGCTTTTCGGCAACGGCGCAAGCGGTTGAAATATGGTCGCCCGTTATCATAACGGGGATTATCCCCGCGCGCTTGCAGGTCATAACCGCCTTTGCCGCCTCGGGTCTCGGAGGGTCAGCCATACCGATAAGCCCCGCAAAAACAAGGTCTTTTTCGGCAAAATCGTTATCGCCATCCGATGCGCGGTAAGCAACGGCGATAACCCTGAGGGCTTCATGCGCCATAATCTCGTTTTGCTCTGCAATCAGCCTTTTGCGGTGGGCGGACATTTTGACGGGCGCACCGTTCACGGCGGCAAATTTGCACTTTGCAATTATAACATCGGGCGCGCCTTTCACAATAAGCATCGGTTTTTGCTGAAAGATATTGACGGTTGCCATGCTTTTGCTTTCGCTTGAAAAAGGAGTTTCGTGAAGCCTCGGATAATCCTTGTCAAGCGTAAAAACCTTTTCTCCCTGTGCATAAGCCGCCGCCAAAATTGCCGCCTCGGTCGGATCTCCGCTGAAAGAGGCGGTTTTTCCGCGCCCTGCGGCTCGTGAATTGCTGCACAGCGAGCCGAGCAGCATAATTTTGCGTGCTTCCTCCGAATCGGGCGGCAGTTCACCGAATAAATTTCTTATTTGAGTTACACTCATTTTATTTTGCGTGAGAGTTCCCGTTTTGTCGGAGCAGATAACGGTTGCCGCTCCGAGTGTTTCCACGGCGGGCAGATGGCGGATTATTGCGCTGCTCTTTGCCATTCTTTGAACGCCCATTGAAAGCACAATGGTAACAATGGCGGGCAGTCCCTCGGGGATTGCCGCCACGGCAAGGCTGACAGAAAGCATAAAAGAGGGCAAAATTCCGCTCTTTTTAACAACTCCGAGAATAAAAACAAAAGCGCAGATTATTATTGCTCCTATGCCGAGCGCCTTTCCGATTTTGCCCAGCCTTTGCTGAAGCGGCGTCTGCGGAGCTTTTTCAGCCGCAAGTAAATGAGCTATTTTGCCCACATGGGTATTCATTCCCGTTTCCGTAACCACGGCAATGCAGTTGCCGCCGATAACGGTTGTTGAGGAAAAAACCATATTCTTTCTGTCCGCAGGGGGGCAATTCTCCGCCAAAATCACCTGAGCGTTTTTGCCGCTCGGCTCGGATTCTCCCGTCAGAGCGCTTTCGCGCACGCTCAGAGAATTTGCGGAAATCAGCCTTGCGTCGGCGGGAACCAAATCTCCGCTTTCAAGCAATATGATATCACCCGGAACGATGTCGGAGGAGGGGATTCGCCTGATTTTTCCCGAGCGCTTCACACGGGCTGTGGGAGCGGACATTTTTCTGAGAGCTTCGAGCGCACGCTCTGCCCGCCTTTCCTGAAAAACGCCGATTGCCGCATTCAGAATAACAATCATCAGAATTACTATCGGCTCAACAAAATCTCCCTTACCCTCAATAATGCCCGTTGCAAAGGAAATGATGCAGGCGATAAACAGAATTATGACGCAGAAATCGGAGAACTGGGCGATAAATTGCCTGATAACAGACGGCCTTTTCTTATCTCTCAGCTTGTTTTCTCCCGCTGAGGCAAGCCTTTTGCCCGCCTCATGCTCGTTCAGACCGCTGTTTATGTCGCTTTTCAGCTCACGGACGGCTTGCTCGCCCGAAATGGAATGCCAAACCATATTTTCTTCCTTTCCGCAGTTACTGCAATAATCACGGCTCAATAGTCATATATATTCACAGCGGCATAAAAAAATCCCCGGGAACATTAAATGTCCCGGGGGAAAGCGTCCGTCAAATTATTCCGCTTTTAATTTGTCAAGACATGTTTTGCAGATATGCTTGCCTTCAAATTCAACAAGGTCATTTTCGGCTTTGCAGAAAACGCAGTCGGCAACAGCTTTTTTGCAGATGATTTGTTTTCCGTCAGAAAACATTTCAACCTTGCTGCCGGGAGCCGTAAGACCAAGCTCCTTTCTGAGCTGCATCGGAAGAACAATTCTGCCGACGCTGTCGATTTCACGAATGAATCCTGAAAACATAACATTCCTCCTATATTGTATTCTTTGGGCGTTTCTCATCTAGTATATACCACTTTTTGTCTCGATTGTCAAGTAGGAAAAAGGAATTAATTGGAAATTATTAACATATTATGTTACGAAATGCAGTATTTGGAAAAATTTTTAAAGCGGGTGAAACGGCGTGATTAATTATATTTGGGCGGGAATGATAATTTTTTCGGCGATTTCGGCTTTTTTTGGCGGAAACGCTCAGAATTTGTCAAACGCAATAATTTCTGCGGCTTCGGATGCGGTTAACCTTTGCATAAGGCTCGGCGGAACGATTTGCCTTTGGGGCGGACTTATGGCGGTTGCCGAAAGCTCGGGGCTGACCGCCGTTATCTGCCGCCTGCTTTCGCCGTTTTTGAAGCTGATTTTCCCGAAGATGGATATGAGGGGCGAAACGGCGAGAGCAATTTCGATGAATGTAACCGCCAATCTGCTCGGGCTGGGCAATGCGGCAACTCCTCTCGGGCTTGAAGCAATGCGCCGCCTTCAAGCCGAAAATCCGAGCAATGAAAAGGCAAGCGGCGATATGATTAAATTTGTTGTAATGAATTCGGCGGCATTTCATCTGATACCGACTACCGTGGCTGCCTTGCGGCAGGATTACGGCTGCAAAACTCCGTTTGACATTATGCCCGCCTCGTGGATATCCTCTGCCGCGGCGCTGACGGTCGGTCTGACGGCAGCAATACTTATGATTAAAATTTCGGAGGGCGTAAAATGGAAAAGGTAAGCTCTTTTATTCTGCCGTCGGTAACGGCTTTGATTGTTATTTTCGGTTTATTCAAAGGCGTAAAGGTGTTTGACTGCTTTGTTAAGGGAGCGGCGGACGGTCTTAAATCCGCAGTCCGATTGCTTCCGCCTCTTATGGGGCTTGTGCTGGGCGTATCTATGCTCAGGCAGTCGGGCGCGCTGGCAGTTATAACCCGTGCGCTCGAACCTATTGCACGCTTTACGGGAATTCCCGCCGATGTTTTGCCGCTGACCGTGCTCAGCCCGATTTCGGGGAGCGGGTCGCTGACAATGTTTGAGCAGATACTTAAAAACTTCGGTCCCGATTCATCCGAGGGCAGAATTGCCTCGGTCATAATGGGCTCAACAGAAACAACCTTCTATGCCGTAACTGTCTATTACGGCTCGGTCGGCATAAAAAAAAGCGGCTGTACCGTGCCCGCGGCTCTGCTTGCGGATATGACGAGCTTTATTGTTTCATCTCTGAGTGTTTATCTGTTTTAAAATTAAGTTGACTTAGTTTTCGGGATAATATATAATTCAAGTAATCGTAAAAAGAGCAGGGTTGTTTTATGACAGTTGGATTTATTGATTCGGGCGGCGGAATGAGAGGAATTTACACGAGCGGTATTTATGACTGCCTAATGGACAGCGGCATTAAGCCTGAATACTGCATCGGGGTTTCCGCAGGCAGCGCCAATCTGATAACATATATCGCAGGTCAGCGCGGGCGAACCTACAGCTTTTATGCCGAATACGCCTTTGAAAAAGACTATATGAGCCTTAGAAATTTTAAAAGAAAAGGCTCGTATATTGATTTGAATTATGTTTATTCGGGGATTTCCGACAGCACGGGGAAAAATCCGCTTGATTTTGCCGCCGCCTGTAAATCCTCGTGCCGATTTGTTGCGGTTGCAACCGACGCTCTCACTGGAAAGCCCCATTATTTCGATAAGGAGGATATGCGGCAGGATGATTATTCGGTGCTGAAAGCCTCATGTGCAATTCCTCTTGTGTGCAAGCCGATTGTTATTGACAGCACGCCTTATTTTGACGGCGGAGTGGCAGACCCTCTGCCGATTGACAGAGCCTTTGAAGACGGGTGCGATAAAATCGTTGTCTGCCTCACAAAGCCGAGGGATTATGTAAAAAAAGGCTTGCCGCATGAATTGGGCAGGCTTATGCGGCAATATCCCAACGCGGCTCAGGCTCTTTTAAAAATGCATGAAAGATATAACGCAGGAATGAAACGCCTGCTTGGGCTCGAGCAAGAGGGGAAAGCGTTAATTGTCTGCCCCGATAACTGCTGCGGAGTTTCAACCCTGACGAGGGACAGGCGCAAGCTTGATTTGCTTTATCAAAAGGGATATGACGACGGCAGGCGGATAGAAGAATTTATAAAAAAGCAGAAAATTTTGTCTGAACGGAGATAAATTTTTGCAAAAATCAGCGCATACCAAGCGGATTTGCTCGGTATGCGCTTTTGAATTTATTTCAGAACTGCGCTCTGATTGAGAATCTGAGTGTTATAGATAAACAGCACATCGGCGCCGTCAAAATCAACATAATCGCCGATAAGCTGAGATGAGATATACCTCAAATCAACCAGCGTTATTTTTTGATATCCGCCAAGCAGAAGCGGCGCAAGCGAGGAACCGAAGGAATCGCGGAATATAACAAGCTCTCTGCCGTTGGAAGCAAGCGGATTTTCAACCGTTATCAGAGCAGAAGCTCCCGAAAGAAACACATCGTATTTATCGTAGCCTTTGAGCTTTTCTTCGTTATAAACTCCTGCCGATTTTTTGTCGGTTTCAAGATTATACACAGTGGCGCAATCCGTTACGGGGCTTGACAGGCAAACGAGTCTGTCGGACATCGAAGCGAGCGGAAAACGGGAGGCGTATATTCCTTTGAAGTCGGAAAGCTCACGGGCAGAATAGCCCGAAATGCCGTCTGCGTTAAAATTCATCTTTTCCGCCAGAGTGCCCACAACTTCGCCGAGAGCCTCCTGCCGCCAATGGGTGTCGGTTTTATAGTAGCTGTCAGCATTCAGGCAGTCAAAAATATCGATATATTCCATATTTTTTACATTTGAAGTGAAAACGGAAACCAATCTTTCATAATCCATTGAGGGATAACCGTTTTCGGCGGCAAGATAGTAATTTTTATCGGGAATAACCGAGCAATAAACGCGGCAGTCCGCGTTTTCAAGATAGCGTGAATAAACGGAGTTGAGCTTTTCGGCGGCTTTTTCCACGGAGCTTTCGCTCAGCTTTTTATCAAGCTCCGAAATATGACCGTCTGCAAAATAAACGCCTGAGCTGTCCTTTTTGCCGAAAACGCCAAGCTCAACGGCGGCTTTGATTGCCCTGAAGCCGTCGCGCTCTGGAAATTTGTCGGCAAAATATTTTTCCAATCCGTCAAAAAATGATTTGTCCGCCACGGATTGTGCCGACAGCTCGGGAAATTGCGCCGCCTTGCGCCTTTCGGAAACAAGAATTTCAACGGGAGCGCCGAAAACACAGGCGGCTCCAAATCCGAGAAGAAAAGCCGAAAAGCACACGGCGCACAGGATATTTGTGATTTTTTTGCTCATAATCATTTTCCTCAAAATCTGAAATAGAGAAACGGGTTGTAAGAGCCGTCAATGAGATAAGCCGATGCGGCGGTGAGAAGAGCGAGAATGAAAACGGGCTCAAGAATAACAGCCGCTTTTGAGCCGAGCCTGCCCGAAACAAGCTTTTCGCCTGCCGTTTTTATAATCGGCGTTGAGCCGACAGCTCCGATTGCAAGCGGGATAAGATAGCTTCTCAGATAATAAAGAGCGGTTTCGCTGTAAAGAGGATATTTGCCCGAAAACATTCCCGCAAGGTCCGCCGCCGCTGAACCGATGCCGTCGGCATTGAATATAACGAAGCCGATAACCACAACAAGCATCAGATATGCGTGAGAAATAAACGGCGGCACTTTATCCTTGATTTTGGCGGGAATACTCTTTTCCGCAAGCAAAAGTGCGGCGAAATAGAGCCCCCAGATTATAAAGTTCCAATCCGCTCCGTGCCAGAAGCCCGTGAGAAACCATACAGTCAGGATATTAAAGAAAAACCGAGGCTTGCTCACTCTGTTGCCTCCCATTGGGATATACACATAATCCCTGAACCAGCTTCCGAGCGAAATATGCCAGCGTCGCCAGAATTCCGTAACAGACTTTGAAATGAACGGATAACGGAAGTTTTCAGGGAAGCTGAAGCCGAACATACGCCCCAGACCGATTGCCATATCGCTGTAACCCGAAAAGTCAAAATAAATTTGCAGGGTAAAGGCGATGGCATAAATCCAAAAGAACAGCACGGATTTATCGTCCGACGCTCTGAAGGTTTCGCACAGTGTGCCGAAGGTGTTGGCAAACAAAACCTTTTTTGAAAGCCCGATAGCAAAGCGTCTTGCGCCGCAGGAAAAGCCCTCAAGAGTGCAGCGGCGGTTTTTCAGCTCGCGCTCAATGTCCGTATATCTGACTATCGGCCCTGCAACAAGCTGGGGAAAAAGTGAAATATAAAGGGCAAGGTTGATAATATTTTTCTGAGCGGGAGTGTCTCCGCGGTAAACATCAATGTTGTAGCTTATCGCCTGAAAGGTGTAAAAGCTGATGCCTATCGGCAGAGCAAGCCTGAGCGGGTCAAGCGATGAGCCAAAAAGGGAATTGGCGGTTGAAATGAAGAAATCGGTGTATTTGAAGAATATCAGAAATGACAGGCTTATGATAATCGATATTGATAATGCCGCCTTGCGTGCTTTGCCTTTTGCCCGCTCTGTGATAAGCCCGAAAACATAGCTTGAAGCTATCACGGCAAGCATTAAAATCAGATATTTAGGCTCGCCGTAAAAATAGAAAAACAGGCTTGCCGCCAGCAGCCAAAGGTTTTTTGCCCGCATCGGCAGGATATAATATACCGCCAGCACGGTCGGCAGAAAAACGAAAATGAAGGTAATGCTTGAAAAAAGCATCGGCGTTCCTCCCGAAAGAAATTAAATGTTCTCAAAAAAACCGCCGCTCAAACGAGCGGCGGTTTACGGTTAACCGAGGATTATTTCGTCGGGGAGCTCAATGTCCTCTTCGGTTTCGCCCGCCTTTGTCAGAGGAGCCGAAGCTGTGTTTGCGGATAAGGCTGTGAAAGCGCTGCAAACATCGTCAACGATTTCTCCCTGAGCCATAACCATCATTATTACATTGCCGCAGCTCATAACGGCAACCTTTTCAGCGCCAACGCAGATCCATTTTCTGAGATTAACGCCGTTAAGAATTTCATTTTTGAGAGCGTCAACATCGGTGCCGTCCTTGACCTTGACAAGGCACATTGAATAGGGGATAGAGCCAATCAACGGCTCTGAGAAAACTGCTCTTTCGATTGAGTCAGCCGATGAAATGCCGATATAATAGCTGACTGTATCGGGTGTGGAGAGGTCTATCTCAAGAGGCTCGCCGAGATTCATTTCGATTTTTGTGGTTTTAGCATAGATCTGAGTGCAGATTTCTTCAAGCGTTCCGCTCATAGCCGCAGGGGTTTGAGTGCCGGTTGTTGCCGCAGTTTCGGAAGGATTGCCGTTTTCGGTTTTTCCGCAAGCGGCAAAGGAAAGAATTGCTGCAGCTGCAAGAATGATGCAAATAAGTTTTTTCATTTCTGTCTCCTTTTCAATAACACATTTTGTAATTTTAGCGTGCAAAGCCACTTATACCATATGATTTTGGCTTCGGCGCGGATTTTTTATTAATTAACTGTTAATTCTGCCCGTTATCCTCTGGCTGGCGGAGATTGAATCGATAGCCTGCGCCGCGGATTGTTGATATAATAACGGGCTTTTTGGGGTCGGCTTCAATTTTATCTCTTATTCGGTTTATATGAACGGTAACGGTTGCGCTGTCGCCGATATAATCATAGCCCCAGACTCTTTCAAAGAGCTGTTCTTTTGAAAAAACTATGTTGGGATTTGAAGCAAGAAAAACAAGCAGTTCAAACTCCTTGTTTGCCATTTCTACTTCCTTGCCGTCGGAATAAACCTTCCAGCTTTGCGGATATATTTTTAAGCTTCCGCTTTCAATACATTCCTTTTCGTCTTTTTTTCCGCCCTTGCCTGTTAAGCGTTCATAGCGGGCAATGTGTGCGTTGACTCGGGCGACAAGCTCCGCAGGGTCAAAGGGCTTTGAAATATAATCGTCTGCCCCAAGCCCCAGACCGCGTATTTTATCAACCGATTCCTGCTTTGCCGTAACCATAAGCACGGGGATATCAAGAGTTTTTCTGATTTCACGGCAAACCTCATAGCCGTTTTTTCGCGGGAGCATTATATCGAGCAGTATCAGGCTGAAATTGCCGCTCAGCGCAAGTTCTGCCGCCCGTTCCCCGTTATCGGCGACTACCGTTTCATAGCCGTATATTTCAAGGTAATCCCTTTCAAGCTCGGCGATTGCGCTGTCATCCTCGGCAATCAGAATTCGTTTTGTCATTTAGGCTCCCTTCTTTCGATAGGCAGTGTTATTTCGATTGCAAGCCCGCCGTTGCTTGATGCGGAAATTGTGCCGCCGTGAAGCTCAACAATTCGTTTGGATATGGCAAGCCCAAGACCGCTCCCGATTTTTTTGCCCTGTGTGCGGCTTTCGTCTCCGCGATAAAAGCTGTCGAAAAGCTTCGGAAGCTGCTCACTGCTGACGCCCACGCCGTTATCCTTTATATAAATGACCGCGCGGTAACGCCTCGCATAAAGCCTTACGGTTATTTTCAGACCCTCGGCAGGGTTATATTTTTTGCTGTTTTCAATGATGTTGCCGATAACACGGTTCATCTGAATTTGGTCAAGCGAAACCCAAATCTTTTCATCGCCGCAGGCGTTGCTGTAATCAAGCTCGATGCCGTCCGCCCGCAAATCCTCCGAAACGGAGTATATATACTCGTCGAGATAGTCCGAAATGCAGACTTCTTCTCTGTTCAGCGGCATTTCGGCGGTTTCGAGCTTTGAGAAAATAAACAGCCGCTCGATCAGATAGCTCATATTGTCTGATTTTTCTTCAATAACATTAAGATAGTGTGCCTGCTTTTCGGGGGTGTTGGCAACGCCGTCTTTAAGTCCTTTAACATAGCCCTTTATCGAGGTCAGAGGAGTTTTTAAGTCATGGGATATTCCTGCAATAACCTCGCTGCGCCGCTTTTCGTATTCCTGCTGCTGCTCGGTTTTTTCAAGAATTGTGCGCTGCATATCGTTAAAGGTTTCGCACACATTTTCAAATTCCTCAATGCCCTCATATTTAATGTTTTTGCCGTAATCGCCGTGTTTTATTCGCTCTGCGGCGGAGCACAGCGCATTAACGGGCGCCGAAATCTTTCGGTGAATGATGTTTGAGAAAAACAGGCAGCTTATAAGAATGGCAACGGCAATCAGCGCCACCATCATTATAAGACCGACCACGAAAATTCCGACCACCGAATTCTGCCCGAGACCGAAGATGCTTATGTCCGTGAAGCTTACAGCCAGGATAAGATAGTCGTTGCCGCCCTCCGAGAGGTTTTGCTGAACCATCGTAGCCCCTGCTATCTGATAAATCATGGGAACGGTTCCGTTAAGATAATCCAGGCGTTCAAGCGATTCAAGAGCTTCATCCTCAGAAAAGCTGAGGTTGCTGAAAATGATTTCTCCGTTTTTGAGTGTTTTTATGGCAAAGCCGTATTCGGCAACGGTATCGGCGAATTGCTCGGTAAAGCTTAGATTTTCAAAATCCTCGCCCGTCAGCTCCCGCATCATCTCCTGAACCTCAAATGCGTCGGAGTCAAAAATCTCGCTTTCGGAAATGCGGGGTAGCAAAACCTTTTCAAAAAGAAAAATCATAACCACGCACAGAATAACAACGCAAAGAATTGCGCCGAGAATCATTTCGATATAGGATAATGAAAGGCGTTTTTTCAGCTTCAAGCGGAGTCACCCTCTTTCTGAACCATTATAACAAAACCGACAAAATAAAGCAAGGGAGAACAGAAAAAGAAAGGCGGTTAAAAAGCGCGCAAGCCATACAGTTTGATACTAATGTATGAGTTTTGACGGATTTATCAAATTCTGCATAATTTTACCGTTGCAATTATGGATTGAAAGTGATAAAATTATGGTAAATAAAACAGGGAGGTAATTCAGTATGCTCGCAATTATTGCTATGCTCAGCGATATCCCCGCATATATCGCAGATATCCTTACAAAGGTTACGGGAACAGATATGTCGGCATATCTTACGGCTATCAATCAGGCTCTTGCAAGTGTTGTTGAAGCCGTTGAGCAGCTCGTCGGTCAGATTGGCTGATATTTTTAAAATAAAATCACCCGGTCGTGCTGATCGGGTGATTTTTTATGTGCAAAAAAATCCCCGCCGTGCGTTTTGCACAGCGGGGAAAATTAAAGCTCAAATTATTTAAGCTCAACCTTAGCGCCGACTTCTTCAAGCTTAGCCTTAGCAGCCTCAGCGTCTTCCTTGGAAACGCCTTCCTTGATAGCCTTGGGTGCGCCGTCAACAGCAGCCTTTGCCTCTGCAAGACCAAGACCTGTGAGCTCACGAACAACCTTGATAACCTTAATCTTCTCTGCGCCAACTTCTGCGAGAACAACATCAAACTCAGTCTTCTCCTCAGCGGCAGCAGCGCCTGCGTCTGCGGGAGCAGCAACTGCAACAGCAGCAGCGGCGGAAACGCCGAACTCCTCTTCAACAGCGTGAACGAGCTCAGAAAGCTCAAGAACGGTAAGAACTTTAATTTCTTCGATTATAGCAGCGATTTTTTCAGATGCCATTTTATTTTCCTCCAATTTTGTTAGATTTTAAAATAAGTTAAATGATTAAGCCTCGGCGGGTGCTTCTTCTGCGGGGGCTTCGCCGCTCTTGTCAACGATAGCCTGAATAGCACGGGCAAAGGATGCGATGGGTGCGTTGAATGCGTTGCAAACTGTTGCAAGAAGAACTTCTCTGGTGGGAAGCTTTGCAAGGGAGTCAATCGTCGCGGTGTCGATAACAGCGCCGTCAAGATAACCGCTCTTTACAGAGAAGTTCTTGTGGCTGTCAGCAAACTTTGAGAGAATTCTCGCAGCAGCCGTGTGATCCTCGGGGCTGATGGCGATAGCCGTTGTGCCCTCAAGAACGCCGCAGATATCGTCAAGACCTGCATTCTTTGCAGCAAGACCGAGAAGCGTGTTTTTAACTACCGAATAATGAACGCCTGCTTCACGAAGCTCTTTACGAAGCTTTGTATCATCAGCAACATTGACGCCTTTATAATCGACAACAACGCCTGCAACCGAATTTTTAAGCTGCTCGGTAAGGTCTGCGACTATTTGTTTCTTTTGCTCTAAAACTTTTTCGCTTGGCATATATTTTCACCTCCGTGTGGAATAAATGCAAAATCAAAGCCCTTTCCGCAAACCGCAGAAAGGGCGTGACATACTTAATTGAAGCCGAAGCTTTTTGTATGCATCCTCTCTCGGCAGGCGGCTCGAAAGCCTTTATGCGAAAAGCACCTGCTGTCTTAAAAAGAACAGCTTAGATATAATAGCACAGATTTCCGTGCCTGTCAAGCATTTTTTTATGCTTCTGTTCCGCCGATCTTGTTGGGGTTAACCTTAACGCCGGGGCCCATTGTGGTAGCAAGAACGCAGGAGCGGATATACTGACCCTTTGATGCGGCGGGCTTAGCCTTGATGATTGCATCGAGAAGAGTGTTGAAGTTTTCAGCGAGCTTCTCGGGACCGAAGGAAACCTTGCCGATGGGGCAGTGGATAATGTTTGTTTTGTCAAGGCGGTATTCAATCTTACCTGCCTTAGCTTCTGTAACAGCCTTTGCAACATCGGGTGTTACGGTGCCTGCCTTGGGGCTGGGCATAAGTCCGCGGGGACCGAGAACCTTACCGAGACGACCAACAAGACCCATCATATTGGGTGCTGCGATGGCAACATCGAAATCCATAAAGCCTTCGCCCTGGATTTTGGCAACAAGGTCTTCAGCGCCGACTATCTCAGCACCTGCCGCTGCTGCTGCATCGGCATCGGGTCCCTTTGCGAAAACGGCAACTCTTACGGTGCGGCCTGTTCCGTTAGGAAGAACGACTGCGCCGCGAACCTGCTGGTCTGCATGGCGTGAGTCAACGCCGAGGCGGACATGAACTTCAACAGTTTCGTCAAATTTTGCACTTGCGGTTTTAACGGCAAGCTCAAGAGCGCCGTTGGGATCATAGAGCTCAGCTTTGTTAACAAGCTTTGCGCTCTCGTTATATTTCTTTCCGTGTTTCATGTTAATTAATTCCTCCCAATCATGTGGTTAAATCGGATTTTTCCTCCCACAGTGTGCATCAATCAGCAACGACGACGCCCATGCTGCGAGCAGTGCCGGCGATCATGCTCATCGCTGTTTCAATGGTAGCAGCGTTGAGGTCGGGCATTTTCTGCTCGGCAATCTTGCGAATCTGTTCCTGGGTGATTGTTGCAACCTTGGTTTTGTTGGGAACGCCCGAACCGCTTTCGATGCCGCAAGCCTTTTTGATAAGAACGGCAGCGGGCGGGGTCTTTGTGATAAAGCTGAATGTGCGGTCAGCATAAACCGTGATAACGACGGGGATGATAAGACCCATATCGTTCTTTGTGCGCTCATTGAATTCCTTTGTGAAGGCCATGATGTTAACGCCGTGCTGACCGAGAGCAGGGCCTACAGGGGGAGCCGGAGTGGCCTTGCCTGCGGGGATCTGTAACTTAATTAAGCCTACAACTTTCTGTGCCATAATTAATAAACCTCCATATAATGTGGTGAATTGCGGAGCGTAAAGCTCCTCCCACGAAGCCCGATCTTTTATCGGACTGCGCTTTACGCGCTAAATTTGAAAGGGCAGAGCGCCCTCAAATTACCGTGTTTATTCGGCAAGCTCAACCTGGTCAAGCTCAAGCTCAACGGTTGTCTGTTTGCCAAAGAGTGCGGAAACCGAAACCTTAACCATATTGTTGTCAACATCCAGCTCCTCAACAACGCCCGTAAAGCCGTCGAAGATTTCGTCGATAATGTTGACCGTGTCGCCGACCTTGTAGGAAACCTCAACGCTTCTCTTCTCAACTCCGAGCCTGATAACTTCTTCGTCGGTAAGAGGAATCGCCTTGTTTTCGGGGCCGACAAAGCCCGTAACGCCTCTTGTGTTTCTGATAAGGAGCCAAGTTTCATCGCTCATTGCGGGGCGATTGTCCCTATCCGGCGTAACGGCTACCTTTACGAGAACATAGCCGGGGAAAAGCTTGCGCTCAACCTCTTTTTTCTTCTCTGCGTCGGTAACGATTTCTGTGGGGATCTTGACCTCGAGGATCTGATCCTGCATTTTGCGGTTTTCGACCATTTTTTCAATGTTGGTCGCAACCTTGTTTTCATAACCCGAGTAGGTATGGACTACATACCATCTTGTGTCAGTAGACATCGAAATTCCTCCCGTGTCAGCCCAAGAACTTGCTCAGAGCTATCATTCCCGCGTTTGCGGCGGTTGTTGCTGCCGTTGCATCGGAATCGCCTATGCTTTGAGCGGCTCTCTCAAGAAGTGAAAGAAGCCACGCAAGGAGCTGGTCAACGCCGAAAATAACAACTGCACAGATAGCTACGGCAACCAGAACTACGCCGGTGGATTTCAGAACCGTGTTTCTGTCGGGCCAAACAATCTTTTTGATTTCGCCCTTGATGTCTTTGCAGAACTTTTTGATTGCCTTGCCGGCTCTTACGAAGATATTTCCGTTGGGATTAGCAGGCTTCTTGTCCTTTTTCTTCTCTGCGGCGGCAACCTTCTCTGCAGCTTGGGAAACTTCCTTTTTTGCCATAGGTTAATCCTCCCGCTTATTTTGATTCTTTGTGGAGAGTATGCTTCCTGCAAAAACGGCAGTACTTGTTCATCTCCAGCCTGTCGGGTGTGTTCTGCTTGTTTTTCATCGTGTTGTAATTACGCTGTTTGCATTCGGTGCAAGAAAGTGTGATTTTAACTCTTTTACCGTTAGCAGCCATTTGCGGCACCTCCAATTTATAGGAATATTTGGCTCTGCGCGGGGCTTATCAGGCAGCCTCGGCGGAGCTCGGCCTCCCTCTGCTTTGAATTTATTTCAGGGCGCAAAAAAAGAACCCTCCCGCAGAGGTAGGACTATCATAACATATAATCCCTCGGCAGTCAAGCACTTTTTTTGATTTTATTCGGTTTTCTTAATATTACATTATATATTACAGAAGATATTCGACAAGCTCCGCGCCGCTTTTGGGTGCGAGCATAGCCGGAGCAATGTCAAGAACGGTTTTGCAGCCGATATCTCCTGCAAGGTTGAGCCTGTAAGCCGCGCGGGCATATGCACAGAGAACTCCCGCCGTGAACTCGGGGTTGGAATCAAGCTTTAGCGAATATTCAATGATATGCTTATGCTCGTTGTTTTTGCCCGTCAGTCCCGAGCGGATAACAAAGCCTTGGTGCGGCAGTCCGCCGTGGTTTCTTTCAAGCTCCTCCTGAGAAACAAAGGTAACCGTTGTGTCATAATCGGCAAAATAATTGGGCATTGCTTTGATTTCGCGCTCAATTCTTTCTTTATCTGCGCCCGGCTCGGCAACAACGAAGCATTCTCTTGTATGCTTCATTCGGGTTGTCAGCTCGGGATTTTCACCGTTTCTGACTCTTTCGAGAGCTTCGGGAACGGGAACGGTGTATTGCCTTGCGTCCGCAACGCCGTCAATTCTTCTGATGGCGTCTGAATGTCCCTGGCTTATGCCCTTGCCCCAGAAGGTGTAGCTTTTGCCCTCGGGGAGGATTGCATCGGCATAAAGATGATTGAGAGAAAACAGACCCGGATCCCAGCCGACGGAAATAACGGCGGTTTTGCCCGCCGCTTTTGCGGCGCTGTCAACATTTTTGAAATGCTCCGCTATGCGGGCGTGAGTGTCGAAGCTGTCAACAACATTGAATATGCGCGCAATTTCGGGAGTCTGAACGGGCAGGTCGGTTGCGCTTCCGCCGCACATTATCATAACATCAACGCTGTCTTTGTAATTTTCAACCTCCCGTGCGCTGATAACGGGAGTGCCTTCAAAAACCGTTTTTACCCGTGAAGGCTCTCTGCGGGTGAAAACAGCGGCAACGGTCATATCCGGATTCTGGCGCACGGCGCACTCAACGCCTCTGCCTATATTTCCGTATCCGTAAATTCCTATCCTGATAATAAGTAAAACCCCTAACTTTTTAGATTTTTAATATACATTTTTATAATAAAGTCCTCTTGTGAATTCTCCCTGCGGACTTCTGCCCTCGCGGACTTCGCCGAGAATTTTTTCACATTCTGAGGAGCTTTCATTTGTGAAATAAACAAGACCGAAATCAATTCCGCGCAGCTCGTTGAGCTTATCGGCAAGCGAAAGAGGGCGCGAATTAAGAATAAAGCTTGCTCCGTTTTTGCATATGACGGGGAATTCAATTCCCATTCTGTCAACAAGCTTTGATGAAGATTTGCACTCCGCACAGCTGAGCCTGTTTTTAATCGGGCAGTTGCGCGTGAGCATCAGCGGAATTCTGCCGTAGACTATTGCACCTCTCGGCACTGAGCCGCCGAGCCGAGCCGCATCGCTCAGCTTCATTTCGCAGGAAATCAGGCAGTCGCGTGCTCCGAGAGCTTCAAGACTGCACACGGACAGAGTGTTAAAAACATTCATTCCGAAGCCCGACGCAAAGGGTAGCCCCGCTTTTTCGGCAATTCCCGCGCCGTCAAGCGTGCATATCCACGCAAGCGAAGCACCGTGATTTTTAAGCTCCGAAAGCTTTTCAATATATTTATCCGCGTTTGAGAAAACCGCCGCGGGGATTTCAATCGCAGTCTCAATGCCCGAATTTACAAGCCTTTCAACAGTTTCGGGGCTTGCTTCAATCGGAACAATCGCTCTTGAAATATCCGTCAGCCGCTCGGGAATTTGCTCCTCGCGGAAAAACCGAGCCTGAAACGAAAACGGGCGGGGAATATGCCTTTCCGCATCGAATTTGAACTCCGCAACGGCAATATCGGCTCTTTTCGCAATCCGTTCTTCAAGAGCACAGAGAGCCTCGCGCCTTAAATTATTCAGCGCGCTCGCGGGAGCGTTCAGCCCCGGCACAAAATCCGTCTCAACGCTGTTTGCATAAAACTGAGTTCCGCCGCACTTTGCCGTGCGTTTGCAAAGCTCGTCCTTTTCGAGCGGTTTATTCAGCGCGGGAGCAGGAGAGATTTCGCTTTTAACCTCGGCGGTTTTGCCGAGCGAGTTTGCCGTCAGCTTCATGGGCTCGCCCTGCTTAAAGGTCAGCTCAAAGTCAACGGGAATAAGCGGATTTTCATTGTCATACAGCCTTTTAAGCCCGGAAAGCACGCCGCTTGCGCTTTCAACATCTTCCTTGCGCCTTGTGCCGAACATCTCTTTGCCGAGCTTGCCCTCAAAATATCCCTTGGTGAAGCCCGAGCGGGAGAAAACGGCTTGCAGAGACTCGGAAATTTTTTCATCGTCAATGCCGTTAAGGCTGTTTTTGCAGGCGGTTACAGCCGCCGCAACATATTCGGGGCGCTTCATACGCCCCTCAATTTTGAATGAGCAAACGCCTGCCTTTTCAAGCCTGCCGAGCTCGCCGATTAACGAAAGGTCTTTCAGACTCAGATTACAGCCGCCCTTTCCGTTAACTCCGAAGGGCAGGCGGCACGGCTGGGCGCAAAGCCCTCTGTTGCCGCTTCTGCCGCCGAGAAACGAGCTCATCAGGCATTGCCCCGAAACGCACATACACAGCGCGCCGTGAACGAAATATTCAAGCTCAATATCCGTTTCGCGCGAAATGGCGGAAATCTCTTTTTCCGAAAGCTCGCGCGGGAGCACGGCTCTTGAAAAGCCGAGCTTTTCGAGCACCCGAATTCCCTCTGTGCTTTGAACCGACATCTGAGTGGAGGCGTGAAGCGGCATGGACGGGGCAACGCTTTTGGCCAGAGCGGCAACGCCCGTGTCCTGCAAAATAAGCGCGTCCGCGTTTGAATCGCAGGCGCGCTTGATTGCTTCGTATGCTGTTTCAAGCTCGCCGTCGCTCACAAGGGTGTTGAGGGTTATATAAACCTTAACATTTCTTTTGTGGCAGTAATCAACGGCTTTTTTTAACTCCTCGTCGGAAAAGTTTGAGGCGTTTCTGCGGGCGTTGAGGGTTTTGCCGCCGAGATAAACGGCGTTTGCTCCGCAGCGCACGGCAGCGATTAAAGCGTCAAAGCTGCCTGCGGGAGCAAGAATTTCAGCATTCATTTATTTGGATGCTTTGGCGGCGGCAAGCTCTTTTGAAACTCTTTCAAGCTCGCGCTTTGTAATTTCAACATCGGTTCTTGCTCTTGCGGCGTCCTCAAGATAATCCTGAATCTGCGCTCTGAGATTTTCAGAGGTTATTTCACTCTTCTTTGCGGCGTCGGCATATTCGAGAGCGGTGACTATTGCCGCCTGAGTAATCGAAATCCTTGCGTTGTCGCGCATAAGAGAGCTGATTTTTTTGTCAAGTTCCTGCCCGAGCTGGGCAACATAATCAAGGTCGTCGTCAGTCGAGATATTATATTCCTCGCCTGCAATCATAAGTTTGATTTTTTCCATGGATTTCACCCCGTTATTTTTTAATCAAAAACAATTATACATCATTTATTGAAAAGAATAAAGACATTTTTTAAATTTTTTCTCAGATAATTGATAATTTTGAAAAGATGTGATATAATCGCTTTACGGCATCGAAGGGATGTGTGCTTCAGATGAAAAAAATTGCAGCGGCTCTGCTTGCCGCTTTGATGCTGCTTCTGCTCTGCTCCTGCTCCGGCGGAAAGCAAACGGTGCTGACCGTTTCGGGCGCGGAGATAGATTCCGAAATTTTCACATATTATCTTGATAAGGTTATTCAAAGACCGACCGATTACGGCCTTACGAACAATCCGCAGAAGGACGAGCTGAGGCAGGCGGCCGTTAATGAGTGCGGCAAATATCTTTATGCCAACACCGAATTCCGAAACAGAGGGCTGAGCCTTTCCGCGGCGGAAAAGGTTGAGATTTCCGAAAGAGTTAACGATTTGTGGGTCAGATTTGAAAATCATTATGAGGATATAAAGGTTTCAAAGCAGACTCTTACCAAAATTCAGACCTCGCAGGCATACGCCGATGCGATTTTTACATCGCTTTTCGATAAGGGAACGGGCGATGCTGCGGCTGAAACGGAGCTTCAGGATTATTTTTATTCCAATTATGTTTGCTTCCGCACGGTTTGCGCCTATTTCACCTCTGCCGACGGCTCGTCTCCGATGACTCAGCTTGAAAAAAACGAACTGCTTGCTTCGTTTGACGCTTTAAAGAATAATAATGACAAAGAAGCGGGAGCGTTTGCCGAAACGGTTCAGTCGGCGGGCTACACCCTGTCCGATTCCGTGCTGCTTAAAAAGGGCGCGGAGGGCTATCCCGCAGGATTTTTTGAAAAGGTTTATTCTCAGGCGGCAGATACCGTTCAGATAATAGTATATGACGAATGTGTTTTCGCCGTGTTCAAAGAAGATTTGAAGGCAAAGGGCGAAAGCGTTTATGTCAATTACCGTTCTTCCTGCATAAGCGACCTTTATTCGGAGCAGGCGAGCCGCGAAATCGAAGAATATATTGCCTCGCTCCAAGTTGAGGAAAAGGGCGGAAGAATTGACAGGATAATTAAACGGCTGAAATAACAGAGAAAGCCGAAAATCAAAGCAGCAAAAAAATACCGGGAGGTTTTTATTATTATGAAAAGATTAGAAGGAAAAGTAGCAGTCGTTACAGGCTCAACGAGCGGCATAGGCGTAGGCATTGCCCGCCTGTTTGCCGCAGAGGGAGCAAAGGTTGTTGTCTGCGGTCGCCGCGAAGAAAAAGGACAGGCTGTTGTTAACAGTATCGTTGAAGCGGGCGGAGAGGCTTCCTATCATTTTATGGATATCACGGATGCCGCTTGCATTGAGAAGCTCTTTGAAGACACAGCCGCAAAATACGGCAAGATTGATGTTCTTGTTAACAACGCTGCCAATGTTGCTCTTAAAGACGGCAGAGTTGACGAGCTGACAATCGAAATGTGGGACAGTATTTTCCAGAGCGATATGCGCGGAACATTTTATGCCACAAAGTGCGTTATTCCCTATCTTGAGAAGAACGAAAACGGCGGCTCAATCATCAACATCGGTTCAATGGCATCCTGCGCGGGCGATTTAAGCTCAACTGCATATGCCTGCGCCAAGGCGGGCGTTGATATGCTCACAAAGTCAACCGCTCTGCAATACGGCAAAAAGAACATCCGTTGCAACTGCGTAAGACCGGGACTTATCGTAACTCCCGAAAACGAAGCTCATGTTCCCCAGGTTCTTAAGGATATCTTCCTGAGCAACATTATGGTTAACCGCTATGGCTGCCCCGATGATATCGGTCATATGTGCGTATATCTTGCTTCTGACGAAAGCAGCTATGTAACGGGTCAGATAGTCAATGTTGACGGCGGCTTGAATTCTCATGTTCCCACCGTTGCACAGTTCAAAGAGCTTAATTCCCGCACTTGGTAATTTAATATGAAATTATTCAGACCGCCAATCGTTTTGTGATTGACGGTCTGATTTTTTAAGGCTGACAGAAATATCGGATTATCGCCGTTACCTATTGTAAAACAAACATTATTTTCATATAATTGACACCTAAGATTTGATGTGCTACAATTCAATAAAAACCGAAAGGGAGGAAAAATAAATTGAAAGAAGTAAACACCGAAAAGCACTATGTCGGCATTAAAGAAACTGCTCTTTACGGCGTAGCTAACGGCGGTCAGGTTATGGGCTATAACTTAGTTCGGGGTCAGCTGACATTTTTCCTTGTCACAGTATGCCGCATACCGGCTGCGGCTGTTGCAACCATGGTTCTTATTATGGGCACATGGGATACGCTAAACGACCCGATTATGGGCTCAATCGTTGACAGAACCAGAACACGCTACGGCAAGCTCAGACCCTATCTTATTTTTGTGCCGATACCTCTTTCGATAGTCACAATTTTTCTTTTCTCCGGCGGCGAGCTTCTTAAAGATGTCACATCAACAACAATTAAAATCGTCTTTATGTATGTCTCATATTTTTTGTGGGAGTTTTTCTACACGATAGGAGACATTCCGTTCTGGGGGCTTTCGGCAGCTATTTCTCCCAACCCTGAGGACAGAAGCCGAGCTATCACGAGTGCGCGCTTTATCTCGGGCATTATCGGCGGTCTTGTCGGCATTCTTATCCCCGTCATGATAGACCTGAGCAACAACAAAATTGTTAACATCACACTTTCGCAGATTTTTCTTATAATGGGTATTATTGCCGGCACTGTGGGAACCTTTCTGTTTTCTCTTTCCGGTCTGTGCACCAAAGAGAGAGTTGTTCAGTCCACAAAAGAAGACGGATTTTTCACAGTATTCCGCTGCCTGAAAAACAACAAGCCCCTGATTTTGATAGTTATCTCCAGCGTGCTCAGCACACTCGGAGGAATCGGCGGAACGTT
>JBJEQB010000039.1:0-124465 GCA_051881535.1 Acutalibacteraceae bacterium | reverse complement strand
CTGACTTGCTATCCCGCCTGCGCTCCCTTTACACCCAGTAATTCCGGATAACGCTCGCCACCTACGTATTACCGCGGCTGCTGGCACGTAGTTAGCCGTGGCTTCCTCATTAGCTACCGTCACTTCTTCGTCACTAATGACAGAGGTTTACAATCCGAAAACCGTCTTCCCTCACGCGGCGTTGCTGCATCAGGCTTGCGCCCATTGTGCAATATTCCCCACTGCTGCCTCCCGTAGGAGTCTGGGCCGTGTCTCAGTCCCAATGTGGCCGTTCAACCTCTCAGTCCGGCTACCGATCGTCGGCTTGGTGGGCCGTTACCTCACCAACTACCTAATCGGACGCGAGTCCATCTCTCACCGATAAAATCTTTGATAGCAAAGCCATGCGACTTCGCTATGTTATGCGGTATTAGCGTTCGTTTCCGAACGTTATCCCCCTGTGAAAGGCAGGTTACTCACGCGTTACTCACCCGTCCGCCACTAAGCTTAAATTTCATTCAACCGAAGTCTCATTCCGTAAAAGCTCCGTTCGACTTGCATGTGTTAGGCACGCCGCCAGCGTTCATCCTGAGCCAGGATCAAACTCTCTAAAAATTTTATCTAAATCAGGCTCTTGCCCGATTCAAATCATTCTTAGAGCTCAATCGCTCATTGATGTCTCTGACATCTTTCCTCGTTTTTCACGAGAATTACTGTTGTACTTGAAAGTACTCTCAAATTAATCTTCAAGGGTTTTTTCTATCAATCGTTGTTTAATTTTCAAGGTGCGTCGCGCTCCGTGTTTTTTGGAGTGCTTGACTAATATATCACAACGAAACCGGATTGTCAACACTTTTTTTAAAATTTTTTTGCATTTTTTATCGAATTAATCGACATAATAGCCGCAGATAAATCTCTCGGCATTAAGATAATCGTCAAGGCTTTTGAAAACCGCCGCACAATCCGCTTTATTGGATTTGTTATAAACTCTTATTACGCCGTCGAAATTTTCAACGGCTACCGTATGCAGACCTTTGAAAACGCTCTTTCCGTTCCAAAAAGAAACAACGCCGAAGCTGTGCTTTGCGAAGTTCTTTTTAAATGTATAATAATCCTTATTCATATGCGTGCCGAAACTGTTGTCCTTAAAATATCTCGCCAAAGCATAAGGATGAGTTCCGAACAGCCCGCAAAGCATAGAGCCGTAAGGATAAATTTCCTTTGCAATCTCGCACAACGGTCTTTTTTTGCCGAGCATCAAGCCGAGATTATAGGCGGCTATTATTTCACAGCCGTTATATGACATCGAAAAAAGCCCGTATCGGCAGATTGAAACCGCTCCGCAGCCCTGACCGTTGATAAAATCTTCGCCTAAATCAACGGAGCGGTTGCTTCTGTAATTCAGTTTTTCAACCATAATATTATCCTTTTATTCTGCATTTTATACTTTCTATTACTTCAACTATTTTAAATCTCATCTCATATTTTGGGCTGCTCTTGATAAGCTCGCCGCCTTCCTCGCCGAAAAACGCGTCAATATCCGTTTCCTTGCTCGCGGCGGGCAAGCAAAGCGGCGGAAACATCACGCACCACCAATTATGCCCTTCTCCGCTGCCGAGAATTACTTTTAAAGCGGTATATTCCCCTGCGGGCAGGGTTAAATCGCCGTAAGAACGGGTTGTGAAATATTCTTCCGCGAGAGTTATGCGAGCCTTATAGTCAAATCCGTTTTCAGCCAAAACTTTGTTCGCAATTTCAATCAGCTCCGTTTTTTGAGCTTCAAGACACTCTTGTGCGTTAGCCTTGCTGACGGAGCCCGAAAACAGCTCCTTTCCGCTGTTGAGAAGCGCGTCACGAACAAGCAGCTTTACATTCTGGTCTTCCTCACTGTCGGAATTGGCAAGAATATGAAGCCTGATAACATCTTCTCTGACATCTCCGCAGCGGACGCCGAAGCCCGCAACGGAAGCAATGACAGCAACAATAAGCGCAAATGCTGCAGAAATTTCGGCAATACGAATTTTTTTCATTATTAAGCACCGTCCTTTTATGTTTGATAACATTCTTGGACGGTTTTTACGGAATTATTCCGTTGAATCCAAATCGAGACCGCCGATTTCGTCTCTTGCTTTGAAAACATAGCCGTTCTGACTGAGTATATCCATATGCGAAAGAGCCTCACCCGTTCCGAGAGCCACACAGTTAAGCGGGTCATCGGCTACAACGGTTTTAACTCCCGTTTTCTTTTGAATCATTTCGTCAATTCCGCGCAACAATGCTCCGCCGCCCGTCAGGCGAATTCCCGAATCGCTGATATCCGCCGAAAGCTCGGGAGGAGTCAGCTCAAGCACGGAGCGCACTGCCTCGCTGATTGTTTCAAGATGCTGACGCATTGCAAGATAAGCCTCGGTAGAGCTGACCTCAATGCTGACGGGCATACCCGTTATGAAATGCTTGCCCTTGACGGTCAAACCCAGCTCAACCTCACGCAAATAAGAACAGCCTATCTGTTTTTTTATAAACTCCCCTGTTTTTTCACCGATAATAACATCTCTTTCACGCCTTATCTGCCTGACTATCGCTTCATCAAGCGCATTGCCCGCGACCTTAACCGAGCGCGAAACAGAGATACAGCCCATTGTTATGACGGCGATATCCGTTGTGCCGCCGCCGATATCAACAATCATCGCTCCGACGGGTCTGTTACTTTTAAGCCCCGCGCCGAGCGCCGCCGCAAGAGGCTCTTCAATAAGGCAGGCTTTTGCCGCGCCCGCCGAGGTTACGAGATCGAGAATTGTTCTTTTTTCAAGGCTCGTTGCCATTGACGGAACGCAGACAACGACATTGGGCTTGAACACCATATTTTTACATAACTTTGAAAGAAAATAGCGGAGAATATGCTTTGTTGCCGTGAAATCGGATACAACGCCGTGAGCCATAGGTCTGACAACTCTCAGAGAATCGGGATTTTTGCCAATCATATCCCACGCGCGTTTGCCGACGGCAACAAGCTTTCCGCTCTCTTTTTCGTAAGCGGCAACGCAAGGCTCGGACATAACTATGCCCTTTCCTTCAATATAAACAACTATTGAAGTTGTTCCGAGGTCAATACCGATATTAACACCGAGCATATTTTCACCGCCTTTCGTTGAGACTTCTATATATTTTAAAACTATTTATGTATATCTTTTCTGCCGTTTTCGGAAACGGTCAACGCAACGGTAATGCAGAAAACCTCCCGAGCGCCGTAAAGCCAAAGCATTTTTGCACATTCGTTAAGAGTTTCCCCAGAGGTTGATATATCATCGCAAAGCAAAATTGTTTTGCCCTCAACCGCCGAGGGTTCGGAAACATCGAACACGCCCGTCAGATTTCCTTTTCGCAGAAATCTGCTCAAACCGTGCTGTTTTTGAGTTTCGTAAAGCTTTATCATAAGCCCCTGCTTGTGCTCAATGCCGAGCAGAGAGCCAAGCCTTTCAGCAAGCAGATGAACCTGATTGTAGCCTCTTTCTTTTTCCCCCGCGGCGGTCATCGGAACTTCGGCGATAAAATCAAAAGCCGTTCCGCCGTAGACATCTCTAACCGTGTTTGCCATTTCAGCCGCATACGCCTCGGCATTTTCGGGGCTTCGCCTGAATTTAAAGGAATGAATTCCTTTTCTGACAACGCCTTTGAAATAAAACGGTGCCGCAAGGCGGCTGAAATACATTTCTGCTCCCCTGCACGAACACAGCTCTTTGCCCCGCCCGCATTTCGGGCACACCGTGCCTTCAATCCTCGGCAGGTCGGCGGCGCAATCTGAGCACATAAGCTCATCGGCGGCGATTACCTTGCCGCAGTAAGCGCACCGCTTCGGAAAAAGAGCGGAAACAAAATATTTCAGAAGCTTTTTCAACCGTCCTCACCCAACATAATAAAGCTTTTGAGCGCAGAATAACGCTTTGCCTTGCTGTCATTCGCAACCATTTTTTCAACGGTTTTGCGCGAACCGACAAGAATCATAAGACTTTTCGCGCGCGTTACGGCAGTATAAAGAAGATTTCTGTAAGCAAGCTGCTCAACAACACCCGAAACAGGCATCACAACAGCTTCAAACTCGCTGCCCTGGCTTTTATGAACGGTAACGGCATAAGCGTGCTCAAGCTCTGCACTGCCCTCAAAAGGATATTCAGCCGTTTTGTCATCAAAGCGGACATAGAGCATATGAGCGCCCTCGTCAATTTTTTCGAGAACGCCTATATCGCCGTTAAAAACTCCGAGGCCCTCTTTATCGGAGGCTGTCCACGGAATGTTATAGTTATTTTTAATCTGCATAAGCTTATCTCCCTCTCGGAAAACGCGCTGACCGAAAGCGTGCTCGCGCTTATGCCTTGCGGGGGGATTAATCATACGCTGAAGAATTTTATTCAGATTGACCGTTCCCGCCTCGCCCTTTCTTGACGGGCAAAGCACCTGAATGTCATCCGTCGGAGAATACTTATAGGCTTTCGGAAGCCGCTCGGAGCAGAGCTGAGCCACCGTTTGGGCGGTTGAGGCAGGAGTATTTCTTTCAAGGAAGAAAAAGTCCTTGTCCGTGTGCGAAAGCTCGGGATTTTCTCCGCGGACTATTCTGTGTGCATTGGTAACTATCAGACTTTCCATTGCCTGACGGAAAACCTCTTTAAGCTCCACCACGGGCAGAGCCTTGGAATTTATCATATCGTGGAGCACATTGCCCGCA
Source organism: Acutalibacteraceae bacterium (assembly GCA_051881535.1). Lineage (GTDB taxonomy): Bacteria > Bacillota > Clostridia > Oscillospirales > Acutalibacteraceae > CAG-177. The sequence continues at coordinate 119,766 of JBJEQB010000039.1, read as the reverse complement.
CCCACGGGAGGAAGCTGATCGGAATCGCCGACCATAACAAGGCGACAGCCGATGGGCAATGCGTCAAGCAGGCTTGCAAATAAAACCACATCAACCATTGAAAGCTCGTCTATTATAACCGCGCCCGCTCCGAGAGGATTGCGTTTATTGCGCTGAAAAACCGGGCGGTCATTTCTGTCCCACTCAACCTCAAGCAGACGGTGAATGGTTTGGGCTTCTCTGCCCGTAAGCTCACTCATACGCTTTGCGGCTCTGCCCGTCGGAGCGGCGAGCGCAACCTCAAGCCCCTGACTCTCAAACACCTTGAGAATTCCGCGCAAAGTGGTGGTTTTGCCCGTTCCGGGACCGCCCGTGAGAATGAGAATTCCCTTTTCAACGGCAAGCTTGATTGCAAGACGCTGGCGGTCATTATAGCAAACTCCGCCGATAAGCTCTGCATTCTTTATCTGCTCATCAATATCAATAGTGCACTTCGGAGCAAAACGCTTCATAAAAAGCACAGTTGACGCCGCTCTCTTTTCGGCTTCGTAAATTTCGGGCAAAAACACAAACTCTCTGGCGCCGATTTCATCGCATACAAGCCGCCTTTGAGTGGTAAGCCTGTCAATCGCTTCGTCCGCACACTCCTGCGAACAGCCGAGCAAAGCGGTGCTCGGCACGAGCACCTTTTCTCGCGGGAGGCAGGTGTGGCCGTTATATAGATTATGGCGCACCACATAAAGCACGCCCGCTTCAACTCTGTATTCATCGGCAGGGGGAACAGGAAGCCTTGAAGCAACGGCGCAAGCCTTTTCAAAGGTTATGCCTATCCCCTCCGAGCAGAGAAGATACGGGTTTCTCTCAACCGTATCAACAGCTCTGCTACCGTAAATTTTAAACACTTTTAAACATTCGGCAGTTGTCATGCCGTATTTTTCAAGAGAAATCAAGGCCTCGCGCTCTGCCGCGCGCCGTTTGAATTCCTCAGAGATTTCTTTTGCGCGGTCACGGGAAATACCTTTTATTTCGGCAAGCCTTGCGGGAGAATTCTCGATAACGGCAAAGGCTTCGCTGCCGAAACGCTCAACAATTTTCTGAGCCGTTTTTTCTTTGACGCCTTTGATTATTCCCGAAGAAAGATATGAAAGCATTTCCGCGGCGGTTTCAGGCATTTCGCGGCGGCAGCCCTCAACTTTAAGCTGTTTGCCGAAAGTGGGATGAACCGACCATCTGCCCGTAAAGGTTACTTTTTCGCCGCAGTAAAGCTCGCCTATATTGCCGGTTGCAGTATAAAGCTCACCGTCGCTCGAAAAATCGAGCACAGTGTAGCCGTTTTCGCTGTTTTGGAATGTTATATATTCCACAACACCCGTTACCGTAACCAAATCTTCCATAATTCCCGTATCAAAAATAAAATTAAGCGGTGCGGCGAGAGGGTCTGTAAGCCGAGTTCTGTCTTTTAAGGCAATCATCTGTCTACGCTCTGCGTTGCCGCAGAGCTTCAGCCACCCGTCGGAGTATCGTCGAGCAAACGCCGGAGCCTGAGCTCCTCCCCCGGTCGGTGTTGCTTCGGATAGGGTTTGCAGGGCCGCGCGGTTCCCCGCGCGCCGGTGAGCTCTTACCTCGCCTTTCCACCCTTACCTGCATTGCAGGCGGTATATCTCTGTTGCACTTTCCCTAAGGTCACCCTCGGCGGCCGTTAGCCGTTATCCCGCTCTGTGAAGCTCGGACTTTCCTCACGCAGTTTGCACTGCCCGCGACTGCCCAACCCACTCGCCGCACACGCTCCGTAATATTGTAAATCACATTTATTAAAAAGTCAAACAAATTAAGGAGAAAAAAATAAATTTACAATTAATCTATTGTATCCGATGCTGTTTTGCGTTAAAATGTTGTAAGCTTTTATTGAAAGGACTTTACAATGGAAGACATATATATTTCAAAAAGACGGCGGAATTCGGAGGATTTTGATGTTGTTTATCTTGACGAGCCTGCACCCGCTCCCCCGCCGCCGGACGAGCCTCCCAAACGAAAAAAGAAGAAGAAAAAGCACCGCCTGCTGAAATTTATAGCTACGGTTCTGGTTTTGGCTCTGCTGCTCTCATCGGCGTTTATTTTTCTTTTGGCTTCCGCTTCGGGATATACGCGCAGTGACCTTGAAGCAAACGAATATGTTTCATCATCAGACCTTAAAAGCAGCCCGCTTGTTTCAAACATACTGCTGCTCGGAGTGGACGGAGACTCAAACTCATCTTCGCGCTCGGACTCGATGATTCTTGTTTCGGTTGATTTTGCCCATGCAAAAATCAAGCTGACATCTTTTTTGAGAGACAGTTGGGTTGAAATTCCGTCAAAGGGCAAAAAAGCCAAGCTGAACGCGGCATATGCCTACGGCGGACCTCAGCTTGCGGTTGATACCATTGAATACAATTTCGGCGTTGATATCGACCACTATGTAATGGTTGATTTTGATATGTTTACTCAGATTATTGATAAGCTCGGCGGCGTTACCGTTGAAGTAACCGAAAAGGAAGCAAAATATATCAACAAAACCACCCGCCACACTATCGACAGCGGCGAAAGCGTTACCCTGAACGGCGCTCAGGCTCTTGTTTATTGCCGCATACGCAAGCTTGACACGGATTATATGAGAACATACCGCCAGAGAAAGGTTATTACCGCTCTTATCGGACAAGCTAAGACTGCGGGAATTTCAAAGCTTATTGCAACCATGCGTGATGTTTTTCCGCTGATTGAAACCGATATGTCGGCGGCGGAAATAACCTCGCTCGCTTACAAGGCTGGGCTTGGGGTTGTTGCTTTTGACATTGAGCAAAACCGCGTTCCCATTGACGAGCATATGAAGCCCGAAACAATTAACGGTCAATGGGTAGAGTCATTGGATCTTGAAGCAACCCGCGAATACTTGCAGGACTATATTTATACCAACAAGATAAAGCTTGACGAAGATTAATATAACACGAAGCGCGGATCGGCAAAACACCGACCCGCGCAAAACCGATAATAATTCAATCCGCTTTTACTGCCGCATTGATATCAACGCTGCAGCTTTCTTTGTTGGTTGACAGAACGACAAGAGTTTTGGTTAAAGAAACGCCCTTGACGAATTTAATTTCATTGAGCAAAAGTTCAAGCCCTTTTCCGCTGCTTGTGCATATTTTGAGCAGAAAATCAAAGTCGCCCGTTATGTAATGGCACTCAATTATCTGAGGATGGCACATAACGAACTCAACGAAGCCGTCGTTATATTTCGGATGCTCCATGCTGACCGAAATAAAAGCCGTTAAATCAAGCCCGAGCTTATCATTATCGAGCACAACGGTATATTGCTTGATAATTCCGCTTGCTTCAAGCTTCTTAATGCGCTCAATAACTGCGGAAACCGACATATTGACTTTGCTGCCGATAACCGAAGCATTTTCACGCGAATTGGCTTTAAGGCACTCAATGATTTTAACATCAACGGAGTCCATGGCGTCACCCCTCTTTTTTATACCGCAAAAGCATTATACATCATTTATATAATAACATAATTTTCGGAACTGTCAAGCAAAAAGCAAGAAATATTTTGCTTATTTTGAGATTTAGTTTAAAATAAGCTTGTTTTGTCGAATTTTTCCGAATTTTTTAAGAATGTGAAAGAAGGATGGATATTATGGAAATCAGTTTCAGGCAATTTAAGCCGTCTGACAGAGACGAATTTTTCAGAATGGTCAAAAAGTTCTACGCTCCGCCCGCCGTGCTCCACTTCCCATCGGACGAGGTGATGCTTGCAAGCTTTGACGCGGCAATCAAAATTCCCCACGCGGTTAAAGGCTATATGTTTGAGTGTGACGGAAAGCCTGCGGGCTATGCCATGATTTCAATGAAATTTGAGACAGAGGTCGGCGGTATGGCTGCTTGGATTGAGGAGCTTTATGTGGACTCCGATTTCAGAGGGTTGGGCATTGGCAGCCGCTTTTTCGACTTTTTAAAGGACGAATTCAAAGGCAAAATTAAAAGACTGCGCCTTGAAGTCGGCGATGAAAACGAGGGCGCTAAAAAGCTTTATGAACGACTCGGCTTTGAATTTCTCGACTACCGACAGATGGTTATTGACAAGGATTTTTAAGCATAAAACGGAGACTTGCATTTTGCAGGTCTCCGCTTTTTATATAGCTGTCAAAGTCTGTATTTATAATAATATGTGCCTTCTGTTTCGGAATACCGAAGCTCCGTGCCGAAAATCTCTTTTACAATGCCGCTTGTGCAAATATTTTCGGGCGTATCACAGGCGGCAATTCTGCCGTTATTAATAACCGCGACACCGTCTGAAAACTCAAACGCCAACGGCAGGTCGTGCATTACTGTTACGACGCCTCTCCCCGCCTGTGCAAGAGATTTAAGAATATTCATAAGCTCAACCTGATTGGAAACATCCAGATAAGCGGTAGGCTCATCGAGAAGAATATATTCGGTATCCTGCGCCAAAGCCATTGCAATATACGCCTTTTGCCTTATCCCGCCCGAAAGCGAGGATAACGGTCTGCCCGCAAGCTCATCAAGCCCCATTTGTTTTAATGCTTCAAAGGCAATTTCTCTGTCTTTTTCGCCGTATCTGCGCGGATAGCTCAGATGCGGAAATCTGCCGTGGAGCACCATTTGCTCAACCGTCATATCGGACACACTCTTGCCCTGAGCAAGATATGCGATTTTCTTTGCGGTTTCCTGTCGGGATAATCCCGCAGAAGCTCTGCCGTCAAAGATGGTTTCGCCCGCCTGCGCCGTGATGATACCGACAACCGTTTTCAGCAGAGTGCTTTTTCCCGAGCCGTTTGTGCCGATTACGGAAATCAGTTTTCCCTTTGGAATTGAAAGCGACACGCCGTTTAAAACGGTTTTTCCGTCATATCCCGCAGTTATATTTTTAAGCTCAATCACGGGCGTGACCCCCTTTGCCCTTAACCAGAATAAACACAAAGAACGGAGCGCCGAGGAACGCCATAATAATACCCACGGGGATTTCATAAGGAGCAAACGCCGTTCTTGAGATTGTGTCGCAAAGGCACACAAAAGCCGCACCGAACAGGGTGCAAAGCCCGAGCAAATGCGAGGATTTACTGCCTGCGAGCCGCCTGACCGCGTGCGGAACGATAAGCCCGACAAAGGACAAAAGCCCCGCAAGGCTTACGGCACAGCCCGCAAGAAGCGCCGCCAAAAGCAAAAACAAAACCCGCATAACCGATGTGTTCATGCCGAGACCTTTTGCATTGTCTTCGCCCAAGGTCAGAACATCAAGCTCGTTTGTCAAGGTAAGCAATATAATTACCGTAATCGAAATTATCAAAGCGGCGGGAATAAGCTTTTGATAAGTCACACCCGAAAACTCGCCGATTTTGAAATCGTTGCTCATAACGCCGACATTCGGCATAAATGTTACTATTGTATCCGAAAACGCCGTAAGCAGACTGTTCATAGCCACGCCGATGAGTATAACCGTGCCGCGTGAAGCTCCCCATTTGCGGGAGCCGAGGCTGACGAGCATCACCGCCGCAAAAGCTCCGATGAACGAAAACACGGAAAGCCGCCAGCCGCCGTATATTCCGAGAGCCGTGCATATTGTTACCGCAAGACCCGCGCCCGAATTAACGCCTATTATGCTCGGCGAAGCAAGGCGGTTGGCAAGCACGCCCTGAATTACCGCGCCCGAAACGGCAAGCGCCGCTCCGCAAACCAGAGCCGCCGCCGTTCTCGGAAGCCTGACATAAGCAAAAATCCGAGTGCCCGCCGAAAAATCAAAGCCGTTTGTAAAAGCCTGACTTATTTCGGTAAAGGTCAGCCGCGTGCTCCCGAGCATAAGCCCCGTTATTATTGCTAATCCGACAAATAAAAAGCCCGTAAAATATAACCGCTTTATTTTATTTGGTTTTTTCAAGCAATATTTCACTGAGTTTTTCATAAGATTCCGCCCATTTTGCATTCGGTTTTATGTTGAACAGCTTTCTGTCCATAATATGCATTCTGTTTTCTTTAACCGCTTCAAGCGAACCCCAAGCGGGATCTTCTTTCATCATCCTTGCCAGATTATCCAGAGCCTTTTCCGTGTCGTCACCCATTGTGACCACGAAAATTCGGTAAGGCTCACGGCGGATAACGCTTTCAACGCTCAGATTTTCAAGCAAGGATTTGTCGCTGTCCGCAATGTTGATACAGCCGAGCTCGGAAAGCATTTCTCCGAGTATAGTTCCCTCGCTTCCCTTTGCCTTGACCGAGCTTGCGGAAGCTCTGAGCAAAAGCACCGTGCGCTCTTCTTCGGTTAAATCCGAATTCAGACATTCATCCTTGATTGCCTTTATTTGCGCTTCAATGCTTTTTCCGTTTTTCTCAAAGAGGTCTTTTCTGCCTGTAATATCGGTGCAGATATCGAGCATTGAAAGATAATCTTCAAAGCAGTCAACATCAAAATAAGCCGTAGTAATGCCCGCGTTTTCAAGCGATTCTTTAAGCTCAACATCAGCCGAGGTTGAGGCGCTGGCGATTACAAAATCGGGATTTGCCGAAAGCAGAGCTTCAAGGCTCGGCGAATGAGCGCCGCCTATATTAACCGCATCTCCGAGCTCAAGCCCGAAATCGTTCCAAGCGTCCTCGGCGGCGGCGCACACCGTTCCTCCCGAAAGCAGCCACACATCCGCAAAGCTTCCGATGAGAGCGGCAACGCGCCCGGGGTTTTTGCCGACGGTGACTTCACGGTCTAACGCATCGGTAAAAGTAACAACGCCGTTATCTTCCGCAGATGAGCCGTTATCGGTTTGTGCCGAGCATCCGCAAAGAGCCAAGAGCACAAAAGCCGTTAAAGCGGCTATTAATCTTTTCATCAGCAGGTGGCACCGCCTTTAACAGTTTTATTGAGAACGGCAGTTTTATCAATTTTGTTGTTAATCAGCTTATCCTGAACATAGTCGAAGCCCAAACGCTTGATGGTATCCGCAAAACGCTCGCCTGAAATTCCCTCGTCGCGGAAGAACAGAATTGCGCTCTCAATCACATCCATAACCTCTTCCTCGGAGGTGAATATTTTTTCAAGAGGTCTGCCGTTTGCGTATTTCTTGCCCCATCTGCCGCCGATATAAATTTTATAGCCGTCCGTATATTCGGGAATAACTCCAAATGGGCACTTGCTCTTGCAGCGTCCGCAATTATTGCAATCCGCATTAATTACAAGCTTTCCGTCCTCAAGCTTTGCGGCTTTAATCGGGCAGGCGTTTTCAACCTGGCATTTTTTGCAGCCCTTGCATTTTTCGATATCAAGAACGGGAATTCGCTGACCGATAATTCCGAGGTCATTCAAATCGGGCTTAACGCAGTTATTCGGGCAGCCGCCGACAGCGATTTTGAACTTATGCGGCAGAGTTACTCCGTGATATCCGAGATAGAAACGCTCGTGTATCTTTTCGCTGAGCCCGAAAGTATCGATAAGACCGTATTGGCAGGTTGTTCCCTTGCAGGAAACCACGGGGCGGACAAGCGAGCCCGTGCCGCCCGTGATAAGTCCGTTTTCGTTGAGATAGGCAATAAGCTCTTCAATATCTGCATAATGAACGCCCTGAATCTCCAGAGTGAGCCTTGAAGTCATTGTAACCTCACCGCTTCCGTATTTCTCGGCAGCCTCGGCAATAATATGCTGCTCCGCCGCCGATATCTTGCCGTTCTTGGTGATTACGCGAACATTGAACACATCCGTGTAGCGTTTATCCTGAAGACAGCCGAGCCCCTTAACCCTCTTGATTTCCTCGGGTGAGAGCTTGCCTGCGGGATTATCGACTTTGACGGTGTTGAAGAACGCTCCGCCCTCCAAAACCTTGGTGTTTTTATAGCCGTAATATTTGAGTCTGTTTTGCAGGAAATAGCCTCTCTTGCCTCTTGTGCAGACAAGCAGAAGCTTTTCATCCTTGCCTATCCCCTCAATTTCACCGTTTACTTTGCCGAGGTTTACCCATGTTGCGCCGAAAATTTTGGCTTCGGGCTGAACATCGATAACTCTGTAATCCTTTGCTTTTCCCGCAAGATATTCCGCGGGTGTAACGGTTTCAAGCTCCCCGCTCATCTTGTTCTGAAGCACATAACACGCCTGAACAAAAGGATGAATTGCCGTTGAGAAAGGCGGCGCATATGCCATATCCATTGTATCAAAATCGCTGACTTTGAGACCTGCCGAAATGCCGACAACGGCGATATCGGTCATTTTATCTACAGCTCCGCTGCCGAGAACCTGCATACCGAGCAGCTTTCCCGTAGCTTTATCGGCAATAAGCTTCGTAACAAATGTTGAGGAATCGGGATAATAATGCGCTTTATCGTCGCCGACGCAAACTGCCGTTATAACATCATATCCGTTTCTGACAGCCTGCTCCTCGGAAAGACCCGTTCTGCCTGCGCTGAGGTTTTCGGAAAGCTTCACAACGCCCGTTCCGAGGCATCCGCCGTATGCGGTATTTGCGCCGGTGAGTGTTTTTGCAAGGCATCTTGCGGTGATATTTGCCGTTGAACCCATTGCAGACCACTGCGTTTCTCCGCTGACGCGGTTTTTGACAACGGCGCAGTCGCCGACGGCGTATATATCGTCAAGTGCCGTCTTTTGATATTCGTCAACGACTATTGCCCCTTTAATCATTTCAATTCCCGTATCTTTCAGGAAATCCGTTGACGGGCGTATGCCGATGCTCAGAATAACGATATCTGCAGCAAGCTCCCCCGCATTTGTTGCAACTGCGCTTACGGCAGTTTCTCCCTTAATTGCGGACACGGCCGTGCCCGTCATAATTTTAAAGCCGTTGCTCCTGAGCACTTTTGCGGCGTATCCCGCCATTTCGGGGTCAAGAATATTCGGCAAAATCTGACTTGTCATATCGACAACCGTTACCGCAAGCTTTTGAGCCGCAAGGTTCTCCGCCATTTCCATTCCGATAAATCCCGCGCCTATAACAACCGCCTTTTTGCAATTATTCTTCTCGATATAATCGCGGATTGCAATGGCGTCATCGGGAGTGCGTACGGTAAAAACTCCGTTCAGCTCTACGCCCTCTATGTTCGGCACAATCGGAGAAGCTCCGCTTGCAATTATCAGCTTATCATAGCCCGCTTCCAGCTCCGAGCCGTCAACGGTGCTGCGGAAAGTAACCGTTTTTGCCTCGGCGTTTATGCTTATTGCTTCCATTCGGGTGTGAACCGACGCTCCCGTCAGAGATGCGAATTTTTCGGGAGAATTTACGATAAGCTCTTCCCTTGTTTCAATTTCTCCGCCGACATAATACGGCAGACCGCATCCCGCATAAGAAATATCGCCGCTTTTGGTATAAATTTCAACCTGAGCGGAACGGTTCTCGCGTTTGATTTTGGCGGCGGCTTTTGTACCTGCCGCAACGCCGCCGATGATTATAACTTTCATAAATAATTACCTCGCTTTTATGTAATAAACTGTCTGAATAATAACATAATTTTTATACATCTGTCAATAAATTTCGACAGTAAAAGTGTATGCCGCAGCCAAGCAAATGCAGGAAAAACTACACCTGCCGAAGCCGAAGATCCGACCGGCAGGCATAACTTGATATTCAAAAAAGTACAGAGCCTTCGGAGCAAATCCGAAAGCTCTGTGTTTTACATTATCAGAATCAGCGGTGCAACCCGGTTTCCAAAATGAGATTTATACAGCCGTATTTTGAAAGCTCCTGAGTTACCATCGGCTCTTTGGTTTCCTCTGCAAAAGTGACAATTTCTTTCAGGTATGCTATATCTTCGTCCTGAAGCTTGCCGTCGTTAAAGTTATCAACAGCCGCTCTTATTCTGAGCACACGGACAATATTGGCGTGCTTCTTCTCCGTAAGGTCATAGAAGAAAAACGGAATTGCAACAACAATCGCACCTATGAGCGACAGAAGTGACTGATAAAAGAAAATATTATTTCTCAGCTCAACACTTTGCAGGGCAAGCGAGATATCGTCCGAGAAACCAACGCCTCCGAAAGAAAGGAACAAGGGCGTAAGCATACCCGTAAATACGCCGATTACCGTTGTGACAATCGCCATATAATTCTGCTAGAAGCCCTCTAAACGCTTGCCGGTTTTCATCTGAATGTCATCCATAATATCGGATGTCATTATACCCGTTACAAAGTAGAATCCTCCGAAGAACTGTTCAAAGAATGAAACCGCCAGAATAAGAACGGGGCTCTTGTGGAAAACTACCTGAAGGGCAATCATAATAACATAGCCGACGCAAGAGATCAACATTACATTTCTCTTACCCAATTTTTTGATAAGGAACGGTCCGACGAGAAGCGCAACCGCTATTGCATTCATAAGAATCGTCGAGCAGTAAAGACCGACAACCGTTTTTGCGGTATCGGAAACAAAGCTGTACTGAGTTATCCAAGTGGTTATGTTTGCAAGGTTTCTTATTGCATTAAACGCATTGAATATTGTTATAATCCAGAAATATTTGCTTTTGCTGAGAAGCTTCATTCCCTCAGTAAATCTGACTTTTGCAACATATTCCTGCTTAACAACCGTTCTTTCCTCAACGCCCTTAACCAGCAGAAGAACCATCAGTACGCCCAACACACCGCATATCGGGAAAATTATGCGATACATATTTACGGCGTTCCAGCCGCCCTGCTTTGCAAAAAGCGTTCCTGCAAGAATGGGAAGTATTATATTTACTATTGAGCTGGGAAGTCCCGAAACAAGTCCTTTTAAAGAGCCGATGTTTGCTCTCTCCTGTGCAACCGTGGAAATTGTTTGCTCAATGCCCGAAATAGACTGATTGAGAAGAGTGATAAAGAACTGACCGATTTGAATAAGAACAAAAGCCAAAAGAATGCCGAGATTAAAATCAATGGTTGAAGCTTCGTAAACTCCCATAACGGGAATTGCGGGCAGAGGAATGCTGAAAAGGTGAATATTCATCCAGGAGGACGGTATGTAAGGAACAAAAGAAAAGCTTATTGCCGTGCCTATCGCCGACCAGAGAAGAAACGGCTTGAACTTTCCGCTTTTGCCGTTTGAATTATCTATCATCATTGACAGTATGGGCGACCTGACAATAGCAATTACGGACGCAAATATAGTCAAAATCCAAGCCATACCCGTTGACATCTTGAAATAAGAAATCATCAGGTGAACGCTTGTGGCAATCGTGGTATACTGCGTTAAAACACCCAGCAAATTAGGGCTTCCGCAGCCCGCGGCAAATGCGGCAAACTCTTTGTATGAAACCTGATAACCCTCGGGCGGCTTGTTCCAATGAGATTTGAATTTGCCGATACCGTTGACTATTTTGGTTTTCAGGCTCTCTTTCTCTTTTACCTTTTCCATAAATATTTCCTCCGTGTTTTTATATCAATATATTAAGCGCGTGAATTCATCTATGGTTTTTCCGTTATAAACTCTGTATGGCAGGTATACCTTTATTACAGAATAATATCATTATAGATGATGTTTTTAATCTTGTCAATTTCATAATGACTGATAAAAAGCGGATAATTTTCTCTTTCAAGCATTTACTGTATTGAAAATCCGGTGGCATATGTGTTATTATTATATATAGACTTTTCAGGTATTCCCACCGCAGACGGAGCGGAAACATTCTGCTCAAAACCATATTTTTTGCTTTTTAAAATTTATACGGTTCAAAGCCAAGGAGCGATGATATAATGAAATCAAAGGTCAGCGTTGTAATTTGTGACAGCTACGAAAAAGAAAAAGTGTATAACGCCGTTAAAAAAAGTATTGAGTCCATAGGCGGAATAGGTGAATTTGTGAAACCCGATGAAAGAATTCTGGTTAAGCCCAATTTCCTTTCGCCATCCGAATCGGAAAAAGCGATAACAACTCACCCGTCGGTAATCAGCGCAGTTCTGAGAATTCTTCACGAATCGCAATATAACAAAGTCAAAGTCGGCGACTCCCCCGCAAACGGAACCTGCCGCGCCGCCCTCGGCAAGCTTGCTCTGACGGATGAGGAGATTTACGGCGCAACCATTGCAGATATGGATAAAGAGGTGCTTGTTAAATATCCCGAGGGTAAAATAGCCAACGAGTTTTATTACTGCCGAGAGGTCACGGAAGCAGACGCCGTTATCGGCTTATGCAAAATGAAAACTCACGCACTTGAAAGAATAACGGGCGCAATCAAAAATATGTACGGTCTGATTTGCGGCAAAAGAAAAGCAGCAGGGCATGTCAAATACCCCACGGCGGTCAACTTTGCAAAAATGCTTTGCGATATCCACAAATCCACTCCGCAGCGCCTGCACATTATGGACGCCGTTGTTGCCATGGAGGGCAACGGTCCTTCATCGGGCTCACCGATAAATATGAATATGATTATCGCTTCCCCCGACCCCGTTGCGCTGGACACCGTTTATTGCCGCCTTGTTCACCTTAACCCGTCATTGGTTCCCACAAATGTTCAGGCTTCTCTTGTCAGGCTCGGCACCATGGACGAAAAAGAAATTGAAATTATTCTTACCGAGGGAGAAAGCACAACCGTTTGCGATATCTCCGAATTAGTCCGCAAATACGGCAACCCCGATTTTGATGTTGTCAGAGATAAAGAGAAGTTCAAAACCGCTCTCAGCATTATATCAAAAGTCACCGGCGGAAACAGAAAGCCCGTAATAGATAAAAGCAAGTGCGTCAAATGCGGAATCTGCGTTGACCACTGCCCCGTTGAGGGAAAAGCGGTAGATTTCGTCAACGGCAAAACGGAGCCGCCGGTTTATAACTACAAAAAATGTATCCGCTGCTATTGCTGCCAGGAGCTTTGCCCGCAAAAAGCAATAAGCGTGAAAGGAATCTTCTGATTGAACACACATATGTCCACGAACGGTCTGATTAAGCATAAAGTAAAATTCGTGCATGATGACGCATACGGATTTAAAAAAGGCGAAATATATGAAGCCTTTGAATGTAAAAGCAAATTCGGAAAAGAAGAAATGCTGTGTATAGTTGACAAGTCAGGAGAAGAATACGGATATCCTGCTTCATGGTTTGAAATTTGCGATTAACCATCAAAAACAGAAAAAATTATTAATGATTGCAAGATATGGAAGGACGATGAAATAAACATGATGTATTTGGGATTTGACGATTTAGAATCTCTTGACGAGGCAATCTGCTGTGGCGGAGTAGATATGAAGCATAACGGGCAAGCCGTGTATCTTGATGTTGACGGTTGGGGATACCGTGTTTATGAATACGGTGTTAAGCGACCATATCTGGATAATCATTATGATTCTTTAACGGATTTAATTGATAACTATGTCTTCCCTTGCGGAACTCCAATGAAAGATATTGTTTATGGGATTACTCCTCAAAATCCGGAATAAAAACAAATAACAAAAGCGGTCCTTCGGGGCTGCTTTTTTATACCCTAAACCGCAAAAGAGAGGTGGTGCTGCTTGGCGGCTCAAAAAGGCACAAACGCAAAATTTAATACTTTGTTGGCAAAGCAGCGCAAAATGGCTGAGGCTCTTATGAATCCTGAATTTGACGAAACAATAACGGAGCTTTGTGAGCGAATGAATGTGTCGAGGCGGAGTTTTTTATTCTCAAATTCAGAATATTTTTTTGACTTGCATTTGACTTGCATAATCGTGATTTTTTAGAAAAAACGGATATAAACGGCAAAAAAATCAACTTGACAAAAAGCAAAAAAAGCCCCGAAACCGCTATATATCAACGATTTCAAGGCTTTTTCCTTTGGCAGGGGCAGAAGGACTTGAATTGCCCCTCAGAAACATAGTCGCACTGCTCGCTTGGAGCGCTTCGCATTGCTCCTTGTTTCTTCACCTCAGCGGCATGCCTTTCTCCGCCACCGGCGGCGGCACGCCGCTTCGCCCCGGCACGCTCCGCGTGCCTCGGGTTCATCAGTTCATATCAAAAAAGCAAAGCATTGCTAACGCAATGCTTTGCTTTTTTGGCAGGGGCAGAAGGACTTGACTCGCGCGCCTGCGGGCGCTTGGTCGCTCGCGGTCACAACGCTCCACCGGAGCGTTGCTCTGTGCCGCTCGTCCTTCAAGTCCTTCACAAGTTTCAAAAACATAAAACGGTCACCGAATGGCAACCGTTTTGTATTTTTGGCAGGGGCAGAAGGACTTGAACCCTCGGCACGCGGTTTTGGAGACCGCTGCTCTACCAACTGAGCTATACCCCTATATTTAATTGGTGGGCCATCAGGGACTCGAACCCCGGACCAACCGGTTATGAGCCGGTTGCTCTAACCAACTGAGCTAATGGCCCGCATTGCGGAATTGCAACGATAGATATGATACCAAAAAGAAACTGATTTGTCAATCATTTTTTTGCTTTTATTTAAACTTTTTGTTTTTACCGTCCTTAACAGCAGCAAAGTGAATTTGCCGTTGATTCTTTTTGCAATTTGTGATAGACTTAAATATAATTAAGAAAAGTCAGATATTTAGCCTTTATTAAGTAATATCTATGGGAGAAAATCTATGTTTGAATGGAATTCCGAGCTTTACGGAAAATTTATAAAAGAGCGCACGCAGCCTGCCGAAGATTTGGCAAACAGAATACCTATTAAAAAAGCTGAAGCAATAATAGATATCGGTTGCGGACCGGGAAACAGCACACGCGTACTTGCCGACAAATTTCCGAACGCGCATATTATCGGTGCTGATATTTCCCCTGAAATGATAAGCAAGGCAAAATCCTGCAATCCCGAACTTGAATTCATTTTATTCAACGCAGAAAAAGATTTTGACGCACTTGATAAAAAATTTGATATTATTTTTTCAAACGCCTGTATTCAATGGATTCCCGACCACCGCAGACTGCTGAAAAACATGATAAATCATCTCAGCGACGGCGGAGTTTTGGCTGTACAGACTCCGATGAATTTCAAAGAACCCATTCATATAATAATTGAACAGCTTACCGAAAGTGCGGAATGGAAAAACAGATTTGAAAGCCCGCAAATTTTCCATAATCTTTCTCAGAGCGAATATTATGATACTCTATCCGAAATTTCGTCTGATTTTAATATGTGGGAGACAGTATATTTTCACAGAATGCCATCCCACCAAAGCATTATCGATTGGTACAAAGGAACCGGTCTCAGACCTTACCTTGCGTCTCTTAATCCTGACGAAGCAAAACGCTTCGAGTCAGCAGTTCTGAATAAAGTCATTGAGGCTTATCCCGTTCAGAAAAACGGAGAAATCATTTTCAGATTTCCGCGTTTATTCTTTACCGCAATAAAATGAGCCTACAATTTTATTCAATTTTTTATAACCCAAGACGGCAAACAAGCCCTCTTGGGTTATTTTTAACTTTTATTCTATCCCGAACATATAATGCTTTGTAAACGGGCCTGCACAAAGCCCGTGAATCTCTTTCAGAAATTACAGAGGAGTTGAGCAAATGCCGAGTGTATATCTCAGTCCGTCAACGCAGGAATACAACCGCACGATTGCAGGAAATTCGGAAGAATACTATATGAATCTGATAACAGACGCCATGCTGCCATATCTTCAGGCAAGCGGAATCAGATACGGCAGAAACGACCCGTCAATGACCGCCCTTGAAGCTGCCCGTCAGGCAAATGCGGGCGACTATGACTTTTTCCTTTCCATTCATTCAAACGCTGCTCCCGAGCCGGATTCGGGCACAGTCAGAGGCGCGGAAATCTATTATTATCCCGAGAGCGAAGAAGGCAAAAGAGCTGCAACGATATTTGCAAACAATTACGAGCAGATATATCCCCTGCCCGAAAACATCAAGATAATACCGCTTGCAACGCTCATTGAGCTTAACAAAACAAGGATGCCCGCCATTCTTTTTGAGCTTGCTTACCACGATAATCTCAGAGACTTTCTGTGGCTTTCATCAAACATAGCGGAAATCGGTAAAAACCTTGCTCTTTCGCTCGCCGATTACTTCGGCGTTGATTTTGTTGAGCCGTTTCCGTTTGCCCGCGGAGTTGTTGAGATCTCCGGCGGCAGGCTCAATGTGAGAAGCGCGCCGAGCATAAACTCGGAAATAATAGGTTATCTTAACAACGGAGACCTCGTTGAAATTATGCGGCTTGAAAATAATTGGTATGAAATCAGAAAAGGAAACCTTAACGGCTTTGCAAATGCCGAGTTTATCCGCGAATTGTAAAATTCATTAAAAATCGACCGTAAACCACTATATCTTTGGATATTTCGCAGAATTAGCCCAAAATATTAAAAAAACCTTGATTTTTAACAGTCTGTGAATTATAATGAAACTATCTTTTTCATCGGCTGTTGACAGATATAATTAGTTTGCGGATGTGATTTAAAATGGAGCTTTTAAAGCAGCGAATTCTTGAGCAGGGCAAGGTTATCGGCGACGATATCGTAAAAGTTGATATGTTCCTCAATCATCAGATTGATGTGGAGCTGCTCTGCGAAATCGGCAAGGAGTTCCACAGACTTTTTGCAGCCTCAAACATCAATAAAATAGTAACCGTAGAAGCTTCGGGCATAGGAATTGCGTGCATTGCCGCACAGTATTTTTCTGTGCCTGTTGTTTTTGCCAAAAAGGGCGCAAACAGAAATGTAGGCGACAACATTTATAAAGCCGATGTTTATTCTTTCACAAAGGGTATAAACACCACAATCGGAATTTCAAAAGATTATCTTAACGAAAATGACAGAGTTCTGATTATCGATGACTTTATGGCTAACGGCAAGGCGGTTCACGGGCTTATCAACATTCTCAACCAAGCCGGAGCAAAGCTTGAGGGCGTGGGCATAGTTATTGAAAAAGGCTTCCAGCCCGGCGGCGACGCTCTTCGCTCGCTCGGCTACAGAGTGGAATCATTGGCAGTTATTAAATCCATTGACAACGGAAAAATTGTCTTTGGTAATTAATAAAAATTTTTGGAGGTAAAACAAAATGAAGAAGTTCACCAAAATTCTCGCAATTCTTCTCGCTCTCGTTTTTGTCTTCAGCTTTGCTGCTTGCGGCAAGAAGGACGCTGCTGACAACAGCGAGGCAACCACCGCTCCCGCAGGTAACGCAGGCAATATCGACTATTCAAACATCAAGTTCGGTCTTATCTGCCTTCACGACGAGAACTCAACTTATGATAACAACTTCATAAGCGCTCTCAAGGAAGTTCAGAAGGAGCTCGGTCTTTCAGACGACCAGGTTCTTATTAAGACAAACATCCCCGAAACAGACGCTTGCCTCAACGCTGCTGAGGAACTCATCGACGAAGGATGCAACATCATCTTTGCTGACTCTTTCGGTCATGAAACCTACATTCTTCAGGCTGCTCAGGAGAACCCCGATGTTCAGTTCTGCCATGCAACAGGCACACACGCACACAATGCAAATGTTCCCAACTTCCACAACGCATTTGCTTCAATCTATGAGGGCAGATACCTTGCAGGCGTTGCCGCAGGTCTTAAAATCAAGGAAATGATTGACGCAGGCGACATCACTGCTGACCAGGCTAAGCTCGGTTATGTAGGCGCTTTCCCCTATGCAGAGGTTAAGTCAGGCTACACTTCATTCTTCCTTGGCGTTCGCTCGGTAGTTGAAACCGCTACCATGGAAGTTGTTTACACAAACTCATGGTTTGATATCGCTCTCGAAAGAGAAGCTGCTCTCAAGCTTATCAATGACGGCTGCGTTCTTATCAGCCAGCACGCTGACTCAGAAGGCGCTCCCAAGGCTTGTGAAGAAAAGAATGTTCCCAACGTTGCTTACAACATCAACACTGCAAGCATTGCTCCCAACACTGCTCTTGTTTCATCAAGAATCAACTGGGCTCCCTACTACAAGCTTGTTATTGACGCAGTTGCAAAGGGCGAAAGCTTTGACGCTGACTGGACAGGCACAATCGCTACAGGTTCGGTAGAGCTTCTTGAGCTCAATGCCGCTGTTGCTGCCGAAGGCACACAGGCTAAGCTTGATGAAGTTAAGGCACAGTTTGAGGCCGGCACACTCCATGTTTATGATACCGACACATTCACGGTTAAAGGCGAGAAGCTTGATACTTACCTTGCCGATGTTGATGATGACGGCACATTCACAGGTGAAACAGAGGCTGTTTCTGACGGTTACTTCCACGAAAGTGAATATCGTTCAGCTCCCTACTTTGACCTTCTTATCGACGGTATAACAGAAGTCTGATTACTATTATCAAAGGGGCGAAGCGAAACCGCTTCGCCCCATATATTTGTTTTTATTGGCTGAAAAGAGCGTATAGTTTTATGCGTTGTTTTCAGAAAATAAGACGGAGGTAAACACATGGAAACTCCCGCTATTGAATTAAGAAATATCACAAAAAGATTTGGCTCCATCGTTGCCAACAAAGATATAAATCTTGTTGTAAACAAGGGCGAAATTCTTTCCCTGCTCGGTGAAAACGGAAGCGGCAAAACAACGCTGATGAATATGATTTCGGGCATCTATTACCCCGATGCCGGTCAGATTTTCATTGACGGTAAAGAAGTTGTAATCAAATCCCCTAAGGACGCTTTTGAGCATAAAATCGGTATGATTCATCAGCATTTCAAGCTTGTTGATATATTCAGCGCAACCGAAAACATTGTGCTCGGTCTTAAAGAGGACAAGTTCAACATCAAAGAATCCGCCGAGCAGATAAAGAAAATCAGCGAGCAATACGGCTTTGAAATCGACCCGACAAGGAAGATTTATGATATGTCTGTTTCCGAAAAGCAGACGGTTGAAATCATCAAGGTGCTTTACAGAGGCGCCGATATTCTTATTCTTGATGAACCTACCGCCGTTCTTACTCCGCAGGAAACAGAAAAACTGTTTAATGTTTTGCGCAGAATGCGCGATGACGGCAAGTCAATAATCATCATAACCCATAAGCTCCACGAGGTTCTTGCCCTTTCGGACAAGGTTGCCGTTCTTCGTAAAGGCGAATATATCGGCACGGTCAACACGGCTGAAACCAACGAAGCGGAGCTTACCGAAATGATGGTAGGCAAAAAAATCAGCCTGAATATCGACAGAAGCGACCCTGTTAATCCGCAGGAAAGACTTTCGGTTAAAAATCTCAACTGCACCAACATTGAAGGCATAAAGGTTCTGAACGGTGTTACATTTACTGCAAATTCGGGCGAAATACTCGGCATTGCAGGCATTGCAGGCAGCGGTCAGAAAGAGCTTCTTGAAGCAATAGCGGGTTTGCAGAAGCTTGACAGCGGCGAGATTATCTATAATAATCCGAACACAAATTCAACAGATAATTTAAGAGATAAAACTCCGACGCAGATCAGAGACCTCGGCGTAAGGCTTTCATTTGTGCCCGAGGACAGACTCGGTATGGGACTTGTAGGCAATATGGACATCGTGGATAATATGATGCTCAGAAGCTACAAGAAGGGGCACTCCCTTTTCCTTGAAAGGAAAAATCCGAAATCTCTTGCCGAAAAGGTCATTGAGGAGCTTGAGGTTGCAACACCCAGCGCCGCAACTCCCGTGCGCAGACTTTCGGGCGGCAATGTTCAGAAAGTGCTTGTCGGCAGAGAAATCGCAGCAGCTCCCACGGTGCTTATGGCTGCATATCCCGTAAGAGGTCTTGACATCAACTCATCTTACCTGATTTATAATCTTCTCAATGAGCAAAAAGAAAAAGGCGTTGCCGTCATTTTCGTCGGCGAGGACCTTGATGTTCTGATTGAGCTGTGCGATAAGATTGTTGTTATGAGTTCAGGCTCGGTATCGGGCATTGTTGATGCAAGAACAACCACAAAAGAAGAAATCGGTCTTATGATGACCAAAAAAGCAGAAGGAGGAAGCGACAATGAGTAATTCACAGCCAAAAGTCCGTGAGCCCCTCTTTCACATCGTAAAGCGTTCAAAGGACGCTTTGCCGACCTGGAAAGCGTGGCTTATACGAGGACTTGCAATATTATTCTCCCTCCTTGTCTGCTCGGTAATTATCGTTTTATTGACCGACCAGAATCCCCTTGATGTTTTCGGCGCATTGGTAAAAGGCAGCTTCGGCTCAAAAAGAAAGTTCTGGAATCTGCTTCAAAGCCTTGCAATGCTGCTTTGTATTTCACTTGCGGTAACACCGGCATTCAAAATGAAATTCTGGAACCTCGGCGCCGAAGGTCAGGTTCTCATCGGTGCTCTTTGCAGTATGGTGCTGATGTTTGAAGTCGGTGACAGAATTCCGAATATCCTGCTTATTGCGGCAATGCTTGTTGCATCGCTCGTCGGCGGTATTATATGGGGTCTTATTCCTGCGGTATTCAAAGCAAAGTGGAACACAAACGAAAGCCTGTTCACTCTTATGATGAACTATATTGCCATTCAGCTTGTTTCCTTTGCGATTATGGTTTGGGTTCCCAGCGGCTCAAGCGTAATGGGTCTTGTAAATTCATCTACCCGTGCAGGCTGGATTCCTGAATTATTCGGTCAGAAATATCTTGTAAATATTCTTATCGTTGCCGTTCTCACGGTTTGTATGTTTATTTATCTTAAATACAGCAAACACGGCTACGAAATCAGCGTTGTGGGCGAGAGTGAAAACACGGCAAAATATATAGGTATCAATGTTAAAAAAGTTATCATCCGCACAATGATTCTCTCCGGCGCGCTCTGCGGACTTGCAGGTTTCCTGCTTGTTGCGGGCACCAACCACACAATTTCAAAAGACCTTGCAGGCGGCAACGGCTTCACGGCGATAATGGTTTCATGGCTTGCAAAATTCAATCCGATAGTAATGGTTGTTACATCATTCCTGATTGCTTTTCTGCAAAGAGGCGCGGGTGAAATTGCAACTAATTTCAATCTCAACACAAGCATTGCCGATATCCTTACGGGCATAATCATTTTCTTTATTATCGGCAGCGAGTTCTTCCTCAATTACCAGATTAAAACCACAAAGTCAAAAAAGGAGGATAAAAAACAATGATTGCAACAATAGCATCTTTCATTACGGCTGCGATTATTCAGGGTATTCCCCTTCTTTACGGCTCGGTGGGTGAGATTATCACCGAAAAATCAGGTAACCTCAATCTCGGTATTCCGGGAATAATGTATGTCGGCGGTATTTCGGGGATTATCGGCGGTTATATTTATGAGCACAGCGTTGAAGCAACCAATCCGATACTCTGCATTGTTATTTCTCTGTGTGCATCATTGCTCGGCTCTGCGCTTATGTCGCTCATCTATGCTTTTCTTACCCAGACGCTTAAAGCCAATCAGAATGTTACCGGACTTGCACTTACCACCTTCGGCGTCGGAATCGGTAACTTCTTCGGCGGCTCATTGCTTAAACTTTTCAATGAAACCGGCTCCATTTCACTTCTTGCCACGGGCAGAGCATATAAAGCGGCTCTCCCCTTTGCATCGAAGCTCGGACTTTTCGGTGAAACATTTCTCTCTTTCGGCTTCCTCGCATACCTGGCAATTATCATCGCAATCATTACATCCTATATTCTCAACAAAACAAGAGTCGGTCTTAACCTCAGAGCTATCGGCGAAAATCCCGCAACGGCAGACGCCGCGGGTATTAATGTTACAAAATACAAATATCTCTCAACCGTTATCGGCGGTATGATTGCAGGTCTCGGCGGTCTTTACTTTGTTATGGACTATACGGCAGGCGCATGGACTAACAACGGCTTCGGCGACAGAGGTTGGCTTGCAATAGCGATTGTTATATTCGCTCTTTGGAAGCCCAAATCGGCTATTTTAAGCTCGTTTATTTTCGGCGGTCTTTACATTATCTGCGTTTATATTCCGGGGCTGTCATCAAGTGCAAAAGAGCTTATTAAAATGCTTCCTTATATTGTTACAATTCTTGTTCTTATATTCATCAGCGCAAGAAACAAGAAGGAGCATCAGCCGCCGCAGAGCCTCGGTCTGACCTATTTCAGAGAAGACCGATAAAACCGATTTCACAATAAATTCAGGCTTGTATCGGGTTAACCGATACAAGCCTTATCTATATTATATGATATTACCATTTCAATAAACCGGAAGTTGGTTTGACACCTCATCCGCCTCGTTCCTCGGCACCTTCTCCTCAAGGAGAAGGCAGATAAAGGCTTCCCCTTGAGGGTGCGGGTTGCCGGTGGCAACCTCTGAGCGTATGCTCAGAAGCACCGACCGAGGCGGAAGCGAGAAAGCCGTCACGAAGTGACTGATGAGGTGAAGAATTTGCTTTGGATTATTATATCATGCTTTAAAAGTAGGGCGTTATTGATTATTGTATTTCGGGCAACCGCGCGGGGGCGCCCCTACGGATATAATCGGTCATAGGCGAAGCCTATCCGAAATTCCGCATTACGCATTACGAATTACGCCGAGAGCTCACAGTAAAATTAGCCTCCTTTGGCAAAGGAGGTGGATTTTGCGAAGCAAAAGACGGAGGATTGAAAGCAAAAACAATCATTTTTTCGGCGGCTTGTGGGCAAGCCGCCCTACATTGGATTTACAACCAAACAATATAATTTAATAATTCATCAATTCGCATTATGAATTGTTTGCGGAACGCTGAGGACAGCGTTCCCTACGGAAATTTGTGCTGATTTTGGGACGATGTGGGCATCGTCCCCTACGAATTTTCGCCGCAAAAACATATATAATGGGTACGGGCGAAGCCCGTCATTAATTCCGCATTACGCATTACGAATTCCTCATTGATTCGCGGAACACCGATGGCAGCGTTCCCTACAAAAGCGTTATTCTTTAACAGTTTCGGTATTATAAGCAGACGGCGAGAGTAAGCCCCCGGCAGATTTCTGCCGAGGGCTTTTTTGTATCATTATTTTATATCAAACCACTCGTGGAAGTGCAGAGCTAATGTCGGGAAAAGGACATTGACAACAACATTTCCGAAAACGAGATATACAAAGGTTTTTGCAACATTGCGGAAAAAGCTGTTTACTCTGCCGAGAGCATCGCAGGATTCGCAGTTTTCTCCGTCACCTGAATGTGGGAAATATTTGTGACAGCCTGCCGTGCCTTTAACAAATCTGTATTCCTCTTCGCCGCAGGCAGAGCATCTTCTGACCTGTTCTTCCTCGGTGAAGAAGCCTGCCGCTTTGCAGGTTGACCATTCGCTCCAAACATGGCTTACGCCGTCAGCATAAGCAAGAACCGTTCCGCAGACCACGCATGACTGATCGGTCACGCAGGTTCTTTCAATGCCCGGAATGTGTCCGAGAGCTTCAATAGGTTCACTCTCGATTGTCTCTCCGCAACGGATGCAATTTTTAATCTGCTGACCCTCGGTAACGCAGGTCGGCTCAACAGCCGTTACCCAAATGCCATCCATGTGCCCGAGGGCTTCAATCGGTTCACTCTCTATTGTCTTTTCGCAACGGGTGCAAATTTTAATCTGCTGACCCTCGGTAACGCAGGTCGGCTCAACAGCCGTTACCCAAACGCCGTCCGTGTGACCGAGAGCGGGAATTGCTTCCGATTCGATTGTGCCGCCGCAAACGGTACAGGACTTAACCTTTTCGCCGTCACGCTCACAGTCGGGAGCAAGAACGGTTGCCCATTCACCGGGGCTATGGTCATGGGGTTCTATCTCAACAGGCTCGCCGAGTAACGCTCCGCAGAGCGCACAGCATTGCTGTTTTAAGCCGCTCTGAGTGCAGGTGGGTTCTTTTATGATCTCCCATTTACCCGGAATATGCTCCGTTTTCTGAATCACCTCGGTTTTAACGGCAATTCCGCATCTTTCGCAGAAGAAGACCTTTTCGCCCTCCGCGGTGCAGGTGGCTTCTTTATTGGTTACCGCAACGGCGCTCTCTTTGTGGCCGAGAGGGTCAATGCTCTCAACTTCAACAACACAGTTGCAGTCAACACATATCTTTACCTTTTCGCCGCTATCCGTGCAGGTTGCGGATTTTGAGGTTTGCCAAACGCCGGGAGTATGGTCTTTTTTCTGAATTATTTCTTCGCTGAGAACAACGCCGCAGGTTTCACAGCAAACCGTTTTCAGTCCCTCAGCCGTGCAGGTTGCGGGGATTTTGGTGGTCGGAGCGCCGTTCTTGTGACCGAGCGCATTAATACTTTCAATTTCAACAATGCAGTTGCAATCCGTGCATCTTCTGACCTTTTCGCCTGTTGCCGTACAGGTCGGCTTTAAGGTTGTTTCCCAATCGCCGGGAGTGTGAGTGTGGCTCTTTTCCCAGATTGCATAGAACTTTATCTTGCCGTCAGCCTCGGCTGTTAATCTGCTGACCGAAAGACCCGGAGCAAAGCCCTCTCCGCTTCCGTCGGGCGTGTAGCTCCAGCCGACAAGGGTATAGCCGTCTCTTGTTACCGCCGTTTCATCGGGCAAGGTAAATGCTTCGGAATATTTAACCGTTTTTGATTCGGGACTGCCCGTGCCGTAATTTGCGGAATACTCAACGGTATAAGAATTTTCGTTCCAATCGGCATAAAGATTAACGATTCCGCCTGCTGTTGCCGTCAGATTTTTAACCGATTCGGCGTCTTTATAGGTTTTTGTTGCATCATCGGAATTTATCCAGCAATTAAATGTTGCGGCTTTTTGCAAAAAGCTGTTTGCACGAAGATTTTTAGAAGCGTCATAAACAAAGCTCTGCTCAACATATTCGCCGCTCAGCGTGCTGTCGGGATAAAATCTGACAGTATAATTATTGGGTTTATAAACAGGATAATAGTTCTTTGATTCTTTAGGCATTATGTAGTCGCCGGCTTTTATTGAGACTGTTGAGCTGCCCTTTGTTTCCGTCCAACCGACAAAAGTATAGCCGGTCTTATCGGGACCCTCGGGAACAAAGAATGAATCTATCTGACGCATATCCTGCTTATAAGCCGAACCGTCCTCTTTGAGGAATTTTGTTGTTATCCACGGCATTTCAACATAAACATCGTAGATGGGATATGAAATTTCTCTTGTCAAATCGAGTGAGTATCTTGTTACGCCGTTGTTAGAAGTATGTGTGTTAATTTTAAAATGCGGGTCGGTGTAATTGATGTCGTGACCGAAGCTCAGTTGATTTTCGGTTTCTCTTAAATCCCAAGCTGTTGCCTCGTCCTTATTCTGAGTTACGGTCAAATCGGCTCCGCTTGTCGCCAACGAACCCGTGTTGTCTTTAAGATATGTCACGCCGTCCGAAAGGCAGATTTTGTAGCGGTCAGCATTGCTTGTGGTGTCATAATATTCCATTGTCCACATCTCATCATAATGTGTATCAAACGGAACATGCTTTATGACAATTGAAGTGCCGTAATAGCCGTCACGAAATCCCACATACTGTATAGGATCATCTCCAAGGTCATCAACAATGGGATACTTGCCGTCCTTTAATTCACTGCCTCGGGCAAGAAATCCGTTCCACTCAATAGTAAACTTATTTTTGCCCTTAAACAATGTTCTGCAATCCTCATAAAAAGCAAAAACAGATTCAGTCCATTCGTTGCCGTTGATATCCTTCGGTCGTGAGGTTTCGGCTTTTGCATTCAGATTGATAATCGGCATTATACCGATTAAAATGCTCAGGCTGAGAATCAATGCGGTTAATTTGCGATACATAATCATACACTCCTTAAAATAATTATATTTGCTTAATTATTTTTTTGAATTGTTAAATTTGCTTCCGTCTCGGGTGAGAGCTTGAAATCATATTTCATTTCAAGCATTGCGAAAAGCTTCTGAAGAACATCGGTTGCAATCGCTTTCAGATCAAGACCCGAAACAAAAGCAATCACCTTTTGCTGTTCTTCCTCGGGAACCTTAAAGACCCGCATTGAAGAAGCCAGAAACCGCTCGATTTTTCGGTTAAACGGAAAATGGATGCTGCATTTTTTCGCCATATAGCTTCGCATAAGCCCCGCAGTTCCGATTTCAAGCTCATAAAAGTCACTTTCGGAATAATCGGGGAAAAATTTGCCGAAAATCTGCTTGAGCTCCGCAGTAGTGCTCAGATAAATATATTCGCTGATATCGGGCAAGGTGTAGGCTTCAAGATAAATTTCTCTGAGATTTTCGTTAAGCTCGGTTATCGTCAGCTGAATTGCGGTTTCAACCGCATAGGCATAAACCGGCGGCAAATTTTCGCCGGAAATGCTCCTCGCCATGCTGAACTGGCCGCCGAACATGGTTTTCACAAGCTCCATCAGAACGGCGTCCTTGGTCGGGAACTGATTCTGATAGCTCCCCCTTGATGTGCCCGCTTCTTCAACAATTTGGCTGACAGAGGTTTCTTTATATCCCTGCTCAATAAACAGCCTGACGCAGACCGAAAGAATCTTTTTTCTTGTTTCAATTCCGTCTTTTCTCATTTAATCAATTCGCTTCCGTTCATTTTATGATACGCATACTAAATATAGCAGTTTTTGTGAAATTTGTCAACGAATTTCACAACATTTTGATTTATCTTTTTGAAATACAATACAGTCTGACCGTTCTCTGTAATATTCCCAACCCGTTTTTCATATTATCTAAAGAAACACTTTATATGTCACACGGGAGGGATACTTTTGAAAGGTATCGTTGAGCAAAGAGCCGTTGAGCTGGCTGAATATATCATTGAAAACAAAACCACCGTGCGCGCCGCGGCAAAAAAGTTCGGCGTTTCAAAGAGCACGGTACATATGGACGTTTCGGAAAGGCTGAAAAAATTAAACCCCGCTTTGTATAACGATGTCCGAAAAATACTTGATATAAACAAGGCGGAAAGGCACATTCGCGGCGGCATGGCGACAAAGCAAAAATTTTTGAAATAAAGCTCAGTTTTCTGTTGAATTCGATTACAATATGTGATAAAATTGTTTTGTTCTTTGGGGTTTATTCCCCGATATTCCAAAAGAAAGGACTGACATAATGAAGCAGCTTAAAATCGGCATCATCGGTGCCGGCAGAATCGGCTCCCTCCATGCAAAGTCGATAACATATAATGTTCCGACCGCCGCAGTTGTCGGAATTACCGATGTTTTCAGAGCAAATGCGGAAAAAGTCGCCGCTGAGCTTAACATTCCCAAGATTTATGACGACTATAAGCAGATGCTCGCAGACCCCGAGGTTGAGGCAGTTCTCGTCTGCTCATCAACCGACACTCACGCAGACATCGCAATCGAGGCAGCTCAGGCAGGCAAGCACATTTTCTGTGAAAAGCCCGTTGACCTCACTCCCGAAAAGGTTAACGCCGTTATCGAAGCGGTTAAAAAGGCAGGAGTTAAGCTCCAGGTTGGCTTTAACCGCCGTTTTGACCATAACTTTGCCCACGTCAGAGAGATGGTAACCGACGGTAAAATCGGCGATGTCCACATCATCAAAATCACATCGAGAGACCCCGCTCCCCCGCCGGCAGAATATTCGGCAGTCAGCGGCGGAATGTTCCTTGATATGACCATCCATGATTTCGATATGGCTCGTTTCCTTGCGGGCAGCGAAGTTACGGAGGTCTACGCAAACGCTACCTGCCTTGTTGACCCCGCAATCGGCGAAGCCGGCGATGTTGACACCGCAGTTATCAGCCTTAAATTTGCCAACGGAGCAGTCGGCGTTATCGATAACAGCAGACGCGCCGCCTACGGCTATGACCAGAGAATTGAGGTCTTCGGCAGCAAGGGTGCGGCAGCCGCTTCAAACGACACCCCGACAAATGTTGTCTTTATGGGCGATGAGGGCGTTGTTTACGATAAGCCGCTCTATTTCTTCCTTGAAAGATATATGCAGTCATTCAGAGACGAAATGCTTCAGTTTGTTGACGCCGTGCTTGAAGACAAGGCTACACCCACCACGGGCGAGGACGGACTTAACTCCATTCTTGTTGCTCTTGCCGCCAAAAAATCGGTTGCAGAGGGCAGACCCGTTAAGCTTTCCGAAATGATGTAAACAATCAAATACGCCTGCCGAGCCGTTTTGGCTTGACAGGCGTTATTTTTATGGCTGATATTCGGATTTATCGTTTGGTTTAAGGCTCAGCTCAACCGCGGTTGTTTCCGCAAGCTTTTTGCTCTCAACGGCAAAAAACACGCCGTCGTCCGACGCGCAAACGCTGTAAGAATGCCATTGCGTTTCGTAATAGACGCAGTTATCGTTTATCTCTCCGCTTTTGAAAAGGGCTTTCGTTACCTCGTCGGCGGAATCCTCGGGAGAGTATGCGTTAATTATGCTCTGCGCCAAGCGAATGAATTTTTCCTGCGCTCCCTGCCGGGTGCAGGCGGCGCTTATTCTTTTGACATTGCCGCTTTCATCCGTCTTAATTTCAAGAGCATATTCCGTTCCCTGCTCATCGGAAACAAAGCAAACACAATTTCCGCTTTCGTTGAAAATCTCCGCCGTTTCGGGCAAAACAACACCGCTGTCAAACAGCCTGTCAAGGAATATTCGGGGACTCATTTTTTCCTGAACGGAGCAAGCGGCAAGAAGCATCATCAAAAATACCGAAAGTGAAATAAAAGCTTTTTTCATTATCAATATTTCTTCTTTCTCTTGATATTGACCGCCGCTATGCCGCCGATTACGGAAGCAACGGTTACAATCGCCGCAAGGATAAGCATACCCGTGCCCGCGGAAGCCTTATTGACCGAAAAAAGCACAATCGAGTTTATAAGAGACTGAACCAAGCCGCTCAAAGCCCCGTAAAGCGCGCCGTTCTGCTTTATAGGTCTTACTGTAAAAAATCCTGAAACAAGCCCCGACAGCGCTCCGAGCGCCAAGCCCGCAGGCATATAAGAGCTGAAACCGACTCCCGATTTAAGCGCAAAAGCGGCAAACACGGCAACTGCCGCAAAATAGATGACGCTGCCCAAAACCGCTCCAACCAGAATTTTAGCCGCAGGCGAAACCTTTTTTTCGTCTCTGCGCGTTTTTTTTGCTTTTCCGTTCACATAAAAAACTCCCCTCATATTATCTGCTAAAATAATATGAGGGGAATTTATAAAGTATTCTGCAAAATTAAGCGTCGAAAGTATCGTCCTTTTTCTTGGTTTTCTTTCTCTTTGCCTTGCTGCTTTCTGCGGCTTCTTCCATCTTCTTTTTCTTCTCTGCCTCTGCAGCTTCCTTGGCAGCCTGTCTTTCGGCTTCCATCTTCTCGTTGGCAGTATTGTTGGTTGAAACAGCCCAGCGCATAATCTTCATCTTGTTTCTGTCTGCACCGGTTTCGATGATGAGAGAATCTTCTTTAACTGTTACTACTCTGCCGACAATGCCGCCTATGGTTGTTATCTCATCGCCGACCTGAACGCTGTCACGCATTGTCTGCTCTTCTTTTTGCTTTTTCTTCTGCGGTCTTATCATAACAAAATACATAATTGCGAACAAAGCAACCATCATAATAATCATTGACACGGGATTGCCCTGCTGCGCCGTTGCACCGCTCTGAGTTGACTGAGCCAAGAGAGAAATAAAGTTCATTAACCTAACCTCCAAAACATAATGCAGTTATTATACAATAATGTGCCGAAATATGCAATACCAAAATGAAATAATTTAAAGTATCATCACAAAAGTTCCCGCCGTTATCAGCACTCCGCCGATTACGGTCTTGACCGTGACGGTTTCATGCAGGATAAAGAACGCTAAAACCATTGAAATTACAACGCTGAATTTATCAATCGGCACAACCTTTGAAGCTTCTCCGAGCTGCAAGGCTTTATAATAAAACAGCCATGAAAGCCCCGTAGCAATGCCCGAAAGGACAAGGAACAACCAGCTTTTTGCGCCGATATCCGATATGCCGCTCTGCTTGCCCGTGATGAAAACAATTCCCCATGCAACAACGAGCACAACAGCGGTTCTGATAGCCGTGGCAAGATTTGAATCAACGCCGGAAATACCGATTTTTGCAAGAATTGATGTAAAAGCGGCAAACACGGCGGATAAAAGAGCATATAAAGCCCATGCGTTTTTCATTTTCACAACCGTTCCTTTCAGAAAAGAATAAATTATATTCTCGTATCAAGAACATCCACATTTTCCGCACGGAATTTTTCAAAAGTTCCGTTATCAAGGCTGTCACGAATCCGAGCCATAAGCATATTATAAAAATAAAGATTATGCATTACGCAAAGGCGCATTGCAAGCATTTCCTTGCTTTTGAAAAGATGCCTGATATATGCCCGCGAAAAATTGCGGCAGGTCGGGCAAGAGCACTCGGGGTCAATCGGCAGAGGGTCGCGCTCATACTTTTTGTTGTTGAGATTGATTATTCCCTTGTTTGTAAAAAGATGACCGTGCCTTGCGTTTCTGCTGGGCATAACGCAGTCAAACAAATCCACGCCGCGATAAACCGCTTCGATTATGTTGCCGGGCGTGCCGACGCCCATAAGATAGCGTATCTTATCCGATGGCATATGCGGCTCAACCGCCGAAATAATGCGGTACATATCCTCCTTCGGCTCTCCGACGGCAAGCCCGCCTATGGCATAGCCGTCAAGGTCAAGCTCGGCAATCTGCTTCATATTTTCAATTCTCAAGTCATCATAAGTGCAACCTTGATTTATTCCGAAAAGGAGCTGATTGGGATTGACCGTATCGGGCAGAGAATTGAGCCTTTGCATTTCCGCCTTGCATCGTTCAAGCCAGCGCACCGTTCTCTCGCAGGACTGCTTTGCATATGAATATTCCGCAGGATTTTCAACGCACTCATCAAACGCCATTGCGATTGTGGAGCCGAGATTTGACTGAATTCTCATGCTCTCCTCGGGACCCATAAAAATATGTCTTCCGTCAACATGGGACTGAAACGAAACTCCCTCCTCCTTGATTTTTCTCAAAGAAGCAAGGGAAAAAACCTGAAATCCGCCGCTGTCGGTCAAAATCGGACCGCTCCAGCCCGTGAATTTGTGAAGCCCGCCCATATCGCGCACGAGGGAGTCGCCCGGGCGCACATGGAGATGATAAGTATTTGAAAGCATAACCTGACAGCCGATTTCTTTTAAATCAACCGCAGAAAGAGCTCCCTTGATTGCGCCGCAGGTTGCAACATTCATAAAAGCGGGCGTCTGCACCGTTCCGTGAACGGTAACGAATTCGCCGCGCCTTGCGCTGCCCTCTTTTTTGATAAGTTTATACATAGCGTTCTCCTTATTTATCACAGAAACAGACAGGCATCGCCGAAACTGAAAAATCTGTATTTTTCTTCTACCGCAATTTTGTAAGCGTTCATTGTGTTTTCATAGCCGCAAAATGCGCTGACAAGCATTATCAGCGTACTCTCGGGCAAATGGAAATTTGTAACAAGGCAGTCAATGCATTTGAATTCAAATCCGGGATAGATAAAAATGCTTGTCCATCCGTCGTCCTCGCAGATTTCACCCTTAAATGCCGCAACGGATTCAAGAGTGCGGCAGCAGGTTGTGCCCACGGCGAAAACTCTGCCGCCGTTTGCCTTTGTCCGATTGATAATTTCAGCCGTTTCAGCAGGCAGATGATAATGCTCGGAATGCATATGATGCTCCTCGATGTTATCCGCCTTAACGGGTCTGAAAGTGCCGAGCCCCACATGGAGCGTCACAAAGCCTATTTTAACGCCCATATTCTTTATTTTTTCAAGAAGCTCGGGGGTAAAATGAAGCCCCGCGGTCGGAGCGGCGGCACTGCCCTCTTCTTTGGCGTAAACGGTCTGATATCTGCTTTTATCCTCAAGCTTTTCGGTTATGTAATGAGGCAGAGGCATCTCGCCAACACGGTCAATCACATCAAAGAAATTGCCCTCAAAGCCAAAGCGCGCAATGCGGTTTCCGTCAGGCAAAACCTCGGTTATCTCCGCCGTGAGTATTCCGCCGCCGAAAGTAAATTTATGCCCTACCCTTGCCTTTTTGCCGGGGCCTGTTATGACCTCCCATGTGTCAAAGCTTTTCTGATTGAGCAAAAGGAATTCAACAACCGCTCCCGTGTCGTCCCTCGTGCCGTACATTCTGGCGGGGAGCACCTTTGTGTTGTTGAGAATAAGGCAGTCGCCGGGCTTGAAATACTCGGTTATATCCCTGAAAATACGGTGAGTAATTGCACCCGTTTTTTTGTCCATAACGAGCAGCCTTGAGCTGTCTCTCGGCTCTGCGGGAGTTTGAGCTATCAGCTCTTTCGGCAAATCGTAATAAAAATCGCTTCTTTTCATTAAAAATCCTCAAATTATTTCAAAAAATTTTAATTTATTTGTGTAAATAATTGTTTGACTTCATACTGCAATGTGTGATATCATCATAATATTATAATGGGTTTTTGTCAAGGTTCATATTAACTTAAAAAACAACCAACAAAAACGATTTTTTAATGATTTTTTCTGAAAAGAGGTTGTTTCACATGAAGAAATACAAAGTCGGCATAGTCGGCGCAACGGGAATGGTCGGTCAGAGATTTGCAACTCTGCTCGAAAATCATCCCTGGTTTGAGGTTGCGGCTCTGGCTGCAAGCCCGCGCTCAGCCGGCAAAACATATAAAGAGGCTCTCGGCAGCAAATGGTGCATGGCAACTCCCGTGCCCGAAAAGATGGCGGATATGATTGTTATGGACGCTTCCGCCGACATTGAGAAGATTGCTGCATCGGTTGATTTCGTTTTCTGCGCCGTTGATATGAAGAAAGACGAAATCAAGGCTCTTGAAGAAGCATACGCAAAGGCTGAATGCCCCGTTATTTCAAACAACAGCGCAAACAGACACACGCCCGATGTGCCGATGATTGTTCCCGAGCTTAATCCCGAGCACGCCGAAATCATCAACGCTCAAAGAAAGCGTCTGGGCACAAAGAGAGGCTTCATTGCGGTTAAATCAAACTGCTCGCTTCAGAGCTATGTTCCCGCCCTTTTCCCTCTCCATGAGAAATACGGCGTTAAGGATGTCCTCGTATGCACCTATCAGGCGATTTCAGGCGCAGGAAAGACCTTTGACACATGGCCTGAAATGGTTGACAATGTTATCCCCTACATCGGCGGAGAGGAAGAAAAATCCGAAATCGAGCCTCTCAAGATTTGGGGCAAAATCGAGGGCGACAAAATCGTTCCCGCAACTTCGCCCAATTTCACCGCTCAGTGCCTGCGCGTTGCCGCTTCCGACGGCCATATGGCGGCGGTATTCGTAAGGTTTGAAAACAAGCCTTCGATTGAAGAAATGAAGGAAGTATGGAAAAACTTCTCAGGCTATCCCCAGCAGGCGGAGCTTCCCAGCGCGCCGAAGCATTTCCTCAACTATTTTGAGGAGGATAACCTGCCTCAGACAAAGCTTCAGAGAAACCTTGAAAACGGCATGGCTGTTTCAATCGGCAGACTCAGAGAAGACAGCCAGTATGATTACAAATTCGTTTGCCTTTCACACAACACATTAAGGGGCGCCGCAGGCGGCGGAGTTCTGATGGCGGAGCAGCTCTGCGCTCAGGGCTACATCACCCCGAAATTCAACTGACGGAAGGAGATTATTTATGAAACAAACCGTTTTTACAGGCGCGGGAGTTGCAATTGTTACTCCATTTACCGAGGATAACAAGGTAAATTATGACAAGCTTGCCGAGCTGCTTGAATTTCAGATTGCCAACAAAACCGACGCAATAATAATCTGCGGCACAACGGGCGAAGGCTCAACCCTCGACCATGAGGAGCATTCCGCCACCATCAAATTTGCCGTTGATGTTGTTAACAAGAGAATCCCCGTTATCGCGGGCACTGGCAGCAATGACACAAATTACGCTGTAAAGCTCTCAAACGAGGCTGAAAAGGCAGGCGTTGACGCTATTCTTTCCGTTACTCCTTACTATAACAAGACTTCTCAGAGAGGTCTTATTCAGCATTATAATTTCATTGCTGACAGAGTAAGCGTTCCCATTATCACTTACAATGTTCCTTCAAGAACGGGCGTCAATATCAAGCCCGAAACCTATTATGAGCTTTCACGCCACAAGAGAATAGTCGGCGCGAAGGAGTCAAACGCCGATATTTCCGCTCTTGCTCAGACGATTGCGCTTTGCGGCGACGACCTTGCAATGTATTCGGGCAATGACGATCAGATAACCGCTTTTATGGCTCTCGGCGGAAAGGGCGTTATCTCGGTTTTATCAAATATTCTGCCCGAGGTTGCTCACAACATCGCTTCAAAATATCTTGAGGGCGATTATGCAGAGAGCCGTAAACTTCAGCTTGAATATCTTGACCTTTGCAACGATCTTTTCCTTGATGTTAACCCCATTCCCGTTAAAGAAGCCATGAATATGATGGGAATGAAAGTCGGCGATTGCAGACTGCCGCTCTATAAAATGACAGACGCGGCAAGAGAAACGCTCAGGAAAACGCTTGCAAGGCACGGTCTTGTTTAATCCGTAAACAGAGGTAAAACAAATGGCAGGAATTTTATTAAGCGGATGCAACGGAAAAATGGGCAAGGCCGTAACTCTCAATGCCGCCGCAACAGACGGCTGCAAGGTCGTTGGCGGAATAGATGTTTTCACTCAGCAGCTCAGCGATTATCCCGTTTTTGCTTCCCCTTCTCTTGTTTCAAAAGATATAATCGAAAAAACCGACTGCATAATTGATTTTTCAAATCCGAGCGCGCTTGCAGGTCTGCTTGAATTTGCCGTTGCAAACTCGCTTCCCGCAGTTATTGCGACAACGGGGCTTAATGACGCGCAGATTAATATGATAAAAAATGCGGCGGAAAGAATTCCCGTATTTTTCAGCGCAAATATGTCGCTCGGCGTTAACCTTGTTTGCGAGCTTGCAAAAAAAGCGGCGAGTGTTCTCGGCAATTCCTTTGACATTGAAATCGTTGAAATGCATCACAATCAGAAGCTTGACGCTCCGAGCGGAACGGCACTTATGATTGCCGATTCAATCAAAGAAGAGCTTGAAAATGATGTGAAGTATGAATATGACCGCCACTCCAAGCGTGAAAAGCGCTCAAAAAATGAGATCGGAATACATTCCGTCAGGGGCGGCACGATAACCGGCGAGCACGAGATTATATTTGCGGGTCACGATGAAATCATAAAGATTTCTCACAGCGCAAGAAGCAAGGAGCTTTTTGCCACTGGCGCAATCAATGCCGCTTTATTCATCAGCGGAAAACCCGCAGGGCTTTATAATATGTCGGATATGCTCAGATAAATTCAGGAGGTCTTAAAAATGAAGCTTGTTGATAATATATTCGTAACCGAAGATGTAACGCTCTTTTCGCTTTGCGACGCACCTGCCGATATCTCACACATGGCAGATGTTTTTAAAATGATTGCAGACGCGGGAATAGATGTTGATATGATTTCACAGTTTCCGCTCAGCGGAGCAAGCTCAGGCTTTTCTTTCACCGTCAGCGACAAGGACTTTGTTCCCGTTCTTGCAATCGCGTCGGAATTGAGAAACAGATCTCCCAAAACCAAAATCAGCGTCAGCAGCGGCAACTGCAAAATAACCGTCAGCGGTGAAGCGATGAGAGGCACTCCCGGAGTTTCGGCAGGCGTTTTTAAGGCTGTGGCAAGCGTTGACGCAGATGTCAGAATGATAACCACCTCGGAAATCGAGATTGCAATGCTCGTTGTTAAATCCGATGTTGACGAGGTTATCGACGCCATCAAAAAGGAATTCTGCGAATAACTGTATTTTGAATCAATCACCCGCTTGCTGAGCAGGCGGGTATTTTTGTCTGCTGTCAAAAAAATCTCCGGGCTTGTGCGGAAAATGTCCGTTAAGCTCGGAGATTTTTGTTTTTCATTATCAATTTTCGCCGCCGTTGCTCTTGCCTTTGCCGCTCATACCGCCCCATGCCGCCACGGAAATGAGCAGAACTCCGCCGGTAACTCCGGCAATGATTTTGTATTTTCTGCTTTTGGGAGAAATCTCAGCCGATGCCTGCGTTTCGATTACAGGCTCTGCCTGATTGACCGACGAAACGCCGTCTGTCTGCGCCGTTTCAGGCGGCTGAGTAACGACAACCTGCGATATTATAACTTCTTTTTCATAATAATATACGGTTGCTTTTTCCGTTCTTGTGGGTTTTGTTGATTTTTCGGAAGTCCTGACCGCCGCCGTTGTTTTAAGAGCGGTTGTAGAAGGCTTGGTTTTTCTGACATAGCTGTAAGGCGGCGAGGTTTTTATCTCAAACTTTTCGGTTGTTGTTTTTGCAACGGTTGTTTTCTTGGCTTTTGTTGTTTTTTCCGCATTTATGTTGGGATTGTAAGCAGGGTCGCTGTTATCGGCGGTTGGTGAAATAATCCGCGCGGTAGTTTCAGCATATTCTTCGTTTACAAGGGTAAAACCGTAAACATTTGACGGCGCGCCCTGAGCGTCAATATATCTGACGGAACCGTGTATCTCTCTCGGCAGACCCTCTTTTACGCCGAGCCTGATTTCGCAGGTTGCGCCGTTGTTTTCGTCAATGCTCATTGCCCCGTCAAAGCTGTATTTTGCGATATCATAGCTCTGCGGAGAGCTGCTCATAGTCATTACAAAAGGCTCAGAGCCCTCAACCGTCATTGAAACTCCCGCCGCAGTGTTCCCCTTTTCAAGCGCGGGGTCGATGAACATAAAGCAGAGGAAAACGGCTCTGTTGGGATTGTCAAACTTCACTTTCAGAAAGCCGTGGGTAACGCCGCAGTTGCTTTCGCCGTTAATAATTTTATAGACCGTTGCACCGTCCCACTCAACGCCTTTATCCTCTCCGTCAATATCGGCTGAAAACGCCGCCAGCGATAATCCCGCAGCAAAAATCAAGGCAAGTAAAATTGCAGACATTCTTTTCATTGAACCGCCCCAATCGTGAAAATCCTGTTATATAAAGCAGTATATCACATAATTTTGTCGGCTTCACTAATTGTGTCGATTTGTCACAAGCTTTTTAATTAATACTTGACAAAGAATTTATTAGGCAGGATAATGTGTTTGAATTTTTTTGGAGTACTACTTTTAAAATGCAATGGGAAAGGATTAGTATGCCGAGCGTTAAATCAAGCCTGACCGTTCTTTTTGACGACCCGTTTTGGGTGCTGCTGTATGAGCGGGAATACGGCAAAAAATATGAGGTTTGCAAAATAACCTTCGGCGCAGAGCCGAAAAGCTTTGAGGTTTATGACTTTTTGCTCAAAAACTACAATCGTCTGAAATTCAGCCCGGGCATAGCTTCGGACAGGATAGACGACGAGCGCAGGATTAACCCAAAAAGGCAACAGCGTGAAATTAAAAAGCTCTCTGAGCAAACGGGCATCGGCACAAAAGCTCAGCAAGCTTTAAAGCTTCAGCACGAGCAGAATAAAACGGAAAGAAAAATCCGCTCCCGTGAAATCAAAGAAGCAGAGAAGGACAGGCAATATGAGCTTCGCAGAGAAAGAAAAAAAGAAAAACACAAGGGTCATTGAACGGCATAACTTTTTAAAACATTCGTAATCCGACACCCATTCAAACCAAAATAGGCAAAAAAAGTCGAGATAATTCTTCCAAATTCCTGTAAACTGACAGATGTTCGGAGGTGAAAAGATGAAAGAACAGATTTTGGCGGTTCAGCGAATGCAGGAATATATTGAAGCAAATGCTGATAATGAAATCACGCTTGCCGACCTTTCGCGCGAATCAATGTTTTCTCCGTGGTATTCATACCGTCTGTTTCGCTGCTACACGGGTCTGTCGCCTGCGGAATACATCCGCCGTTACAGGCTTTCCCGCTCGGCAATCAGGCTGAAATCGGATAACTGCCGCGTAATCGACGCCGCTTTTGAAGCGGGCTTTGAGAGCGTTGACGGCTACCAGAGAGCATTTCTTAAAGAATTCGGCTGCAATCCCGGCGAATATGCCAAAACAAAGGTTCCAATTCCTCTTTTCGTCACCTACGGAGTAAAGTTTCGTGAATTAAGAAAGGAGAAAATCGACATGGAGAATGTACAGAGTGTTTTTGTTCAGCTTATGAAAAAGCCCGAAAGAAAGGTTATCATCAAGCGCGGAGAAAAAGCGGAGGACTATTTCGCCTACTGTGAAGAGGTCGGCTGCGATGTCTGGGGTATTCTTACGAGCATGGATTCACTTTGCGGAGAGCCCGTCTGCCTTTGGCTGCCCGAGCGTTTCAGAGAAAAAAACACCTCCGTATATGTTCAGGGCGTTGAGGTTGAGGCGGATTACAGCGGAGCAGTCCCCGAGGGCTTTGATGTTATCACTCTGCCCGCCGCAGAATACCTGATGTTTCAGGGCGAGCCGTTCCGCGAGGAGGATTACTGCGCCGCTATTTCGGCAGTTCAACACAGCGCGGATAAATATAACCCCGCTGTTATCGGTTATAAATGGGACGAAGCAAACCCAAAAATCCAGTTTGAGCCGCGCGGAGAACGCGGATATATTGAGCTTTATCCCGTCCGTCCACTGTAAAATACAAGCAAAAAACGGCGCGTATCCGAGAAAAACTCTCAGATACGCGCCGAAATTTTTATGCAATTATCCGACTATTGAAATAACCTTTGAAAAAACGGAGGAGAGCTTTCCGAAGCCGAGAAGGATATCGCCCGCTAAATCGCAAAGCCAAATTTTAAAGCTGCTGATGCCCGCTTCATTTGCAAAATCAGCGTTTTGCGCCGCAAGGTCATTAACAGTAACAACCTCGGTTTCAAAATTCCAAGTGTCGTTTTCACAAACGGTTATCATACGCATACCTCTTACAAGGTCATTGCCGTATGAATGATAGGTTGCGCCGGGAGTATTGACAATCTTTATGCCTTTAAGCTCGGTTTCAAAGCTGTTAACATGGTCGTGACCTGAGAAAATTCCGATAACATCGCCGCGGGCAACCATTGAATCGAACTGACCGAAGTTATAATAGCCCGGGCAAGGATATTCAAAGAGGAAGCCGTCAAAATTCTCCGTCTTGGGCAGGCATGAATAGATTTTGCCGTTAAAGCTCCTTGTAAGCTCGCCCGCTTCAACCGCAGTTTCGTGGAAAAGGACATCATAAACATCGCCGACGATTATGTGCTGGAAAGCAAGAGAAGGAATTTTAACTTTCGACTCTTTTTCAAGCTCTGTGCTTACGCTCTCATACCATTCTATCTGATCCTCGGTAACGCAGTCATAGCCGAGCCT
Source organism: Acutalibacteraceae bacterium (assembly GCA_051881535.1). Classification (GTDB taxonomy): domain Bacteria; phylum Bacillota; class Clostridia; order Oscillospirales; family Acutalibacteraceae; genus CAG-177. The sequence goes on along the minus strand of JBJEQB010000039.1, from coordinate 80,776 downwards.
CTCACCCGCTTCGTTATAAACGCCCGAGCCCGAATCAAACATCCAAAGGTTAAATATTATCTTTGAGCCGTCGGAAGAATAAACGGGCAGATTGTGTGTGCCTGCTCCGTGAAGCTCAGGAACGGCGTCATAGGCAAGGCAGTATTTGCCGCCGTGCTTCTGATAAAGGGCAAGCAGCTCATCGTTAGAAACGCCCTGCTCACGGTCATGATTGCCGAAAACGAGAGTGAAATAAACTTCATTCTCAACAAAAACGGAGGTGAGCTCTTTGACTGCCTCGTCCTTTGTTTCTGCGGGGCCGACTGTGTTATCGCCACCGAGAATAACAATATCGGGCTGATACTGCTTTATCGCCGTGTCAATAAACGAAAGCATGGTTTTGCTTGCGGGATATACATCCTGCGTGTCAGTCAGGTGCATAATCTTGAATTTGCCGTCATTAAACTTGAGCTTGGAAGCGTCCTCTGCCGAAGCTGAAACAGCAAGAACCGAGCAGAAAACCATTGCAAGCGCAAGAAGAATTGAAAAAACGCGTTTTTTCATTTGTATTTTCCTCCGAAAACCAATATTTTATGGTAGTATTTTATAATATTCGCTCAAAAAAGTCAATCGAAAACGCAAATATGCGTAACTTTTTTATTGACTTTCGGCGATATAAGTGTATAATAATTTAGGAGTTATTCTCAAATTCGGAGGTAATTTGAAAATGAAAGAATACAACACCCGCCAACGGAAAACTCTTATTGATTTCTTGGCTATGAACTCCGAAAGAGCCTTTACCATTGAAGAAATTGCAGAGAAAATCGGCGATGAAGGGATAAGCCGAAGCACGGCTTACAGGCTGATGACAAAGCTTGTTGCAGACGGGCTTGTTCACCGCTCCGTTAAGGGCAACAGCCGCTCCTTTGTTTATCAATATATAAGCAACGAAAAATGCGAGGGGCATCTGCATATGAAATGCACCGATTGCGGCAAGGTATATCACCTTGACACGGGCACAACATCAATAATACAAAACGATATTAAAAGCACCACAAGCTTTGAAATCGACAGCCACACCGTGCTGCTCGGCAAATGCGCCAAATGCCTTAAATAAACCGTTTTCGGAGGAAAAAATGAAAAAAGCTGTTTCAATTATTATAGCCGTCCTTATGCCCGTGATTTTGTTTTGCTCATGCGGCGGCATACAGGACGAAGCGGACGGAATAAGCATTGTATGCACAACCTTTCCGCAATATGACTTTGCAAAAAACATTCTCGGCGGCAGCGACGGGCTGACTCTCCTGCTTGATGACGGCGCAGACCTTCACAGCTATGAGCCGACGGCGCAGGACATAATCAAAATCGGCTCTGCCGACCTTTTCATCTATATTGGTGGCACTTCCGACGCTTGGGTTGAGGGCGCGCTCAAATCCGCCGCAAATCCAAAGCTTAAAACGCTCGCGCTTATGGATGTTGTAAACACTTATAAAGAAGAATATGTGGCGGGCATGGAGCACGAGCACGGGGAGCACGAAGAAGCGCACTCTGGCAGCCATATCGGCGAGGACGAGCATATCTGGCTTTCGCTCAAAAATGCCGAAATAATGACGCAAAAAATCTGCGAAGAAATCAGCGGCATTGACCCCGAAAACGCCGCTCTCTACAAATCAAACGCAGAAAAATATATTTCACAGCTTAACGAGCTTGATTCGGAATATTCCGCGCTTGCCGCATCCGCGAAAAGAAAAACCGTCCTTTTTGCAGACCGTTTCCCGTTCCGCTATCTGACGGAGGACTATTCGCTGACTTATTACGCCGCTTTTGCGGGCTGTTCCTCCGAAAGCGAGGCAAGCTTTGAAACGATGGCGTTTCTTATCGACAAAACAAAGGAGCTGGCTCTCCCCGTTGTTTTAACAACGGAAGGCTCAGACGGCTCTTTGGCTAAAACCGTATGCGAAGCAACGGGAGCAAAGACAGCCGCGCTCGATTCCTGCCAATCCGTAACCGCCGAGGAAATCAAAAGCGGCAAAACCTATCTCGGCATTATGGAAAGCAATCTTGAAATTCTGAGGGAGGCTCTTAACTGATGTCAATGATAAATGTCAGCGGCGTTTCCCTCGGCTATGAGGGCAAGGCAATCGTCAGCGACCTTAATTTCAGCGTAAACAGAGGCGATTATCTCTGCATTGTGGGAGAAAACGGCTCGGGCAAAAGCACGCTTATGAAAACTCTGCTCGGCAGAAAAAGCGTTATTGCGGGCAAAATTGAATTCTCCGACGGCTTGAAGCAAAACGAAATCGGATATCTTCCCCAGCAAACCGAGGTTCAGAGGGATTTTCCCGCATCGGTGCGCGAAATTGTGCTTTCGGGCTGTATAAACGGCTGCGGAATGAGACCTTTCTATTCAAAAGCTCAAAAGGAAGCCGCCGCCGCAAATATGGAAAAGCTCGGAATATCCGACCTTGCAGGCAGATGCTACCGAGAGCTTTCGGGCGGTCAGCAGCAGCGTGTTTTGCTTGCCCGCGCGCTTTGCGCTACCAAAAGTTTGCTTGTGCTTGACGAACCCGTCGCAGGGCTTGACCCCGTTGTTACCCAGGAGCTTTACAGGCTCATTTCCGATATCAACAAAGAGGGCATAACCGTGATTATGGTTTCTCACGACATTGCCGCCGCTGTTGAATACGCAACTCATATTCTCCACATCAGCCACAAGCCGCTGTTTTTCGGCACAAAGGACGAATACACGGCAAGCGACATCTATCGCCGATTTATTTCACGCGGAGGTGACGCAGAATGAACGCATTACAAACTCTGATAAACTATCTCAGCTATCCGTTTGTACGCAACGCAATCATAGCGGGTGTTCTGATAGCGCTCTGCGCCGCTCTGCTCGGTGTAAGCCTTGTTCTGAAAAGATATTCGATGATAGGCGACGGACTTTCTCATGTGGCATTCGGAGCAATGGCTATCGCGGCGGTTTGCAGTATGGCTCCCATGACAACCGCTCTGCCGATAACGATAGCCGCCGCCGTTATCCTGCTCGGAGTTAATTCAAGCTCCAAAATCAAAGGTGACGCGGCGATAGCGATGATATCCGTCGGCGCGCTCGCGCTCGGATATCTGCTGCTGAATATTTTTTCGGTTTCAACAAATGTCAGCGGCGATGTGTGCACAACGCTTTTCGGCTCAACCTCGATACTGACGCTTTCAAAAACAGATGTTATTCTGTGCGCGGCTCTTGCGGCGGCGGTTATTATTGTTTTCTGCGTGTTTTATCATAAAATTTTTGCAGTCACCTTTGATGAGGAATTCGCCTGCGCTACGGGCGTTAACGCAAAGTTTTACAACATTCTGATAGCGGTTGTAACCGCAGTTGTTATTGTTCTTGCGATGAACCTTGTCGGCGCACTGCTGATTTCGGCGCTGATTATCTTCCCTGCCCTGTCGGCAATGAGGCTTTTCAAAAGCTTCCTGTCGGTAATAATCAGCTCCGCAGTTATATCGGTTATATGCGCGGTTCTGGGAATTCTGATTGCCGTGCTCTGCGGCACACCCGTCGGCTCAACCATAGTTGCGGCTGATATTGCGGTATTCCTGCTCTGCTTTATTGCAGGCAAAATCACAAAAAGGTCATAAAAAAATGGGGCTGTATCGCTACAGCCTCATTTTTTATTCTTCGGTTTCGCTCTCCTGCGGAGCTTCGGGCGCGGCGTCGGACATAATTGCGGCAAACTCCTCGCCTGTCATCTTCTCGCTGTCATAGAGCTTTTTGGCAACGGCGTGAAGCTTATCCATATGCTCTGTAAGGATTGCGGTGGTTCTGTTATATGCATTCCTGATGATGTTTTCTATTTCTTCATCAATCTGCGACGCAACGCTTTCTGAATAATTGCGGACATGGTTGAAATCTCTGCCGAGGAAAACCTCGTTGCTCTCGCCGCCGAAAGCGATGGGACCGAGCTTTTCGCTCATGCCGTATTTGGTAACCATGCTCCTTGCAATCTCGGTTGCTCTTTCAATATCGTTTGACGCGCCGGTGGAAATATCGCCGAGCACAAGCGCTTCGGCAACTCTGCCGCCGAGCAGACTGACAAGATTATCGAGCATTTCATTTTTAGAGGTATAGTTTTTATCCTCAACGGGTCTGTAAAGCGTATAGCCGCCCGCCATACCTCTGGGAATAATTGAAATCTGATGAACGGGGTCCTGATTGTCAAGATAGAAGCTTGATACGGCGTGACCCGCTTCGTGATAAGCGGTGAGCTTTTTGGCTTTTTCGTTCATCTTGTGCGATTTCTTCTCGGAGCCTACCTGAACCTTGAGCGTTGCCTCGTCTATTTCTTCCATGGTTATTGCCTTTTTGCTTCTTCTTGCGGCAAGCAAAGCGGCTTCATTAAGAAGATTTTCAAGGTCTGCGCCCGTAAATCCAACAGTTGCGTGAGCAATGCTGTTAAGGTCAACATCGGGAGCAATGGGCTTGCCCTTGGCGTGAACCTTGAGAATTTCCGTTCTGCCCTTTGTATCGGGATAATTAACCGTTACCTGACGGTCAAATCTGCCGGGTCTGAGAAGCGCGGGATCAAGGATATCGGGTCTGTTGGTTGCGGCTATGACGATAACGCCCTCGTTTGCTCCGAAGCCGTCCATTTCAACAAGCAGCTGGTTAAGAGTCTGCTCTCTTTCATCGTGGCCGCCGCCCATGCCTGCGCCTCTGTGGCGACCTACGGCATCGATTTCATCAATAAAGATAATCGACGGCGAATTCTTCTTTGCCTGGTCAAAAAGGTCACGGACTCTCGAAGCACCGACGCCGACATACATTTCAACGAAATCCGAGCCTGATATTGAGAAGAACGGAACATCGGCTTCGCCTGCAACGGCTCTTGCAAGCAGAGTTTTACCCGTGCCCGGAGGGCCTACGAGCAAAACGCCCTTGGGAATTCTTGCGCCGAGCATATCGAACTTTGAAGGATTTTTGAGGAACTGAACAATTTCTTCAAGCTCCTCTTTTTCTTCGTCAGCGCCCGCAACATCAGCAAAGGTTGTTTTTCTTTTTTCGTCCTTAGCCTGCTTTATGCGCGCCTTGCCGAAGCTCATTGTGCGGTTGTTTTCGTTGGTCATGGTCTGGTTCATACGCCTGAACATAAAGAAGGTCAGACCGCCCATCACAACCAAAAGCAGCAATGTGGGAACAATGTTATAAATCCACTGCCCCGTTGAGCCCGAAACATAGCCCGCCTTAATGGGCTTATCGGGATTTTCACGGTTATATTTTATAACATTTTCGTGAACATCCTCAATGAAAAGGCTGACGCTGGGGACGGAGAAGGTCTTTTCCTGCTTGTCGCCCTCAACATAATAAACAAGCGCGCCGCTGCTCAGGTTAAGCTTATATTCCGTTATTTTTCCCTCGTCAAAAAGAGAAACAATCTGATAATATTCCAGCTTCTCTCTGCTCTGAGTGTTAGCATAATAGGTTACGCCGAGCAAAATCATAAGAGGAATAAGAATATAGGGCAGCAGAGTAAGCAGCTTTCTTTTAAAATTGCCCGAATTGTTATTTTTAGTATTCAATTGGAATAATCACTCCTTAAAATAGCTTTCCCAACCGGGACTCAATTATTGTTCTGATATATTTCTCTTTTGAGAACTCCGATGTACGGAAGATTTCTGTATTTTTCATTATAATCAAGCCCGTAGCCGACAACGAATTCATCGGGAACCTCCGCTCCCGAGTAGTCGGCATAAAGTCCCTTAACGGCTCTGCGCTCGGGCTTATCAAGCAAGGTGCATATTTTAATGCTCTTAGGATTTCTGCTGAGAAGAAGCGTTTTGAGATAGCTGAGCGTTTTACCAGAATCCAGAATATCCTCAACTATTAAAACATCATAGCCCTGAAGGTCAATGTCCAAATCCTTGATGATTTTAACAACGCCGCTCGATTCGGTTTTATTTTTATAGCTTGAGACGCACATAAAATCAATGGCGCAGGGAACGGTTATCGCTCTCATCAAATCCGCCATAAAAATAACGGAGCCTTTTAAAACGCTGACAAGAAGGAGGTTTTTATCTTTATAATCCTCGCTTATCTGCTTGCCGAGGCGCTCAACAATTCCGTGAAGCGTTTCTTCGCTGTAATATACTTTTTCGATATCGTTAATCATTGCCGCTTTCCTTTCATACCCCATTATTATTTCTTTTCAACCGCACTCGCATAACGCGTTTTGCGGCGGAAGTTATTTCAACCCTTGCGTCACATCCGACTCCCTCAACGAAAAGCACTCCGCTCTCATCTGCCGCAACGGCAACGCTGTCTCTTTTTTCGGGAGGAAGCGACATTTCGTTAAACAGCTTTTTAAGAGTTTTTGTGCATCCGCGGGCTTTGATTTTAATTCTGTCGCCGTCTTGGCGGCTTCTTAAAAACACCTTTCCGTGTATTTTATCACAGTCGAGGTAATATTCCAACCCCTGTTTTGAAATCTTTTGTAAATTATTTATTTCATCAATGTTAATTATTTCGGTTTCAGCCGTCAAGCCGCCGAAGCTGACTTTTCCGAGGGTAAGCTCCGCCTTTTCGGGCTTATTAAAGCTCTGCGGAAAATCCAGAATTCCTTTTCTGACCCGCACGCTTGCGCCGCCGTTGATATTAAAGCTGCCGCCCGATGAAAGCAGGTCAAAAATCTTTTCCGCCGCCCTGTTTTCGGGTACGGTATCGGCACACTCGGCGCAAATTGATATCAAGGCTCTCAGAGCAACGGGTCGCGGAGAAGCAGAAAGCTTTGCGGCGTCAAATCCGACGGGAAGCCTTGCGGACTGAACAAGCTCATCGGCAAGGGACGAAAGAAAAAGCTCGTCCTCATTAAGCGACTCAATGCATCTGCCCGCGCACTTTTCAAAGGACGGATTAATCTCTTTAAGCTGAGTTACGACATTGTGCCTTATTCTGTTGCGCGAATATTTAACATCCGAATTAGTTTCGTCCGTAACATATTCAATTGAATTTGCGGCACAGAAAGCCATTATCTCGTCTTTTGAGCAATCAATAAGCGGTCTTATTATATTATCCCTTTTGGGCGGAATTGAGCAAAGCCCACGCAGAGCACTGCCGCGCGTAAAATTGAAGAAAAAGGTTTCAATCCTGTCGCTCAGATTATGAGCGGTTGCAATTATTATGTTTTCACCGAGAGAATTGAAAAAATCATATCTGACCTTGCGTCCGCTTTCCTCAACGCCCATACCCGACTGATTTGCAAGAGCCGCAACATCGGCTTTGAGAATATGAACGGGTATCCCCGCCTCGCGGCATTTGCTCTCCACAAAGCGTTCATCGCGCTCTGCGTTTTCGCCGCGCAGACCGTGATTAACATGAGCCGCGCAGAGCGAAAATCCGTATTCCTCTTTCAGCAAATTCAGAATATAAAGCATAGCCATTGAATCGCTGCCGCCCGAAACCGCCGCCACAACGCACGCGCCCTGCGGCAGCATTGAATATTTATCAATAACCGCTTTTACTTTATCAATCATCGAAATCTCTCTCCAGCGGAATAAACAGAGTGTGCTCGCCGTCCCACGCAAATTCAACGGTTCCCGTTTCTCCGTGCCTGTTTTTGGCAACGATAACCTCAACGGTGTTGACCTCCGGCTTCGGCGGTGCAGGCTCGTCGTCATCGTCTTTTTCGCCTTTATAATAATCGGGGCGGTAAAGCATCATAACTATGTCGGCATCCTGCTCTATTGAGCCTGATTCACGCAAATCCGCAAGCTGAGGTCTGTGGGACTTTCCCCTGCCCTCGGTGCCTCTGGAAAGCTGAGCACAGCAGACGATGGGAATATTCAAATCCTTTGCCATCATTTTGAGGTTACGGGTTATTTCGCTGACCTCCTGAACGCGGTTTTCTGTTTTGGTGCTTCCCTTGATAAGACCGAGATAATCGATAATGACACATTCAACGCCGCCGAGACGCCTTGTTTTGGCTTTCATCTCGGGAACGGTTATGCTCGAGGTATCGTCAAAATAAAGCTCGCAGTCATTAAGCGCACTCGTCGCCATGCCGAGCCTTATCCATTCATCCTGGCTTATCTGACCGTTACGCATCTTCATGCTTGAAACGCGCGCTTCCGTTCCGAGAACACGCATTGCAAGCTGTTCCTTTGTCATTTCAAGAGAGAAAAACAGCACCTTGCGCTTGCCGAGAGCCGCAACATTGCGGGCAAGATTAAGCGCAAAGCTCGTTTTACCCATAGCAGGTCTTGCGCCGACGAGAATAAGGTCGGAGCGGTTAAGACCCGTCAGAATCTTATCAAGGTCGGAAAAGCCCGTTGTGTAGCCTTTATAAAGCTCGCGGTCCTCTCCCGTTATCTTTTTAAGAGTATCGTAAACATTGTTGACGATAATATCTTTCAGCTTTGAGGGAGCGTTAGTCGTTTTGCCCTGGCGGATATTATATATTTTCTGCTCAGCATTATCGAGCAGAGTATCGGCAGTTTCCTCCTGAGCCACCGCACTTTCGATGGTTTCGGTTGAAATGCCGATAAGAGTACGCATATAGAATTTTTCGCGGACTATTTTGGCATACATCTCAACATTTGAGGTTGAGGGAACCATCTGAGCAAGCTCAAAAAGATAGTTTCTGCCCGATGCGTTGTCATAAACACCCCTTTGCACAAGCAAATCAAGAACAACAAGTGGGTCAATAATTCTGCCCATGCTGTCAAGGGTTATCATTGCTTCAAAAATAGCCGCATGCTGGGGCAAATAAAACGCCTCGGGGCTTATGTAAACAGCCGCCTGAGAAAGGCAGGAGGGGTCTACAAGAATACTTCCGAGCACCGCCTGCTCCGCCTCTGCGCTGAAAGGCATTGCAATGTTATCAAGTGAAAGCAAACTGTTATCTGCCATTTGAATTCTCCGTTCGGATTTATTATTCGCCGACCATTACAAACATTGAGGCTGAAATGCCGTTATAAAGCTTGACCTCAACGGGATAAGTTCCGAACGACTTGATGTCCTCAACAACCACCTTGCGCTTATCAAGCTCCATACCGAAAGCGCTTGAAACAGCGGCGGCAACATCCTTTGAGGTTATTGAGCCGAAAAGCTTGCCGTTTGCTCCCGCCTTGGCGGTAAGTTTAACGGTTTTGCCCTCAAGCTTTGCCGCGTTTGCCTTTGCCGCGGCAATCTCGGTATCTATTCTGTGCTTCTCGGCGGCTTCTCTGTTTTTAAGCTCGCTCATAGCCTGCGAATTTGCTTCAATCGCAAGCTTTCTCGGAAAGAGGAAGTTTCTCGCGTATCCGTCGGAAGCATTTACAAGCTCGCCCTTTTTGCCGAGCCCCTTAACATCCTGAGTTAAAACTACTTTCATTGCCATATCTCCTTAGTTTTCAAAATAAGCCTTTACGGCAGCTTCAAGAGCCGCTCTCGCTTTATCCATATCAAAGCCCCTGAGCTGACACGCCGCCATTGTCTGGTGGCCGCCGCCGCCGAGCTTTTCCATAATTACCTGAACATTTACCTCGCCCAGACTGCGCGCGGAAATGTTGATTGCTCCGCCGTTTTCAAAAAGCACAAACGAAGCTTTGATTCCGCTGACATTCAGAAGCTCGTCCGCCGCCTGAGCCGCAATAATGCGTATATCGGGAGAATCAAAATCGACCTGCGACACGGCGCAACCCATAAAGCTCCGAGCCGAAGAAATGACCCTTGTTCTGAGCTTATTGACCTCCATTGAATTTGCAAAAAGCTTTTTTACGCTGACGGTATCGGCATTTTTATCTTTCAGGAATGCCGCCGCCTCAAAGGTTCTGACTCCCGCGCCGATAACAAAATCCTTGGTATCAAGCATTATGCCCGCAAGAAGCGCCTCAGCAACAAATTTTGTTATGTTGATATCGGGATTAATATATTGCAAAAGCTCCGTTACCATTTCGCACGAGGAGGAAGCGCCGGGGTCATGGTGAAAAATGACCGCGCTCTCGGCATCGGCAACCGCACGCCTGTGATGGTCGATGATAACCCGCGTTTCCGCCTTTTCATAAAGCTTGGGGAATTCAACAAAGCCTTCAATATGAGTATCAACAACTATCAGCAAGGTTTTTTTGCCGATAAGCTCCGCCGCTCTTTCTTGATCGACTATCAGAGAGCCCATGCCCTCCCTGTCCATTTTTTCAACAAGGGATGATGCAAGAGTCTTTTTTCTGTCGGTTGCTATATTGACGGGCACACCGAAGCTTTCAACCGCGCAGGCAACGCCCACGGCGGCGCCCAATGCGTCGAGGTCGGTATAAGAATGACCCATGATTATAACATTGCTGCTTGATTTTATAAGCTCGGCAATGGCAGAGCCGACAACTCGGCTTCTGACCTTGTTTCTCTTCTCCGCGCTTTTTGAAACGCCGCCGATATAATCATAGCCGTCTTTATTCTTAATCGCTACCTGATCTCCGCCTCTGCCCAGCGCCATTTCAAGCGCCTTGCGGGCGTTCTTTTCGCAGGCTCTGACATTTTCGCCGCCCGCAACGCCGACCGACAGAGTAACGCCGATTTTTTTATCTTTATACTCATAGTTTCTGACGGTTTCAAGCACCGAAAATTTATCCTGAATCATACGGCTGATATTCTTTTGCTCGGTGATTATCAGATAACGGTCATCGCCTATTCTCTTAACAAAGCTGTTATATGATTCCGACCAATTATCGAGCGCGGCTTCAATCTGGCTCTTTATCTCGGTTCTCTCGCTGTCTCTGAAATCCGTTCTCGAATCGTCCAGATTATCCATTTCAATAATTACCGCATAAGGGCGGGAATTATAATATTCGATTTCGGTTTTCTTGAGCCTTGTGTTGTCAAGATAATACAGGGCGCAATACTTTTTGCCGCCCGACTGATAAGTAATAGTATAAACTGAATAGTATCTGTCGTTGACAAAAACGCTCGTTTCCTCTTCGCTTATCAGAGCGTCAAGCTCTATTCCGTTTGTGAACTCGGAAATATTGTCGGACGGAGTTACATCACCGCCTGAAATCTCGTTTAAAAATCGGCTGCTGCACCAGGTTATGTATCCTTCCTCGCTGCAAACCGCAACGGGGAAAGGAAAATTTGAAAGAACCTTTTGATCTGTAAAATCAAGCTTTTTTGCCGTTCTGAGCAGGAATTTTTTATATCTTTTTTTGGCAAAAATCGCCCTGCAAAGCACAATTCCGAAAACGGTCAGGAACGCTATTGCCTCCGCAATGGCAAGACGCGGCTCAACAAATGCCGTCAAAGCCGTAAAAGCCGCTGCAAAAGCCGCTGTGACGCAAATCAGCAGGCTGTCATACCAAAAGCCTTTGAATTTCATTTAAACCTCCATAATTATCGGGAGTATCATCGGGCTTCTCTTTGTCTGCTCATAAACAAAATGAGAAACCGCGTCTCTGAGCTTACTCTTAATTGTGCCGATATCGTTGATATTGCTGTAATAACAGCTTTCAAGGCAATTCTCGGCAACCTTGCGGGCTTTTTCGATAAGCTCCTCCGCTTCCTTAACATAAACGAAGCCTCTTGAAACCACCTCGGGGCCTGCGATAAGCTGACCCGTTTCGTAATCGATTGAGGCGGTTACAACGATTATACCGTCCTGCCCGAGATGCTTTCTGTCTCTGAGCACAACGCTGCCGACATCGCCGACGCCGTAGCCGTCAACAAAAACTCTGCCTGCGGGAACCGCCGCTCCGCTCTTGATTGATTTATTGGTTATTTCGGCAACATAGCCGTTATCGGCAATAAAGATATTGTCTTTGCTTATTCCCATTCCCTCGGCAAGAGCCGCATGCTTACGCAGATGCTTCTGCTCGCCGTGGACGGGAATAAAATATTTCGGCTTAACAAGCCCCATCATCAGCTTAAGCTCTTCCTGGCAGGCGTGACCCGAAACATGAACATCATACATCTTTTCGTAAATGACATGAGCGCCGAGCTTCAAAAGCTCGTTGACAACCTTGCCGACCGTTTTTTCGTTGCCCGGAATGGGCGTTGCTGAAATGATAACATAGTCATTGGGGCATATTTCAACCTTTCTGTGGTCGGAAAAAGCCATTCTTGAAAGTGCCGACATAGGCTCTCCCTGACTGCCCGTGGTTATGATAACCATATTTTCGGCAGGGTAACGGTTAATCAAATCGGCGTTAATCATAACATTTTCAGGAATGTTGAGATAGCCGAGCTGAGCGCTGATATTAACAACATTTTCAAGGCTTCTGCCGATAATTGCAACCTTACGCCCGAGCGAGCTTGCAACATTGATTATCTGCTGAACTCGGTGAATGTTGGAAGCAAATGTCGCAACGATTATTCGGCTCTTGCCCGCCTTCCTGAAAAGCACTTCAAAGGATTCGCCGACCTTGCGCTCGCTCTCGGTATAGCCCGGTCTTTCTGCGTTGGTGGAATCCGAAAGCAAGCAGAGAACGCCCTCATCGCCGAGCTGAGCAAAGCGTGAAAGGTCAATCATTCCGCCGTCAATGGGCGTGCTGTCAATTTTGAAATCGCCCGTCTGAACAACCGTGCCGCAGTCACACTTGATTGCAAGCGCGATAGCGTCGGGAATTGAGTGATTGACATGGATTGCTTCAATGGTAAATCCGCCGAGGGTTATAACATCTCCCGGGGCGATTTCGTTAAGCTTTGCGCTGCCGAGAAGCCCGTGCTCTTTAAGCTTGCCCTGAATAAGACCGATTGTCAGCTTTGTTCCGTAAACGGGAATGTTGACGGTTTTAAGCAGATAAGCCAAGCCGCCGATGTGATCCTCATGCCCGTGGGTGATGATTATTCCCCTGATTTTATCGGCATTGCGCTCGACATATGAAAAATCGGGAATAACAAGGTCAACTCCGAGCATTTCGGGGTCGGGGAAAGAAAGACCGCAGTCAACAAGGAACATATCGTCCTTATACTCATAAAGAGTCATATTTTTGCCGACCTCGTTAAGTCCGCCGAGAAACGCTATTTTGACAGGCAGCTCGTTTGTCTTTCTGTATTTTTTTGCCGAGCCGTTAGTCGGCCTTGAAGAACGCTGCTTTTTGGGCTGCTTGCTCTGCGGCGCCTGAGCCGCCTTACTCCTCTGCTGAGCCTTAGACTTGCCGCTTTTTTCTTTGTTAGTAATATTATTCTTTTTTTGCATATTTTCTCCTATTCTTAAATTTTCTCTTTTTATATATCTTCAAAGGTTTCGGTTCTATGTTGGCGGGGCATCACGCTCGTGCCCCACGATATATAATATCCTTTTATTATTTGAATGTCAAGTTATTAATAATATTTAATATATTTTTAAAATCTATGCCTGTGACGCGGAATTGAGCCTTTCCTCAATGTCGGCGCACAGCTCGTCCGCCGCCTCCATGCTGTCCGCCTCGGCGAGAACTCGCACTCTTTCGCCGCTTCTTTCGGGAATTACAAGCAATCTGCCGCCGCTTTTGACAAGCTTTATTCCCTCAAAGCCGTTATCGGTTTGCGTGCCTCCTTCTCCCACAACAGCGGCAAGATTTGAGGGGGAAAAGCCGATACGCACACTTTTTCTGACGATATATTTTTCGGGAAGCTCCGATAAAAGTCGGGTAATGCTCTTATCCCGTTCTTTCACAACGGAAAGCAGCTTAACCGCAAGGAACAGCCCGTCTCTGACAAAAATCTGCTTTGCCGCAAGCCTTCTTGCCGAAGAATCCGAATTATCCGCGGGAGTGCTTAAATAGCGGTAGGCTTTTCTGCCGTTTTCCTCTGCAAGCAAATCAAGGAAAGCGGGCGCGTCATAAGGAACGGCAATATCTCTGCCGTTTCTCATTTCATTAAGGCAGCAAAGCGCAAGCAGCTTTTCATATTCGATTTTTTCTCCGCCGCAAACCGCGCTCAGCCTTGTGCCCGAGCCGTCAATAACAAGCTTAGTTTCATCGCTTTCGTGCCCGCCGAGCCGCATAATACAGTTTTCAAGCAGCGTTTTAATGCTTTCATTCTCGCTCTCAACGCACGCACCTATTCCCTGTAAGCCGTAGGGAGCCTGCTTCATAAGCTCCTGATTATAGAGAAGCTTTACTCCCGACATATCGGAAATTCCTTTAATTTCGTCTTCGGAAATTTCTTTGAACTCGCATTTTGACATTCCGCTCTCTATTTCTCTTTCAAAGCGGCGCGGAATGGAAAGCCCGCCTTCGCCGCATATTCTGACCTCACGCGAATTCTTTCCGCTCACAAAAAGTCCCGAACCGAGCCCGCAGAAATTAACGAGGAAATTAAGCTGTGATTCAAAGCACTCTCCGAAATCCCATACCGTGCTCCCCGCGCCCACAAGCCCCGCTTCAACGGCAAGCTGAAGCATACACGCGGTTTTGGAGCCGTCGCCCGCAACGCCGATTTTTTTGCCGTTTCCCGAGCTTCCGACAGCCGCTCCGAGCCTTACGCAGGTTTCTGCATTGAGCCGCGCGCCGCACCGCTCGTCAACGCCGCTTTCGCTCAGGTATTCCGCTCTCACGCTGCCGTATTTAACATTTGAAGCAACACTTGCGCCCGCGCCCACAAGCTTGCCGGGCCAAATATGGATATTCGGCTTAACGCTCGCTCCCGAGCCGATAACGCTGCCCGAGCCTGCCACGCTGTTTTCAAACATCTGCGCGCCGCTTTTCAGAGCCGCACCCGAGCAGACAAGAGCGCCCGTAACGGAGGAATTTGAGGCAAGCCAGCTGTTTTCAAGAACAACGGAATAGCGAACCTTTGCCCCTGCGCCTATAAAACATTTGCTGTCAATAACGGTATAAGGGCCGATAACAGCTCCGTCCTCAATCTCCGTTTCCTCGCCGATATACACGGGCGGCACAATGCTGTAATTTCCTTTCGGCAATCCCTTTTCGGAGTAAATACCGCTTGCCGTGGGGATGACGGGCGGCTTGATTTTTCCGTCGAAAACATCTTTTTGACATTTAAGATAAGCCTCTATATTGCCCACATCGCACCAATAATCCGAGCAGCGGTAGCAATAAACGGGCATATCCCTCTCAAGCATCATCGGGAACAAATCGGCGGCAAAATCGTATTTTTTGCCCTTTGGAATAAGGTCGAGACACTCGGGATTTATTATATAAACACCCGTATTTGCAAGGTTGCTCACGGCCTGCGACCACGACGGCTTTTCCAAAAATCCGGTTACTCTGCTTTCACGGTCGGTCTTGACTATTCCGTATTCCCTCGGGTCGGCGGCGTCTGTTGCGGCAATGGTTATCATTGCTCCCCTTGCCTTGTGATAGGTCACGATTTTTTGAATATCGAAACTGCATAATGCATCTCCGCTGATAACAATAAAAGGCTCTCCGAAATCCGCGGCGGCATTTTTAACGCTGCCCGCCGTGCCGAGCGGCTCATCCTCCCGGATAAATTCAAGTTTCATATTTTTATATCCGTTTTCGTACTGCTTCTCGATAACATGAGGCAGATAGCCGAGAGTTACCGCCGCCTGCGTTATTCCGTTTGATAACAGCAAATCAAAAATGTACTCAATTATCGGCTTGCCGAGAATTTTTGCCATGGGCTTCGGCAAAGTGCAGGTCAGGGGTCTGAGCCTGCTTCCCTCGCCGCCTGCCATAATTACCGCCTTCATAAAATCATTCCTTTCTGATTTCTCGGCAATATTATTGGCAAAAAATACTCTAAATAACCGATTTATCTATTGTTTCCGCATAAAAACAATGCTATAATAAATAAAACTTACTTATACGGAGAAAAAAATGGCTGAACTGAAAAAGGTGGAAATATTTACGGACGGCGCGTGCTCGGGCAACCCGGGTCCCGGCGGCTGGGGAGCAATACTGCGCTACGGCAGCCGTGAGCTTGAGCTGAGCGGCGGCGAAAAATCAACCACAAACAACCGCATGGAGCTGACCGCAGTTATAGAAGCTCTTAAAAGGCTGAAAGAAAAATGCGACATCACGATTTATACCGACTCAAAATATGTTGCGGACGCTTTTTTGCAGGGCTGGATATGGAATTGGGCAAAAAACGGCTGGAAAAAGGCTGATAAAAAGCCCGTCCTCAATCCCGAGCTTTGGCAGACTCTTTTGACCGAAATCAGAAAGCACGAATACAAAATCGTTTGGGTCAAAGGTCATGCGGGTCATCCCGAAAATGAGCGGTGCGACGCGCTTGCAACCGCAAAAGCATCGGAATATTCAAAATAAACAAATAATTAAACAAATCGGAAAGGATAAGATTTATGAAAAGAACCGTCAGCATTATTCTTGCACTTGTAATTATCTGCCTTGTTCCCTCGGCGGCGCTTGCCGCTTCGGAAAAATGCGACTGCGGCACAACGCCCGTTGTTTTTGTGCCCGGCTTCGGTGAATCGCTTTATCTTGACCCCGAGAGCGACTCGCGCGTTTCCGCATTTCCTCCCGAAAAGGACGCAATTATGTCCGCAGTTCCCGATATAATCAAGGCTGTTGCGGCGGTGCTTGTTTCGGGCAACTATGACAGCTTCGGAGATTATGCAATGGACGCCGCCGATAAAATGCTCGGCGATATGGCATGCAATCCCGACGGCACATCGAAGAAGAATGTCGGCATAGTGCCGAGAGAAATGCCCTCGGCAGATGCTCACAAAATCACGAATTACAATTTTGCCGGAGTTTCCGAAGAGCCCTGCGGCGAATACACATATTGCTATGACTGGCGGCTTGACCCCATCGATAACGCCAAGGGTTTAAAGACCTTTATTGATAAAGTTAAGGATATCACGGGGCACGATGAAATTGTTCTGAGCTGCCACAGCCAGGGCAACACCGTTGTTGCTTCATATCTTCATCTTTACGGCAGCAGCGGAATTAAAAAGCTTGTTTTCCTCTCCCCTGCCTACAAAGGGCTTTCGCTCATCGGCTGCCTGCTCAACAGGGAAATTTCCGTTTCGGGCAAAAGTGATGAGCTGAGCGAATACGTAAAGGGAATTATGGGCTATGACAACGCAAAGGCGCAGCTCATCGGCGCGGTTATAGATACTTTAAGCGACATGGGAGTTGTTGATACTCTGCTTGACTTTGTTCAGAAAATTCTTGATTCACAGTTTGACAGAATTTTAGACGAATTTCTCATTGACGCAATGGGCACAATGCCCGGAGTATGGTCTTTTGTGCCCGATGAATACTATGAGAGCGCAAAGAGCAAAACCTTCAAGGGCAATTCGGAATATGGCGCTTTAATCAAGAAAATCGACTATTACCACTACAATGTTCAAAACCGCGTTGAGGAGCTTATTCACAGCGCAAAGAAAAACGGAACTGCAGTTATCATCGCAATAGGCTATGATATTTCAACAATCCCCGTAACAACAGAGAGAGAAACACATTCCGACCTGCTCATTGACACAGGCTATATGAGCCTCGGCGCCGTTTGCTCCGACATAGGCAAAACTCTCGGCGAGGGCTACAAGCAGTATAACACCTCGTGCGGACACAATCACATTTCGCCCGACCTCACCATTGACGCATCAACCTGTGAACTCCCCGAATACACCTGGTTTTTCCGCGGCAACGGTCATAACACATTTGACGCGCCCTACCTTGAATTTTTAAAGTGGGCTATACTCTTTGACGGACAGCCTACGGTTCATTCAAGCGAAAAATATCCGCAGTTTATGCAGATTAAAGACGGCGAGCTTGTGCCCGTTGACGGACCGAGAGCCGCCGAAACGCGCGGAAATCTTGAAATTATCATCACCTGCGCTTTATCACTCATTAAGGACTCTTTCAATAACTCAAAGCATTAAAATTCAACGCAAAAAAGCAAGTTGAATTCCGCAAGGCTTTGTGATAGAATTCTTAATCGGGCGTCATTGCCCGGAAAGGATGTAACAAGTGAAATCTTCTTTTGTAAAAGGACTGTCAAGCGGAATTCCGATTGCTTTGGGCTATTTTTCCGTTTCTTTTGGTTTCGGAATAATGGCAGTTAAATCCGGCATCAGCGCAATAAGCGCGGTTATAATTTCTCTTACAAACCTGACCTCGGCGGGTCAGGCGGCGGGAGTGGGAATAATTGCTTCGGGCGGCACGCTGATTGAAATGGCGGTTACGCAATTCGTTATAAATCTGCGCTACTCTCTGATGGGGCTTTCGCTCTCGCAGAAGCTCTCCGATTCATTCACAACTCCCCACCGAATAATCGCCTCATTCGGAATAACCGATGAAATATTTGCCGTTGCATCGGCTCAGCCCGAGCGGCTTGTGCCGTCATTTATGTATGGGCTGATACTCATTTCCTCATTCGGCTGGGTAAGCGGAACGGCTCTCGGCGCGTTTGCGGGGCTTGCGCTCCCCGCTTCGCTGACCTCCGCTATGGGAATTATGCTCTACGGAATGTTCATTGCCATTATTATCCCCGCAGCAAGGGCGAGCAAAAAAGACCTTGTTGTTATCTGCCTTGCGGCGATTTTCAGCATTGTGTTTAAGTTTCTTCTGCCGTCGGTTTCTTTCGGCTTTGCAATTATCATCAGCGCAATCGCCGCGGCGGTTATCGGCGCTCTGCTTTTCCCTGTTAATATTGCGGAAACGGAGGGCGAAAACCAATGAGCATGGTGCTTTATATTGCCGTTATGGCGGGCGTTACATATCTTATCAGGATGATTCCGTTTACCGCTTTCAGGCGCAAAATTAAATCCCGCTTTCTGCAAAGCGTTCTTTACTACATTCCCTATGCGGTGCTCAGCGCAATGACCTTCCCCGCAATATTCTATTCAACGGGAAGCACGGCAACCGCCGCCGTGGGAACTGCTGTTGCAATTATACTTGCCTATTTCAAGCTGCCGCTGACGGCAGTTGCCGTTTCCGCCTGCATTGCGGCGTTTGTTACGGGTCTTATTATCTGATTTTTCGGAGTGGTTTTATGAAACACAACAACGAATTTGCAAAAGCTTTTTTTGAGCATTATTCATATCCCGAGGATGCCGTTGAAGTTTTCACGCAGGTTCTGGAACGGCTTGACTCCGAGCCCGAATTTGCCGACCGCTTTGACGAAGCCGTAAACGGCTATATGTTTCCGCAGGCGGGCGATTTGAAGCAGGCTCTCGAAAAGGTTTCCTCTCTTGCCGAAGAAAAGGGAATAAATAAATATACGCTTCATTTTATCTTTCTGCTTGCCTGCGCCGAAATACTCAAGAGCCGCTGGCATTTATCGGGATTCCCCGAAGAAATATATTGGGACACAATGGCGGATATGCGCTATAAATTCAAAGAGTGCATTGACTGCGAGGAGGTTCCCGGAATATTTGTTGCCGACTGGTATTACGGCTTTTTTGACATGACAAGAATTGCTCTTGGCAGATTTCAGTATGAAATGAGGCAATTCGGCGCCAATGATGAATTCGTTACAAGCTGCGGCAAAGAAATCAAAGAGAGCGATTATTACATTAATTTTCACATTCCCTCCTCGGGCGTTCCCATCACAGATGATATAAGGCTTGAGTCATATAAAAAGGCTTACAAGGCTTTCGGAAAGTATTTCCCCGACGGCAAGGCGGTTTTCGGCTGCGGCTCATGGTTGCTTTTTCCGCGGCACCGCGAATTTCTGCCGAAAAACTCCAATATTCTGAAATTCATGGATGATTTTGAAATAATCTGCCACAGCGAAAAAGAGGGCTTCTCCAACGGCTGGAGGGTTTTCGGAAAATATTCCGACCTGCCCTATGACAAGCTGCCGAGAGACACCTCGCTTCGCCGCGCCTATGCCGACTGGCTTATTGCAGGCAACAAAACGGGCGACGCATTCGGAATATTTGTTTTTGACGGAGAAAAAATCTTAAGATAAATTCAAAGAGCGTTCAACGAAAATTTCCGCTGAACGCTCTTTTTTTATTCTGCTGATTATACCGCCGCAGAGGGAGCCGAAGCATTTCCCGCCGCATCAAAGGCGGTTATGACATAGCTGTCGCTGATTTTGCCGCTTTCGTCCGTCAACGCAAGCTCGGGCGAATCAAAGCACATTTCAACACGGGCGAAAAATTCTCCGTTTTTCTCAATGCGGTAATATGCAATCCCGAAATTATCCGAAGCCGCCTCCCAGCTAAGGGAAACACCGCTTTCGGCAGAGGATTTTGTAAAGCTTTTAACCGCCGAGGGAGCTTCGCTTTCAAGCTTATGTCCGTTTTTCAGATAGTCAAGATAGGTTTCAATAAAAATCGGATTTACAAGCTCGGGGCTGAAATAGTGGTTATATGAAAATGTAATTATGTTTTCGGCATAGAGCGATGCTATCTGCATCTGGCACACAAATCTGTCAAGCGTTGCCGTTACAACCTGCGTATTCTCGGTAGCGGGGCGTGTGAGAATGCCGTCAAAAGCCGTGTCGGCAAAGCTGAGAGTAAAGTTTTCACAGTTAGCCCACAGCCTGATATCGGCGTTTGCCGCCTTGACTGCCTGAGCATACATTTTCCAGTTTCTTTCAAGGTTTTCTTCCTTTGTCCAAAGCGCTCCGACCGCGTCCTGCGGAGCGAATATATCTCCGTCACGCAGATGTGCTCCGTTTAAAAGGCGGACAAGGTTTGCAAGAGTTACAACGGGTCCCGCGGCAAGATATTCGGCGAAAAACGGGCTGAAAAGCAGGGGCAAATCGGGATTGACGGCGTTAATTCTGTCGAGAATGACATTCAGCCCTTTGCAAAGCCCGTTAATATTGATTTGGCAGGTAAGTATGTTGTTGAACTCGGGAGTAAAATACCAACCGTAAAAATTCTCGGAATAGCGGCTGTAATATTTGCCGTAGATTTCCTCCGCCATATCGGCGGCAACGGCGCACATTTCGGCATACTGCGCCGTGATTGCGCCCTCTGTCCAGAAATCGTCAAACATGGCAAGCCCCACAAAAACCTTGATATCTGTTCCCTTGCAGTTTCGCAGAGCCGCCTCAATAACATCGGGCGAGCGCTCGGCTGTATCAAACACGGGCAGAGAGCTGTCATAATAAACGCTCCAACCGCCTCCCGAGGATTTATAAGCCTTGTTCGCAACATCCTGCAAAATCAGATATTTTATTCCTGCCTTTTGCATATTTTCAATCTCAGTCTGCCAGCGTTCATCATCCCATGAACTGCTCAGCCATGACTGCAAAAATGTGCCGTTAAACTCGGGCGCGCATTTCGGCTCGGGGTCGGGAGCAGATGCAAGAGGCGAAACCGATATTATGAAGGCAACAACTGCCGATATTATTTTTTTAATTATAGCTAACATTAATACTTTCTCCTTTTTAAGCCGTTACAGGCGTTTCTTCGGCGTCCGTCATTCCGCTTCGCTTCATTTTGCGTCTGAACACAAAATACAGCGTAAACTGAACGAAGAAGGTTGCCGCCCACGAAACGGGATAAGCCCAATACAGATTGACAAGGGTTCTGTTGAGCGGCAAAACAAGATAAATCCACAGTATTCTCAGCCCGCAGCCGCCGAGCAGAGAAACTATCATCGGCTCAAATGACTTGCCCATTCCCCTGAGCTGGCTTGCAGCAACATCCATCAGCGAGCAGAAGAAATAAAACGGCATTATCAGAATCAGCCTGTCTGCGCCGATAGCGATAACCTCGGGGTCTTTTGAGAACAAGCCCACAATTCTTTCGCCGAAAATGCAGCCGACAACGCCCATTGAAGCTCCGATAGTAAAAGCGATTATGATACAGTAGCGGTAGATTTTGCCGATATTTGAATATTTTTTCGCGCCCATATTCTGAGATGAAAAGGTCATCGTGGTCTGTGCGACGGCGTTTGTGCAGGTATAAATATATGAATCATAATTGGAGCCTGCCGCAATTCCCGCCATGGCAACCGAGCCGAAGGAATTGACCGTTGACTGAATTATAACATTCGAGACGGAAAACAGTGAACTTTGTATTCCCGCAGGCAGACCGAGCAGCATTATGCTTTTAAGCTCCTGCAAGTGGAAATGCAGCTTTGAGGGCATCAGGCGGCAGGCGTTGTTCATTTTGGCAAGATAAACAACTATCATCGCCGCCGAAAGATACTGTGAAACAATAGTAGCAATCGCAACTCCGCTGACTCCGAAATCAAAGGCTGTTACAAGAATGACATTGAGCACAACATTCACAAAGCCCGAAGCGGTCAGTATGTAAAGCGGACGCTTTGTGTCCCCCGTTGCCCTGACAACTGACGCTCCGAAATTATAAACCATCAGCCCCGGTGAGCCGAGAAAATAAATTTTAAGATAAAGCGAAGCAAGGTCAATAACATCATCGGGCACTTTCATAAGCCTCAGCATTTCGGATGAAAAGAAGAAGCCCGCCGCTCCGATAAGAAATCCGCTGACAACGCTCAGCAGCATTGCCGTGTGGGTGCACTCGCTCACGCGGGCATCGTCTCTTTCGCCGATGTGCCTTGCTATCATTACTCCCGAGCCCATTGAAAGCCCGAGAAAAACATTAAGAAACAGATTGACAAGTGAGCCTGTTGAGCCGACCGCCGCAAGAGCCTCTTTGCCGACAAACCTGCCCACAATAATGACATCAGCCGTGTTGTAGGCAAGCTGCAAAAGCCCCGTAAGCATAAGCGGAACCGAAAAAACAAGTATTTTCTTCAAAAAAGGCCCGCAGGTCATATCAAGAGCATATCTTTTTTCCATTATTTCTCTTTAATGGCGCATTAAAGCACCGTAAGCCTCCTCAAATATAGAATTTATCATCATCCTGCGGATATTCAACACCCGTCATTGCGCGGATTTCATCCATCTGCCGCATAATATAGAGCGTTTGCTCGGGCGTTACAACGGGGCTTGAAGCAAGACCCTGCGAAACGCAGGCGCAGAAATGGGCAATCTGCTCCTCAAAGCCGTTACCCGCATAAGGCGCATCAATTATTTCCTCTCTGCCGTCGTTAAAATAAAGCTCGATTTTTTGAGGAGCATAAAAGCGGCTGAGCCTTGCGTAACCCTTTGTGCCGTAAACAAAGCCCTCGTTTGGCTTGCGGAGCAGAATTGCGCTTGAAATATCGGCTATCGCTCCGCTTTTATATTTCATAAGCACACAGGTGTGGCTGTCAACGCCGTTAAAAAGAGCAGATTCGGCTTTTATTGAAGCAACATCCTTGCCGAGATACCAGCTTGCAAAATTAAGCCCGTAAACTCCGACATCGAGCAGAGACCCTCCGCCGTTTTCGCGCTTAAAAACATGGTGACCCATTTCGTCCTCGTCCATGGTGTAGCAAAACTTGCCCTCAACCGCCGTTACCTCGCCGAGCACGCCGCTGTTCACAAGCTCGAGCATTTTCAGCGTTCCGGGAACAAGGCGCGCCCACATTGCTTCCATCAGGAAAACTCCGTTTTTCTCGGCGCAGGCAAACATTTCGCGCGCCTGCTCGCTATTGACCGCCAGAGGCTTTTCGCAAAGCACATGCTTGCCGTTATTCATCATAAGGCACGAGCACGCCATATGCCCCGAATGGGGCACGGCAATATATGCTGCGTCAATCAGATCGAACTGTGCCATTGCTTCATAGCTGCCGAAGCGCAGAGAAATACCGAACTCATCGCCGAAAGCGTCGGCGTTTGCCTGAGTTCTTGAAGCAACGGCGGCAAGCTGCGCGCCCTCAACATTTTTGATTGCATTTGCAAATCGGTGAGCAATAACGCCCGTGCCGACGATACCAAATCTGAGCTTTTTCAAAGATAAGCCTCCCCGTAAAATGCTTTTTAATTAATTATATCATCCAAGATATAAAAGTCAAATAAAATAACCCCAGAACGTACAAGGCGCTCCGGGGAAATCTTTGAGAAGATTATTTAATCTTATTCTTAACTGCGATAACAACCTCTTGGAATATGGTCCAGAATTTTGTTCCCTTTAAAGTGATAAGGAGATTGTCGAGAACGGCGCTGAGACCTGTTTTCTGCTCGAACTTGAGCGGTTCGCTGCCGTCATCGATAATGAGCGCCTGAGAAAGGCACATTCCGCCCGCACCGCTCAGCTCAACTCTTACATATTCAAAATCTTTCGCTCCGCTGATTTGGTCAAGGTCAAGCACAACGGCGCCGTCTCCTATCGCCTGCTTTGAGATAACCTTGCCGTTTGCGATGAACTGAATTTCCTGAGCGTCTGTCGCACGTACGGTTATGCTGTGACCGTCAACCGAAAGCTCGCTGAACATGGGATAGGGAATGTCGGTGTTTCTGACATCGAATTCCTCTTTCGGACCTATCTCAAAGTTATTGCCTCTGAGTTTTCTTGTAATTGCAAAGAATGCGCCGCTCTGCATGGTTGCCTTGATGTTTTCAACGGTGTTTTCTTCCATCATAAATACGCTGAAAGAGCTGTCAACATTATCAAGGATATGTGCATCGGTATTGCTGAAACCGATAACGGTTTTGCCGTAAGGCAGGCAGTACATAAGCAGATTATCCCAGAGAATTCTGTCATAGCCCGTTGTGCCGTTTTTCTCATTGAGAACTTCCGTACCGAGGCAGGAGTCGTATTTGAGAATAAGGTCGCCGAAGAACTTGATGTTGGCAGAGTCATTGACCGCCTCGGGATTGGCGTTGGTTTCAAGCCAGTCGCCGGGATGGTTGATGTGAGAAAGTCCGCCGTTATCCTCAACGAATTTAATCGCCTTTTCGTAGCCTGCTTCATTCTCAACGCCGCCGAAGCCGTTGCCGACATTTGAGGGCAGGAAGAAGCCGTTGACATGGTTTTTACTCAAAGAGAGGTTGTTAAGCTCGTTTGCACCGGTAACGCAAACCATCTTTCTGCCTCTGTTATTATAAGTGCCGTTGGTTATAGCCTCATAGTCCTCATCGGTAAGGTGGGCAACTCTGTTGCCCAGAAGCTCCTGATACGAATAGAGAAGCTGTATCGAAGGCTCTTTATTCCATTCAACGCCCGTTACGCCGTGGTCGGCATTGGCAAGGAAATCATAGCCAAGCTCATAATACTTTTTAACCATTGTTTCAAGGTCGATATCCGCATCGCTGTAAGTTGTGTGCGAATGGAGATTGCCTCTGTAAGCGCCCCATGCATCATCGCCGCTCCAAATAACATCGGCATATGGAGAAACGATTTTATAATCCGCCGCATCTGCCGCTCCCGCACCGATAATGCACACGGAGAAAACCATAATAAAACTTAACGCAAGACTGAGAACTCTTTTGAAATTTTTCATTTTTTACCTCCAAAAAATCAATAATTAAAACGGATTGATTATTCTTTCAAGCGGATTGTAGCCCAAAGCAAAATACTTGAATATCCAGATAATCGGATTAAGTCTGAAGAATAACAGGTCTATAACGGTGACAAGCTCTCTGAGGAACCACGGAAGGTCATATACTTTGTTGACCTTGACGGGTGCGAAATCCTCGCCCTCAACCTGAAGCACAAACGGCTGAGAATAGCAAATTCCGTTATCGCCCGTAAGATAAAATCTTACATAGAGATAAGGCTCGTCAAGCAGCTCGGAATGAAGGTCAAGAACCGCTTTTCCGTCCTTAATATCGGTTTCGCGCAGGATAACATTGCCGTTTGAAACCCAGGTAATCATATTGAAATTAACGCCCTCAACGGATATTGTATCATTTTCCTGATCAACGGAAAGACGGGTAACCATGGGCGTTGTGTCGCTGTTGTAATCCTTTGTTTCGCACTCATCGTTATAGCCGGGCATCTCTTCCATTCCGTTAAGCTCAACACCGTTTGAATAATGGGAAACCGAGAAAAATTCGCCGTTTTCCATGCTCTTGCGGAAATTATCCATTGTAAGCTCGGGCATAAGATGCATTGTGTAAGCATCGTTTATGGATCTCTCGTTATGAGAATCCGAAAAGGTAAACGACCAGGGAACTACGCCGTTGGGAACAGTCTTTTGAAGAACCTGATCATAGAGAATTCTGTCACAGCGGGTGTGGGCGTCGGTTGCGCTGTTTATGCCCATTCCGAGGCTTGAGCCTTTGTTATCAAGAAAGATTTTTGCAAATTTTTCGGCATAATAATCATCAACCGGCTGACCGACATGGTCGGCGCTGTCTTTATCGGGATAAACATATTCGCCGACATGGGAAAGCATTGAAATGCCGCCCGCTTCCGCAACACCCTTGCTCGGAGTTTCGTAATCGCCGTAAACTCCCGCAAGACCCTGACCGTAATCCGAAAAATAGCCCGTCAGGTGGCAATCGGCAACGGGAGTTGCCATATTAAGCTCAATTCCGAGAGGAACATCGAGCATACCGTTCTGATGAGTGCGCTTTTCGGAAGCTACCGTGCCGTTAATATAAGCGCTGTATTCCTCCTCGGTCAGAGGAATAACATCGGACATTCCCGTGCGTTCTTTTTTGATATAGCGCAGCAGAGGAATGAGCTCGGGCTCCTTGTTCCAGCCCTTGTTGATTGTGCCGTGATCCGTCAAAGCCACTATATCATAGTTAAGGTCATAGTGCTTTTGAACATATTCGTGGATTGTTAAATAACCGTCGCTCGCGTTGGTGTGGCTGTGAAGCTGAGTTTTATAAGCTCCCCAGCTATCCCAATCAACGGCGGCATAAGGATTGGTGATTATGTAGTTTTTCTCTTCTGCGGCATATGCCGAAACTCCGAGAAGCGGAATTGCCGTCAAAACCGCAAGAAAAACAGCCGTTATCTTCTTTAACATTTTTACTCTCCGTTCTCTGCAAAGCAGATTAATTATGTTAATAATAATAGTACCGCGTTCAAAAAAAGTCAATATTCAAAAAATTTTTTGTTGATTTTGCCTTATTTGCCGCCGCTTTTTTCACAGAAACGCCAAATCTTTCGATTGCTTAAAACAGCATTTTTAAGCTCGGACTGCCGATAAAGAATTTTAATTATTTTTCCGTAATATCATTATCGCCGCAGTATTCAGATGTATAATAAACTCGTTGGGAGGGTATAAAATGGCAAAATCATCATATCAGAAGCTGAAACCTCTTTATCTGCTGAAATATCTTATGCAGAATTCGGACGAGGATCACCCCGTGAGCACGGCGGAATTAATAGCGGAGCTTGCAAGAAACGGAATTTCGGCTGAAAGAAAAAGCATTTATGCGGATATTGAGGCTCTGACAAACTTCGGAATTGACATTATAAAGGTCAACGGCAAAAACGCGGGTTATTACATAGGCTCTCGCGATTTTGAACTGCCCGAGCTGAAGCTGCTGGTTGACAGCGTTCAGTCCTCAAAATTCATCACGCAGGAAAAAACCTTTAAGCTGATTAAAAAAATAGAAAACCTTGCGAGCGTTTATGACGGTCAGCTTCTTCAAAGGCAGGTATTCGTCAGCAACAGGGTTAAAAGCATGAACGAAAGCATTTATTACACGGTTGATGTTATCTCTGACGCAATAACGCAGAACCGAAAAATACGGTATCAGTATTTTGAATACACCGTTGAAAAGGAGCGCCGATTCAGACATGACGGAGCTTTTTACGAGGTCAGCCCGTTTGCGCTGATATGGGACGATGAAAACTACTATATGCTTGCGTGGGACTCCGATGCAGAAAAAATGAAGCATTACCGAGTTGACAAAATGTATAAGGTTTCCATGACCGAATCCGAGCGCGACGGCGTTGAAAGCTTTGAAAAGGTTGATATGTCATCTTATAACAAAGCTGTTTTCGGAATGTTCGGAGGAAGCGAGCAAAGGGTTAAGCTGCGCTTTGCAAATCATCTTGTGGGAGCCGTTCTTGACCGCTTCGGCAGAGATACGATAATCATTAAAGACGGCGGCGAGCATTTCACCGTGAGCGTCAATGTGGTTGTCAGCAGTCAGTTCCTTGCATGGGTTTTCGGCTTCGGCACGGATGCGGAAATAATCAGCCCCGCAGATGTGCGCGAGGAAATGAAAATGCAGGCTTTGCGCGTGGCGGAAAAATATTGATAACCGCACTCCGTTTTGTCAGCGGTTACTTGACAGAAAAACACTTTACGGCTATACTTCTAAACGGCAATATAAAAAATACATAGGAGATAAATATTATGTCCGGAACAGTTTTATGGTATAAGTCTCAGGCGAAAGCCTGGACTCAGTGCCTGCCGATAAGCAACGGCACTCTCGGCGCAATGATTTACGGCTGCCCCTCCAAGGAAAAGCTCAGTTTAAACCACGATGAGCTTTGGAACGGCGTTCCGAAAGATACGGTCAGACCCGGCGCACCCGAAGCATTCAGAAAAGCCCGCAATCTTGCTCTTGACGGCAAGCTTCACGAGGCGCAGGAGGAAATCGAAAACAACTTTCAGAGCGTTTGGAGCCAGGCATATATGCCTTTGGGCGACCTTGAAATTGATTTCGGTCTGCGCGGCAGAGTAGCGGATTACAGGCGTTCTCTTGACCTTGAAAATGCGGTTTCCTCCGTTGAATTCACCTGCTCCGGCGTTAAATACAAAAGAGAATATTTTGCATCGTATCCCGCAAAGGCAATCGCGGCAAAGCTTGCCTGCGAGGGTGGCAAGATGAGCTTTACTTTCGGCTTAAGCTCAAAGCTCAGAAGCAACAGCACCGCCGACGGAAACACCGTCATTCTTGACGGCGAGTGCCACGGTGAAAACAATATCGGCAATCATTCGGACAGGAAAGATTATTTTGACGAACCCGAAAAACGCGGTATGCGCTTCCGCGCGGCTGTTAAGGTTATTACCGACGGCACTGTTTCAGAGAGTGAAAACCGCATTTCAGTTAAAGACGCTTCAAGCGCCGTGCTGTTCTTTACCGCAGAAACAAGCTTCAACGGTTGGAACAGGCACCCGTTCCTTGTTGGCAAGGAATACAAAGAGCCTTGTATGAGCAGACTTGAAGCTCTGACCGATTATGAAGCCGAAAAAGAAAAGCACATCACGGACTACCGCGAGCTTTTCGGCAGAGTGTCTCTTGAGCTCGGAGACGGGCGCGAAGAACTGCCGACCGACAAAAGGCTCACTGCGTTTAAAAAGGACAAAAACGATATTTCTCTTATCACCCTTGTTTATAATTACGGAAGATATCTTGCGATTTCTTCATCAAGAGAGGGTTCTCAGCCCTCAACGCTTCAGGGAATCTGGAATGACCGCCTGACTCCCCCGTGGCATTCAAACTACACGGTCAATATCAACACCGAGATGAACTATTGGCCTGTTCTTATGTGCAGAATGCCCGAGGTAAATCTGCCGCTGATTGAAATGGTTAAGGAACTGAGCATAAGCGGTGAAAGGGCAGCTCAGGGTCAATACGGCGCAAAGGGCTGGGTTTCGCACCATAATGTTGACCTCTGGCGGCTTGCAACTCCCGTTTCGGGCAGCTCGCAATGGGCGTTCTGGCACGGCTCGTCGGGCTGGCTTTGCAGGCATCTTTTTGAGCATTACGAATATACCGATGATATTGAATTTCTCAGAAGCACCGCATATCCCATTATGAAAAAAGCGGCGGAATTCTATCTTGATATAATGGTTGAATATGACGGCAAGCTTGTTCTTGCACCCGGAACTTCACCCGAAAATTCATTTGAATATCAGGGCAAAAGCTGCTGCTGTGCAAAATACAGCACAATGTCAATGTCGATTGCAAGAGAGCTTTTTGAAAACTGCATAAAAGCCTGTGAAATACTCGGCATTGACGGTGATTTCTCCGCTCAGCTTGCCGGCACGGTTTCAAAACTGGCTGATTTTAAAATCGGCTCCGACGGTCAGCTTCTTGAATTTGACGACGATTATCCCGAGGTTGAAATGCACCACAGGCATTGCTCGCATCTCTATGCGCTCCACCCCGCAAGCCTTATAACCGCCGACGGAACTCCCGAGCTTGCCGCCGCCTGCCGCAGAACTCTCGAGCGCAGAGGCGACAACGGAACGGGATGGAGCCTCGGCTGGAAAATCAATTTCTGGGCAAGGCTCTTTGACGGCGACCACGCGCTGAAACTTATTGAAATGCAGCTTCGCCCCGTAAAAAGCACGGGCTTTAACTACACAAACGGCGGCGGAACATACGAAAATCTTTTTGACGCTCATCCCCCGTTCCAGATTGACGGCAACTTCGGCTTTGTCAGCGGAATAACGGAAATGCTTATGCAGAGCCGTGACGGAAAAATATATATTCTCCCCGCTCTTCCGTCAAAATGGAAAAACGGCAGAGTTTCGGGTCTGCTTGCCAAAGGCAATGTGATTGTTGATATCGAATGGCAAAACGGCTCGGCTGTCAGATACAGCCTTGAGGGAAAAGGCAGGTTTACGGTAATAGTTAACGGAAAGGAAACCGCCGTTAAGCTTTCAGGCGAAAAGGTAACATTCGATGCCTGAAAACAAATATGATCTTTTTGATTTTGACAAAACGGTTTATCCTTATGACTCAGAAACCGTATTTTTGTTTTACTGCATTCTTCACAGACCGTATCTTATCATTCTCGGTCCTTGGCTTTTGCTCAATCTTATACTTTTCTTTTTGGGCTTCGGCGACAGCTTCAAGGGCAGATGCTTTTCGTTTCTCCGCTTCATTGACGGAGAGAAAATGGCTGAAAAATTCTGGGAAAAACAGCAAAAGCGAATTTATCCGATTTTTGAGCCGCAAAACAGAGAAAGACCCGTTGTTGTCTGCTCCGCTTCGCCCGAATTTCTGCTTAAACCAATCTGTGAAAAATACAAGGTAAACACGCTCATTGCAACAAGAATGAACCCGAAAACAGGCAAAATAGACGGCTTTAACTGCAAGGATAAGCAAAAGCCGCTCCGAATAGCCGAAGCCGTACCCGGCGCTGAATTTGTTAATGTCTACTCCGATTCAATCAAGAGTGATATTCATATTTTTGAGCTTGGTGAAAAGTGCTTCCATGCCGAAAAGGGCGTTTTAACCGAAATGAGCATTGAAGAAATCAGGCGCAAAGCGAAAAGAAAACAATCCATATCATAAGAAAAGCGGCGGTGCACCGAAGCACCGCCGCTGATTGTTTTTTTGATATTAAATTCCGCCAATCATTGAAATAATGCGCTTGATAAGACCCGTCAGGTCAAAGCAAAGCTTGGGCTGCTCAAATTCCTTGTCGCTGACGCCGGAGGTAATTGACTTAATAACACCGGGCTCCATTTCCAAAATCTCCTCGTTACCGTCTTTGTCAACAACAACAGCCTTAAAACCGACAAGTTTATCATCCAAAAAATAAGACTCGGCTTTCGCTCTAAGCATTGCCTCAATGCTCTGTGCGTCTCCGCCGGCAGCACTTATATAGGCAATAATCTCTTCCTCCGTCAAATCATCGATATTGACGCCCTCGGGAAGCTGAACCGCTCCGCTCTCAACCGCCTTTTTGGCAACTGCTTTTACATCGGGAACAAATTCCTCAACATATACATTTCCGTAGCCGTCAACCCATTTTTCACCTGCGCTCTTGAGCTTCATGCAGGCAATGTATTCTGTATCTAAATAAGTTGTCAATTCATCAAAATCACCAATCAAATCAGAAACATCAATCTCTTCTTTGATAAGCTCTGTCACATTGATATGTATGCGAAGCAGAGGGATATAAGCGTGGATTTCGCCGTTGTCAATATAAGCCTTGATATTGAAAAATCCCGCCTTTGCGCTTGCCGCGACCTTAGTACCAAAGGTTCCGTCCTCATTTTCCGTCAGTTTTATAGAAATCTTTACATTCTTAATTTCTATAAGCTCATTTGAAAAGACCTCGTCGCGAAACTCAACGCTCAATGTTTTTGTTTCCTCAAACTTTTCAATAAATGCTCCAGTTTTCGTCTCGGCAGCCGAAGCTCCGAGGCAAAAGACGCTCATAACAAGCATTGCAACCGTTAATAATACACTTATTATTTTTTTCATTTTAATAACCTCCTTTGCCTTAATTTTACTCCCTCATTCCGCCGATGTCAATGCTTTATTGACAAAATAATTGAATTATTTATCACCAATTTTGGTTATTATGTCTATAAACACAGCAAATTCACTCTTAAATTCAAACTCTCTGTGTTCAAGGATAATTTAATTGCGGAAAGGATATATTATCCTTAGAGGTGATATTATTGATTTTCATTATAATATGCGCCGCCGTATCTTATTTAATCGGCAGCATAAGCTCTGCGGTTATTATTTCAAAATGCCTTTACGGCAACGACATCAGAGAGCTCGGCAGCGGAAATGCAGGGGCAACAAACACCCTGCGCGTTTTCGGCAAAAAGGCGGGAGCCGCCGTATTCTTTCTGGACTTTTCAAAGGGTATGATTTCCGCCGCAGGCGCAAAACTCCTTGTTATTCTTTTTGACGCGCCGTATGAATGTATTTTGGCGGCGGGATTTTTCGCCCAGCTTGGGCACACTCTACCCGTTTTCTTTAAATTCAAGGGAGGAAAGGGCGTTGCAACTGCGGCGGGAGCGGCGTTTGCCGTTATGCCTATTACCGCGGCAATTCTTCTTCTTTCTTTTGCGCTGATTGCCGCAGTTTCCAAAACCGTTTCTCTCGCTTCGGGAATATGTGCGGGAGCATATCCCCTGCTTGCATATTTTCTCAGCGGCGAAAACAGGGAGCTGAACTTTCTTTTTGCCGCCGCCTGCTCCGCGCTTATCCTGATAAAGCACGCATCGAATTTTATTCGCCTGCTTGACGGGAATGAGCGAAAATTTTCCAAAAACGGTTAATAATTCTCCTCCGATTTACAGAAATCAATCAGACAATGTTACGGCTATGTTTAAAAAACGGGGCTTTTTTTACAGACTTGTAATATTTGGTTAATAAAAGTGAATTGACTCAGCACCGAAAAAAATGTATAATAGATGCGAATTTAAGGGGAGATCGGGGCGCTGACCGATGTGCGGATACGGGGACCGCACCCTTTGTTTTCGGCAATGCCCTGCCCTTAAAAATTCAACTATAAAACGGAGGAAAAATTTCATGAAAAACAGACTCAAAGGGCTGCTCGCCGTAGTTCTCTCTATGGCGTTTGTCCTGACCGCCACTCCGCTTGCGGGCTTTGCGGCAAGCACGGCGGCGATTCAAAACGGATCTTTCACGGTTAACGGCGCAAGCGATCCCGATGCAAAGCTTATCGAGGGGGATAAGCTCACGGGAAACACCGCCAACGGTGCTTTCTATGTAAGCATCAACGGCGTTAAGGACGAAACCGCCGCAAATTACGGCTCGGTTTCAATCAAAGGCTATGTTGAAGAAAACAGCACAGGCGCCGAAAGCGGCAATGTTTATTACGAGGAATACACCGTTCCCGCCGCCCCCAAGGGCTATAAGGACGGTGCTTCCGTCACAGTTGCCGCTGCTGCGGACAACATTTACAGCACCGCAAGAGGCGCATGGGAAAAGGGCAACTCGGTTAACCTTCAGTATTCACCCGTTGAATACACCGTTTCTTTTGACGCAAACGGCGGCGAAGGCACGGTTAATCCCGTTTCCGCAAAATATGACATTGAAGCAACTCTCCCCTCCGGCGACGGTCTTTCAAAGGCAGGCTCGGAATTCAAGGGCTGGTGCACCGCAGCCGACGGCACGGGTACGGTTTATGCCGCAGACGCAAATGTTAAAAACCTTGCCGATACCGACGGCGCACAGGTAGTTCTTTACGCAATCTGGGATCAGACCGATTTCACCGTTACTTACTATTCGGAAAACGATAAGCAGTACGGCGACGCTCAGACCTATAAGGTCGGCGATACAATCGTTCCTCCCGAAGCTCCCGCGGCGGCTGAAGGCTATGTTTTTGCAGGCTGGATTCTCGGTGAAGAAAACGGAGCGGTTGTTCCCCTTCCCGAAAAAATGCCCGCTGAAAATCTCAAGGCATACGCTTCATGGAAGCTCAAGGATATTAAAGTCACCTATGTAAATGACGGCGACGAGGTTGCTTCTTCAACCGTACCCTACGGCTCGGACATCTCCGCTACCGTTCCCGCCGACCCCGCTAAGGACGGCTACACCTTTGCAGGCTGGTTTGACGCGGAGGGCAACAATGTTTATTCCTACAAAACCGTTCCTTCTTCGGATATCACTTTCACTGCAAAGTGGCTCAGAAACGGCAATGTAACCTACATGGTAGACGAAAACAAAACTCACGAGGCTTATGAAGTAAAAGAGGGCGATCCCGTTCCCGTTCCTGAAACAAACCCCGAAAAATTCGGCAAGAAGTTTGCAGGCTGGGAGCCCGAAATCCCCGAAACAATGCCCGCTGAGGATCTCGTTTTCACCGCAAAGTGGGAAACCGATAAGGAATTTGTTGCCGTTGTTGTAGGCGGCACCGTTATCGCAGGCGGCATCATCGCTGCTATCGCGGGCGGCGCAGGCGCAGCTGCCATCGCAGGCGTTTCAATTATCGGCGGTATTCTCGCTGTAATCGGCGTATCATCAATTATTAACAAGAACACCACTTACACCGTTACCTACAAGGTTGACGGCGAGGTTTACAAGACCTATAAGGTTAAGGCGGGCGACAAGGTTCCCACTCCCGATGACCCCGCTAAGGAGGGTTATGTATTTGCAGGCTGGGATCCCGATGTTCCCGACACAATGCCCAAGGAAGACCTTACCTTTGAAGCTGAATGGTCAAAGGTTGACAGCAACATTCCCGACACAGGCTCCGCCGCAATAGGCGCATCTGTTTTTGCCGCGTTTGCTCTCTCGGCTGCTGCTGCAATCATCTTCGCAAAGAAGAAAAAAGAAGAAAAATAATCAACAATCCCCGATTAAAAATCTTTAATGCAAAGGCGCATTATCGGATTATCCGGTAGTGCGCCTTTTTATCTGACAAATCCGACAAAAAACGGTTAAAAACTTATAAAAATTTTGTTTTATGTACGCTCATAAAATCCAATATTTTAATTGACACGGAAAGGCTTAAAAAGTATACTTTTTAATAATAAGTTTGAAGGGAAGCGAATTGATGAGAGAGAAAATCCTTGTTCTCGATTTCGGCGGTCAATACAATCAGTTAATCGCCCGCAGAGTGCGCGATTTGTGCGTTTATGCCGAAATCAAGAGCTTTAAAACTCCCATTGCCGAAATTAAAGAGCAGAATTATAAGGGAATTATTTTCACGGGCGGTCCGAACAGCGTTTATGACCCCAAATCCCCTTCCTATGACCCCGAAATCCTTAATTTGGGCGTTCCGGTTTTGGGAATTTGCTACGGAGCCCAGCTCATGGCACACCTTGCAGGCGGCAAAGTAAATGCCAATGCGGGCGCGAGCGAATACGGAAAAATCGAGCTTCAGAAAAAAGGCGGCTTACTTCTCAAAGGCTTCCCCGAAAGCAGCGTTTGCTGGATGAGCCACCGCGATTACATTGAAAATGTGCCGCAGGGCTTTGAAGTAACAGCCGTTACGGCGGACTGCCCCTGCGCGGCAATGGAAAACCGCGAAAAGAGGCTTTTTGCAGTTCAGTTCCATCCCGAGGTTAACCACACCGAATACGGCACCGAGATTTTCAAAAGCTTTCTTTTTGATGTATGCGGCTGCAAGGGCGATTGGATAATGTCCGACTTCGTTGAAGAATCAATTAAAAAATACAGAGAAATGCTCGGCGACAAAAAGGTTCTCTGCGCTCTTTCTGGCGGAGTTGATTCCTCGGTCTGCGCCGCTTTGATGAGCAAAGCAATCGGCAAAAATCTGACCTGCATTTTCGTTGACCACGGCCTTATGCGTAAAAACGAAGGCGATATGGTCGAAAAGGAATTTTCAAGCGCTTTTGACTTCAATCTTATCAGGGTAAACTGCGAAAGCCGCTTCCTCTCAAAGCTCAGCGGCGTGAGCGATCCCGAGCGCAAGAGAAAGATAATCGGCGAAGAATTCATCAGAGTTTTTGAGGAAGAATCCAAAAAGCTCGGCAGAATGGATTATCTTATGCAGGGAACAATCTATCCCGATGTTATTGAGAGCGGCACGGGCGACGCCGCCGTTATCAAGAGCCATCACAATGTTGGCGGTCTGCCGGAGAATGTTGATTTTGACGGCATAATAGAGCCGCTGCGCAATCTGTTTAAGGACGAGGTAAGAAAGGTCGGTCTTGAGCTCGGAGTTCCCGAGTTTCTCGTTTACCGCCAGCCCTTCCCCGGCCCCGGTCTTGCAGTCAGATGCCTCGGAGAAATCACAAAGGATAAGCTTGAAATTCTCAGAAATGCGGACGCAATTTTCAGAGAAGAAATTGCCGACGCAGGTCTTGACAGAAGCATCAACCAGTATTTCGCCGTTATAACCGACACAAAGAGCGTCGGAGTAATGGGCGACTCAAGAACCTATGACCATCTGATTGCTCTCAGAGCCGTTACAACAGACGATTTTATGACCTGCGATTGGGCAAAAATACCGTTTGAAGTTCTTGCAAAAGCATCAAGCCGAATCACAAATGAGGTCAAAGGCGTCAACCGCGTGGTCTACGATATCACGCAAAAACCCCCCGCCACCGTAGAGTGGGAATAAATCGAAAAAAGGCATTACTGACTTTTGTAGTCAGTAATGCCTTTTGATTTTATAATAAAACATCATTTCCGCTCAAAAGGTCCTTGGCAGATGATATATCAATAATTTTAAAGTGGTCATTATTCAATTTTTCCTTGCCGGATACAGTCAATTTGGATTTGTCTAGTATTAATACCGGTACAAAGCCTTTATATACCAAAGGCATATAGTGCTTCATCTGCTCTATTATATAGTCCGAATTTATAAATCTTGATTTATATACTTTTATTTCTATGACATATTTTCTATTACCTTTTTCTATTATTAAGTCCGGTGTTATATAATTTGATGGTGAAATATGTATTGGTGCTATTGCTTGGTATGTTTTGTAGCCGATCTTTTCAAAAGCATATTTGAATAGTGCTTCTTTTGTAATGCCCGAGTCAATAATTGAAAGCACCTGTAACAGTGCTTCAGGTTTAATCTTAATTATTGCCGTAGTTTTTCTTGAAGATGGATCCACATCAAATGATATTAATGTGTCATCACACAAATTAAAAGATCCATGAGCTATAGAATTCCTTATATGTCTCAAGAGTGTTTGAGTTTTAGTTTCTTTATTGCTTCCTTTTTTTAGAATTAATTTCTGACAATTCGTACAAATGCTATCATCATAGTATGAAATTAGTTCACTTGAAATATCATCACTTTTTTCGATTAAAAGAACATCTTTATCCGATAAATTTGTTTCTTTCAAAATATATTGAAAGCAAAAATCATCATATAATGTTTCGGAAATCAATTCACTTTTTTTCGATTGAATTGAGCTGATATTTGGAATATACCAAAGTAGCATTTCAATACAGCTGAGCAAATTCAGAGGTAATCGTATAGGCTTAGGACTGTGTTCAAGGCTATATGATGTACATATTGGTTTATCACAACACAATTCGAATTTTGAAGTGTTCATTTTTAAATACCTCTCTCATTTATTTGGATAGTGCATCTCCAATCATCGTATTCCTCTTTTGAAGTTTTGCCGTTTTTGAACTTCTCAGCCTGTTCTTTCCAAGCGGCGAACATTTCAAACTTTGTAATGAAATTTGTATACATTTCCCTATTCAAATGCAAGCAAATTTCACCCCCATCATCTAATCCAGTAATTCTAAGACTGTATAAGAATTTTCAAGAGCAAACAAGTATCCGCACTTTTTCCAAAAACTCAACCTTAATCCAAAAAATTATTAGTCCAGTATCTAAGATTTACGAAAAAGCAGATTCTCCTCATAATAGTCATAAGCATGCAATTTATATGTATTATTGTAATTATAGCATAACAAGTCAAATTCTGTCAATACAGCCAAACCAAATAAAGTAATGAGGATATCACAAGAAAAAGCATTGAAAAACTCTGAAAAAATCCAAAAAATTGTTGCATTTTGTTTCAACCGGTGATATAATTAACGAAATTATGAATGATGTTTGCAGAAGAAGCTATGCTGCCGAAGGAGTAACGCTCTCAGGCTTCCCGATTGGGAAAAGGACTGCAAACGGACATAACTTTGGAGAAGCTCATTAAATTGAGTGCCGAAGGGGCAAAGCGGTTTTCGCTAATCTCTCAGGCAAAAGGACAAAGTTTTTATCCCTGTATTATTGGATAGTTTTGTTGCTTTTTGTCGGATTACGCCCCGTAATCTGACTTTTTTTATTTTCAAAAAGTTACGGAGGAAATCAAATGGAAACATTTTTTGAAAAAGTCGCTGAAATCAACGGCTCTGTCAACGGCGTTGTGTGGGGCACATTCGGTCTGTTGCTGCTGATAGGAACCGGCATTCTGATGACTTTCTGCACGAAATTTTTTCAGGTATCTCACATCGGTCTTTGGTGGAAAAACACGATAGGCAGTCTGTTTAAAAAGCAGGTTATCGGCCACACAAAGGAAAAGGGCGCAATTTCACCTTTCCAGGCACTTTGCACGGCTCTTGCCGCAACCGTAGGCACAGGCAACATTGCGGGTGTTGCGGCGGCTATCTGCATAGGCGGAGCGGGCGCTGTCTTTTGGATGTGGGTTGCGGCATTCTTCGGAATGATGACTAATTTTTCGGAAAATGTTTTGGGCATATATTACCGCCGCAGAAATATTAACGGCGAATGGTCGGGCGGCGCTATGTATTATCTTCGCTACGGTCTCGGCAACAAAAAAGGCTGTAAGACAATAGGAAAAATTCTTGCCGTGCTTTTCTGCATATTCACAATGCTTGCTTCATTCGGCATAGGCAGTATGGGTCAGGTCAACAAGATTGTTGCCAACATTGCCTCCGCTTTTGAAATTGAGGCTCTTTCATCGGTTCAGGTATTCGGCGGCGTTTCGCTTTATAATCTCGTTCTCGGCATTGCAATTATGGTGCTTGTTGCACTCATAACCCTCGGCGGACTTAAAAGAATTGCTGCCGTTGCGGAAAAAATCGTTCCGTTTATGATAATTCTGTTTATTGCCGGCAGCCTTATAATCATCGGTATGAATTATTCTCAGATTATCCCCTCTTTCAAGACTATTTTTGTCAATGCGTTCAAGCCCGAAGCATTTGTGGGCGGCACGCTCGGAGCGGCAATCAGCGCGGCTGTTACTCAGGGCTTCAAGCGCGGCGTTTTCTCAAATGAAGCCGGTCTCGGCTCCTCGGTTATGGTACATTCAAACTCCAATGTCAAGGAACCCGTTAAGCAGGGTATGTGGGGTATTTTTGAAGTTTTCGCAGACACTATGGTTGTGTGCACAATGACAGCTCTCGTTGTGCTCACCTCGGGCGTATTCGACGCTAAAACAGGAACCTGTGCCGAAGGCTTCACCGACGCTACGCTTGTGGCGGGAGCTTTTAACAGCGTTTTCTCGTGGGGAGACATCGGCAAGAAGTTTATCGCGGTTGCAATGTTCCTTTTTGCTTTCACAACCGTTCTCGGCTGGTCGCATTACGGTTCAAAGGCTTGGGAATACCTTTTCGGTGCAAAAACTACGGTAGTTTTCAAGCTGATACACGTTTGCACGGTAATTTTCGGCGCAGTTATGACCTCTACTCTGGCTTGGGATATTTCGGACACCTTTAACGGACTTATGATGATACCGAACCTTATCGGCGTGGTAGCTCTGTTCCCGCTGGTTATGAAAATCACCAAAAACTATGTTGACCGCAAGTGCAAAAACAAAGATATCAAACCCATTCTTTCCTATGACCCCGACTTGCAGGCCGAGGCAGAAGCGAGCTTAGATAAAGAATAATTACTGCTTTTGCGCTAAACAAAAAAACGAATAACATAGAACGGCTTGTATCGGAAATTAAACCGATACAAGCCGTATTTTTGGGTAAACCTGCATTGCATTTGTAACGGCAATGCTCGGCATGGCAAATCCGTCAAGGTCAAACAGCTCTTTAAGCTTATCAAAATAAATATTATGCACCGCAATAAGCTCTCCGTTGTCCTCAACGGAATCTTTCATGCTGAATCTTATATCGGGATTGCTTCCGTCAAATGTACCGATGTTGTCTGTTGCCGATTTTATCTGCGTAGGCTCATAAGCAACCGTTTCGCTCGGCGTAATAATTCCGTCATAATCCGTGCCGTTGACCTCATTGAAAAGCTTTATTGCCTCTGCAAAATCTCCGATAGCCGTTGCATTGACATCCTGAATCACGCTGAAAGCATCGTTTTTATAAATGCTGTCTGCAATCTCGGCTATGTTTTCCGTGCCGTAATTCCATATGTCGTAATCCTCTCCGTTTTCGGCAACCGCTTCAAGAAAATTCATTAACTGCTTTTTGGTCAGATTATTCTTTCCGGGTTCAAGCGGGTTTTTGATGTTCAGATATACGGAATATTTATCGCCGTACTGTCCCGCATGGCTTTCGCTGTCGGTGAAATAAAAGCCCCTGCCGTATAAACCGCTTGATTTTGCCTTTTTCTTGTCAAAAGCCGTGAAGCTGTTCGGACTGCCGTGATACATTATTTTCGGCGTACCGTCGGCATTAACAACCTTGCTTGCGTTCTCGGAATCGTTCTGCCAGTCGCCGAACCAATTTTTAAACTCCTGCGACTGAACGGAATCGTCAACATCTTTTCGGCTGTCAATCTTTTTCGGTGCATTTTCCTGAGAATTTTGCATAGAATTATCCTTGACAAGTAGTGCTTTTCGCAGTATACTTGTTAAAAAGAGGTTTTTCGATTCTTCTACGGCCCCGTATGTGACCGGGTTACCGTTTGAGATGAGAAAATCCTCTTTTTCAGTTATTACATCATGAATGTATAATCTTTGACTTTGACTGTCTCTTTGCAACATAACACCCATATAATTTTTTTCTTCACCTATTAAAATAGGTGCTGCAACAACAACTCTTTCAACTGTTCCATTAGATTTCTTTTCAATATTAATGACAGTTCCATTTTTTAAGACATCAGGTATTGCAGCAAATGATACAATTTTTTTATATGTAATGCCATGTCTCAATTCTGAATGAATTGAAGATTTTGTTAACTTTACATCACCAAATTGTTCTGTTCTAACATTATTTCCAAGTGATTCAAAAAAATCTGTTATTCTTTCTCTAAGAGTTTTTTCCCCTTCTTTTTTAAATTCATTTCCAGTCAACTTCTTTACAATAGACATTTTTTGAAGTATCAATGAGTTGTTAACCAAAGAATTTTTGTCGAAATTTGGATATTTAATATTCGACACATCATCTTTATCAATAGAATCTATTGTAGAATTTGTTATATTCTTTTTATCTTTAATGCTGTTAACAACTTCCGCCTCACCGGCGGTATTTTTTTGCCCACTCTCCCTCGCCTTGAAATTCTCGCTCGCTTTCTGATATCCCTCAAGCAGCATATCTCTGATTTTGTCGAGCGTTTCAATATCATCCATAAGCGCTTTAATTTCAGATCTGTTCTTGCCCGTTGCAAAAGCTTTAATCGCTTTCTTTATCTCATCAGCAATCTTGCCTATTTGACCCGCAAATCTTTTCGCAAATGTCATATCCTCTTTGGCAAGCTTGTATGCAAATCCTGTTATACTCCGTATGAACCTGTTACAGGGTCACGGAACAGGGGAATTTTCGGAGGAGCAAAGGTCAGAAAGACAAACGCCGCTGCAATAATGCACAAGACTGCAAACGCAACCGGCGGTGATTTGCAGAAAAAGTTTTTCCCGTTCAAAAGCCTTGTTTCAGAAAAATATGCCGTACCTGCCGCCAAGAAAAAGATAACTATTTTAAACCAATCAGCGACACGCCGAAAACTCCGATAACAGTATAATACAGCGTTGGAATAAGCAAAAGCCCCATCGCAGTGCCTGCAAGCTTTGCACACCAAAAGTTTTCGTTTTCTTTGCCAATTACACGGTATTCTATCAAAGCGAACAGAAACATCGGGAAAAAAAGCAGCTTCATATGCTCCCACACGGATTCATTCACCGCAGAAAACGGCGAAACAATGACACTTTGATTACTCCAATCATATAGGAAGTGAAGCAATGTTCCTGCAATTACCGTAAAAACAAATCCGCATATCTGCCAAAGAATCAATGACTTTTTCAAACAAGCACCCCCAAACGCATCTTTTTAGATACATATTAGAGGTTGAATATTTTTATTCCGCTTTATATAAAGACAACTGTTTGTTCTCATCGCATAAGCCGAGGAAAACCTCTTTTGCGCTTCTGAAGCCCTGCGATTTAAGCTGAGTCTGAAGCCATTTATAATCAAGCCCCATGCGTTTAAGGTTATCCTCAAGAATTCTGCCGTCCATTATAACCTCGGTGAAAATATGTGCAGGCTGAGGCGACAAGTTCATATCCTCGGGATTTATCGGGCGTTTATTACTGACGGGAAGCACGGTTAACCTGCCGTTATATTCAAATATCGCCGTCTGAATTTCGCTCAGATTGAAATAGCCCTCCTGCCTGCACAAAACCAAAAATTCACTCAAATCCAGCTTTGCTTTTTTCATATTTTTGCGGTAAAGCTTTCCGTTATTCATAACTATGGTCGGCGTGCCGTTAATGAATTTTCGCATTTTGGGCAGCTTGCTTGTCAGAACGGAAAGAGAAACGGCTATTATGCCGTAAACTATCATGGCTATAAGCGGCTTCAAAGGCTCTTCAAGCTCCGTGGCAAGCTCGGCAGCTATTGAGCCGATTGTGATGCCCGTGATATAATCAAAAAAATCGAGCTGAGACATTTGCTTATGCCCCATGATTTTTGCGATAACAAATAACGCCGCCGCAGACAGTAACGAAGTTAAAACAACTTTTAATAATTCCATCTTGCACCTCCGCTTTTTTATCATTATTCCCGCAAGGCGCAACAAATAACCGCTATTGATTTTCGCCGTTTATTTTTTCGAAAACCGCTCTGTGGGTTGCGATGGTTATAAGAGTATCAGCCAGCTGCATAGGGTAACGGCGATAATATATCAAAAATAACGGCGGTCTTTCCGATTAATGCTTTC
Source organism: Acutalibacteraceae bacterium (assembly GCA_051881535.1). GTDB lineage: Bacteria > Bacillota > Clostridia > Oscillospirales > Acutalibacteraceae > CAG-177. Next base: position 37,946 of record JBJEQB010000039.1, on the reverse strand, counting down.
GGAAAGGTCGCCGCCATGCGTTCAAAATCTATACAAATACTTTTGGGAAAATCAATATTTGGAAAATATTAAAGAGCGTCTTTTACGGGGTCAAGCTTTACGGTTGTTTTGCCGCCCTGCTCAAAGGTGAACTCAATGGCAAACACGCCCTTTTCAAGCGTATATGTTTTAGTCTGACCCACCGCAACGCCGATGTTTCCGTTTTCGGTCTGATGAGCCGGAGTAAGCTTCAGCTCCGTTTTGGCGTCGTTAAGCTCCCAATAGCCGTCTGCCCAAACTGAATATCCGTCATCACCCGCGGAAACATAAAGCTCATAAATCCGACCTTTCATTCCGCTTCCGTTGGGCGTATCGGTATTTTTGAAAACAACATATACCTCGCCGACTACGCCTGCCCAAATCTTCCTTTTGCCGACCGACTTATATATATCGCCCTTTTTCTCGGCGGGATTTGCCGCCTTGGTTGTCTCAGCCGCCGTGGTTTCCGCGCTTGACGGGTCGGCGGCAGGGGTTGTCTGCTCTACCGAGGGAGCCTGACTTTCTTGCGCTGAGCCCGAATTATCCTGCGAAGCCGCTTCGGTTTCCGATACGCCGTCGGTAACGGCTGCGGTTTCTTCCATCGAAGCGGTGGTCTGTTCCCCTGCTTCCGAGCCTTTATTGCCGCATGCCGCAAAAACAAGCGCAACAATGAGAGTAAGAGCAGTCAGGATAACGATTTTTCTTGATTTCATTGTGTTTTTCCTCCTGAATTAATCATTTATTTTGAATTGCAATGCAATTCGGTTCAGCTTTTGGATATCTCATATGTTTTTTCGCCGCAATATTGGATATGCTTTGTTCCGTCCGGCAAAACTACCGATGCCGTGCAGTTGGACGGAACGCTGACCGTAAACTTGATTTTGCCGTCAGCAATTTCCCATCTGCTCGCAACCTTGCCGTAAACGCTCATATAATCCGCCTCGGCAAACGAGAAGCTTCCGCCCGGGCGAGGCTCAATTACAAAGCTGTTTTCGCCGCTGATTTTTATGCCGCACATTGTATCAAACAGCCAGCGGCAGACAGCGCCCTTTGAATAATGGTTCAGCGAAGCAATACCTCCCTGCGCCTGTGTGCCCTCCCATGACTCCCAAATGGTTGTAGCGCCGTTTTTCGGCATAAAGAGCCATCCGGGCATTTCTTCGTTTTCAAGGAGCTTGTAGGCATATTCAATATCAATATCTGCAAGCACATCGAGGATAAGCGGAGTTGAGAGGAAGCCCGTGCCGAGCCTCCAGCCGTAATTTTCAAGAGCTTTTACCAAGCGTTTTTTTGCAAATTCGGTTTGCTTTTTGTTAAGCAAATCAAAGGCGAGCGGACGCACAAGCAATGCCTGACGGTCGGTATCAAGTGAATAATCATCGGTTTCAACAAGAGCCTGATAGGCTTTTTTGCATTTTCCGCTGATATCGCGGTAACGCTCGGCATCAGCCTTGCGGTTAAGCTCTGCGGAAATCTCGCTCATCAAGCCGAGCACATAGCTTGTGTAAGCAGTTGAAACTTCGGTGTGAGGCAAAACCGTATTTGTCCATACATTCGGGAAAACATCGGCAGGCTCTGCCCATTCGCCGTAGCTCTGACCGCTGTTGACAACATATTTTCTGTTTTCTCCCTTGACCTTATGACGCTTTGACAAAGGAGCGTTTTTGCCTATTCTTCCAATCATAAACTCGGCATAACGGCACATACGGTCATAGTATTTTTCAAGAATTTCCCTGTCGCCGTACTTCTTCCAAAAGAAATAAGGGATTATTATTCCCGCATCCGACCAGCCGACGCTGCCGTTCATAAAGCTCATAAAGAAATCTATTCCGCCCGGAGGCGCAATCTGCGGCAGCTTTCCGTCTTTCTTCTGCCAATCATACATATCATTGAGGAATTTTTCTGAAAATGTTGCATAGTCAAAGAGATAAGACGCGCTCGGGAAAAATATCTGCGCGTCGCCCGTCCAGCCGTGGCGTTCCCTTGTGGGGCAATCGGTCGGCAGGTCGGCGCTGTTGCTCTTTGTTGACCATACCGTGGCTTCAACGAGCTTGTTTAAAAGCCCGTTTGAGCTGTTGAAAAAGCCCGTGCGCTCCATATCGGAATAAACCGCAATTCCCGTGAAATCCTCGGCTTTAAACGGCACATCGGTTTCAACAAGCACATAGCGGAAGCCGAAAATTGCAAACTTAGTTTTATAGCGGTTTTCTCCCTCCTTGCAGGTATAATCAATCTGCTGCAAGGGCGTTGTGATATGCTTGTTGCTGCATTGAATGTTTTTCTGGGTGAACTCACCTTTTTCATCAAGCATCTCACCGAAGCGGAGAAATATTTTTTGATTTTTATTTGCCGTCAGGTTAAATTCAATATATCCCGCAAAATTCTGCTTGAAATCAAGAACTGTTTTGCCCGACGGTGTTTTTATGATTTCGGGCTTAAATTTTTCTTTTTCGACAATATAAACATTGTTCGACGCCGCGGGTACGGCATTATGAGTTGTTACCTTTGCCTTGCCGCCGTATGACGGTGATTTGTTTGCATTGACAACCTCGCCGTCCTTATTATCGGCAAAGCGCACCGCACCGTCATTGCTCCAAAGCCAATCGGCATTTGTTGTTTCCGTGCTGACCGTGCCGTCGGCATAGGTAATTTCAAGCTGAGCAATGAATTTTGTTTCAAAGCCGTATTCCTGCTTTAAGCCCCATGCGCCGACAGAGCCTCTGTACCAACCGTCGGCAAGCTCAACCGTTATTTCGTTCTCACCGTCTTTGATTAAATCCGTAACATCATAGGTCTGATATTGCACGCGCTTTGTATAGTCTGTTATTCCGGGAGCAAGGCAGAAATTGCCCGTCTTTTCTCCGTTGAGCCTTGCCTCATAAATACCACAGGCGGTAATATAAAGCCTTGCTTTTTTTATCTCTTTTGAAACATCAAAATTATGTTTAAAGCAGTCAACAGGATATCTCGTCAGCTTTTCGGGCTTGCCGCTTTCAATAAGGAAATCAACGCCTTGAAGAAAAAACGATTTTCCTATTGTCTTTTTCTTTTTGGCTATTGACGAATCGGGAACATAGTTACCCGTAATCCACTCTGCCTGCCATTCAGAGCTGTTTAAAAGCCCGATTTCAAAAAAAGCTTCGTCAGACCATTCGCCCTCGGCTCCGTTTTCGTCCCAGAGCTTTACACGCCAGATTACCCTTGTTTTTGAAGCGAGCGGCTTTCCTTTCCACTCAATATGGGTCATTTTATCGGTTTCGGTTTTGCCCGAATCCCATAAAACCTCGCCGCAGTCATCCCGCGCGCAGATGCAATATGCGCTCTGGCGCACACCGCCCTCGCAGTTCCAGAAAAGCCTTGGCTTAGTTATATCAATGCCGATGGGGTTATTCAGATATTCACATTTCAGGTTAATTGCTTTCATAAAATCACCTATTTATCGGAATTTTTGAGCTTTTTCAGTTGCTCTCCGCTGCTGAATCGGCAATGCCCTTTCTCTCTTTGATTTCAGCCTGTTCTTTATCGAGATTCTTTTCAACATTGAGGAAAGCAAGCAAAGCAATCATAATAACTGCCGTAATTGCTTCAAATCCGAGGAAACCGAAGGTTATAACTTTCTGCGTGGCGGCATTCTGAACTGCGGCAACCGTTACGCCGTCAATAAATTCAGGCGCAACATATCCTGCTTTTGAAAGCATAAAATTGAGAAGTCCGTTTGCTACGCCGCCCGCAACGGTCAGTATTATTGTTAAAATTGAGGTTGATAATCCGTCAACCCTGAAGCCGCATTTCCATTCAATATGGTCAAGCACATCGGCAAAAAGAGCCATAAACACATAAGCGCAGGGCAAGCCGCCGATGTTTTTAATAAACTGACCGATAAGAACAACAACCATATTGTGAGGATTGATAAGGCAGATAATCCCGCCCAAAGCATAAAGTACAAAGCCTGCCATTGTGAGATTTCTTTTGCCGAATTTTTTGGCAAGAGGCCAAACGGCAAACATACCTATGCCCATCGGAATACCGCCGATGACGGAAATAAGAGTCTGCGTTTTGCCGTCATTATAAGTACCGAGAACATAGTTGCAGAAATAAATCAGAGAAATGTTTTTAAGATTTGAGCCTATATGATAAACAATGAGATACAGGAAAATTACAACCCAGTATTTATCCTTGATAACGCTTAAAAGCTGTGTTTTAATGGAGATTTTATCCGTGTCCTCACTCGCGTTTTCTTCTGTTATTCTTTCTCTTGTGAAGTAATATTCAAGAATGGTGAGAGGAAGCGCAAGGATTGATACAACCGTCATAACGGTAATCCATGCGGACTTATTAACGCCGATTGCAGGCATAACAAGCATCGGGAAAAGCAAAGCTACAATTATTCCCGTTACCGCAACGCTTGAAATGTTGTTAAACACTGACAGGCTTCCTCTTTGATTGGCGTTTCTTGTTGAAAGCGGAACCATGAGGTTGTGGCTCATATTGTAAATTGTAAATGCAAAGGAATAAAACAGGTTATATGAAACCATTACCCATATCACCTGCACATTCAGCGAAGCTTCGGGAACGGTAAACAGGAGTATGCCCGTTATCGGCATCAGAACAGCCGCAAGGAGAAGATACGGTCTTGCTTTGCCCTGCGAAGTTTTTGTTCTGTCAATGATCTGACCCATAATTATGTTGGTTACGGCGTCAACTATTTTTGAAATAATCGGAAATACGGCTAAAAATGCGCCGCCCCATACGCTTGTAAGCTTCAAAACATCCGTATAATAAACATTAAGATAGCTTGCAAGAATAGCATTGAGCAGAAGCGCGCCCGCAGGTCCGAGCAAATAGCCGAGCCACTTTTCGCCTGCGCGGACATCATCGGACTTTATGCGGGTTGCAAACATTCTTTTCTCTGACAAACCTGTTTTAGCCATTTTTTATTCCTCCTGATTCAAATGAATTAAAAAGCATCTGCCTGTCAAGAAAATCACCTCTTGACATTTTAGCAAATCGGTATTACACTTTTATTATAGCAACACGGCGTTGTATTAACAACCATCAGATGATTTAAAAACATCGTTAATGCAACAAATTTGACTAATTTGTCTATTTAATGGAGAAAAAGATGAACACAAAAGACAATCAGAGAAAACGGATAACAAAAATGCTGTTAAAAGACGCAATGATTGACCTTATGCAGACTAAGCCCGTTGAAAAAATTACGATTAAAGAAATCTGCGAAAAGGCTCAGATTAACCGCTCAACCTTTTATCTGCATTACAGCGAGCCAAACGATCTTCTCAAAAGCATTGAGGACGATATAATTGAAAACACTGCCGATTATCTTGACAAAATAGGCGCGGATATCAACAACAGCGCCATGCAGTATATGCTGATGTTTTTCCGCTACATCAGAGAAAACGACAAAATTTTCCGCACCCTGCTCGTAAAGCGTGAAAATCCCTTTTTCAGAAAGAAATTCATTAAATTTGCTCTTGAAAGGGTTGTTACCTCTCTCCACTGCACAGCCAATGAAAAATATGAGAAATATGTTTACGGTTTTGTTATAAACGGCAGTCTCGGAGCAATAATTGAATGGATAGAGTCGGATTACTCAATACCCGAGCAGGAAATAGTCGGGCTGATTTTTGAGCTTTCAAAAGGAACGGTTTCATCATTTGTAAAATAAAAAAACAAGCCTTGCCTTGTGTTTAACACACATCAGGTAAGGCTTGTATTATTTTGTTCGGTTCTTTATACCAAGCTGTCCACAAACTGCTTTGCGGCTCTCGCGGAGCGGGTTCCCCTGCCCAGCGCAAACCGCTCGGCGGCATTATCAAGCTCATCGGAATCATATTTGATACCCTTTGAGTCTGCAAGATGATGGACAATATCAAGATATGTTTTTTTATCGGGTCGGTTGAAGGTTATCTGAATTCCGAAGCGCTCGGAGAGTGAGATAATCTCCTGCATTGTGTCGTTAAAATGAACGTCGTCGCCCTCTCTGTCGCTGAACTTTTCTTTGACAAGATGGCGTCTGTTGCTCGTTGCATACACAACCACATTTCTTGATTTTGCGGAAACCGAGCCCTCCAAAACAGCTTTAAGCGCGCTGAAATTATCGTCATCCTTCTGGAATGACAAATCATCAATGAACAGAATGAATTTAAGCGGATTTTCGGAAAGAGTGTCAAGTACGGCGGAAATCTCGTGAAGCTGTTCCTTCTTGACTTCTATTATGCGAAGTCCGTCACGGTAAAGCTCATTGACAACGGCTTTGACGGTTGAGGATTTGCCCGTGCCCGCATCGCCCGTTAAAAGAATGTTGGCGGCGGGCTTGCCGTCAAGCAAGGCTCTTGTGTTATCAAGTATAATCTGCTGCTCGTGCCTGTAATCAATAAGCTCTGAAAGGCGGGTTTCATCGGGATTGAGCACGGGAATTACGCTGCCGCTTCCGTCAATTCTGAACATATGATATTTCGCATAAATTCCGTAGCCGTATTTTCCGATGCTTGCCGTGCGGCGGGAATACTCCGCGGCAAGGTCGGTTTTTTCAGCCTGAAATGCGGGAAGATAGCCGCTCCAGCCGATTGCTTCTTTGAGCATATCTGGTGAAAGCTCTGCCGCTTCGCGCAGAATTTCAAGCTCCTCTTGAACAGAGCTTTCGAGAATATCCGAAACCGCCTTTCCGCTGCCAATACTGACAACATATATGTTTTCGCTGTTGAAAACAATGTTTCTCACATATTCTGCAAGGCTTAACGCCTTTGCGCCGTAAAGCGCGGAAACAAAAGCCGAATAAGCATCCACCTTTTCGGAAACCCGTGCCGAGCCGAGGGTATCGAGAAATTTTAAAAGTGCGGCGATAACCTCATCGGAGAGCAGACCGCGGAAAACACAGAGCGAGCGGAGCTTTGTTGACAAATCCGACAAATTCCGATTTTCAATCATTTAAGAATCGCACCCTCCGCGCCGCTCGAAACAAGAGAAGCATAGCGTTTCAGATAGCCCGTGAGCTTCTTCTGCTTCGGAACAAAGTTCTTCATTCTTTCCGCGATAACATCAGAATCCACTTTAAGCTCAAGCTTGTTTTCGGGAATGTTAATGCTGATAATATCGCCGTCTTCAACAATGCCTATCATACCGCCGCTCGCCGCTTCGGGAGAAACATGACCTATGCACGCTCCCCTTGTGGCGCCGCTGAATCTGCCGTCCGTAATCAGAGCAACGCTGTTACCCAGACCCATACCCATAATTGCGGAGGTGGGGTTGAGCATTTCTCTCATTCCGGGACCGCCCTTGGGACCTTCATAACGGATAACCACAACATCGCCGGGCTTTATTTTGCCCGCGTTGATTGCCGCCTGAGCATCCTCCTCGCACTCAAAGACCCTTGCGGGACCTTCGTGAACAAGCATTTCGGGCAGAACGGCAGAGCGCTTGACAACGCTGCCGTCGGGGGCAAGGTTTCCTCTGAGAACAGCAATGCCTCCTGTTTCGCTGTAAGGCTTGTCAATCGGTCTGATAACATCGTGATTGAGATTTATACATCCTTCTATATTTTCGCCTACGGTTTTGCCCGTAACTGTCATACAGTCGAGATTGAGCAGATTTTTCTTTGAAAGCTCGTTCATAACCGCATAAACGCCGCCCGCCTCGTCAAGCTCCTCAATGTAGGTTCTGCCTGCGGGAGCAAGGTGGCAGAGGTTGGGCGTTTTTTCGCTGATGCCGTTGGCGATGTCGAGATTAATCTCAATTCCGCATTCGTGGGCGATTGCGGGGAGATGAAGCATACTGTTGGTTGAGCAGCCGAGCGCCATATCAACCGTCAGAGCGTTGGTAAACGCCGCCTCGGTCATTATGTCGCGCGGGCGGATATCCTTTTTGAGCATATCCATAACCGCCATACCCGCATGCTTTGCAAGCTCAATTCTTGCAGAATAAACCGCAGGGATTGTGCCGTTTCCTCTCAGACCCATTCCGAGAGCTTCGGTGAGGCAGTTCATTGAGTTTGCGGTATACATACCCGAGCACGAACCGCAGGTGGGGCAGGTTTTACATTCAAACTCGTGAAGCTTTTCTTCGTTTATCTTGCCTGCGTTATACTGACCGACAGCCTCCGAAATTGAGGAAAAGCTGATTTTGCCGCCGTCGATATGACCTGCAAGCATTGGTCCGCCGCTGACAAAAACCGTAGGAATATTGAGCCTTGCCGCCGCCATAAGCAAGCCGGGAACATTCTTATCGCAGTTGGGCACCATAACAAGAGCGTCAAAGCCGTGAGCCATAGCCATGGCTTCCGTTGAATCGGCAATAAGGTCACGGGTAACAAGGGAATACTTCATTCCGGTGTGCCCCATGGCAATGCCGTCGCAAACCGCTATGGCGGGGAACACGATGGGTGTTCCCCCTGCCATGGCAACGCCGAGCTTAACGGCGTCAACTATTTTATCGATATTCATATGACCCGGAACGATCTCGTTATAGGAGCTGACTATGCCGACAAGAGGGCGGCTTATCTCCTCGTCCGTTAAACCGAGCGCATGATAAAGCGCGCGGTGCGGAGCGTTCTGCATTCCGTTTTTAAGTGAATCACTTTTCATAAAAATCTATCCTTATCAGTTATTGATGAGCTTCTCCTCACCGTTCCAGCTGTAAAGCTTGCGGATATCCTCACCGACAACCTCTGACGGATGCTCGGAAGCAATCTTACGCATTGCATTGAAATGAACCTGAGCGCCCGCGTCGGACATATCAAGCAGGAATTCCTTTGCAAATGTGCCGTCCTGGATATCCTTGAGGATTTTCTTCATTGTCTTTTTGGTTTCCTCGGTGATAATCTTCGGACCTGTGATATAATCGCCGTATTCAGCGGTATTGGAAATTGAATAACGCATTCCTGCAAAGCCGCTCTGATAGATAAGGTCAACGATGAGCTTCATCTCATGGATGCACTCAAAATAAGCGTTTCTGGGGTCATAGCCTGCTTCAACAAGGGTTTCAAAGCCTGCCTGCATAAGAGCACATACGCCGCCGCAAAGAACAGCCTGCTCACCAAAAAGGTCGGTTTCTGTTTCTGTTCTGAAAGTGGTTTCAAGAACGCCCGCTCTTGCGCCGCCGATGCCCAGAGCATAAGCAAGACCGATATCCCATGCGTCGCCCGTTGCATCCTGCTCAACAGCGATAAGGCAGGGAACGCCCTTGCCGGCCTGATACTCGCTTCTTACGGTGTGACCGGGTCCCTTGGGAGCAATCATGATAACATTGACATTCTTGGGAGGCTTGATGCATCCGAAATGAATGTTGAAGCCGTGTGCGAAAGCAAGAGTTTTGCCCTCTGTAAGGTTGGGCTCGATGCTCTCTTTATAAAGCTTTGCCTGCTTTTCATCGTTAATGAGAATCATTATAACATCTGCATTCTTTGCAGCTTCTGCCGCAGTCATAACTTTAAGACCCTGCGACTCTGCTTTTGCCCAGCTCTTGCTGCCCTCATAGAGACCTACAACAACATTAACGCCGCTGTCTTTAAGGTTAAGCGCATGAGCGTGACCCTGTGAACCGTAGCCGATGATTGCGACTGTTTTGCCGCTGAGCTTCTGAAGATCGCAGTCCTGCTGATAGAATATTCTTGCCATAGTTTTTTACCTCTTTCTTTATATATTTATTACTTGCCTTATGGTTTCTTTTCCTCTTTCGAGGGAAACAATGCCGGTTCGGCATATTTCAAGTATATTAAAATCGCGCAGAAGATTAATGAAAGCATCTATGCGCCTGCTGTCGCCCGTCATCTGCATAACGATTGAATCTCTTGAATAGTCAACCGTTTTGGCGTCAAACGCATCCGCAGCCGAGCGGATTTCTTCCCTTGTTTCGGGCGAATTTTCAACCTTTATAAGTAGCAGCTCACAGCAAACCGATTCGTCCTGCTTGATTTCTTTGATGGAAATAACATCGGGCAGCTTGTAAAACTGATTTATTAGCTGTGTTTTTCCGTTTTCATCGCCGTCAAAAAGCACGGTTATTCGTGAATACTCGGCTGATTCCGTTTCGCTTACGGTAAGGCAGGATATATTGAACTGCAAACGGCGGAACATACTCGTTACACGGTTAAGAACGCCGAACTTGTTTCTGACGAGAATAGCTATGGTATATCTTTCCAAATCAGTCACCCGCCTTTACGATAATGTCATCCATTGAGCCTCCGGGCGGAAGCATGGGAAGAACGAATTCGTCCTTGTCAATCAGGCAGTTTACAACGAAAGGTCCGTCATATGCAAAAGCCTTATCAAGAACGCTGTCAAGCTCGTCAAGCGTTGCTGCCGTTGCGCCGTCCGCTCCGAAAGCTCTTGCAAGCTCCACAAAATCCGTCTGACGGTTAAGCACCGTATTTGAATAGTGCTTATTGAAAAACAGGGTCTGCCATTGGCGAACCATTCCGAGAACGCCGTTATTCATAATCAGAATAACCATCGGCACATTGTATGAAACGGCGGTTGCCATTTCGTTAAGGCTCATGCCGAAGCTGCCGTCGCCCGTAACAAGCACGGAACGCTCGCCCGTTGCCATCTGCGCGCCGATTGCCGCTCCGAAGCCGAAGCCCATTGTGCCGAGACCGCCGCTTGAAATAAATCTGCGCTCATGGCTGAATTTAAGCGTTTGAGCCGCCCACATCTGATGCTGACCGACATCGGTTGCAACGGGAGTATTCTCGCCCAGATGCCTGTTAAGAGTCATAAGAACATTTCTCGGAGTCATGCCCTCGCGGTTATCGGTATATTCCTTTTCTTCCTCGCGGAAGCGTGAAATCTGCTCCTGCCACTCGGGCTTTTCGCTCTTATTGAGAAGCGGAATAAGCTTCTGAAGCGTGAGCTTGACATCGCCGCGCAGACCGTGGGTGTCCTTGGTTGTTTTTGAAAGCTCCGCACCCTGAATATCAATGTGGACTATCTTTGCATTGGTTGCAAACTTTGCCCTGTTGCCCGTTACTCGGTCATTAAAACGAACACCGAGAGCGATAATGCAGTCCGCATGGTGCATTGACATTGAAGACGCGTAGTGCCCGTGCATTCCCTGCATTCCGAGATATCTCGGATGCTCCGTGGGAACGGCTGAAATGCCCATAAGAGAGCTTCCGACGGGAGCGTCGATAAGCTCCGCAAGCTCAAGCATTTCTTTAACCGCGCCCGATGAAACAAGGCCGCCGCCGAAATAAACAAAAGGTCTTTCGGATGCGTTTATACATTCAGCCGCCTGCTCGATTCTGATGTTCTTCGCCGCCTGCTTTTCCTCGGGAACGACGGGAGGCTTCGGCTCGTATTCGCACATTGCCATCTGAACATCCTTGGGAACATCGACGAGAACGGGGCCGGGTCTGCCCGACGAAGCGAGCATAAACGCTTCGCGCATTGTATCCGCCAGCTCGTCAACCGAGCCGACAAAATAATTGTGCTTAGTTATCGGCAGGGTAACGCCCGTTATGTCAATCTCCTGAAAGCTGTCCGAGCCTATCTGAGTGCTCGGAACATTGCCCGTAACAGCAACCACGGGAACTGAATCTATAAACGCCGTTGCAATGCCCGTTACGAGGTTTGTGGCGCCCGGACCCGAGGTTGCAATAACAACGCCCGTTTTGCCCGTTGCTCTCGCATAGCCGTCGGCTGCGTGAATTGCGCCCTGCTCATGAGCGGTGAGAATGTGAGTAATCTCATCCTGATATTTATAAAGAGAATCGTAAACATTTATAATCTGACCGCCGGGATAACCGAAAACGCGGTCGCACTGCTGCTCTATCAGAACTCTGACAATTATGTCAGCACCCGATAACAACACACAATCACTTCCTCTCAAGGTGGCTGAGAATAAGCGCTCCCATCTCGCTGCAACCGACCTTTTTATAATCCGCCGCTTCCGCAGGCATAATATCCGCCGTTCTGTATCCCTCATCAAGAACAGCCGAAACGGCGTTTTCAATGCAATCTGCTTCGGCAGGCATATCGAAGCTGTAACGAAGCATCATCGCCGCCGAAAGAATTGTGCCTATCGGATTTGCGATATCCATGCCCGCAATATCGGGAGCAGAACCGTGAATAGGCTCGTAAAGCCCGCAGGAGGTGCTGCCGAGGCTTGATGACGGAATCATGCCTATTGAGCCCGTTATCATCGAAGCTTCGTCGGAAAGAATGTCGCCGAACATATTCTCGGTAACAATAACGTCAAACTGAGCGGGGTTTTTAACAATCTGCATGGCGCAGTTGTCAACGAGCATATCCGTCAGCTCAACATCGGGATATTCCTCCGCAAGCTCGTGCATAACCTTTTTCCAAAGTCTGCTGCAATCGAGAACGTTGCTTTTTTCAACCGAGCAAAGCTTTTTATTTCTCTTTCTCGCGGTTTCAAAGCCTATTCTGCCTATTCTCTCTATTTCGCTTTCGGAATAGCTCATTGTATCAACGGCAACCTTTTCGCCGTCTTTTTCATCGGTCTTATGCTCGCCGAAATAAACGCCGCCGATAAGCTCTCTTACGATAATAAAATCAATTCCCTTATCAACTATTGATTTTTTAAGCGGAGACGCACTCGCAAGCTGGCTCCATATCTTGGCGGGGCGGTTGTTACTGTAAACTCCCATGCCCGCACGCAGACGGAGCAGACCTTTTTCGGGTCTCATATTTCCGGGAACATTATTCCATTTGTCGCCGCCGACAGCTCCGAGCAGAACGCTGTCGGACTCAACGCATTTTTTCAGCATTTCCTCGGGCAGAGGATCGCCCCATTTATCAATGGCACAGCCGCCCATATCAACATCGGTGTAGCTGAAGCTGTGACCGAAAAGCTCGGCTGTTTTGTCAAGCACCTTGAGCGCCTCGCCCACGATTTCGGGACCTATTCCGTCGCCCCTGATAACAGCGATATTCTTTTTCACCGTCAGTCCTCCTTCAGCGAAGCAAGAAGCCCGCCTTTTGCGATAATATTCTGAATAAACTCGGGGAAAGGCTGAGCCTTATATTCTCTGCCTGTTGTTATATCTGTAATAACGCCCGTGTCAAAATCAACGCTGACCTCATCGCCCGCACTGATTTCTTCCGCAGCCTCGGGACATTCGAGAATGGGAAGCCCTATGTTAATTGCGTTTCTGTAAAAAATCCTTGCAAAGCTCTTGGCTATGACGCAGCCCGTGCCGCAGGTTTTTATAACAAGGGGCGCATGCTCTCTTGACGAGCCGCAGCCGAAGTTCCAGCCTGCTACCATTACATCGCCCTTATTAACCTTTTTAACAAATTCCGTATCGATATCCTCCATGCAATGAAGCGCAAGCTCCGCGGCATTGGGAGTGTTAAGATAACGGGCGGGAATTATAACATCGGTATCAACATTGTCGGGATACTTGAATACTTTTCCTTTGGTGTTCATAAATCAAACCTCCTTGGGGCAAGTGATATAGCCCGTTAATGCGCTTGCCGCCGCCGTGGCGGGGCTTGCAAGATAAACCTCGCTGTCAACATGACCCATTCTGCCGACGAAATTGCGGTTGGTGGTTGCTATGCAACGCTCGCCCGCCGCAAGAATTCCCATATATCCGCCGAGGCAGGGTCCGCAGGTGGGAGTTGAAACAACTGCGCCTGCGTAAATAAATGCGGTAACATAGCCTCTTTTTACACATTCTTTCATTATCTGCATGGTTGCGGGGATTATGATGCAGCGGACTCCGTCGGCAACCTTTTTGCCGTTGAGAGTTTTATAAGCCGTTTCCATATCCTCCATTCTGCCGTTTGTGCAGCTTCCGATAACAACCTGGTCTACCTTGATTTCGCCGAGCTCCGATGCGGGGCGGGTGTTTTCGGGAAGATGGGGGCAGCTGACCGTGGGAACGATTTCGGAAAGGTTGATTTCGATTGTCTTTTCGTATTCCGCGTCTTTATCCGCTTCATAAGAAACGGGAGTTCTTTCACATCTGCCCGCCATATATGCTATTGTAACATCGTCAACGGGGAAAATTCCGTTCTTTGCGCCTGCTTCGATAGCCATATTGCAGATGCAAAGGCGGTCGTCCATCGAGAGAGAGGAAACGCCCTCTCCCGTGAACTCCATGCTCTTATAAAGCGCTCCGTCAACGCCTATCATTCCGATAATTGTAAGAATAACATCCTTGCCGCTGCAATTTGCGGGAAGAGCGCCCGAGAGATTAAATCTGATTGCGCTCGGAACCTTGAACCACGCTTTGCCCGTTGCCATGCCTGCCGCCATATCCGTGCTGCCGACGCCCGTTGAGAAAGCGCCGAGAGCGCCGTAGGTGCAGGTGTGGCTGTCTGCGCCGATAATGCAGTCGCCCGCGGTAACAACGCCCTGCTCGGGAAGAAGCGCGTGCTCAATGCCCATTTTGCCGACATCGTAAAAATGGCTTACGCAATGTGAGCAGGCAAATTCTCTGCACTGCTTCGACTGCTCCGCCGCCTTGATATCCTTATTGGGAACAAAGTGGTCAAGAACTATTGCTATTCTGTCTTTATCAAAAACCTTGTCAAATCCCGCTTTTTTGAACTCATTGACTGCAACGGGAGTTGTGATATCGTTGCCGAGAACTATATCGAGCTTTGCGCTGATAAGCTGACCTGCCTCAACGCTGTCAAGCCCTGCATGGGCGGCAAGAATTTTTTGAGTCATTGTCATTCCCATATGTCATTCTCCTTTTGCTATCATATTGTTGAACGCGCTTAAAAGAGCGTCCGTGCTCGCCTTGATGATATCAACATCGGTTCCCGCGCCCCAGAACATCTTGCCGTCGGCATCTTCAATACCGATGTAAGCGGCGGCAACGCTCTGCGAGCCCTGACCCTGAAGGCTGTGCTCCGTATAAACCTGCAAGGTGTATTGCTTGCCCGTATAAGCTTTGAGCGCATTGCTTACCGCATTAAGCGAGCCGTTGCCCTCGGCAAGCATACGGGTTTCTTCGCCGTTCTTTGAGAAAGTTATGTCAACCTTAACTGTTTTGTTTTCACGGATAAAATGATAATTCTCAATACCGATATTGGAGGTGTGCAGGAAATAGTTTTCTTCAAATATTTTCAGAACCTCGTCGGCTTTAAGCTCTCTGTGCTCTCTGTCGGAAATGCCCTTGCACAGATAGCTGAGATTTTCTCTCATTTTTGCAGGAAGAATATAGCCGTAGGTCTGTTCAAGCAGATAGCTTATTCCGCCCTTGCCGCTCTGGGAATTGACCCTGATAACATCCGCATCGTATGTTCTGCTGATATCCTCGGGGTCGATGGGAATATAAGGAACATTCCACTGATGGAGATTCTTTTCCTTGCGCCACTTCATTCCCTTTGCTATCGCGTCCTGATGGCTGCCCGAAAAAGCAGCGAAAACCAATGCGCCTGCATAGGGTGAACGCTCGTAAACATGCATTCTTGTGCATCTTTCGTAGGTTTCGACAAGCTCGGGCATATTTGAAAAATCAAGCTTCGGGTCAACGCCGTGAGAATACATATTCATAGCAAGAGTTATGATATCAACATTGCCCGTTCTCTCTCCGTTTCCGAAAAGAGTACCCTCAACTCTGTCCGCACCCGCAAGCAGAGCAAGCTCTGTATCGGCAACGCCCGTTCCCCTGTCATTATGGGGATGAAGCGAAATCGTAACATGCTCGCGGTATTTGAGATTTTCGTGCATATATTCAACCTGGCTCGCGTAAATGTGAGGCAGGCTCATCTCAACCGTTACGGGGAGATTGATGATAACATTGTTATCCTCGCTCGGCTCGAGCACATCAAGAACGGCGTTGCACACTTCAAGCGCATATTCCGGCTCCGTGCCCGTGAAGCTTTCGGGAGAATACTCAAAGCGGAAATTGCCCTCATACTCGGCGGCAAGTCTTTTAACAAGCTTTGCGCCGTCAACGGCTATCTTCTTAATCTCCTCTTTGGACTTTCTGAAAACCTGCTCGCGCTGAGCAACACTGACCGAGTTATAGAAATGAATTATTGCGCTCGGTGCGCCGCGGCAGGCATCAAAGGTTTTGCGGATAATATGCTCCCTGCACTGAGTTAAAACCTGAACGGTAACATCATCGGGAATCATATTGTTATCAATAAGAGTTCTCAAAAATTCGTATTCTGTTTCCGAAGCGGCGGGGAAGCCGACCTCGATTTCTTTAAAACCGACCTTGAGCAAAGTCTGATAGTATTCAAGCTTTTCTTCAAGGCTCATAGGGATAACAAGGCTCTGATTGCCGTCACGCATATCGACGCTGCACCAGACGGGAGGCTTCTCGATATGGTCCTTTGTAACCCACTTATTGTATTTTTCGCTGACGGGGAAATACCCCACTCGGTATTTTGACGCATCCATCATTTTGACTCACCTGCTTTCGCGATAGTATCTATTTCAACAAGAACATTTTTCGGCAGCTCCTTAACTGCAACGCAGGAGCGCGCCGGCTTTCCCGTAAAATATTTTCCGTAAACCTCGTTAAATGCCGCAAAATCGCTCATATTTTTGAGGAAGCACACGGTTTTAACCACTTTATCAAGCCCGCTGCCCGCCGCTTCAAGAACAGCGGAAAGATTTTTGCAAACCTGCTCGGTCTGCTCCTCAATCGTCTGCGCTTCAACGGCTCCCGTTGCGGGATTAATCGCTATCTGACCCGATGTAAAAACCAAATCGCCCGTCTTGATTGCCTGAGAATAAGGGCCTATGGCTTCGGGAGCGTTTTTTGTGTGAATTATTTCGCTCATAAATATCTCTCCTTCATCAAATTTTTATCGGCGCTGTATCAATCGACTATTTTAAAGCCTTCTTTTTGAAGCGCCTGCTTAATTTCCATAACATGGTCATAATTTCTTGTTTCCATTGCTATTCTGAGGTAGCAGCCGTTAACGCTCTCGGTGCTGCCTGCACGCTCGTGATGAACGCTTGTAACATTGCCGCCGCAATCCGCGATAATCCTTGAAACATCTTTTAGCTGACCCGGCTTATCGATAAGCTCAATCAAAAGGCTCGTTGCTCTGCCTGATTTCATAAGACCGCGCTTTATAACTCTTGACAGGCTCGTAACATCGATATTACCGCCCGAAACAAGGCTGACAACCTTTTTACCCTTAATCGGGAATTTATTAAACATTGCCGCCGCAACGGAAACCGCGCCCGCACCCTCGGCAATCATTTTCTGCTTTTCAATGAGGGCGAGTATCGCTCCTGAAATTTCATCCTCGGTAACCAAGGCTATATCGTCAACATATTTGCTCACAAGCTCAAAGGTGTTTTCGCCCGGCTGCTTAACGGCTATGCCGTCCGCAATGGTTGACGCGCTTTCAAGGCACTCGATATGTCCGCTCTTTATTGAGTTATACATACTCGGAGCGCCCGCCGCCTGAACTCCGTAGACCTTTATTGACGGTCTTATCGATTTCAGGGCATAGGCAACGCCCGAAATCAGACCGCCGCCGCCAATCGGAACGATAACCGCGTCAATATCGTCAAGGTCGCTTGCAATTTCAAGCCCTATCGTGCCCTGACCCGCGATAACATTCTCATCGTCAAAGGGATGAACGAAGGTGTAGCCCATCTCATCTTTGAGTTCAAGAGCCTTGTTATAAGCATCGTCATAGCAGCCGTTCACAAGGCAAACCTGAGCGCCGAAGCCTTTGGTGGCTTCAACCTTTGATATGGGTGCGCTGTCGGGCAGGCATATCAATGAGGGAATTCCGAGCTTTGAAGCTGCAAGAGCAACTCCCTGCGCGTGATTTCCCGCCGAGCAGGCAATAACGCCTTTTTTCTTTTCTTCATCAGAAAGTGTAGCTATCTTATAGCCCGAGCCTCTGAGCTTGAACGAGCCCGTCTTTTGCAGGTTTTCGGGTTTAAGAAAAAGCTCGCACTCTGAGGTAATCCCGTTTGTGGGAACAACCTTTGTTGCTCTGATAATATCTTTGAGCACAACCTGTGCATTAAAAATTTTGTCAAGGGTTAACATTGTTTTGCTCCTGTCTGTGCTTTTGCAATCGCTCAAATAAGAATTGAAGCTTTAAAGCAAGTATAAAAAAATATCCTGCCTCTTTACTTAAAATTAAAGAGACAGGATTTTTAATCGTAATAAAAATCTTGCGGTACCACTCTTTTTGCTGCCGATAACGGCAACCGCTCAACGCGACTAACATCGCTCCCTGCTTTAACGGTCAGGCTCCGTCCGCCCTATGTATTCCTGAAAGAAACGGTTCGGGTCGGCCGCTCGGAGGAGAGCTCGCAATAAGACCTTCCGTTGACTCGCACCAACCGTCAACTCTCTGTAAGCGGGAGCATACTGCTTATTCCTCGTCACTGCGTTTCGCTGTATATATTGTTGATATTATAACATCCGACCGGCTTTCGGTCAACTGCAAAAATCAACTAATTTTTATCACTTTGCTTCATCAAAGTTTTACATTTTTCACAAGGTTTTATATTATATTATCTCGGCTTTCCAATAAAACTCAAATTTCCCGTCTTTATCAAGGCGCTGTATTCCGCGCTTTTCGGAAATATCGTTTTTAACCTCTCTGCCGTCATTAACTCCGTACCACGGCTCAATGCACACATAGGGCGCGCACGGCTTTGCCCAAATGCCGAGGAAAGGACATTTGCCGAAAGTGAATTCAATCTTGTTTTTGCCGCGAATTCTCAGCTTTTCTGACTTGATTTCAGAGAGAATGAGAGCGTCGGGAGCAAAGATATCCTTTGTAATCTCAATTTCTCTTGAATTCTCAATCAGAGGGAATTTTTCGGGAATTATCAGGTTTTCTTTATCTATGCGCTCGGTTGAAAGCGTTTCGGGCTTTTCAAATTCGATAACATCGCCGACCTCGCAGTTAAAGCCGGGATGCGCTCCGATTGAAAAATACATTTCGCCGTCGGTTTTGTTAATTACCGTCATTGTATTTTTCAGCGCTTTGCCGCAAAGCTCAAACGAAACGAGCAGCTCAAATTCAAAGGGATAGCTTTTAAGTGTGTTTTCATTGCTTTCAAGGCTGAAAACCGCCTTTGAGCCGCCGCACTCCTTAACATTAAACGGAAGCTTACGGGCAAGACCGTGCTTGGGCATTGTATATTCAACGCCGTTATATCTGTATTTATCGCCGATTAACTGACCGATTATCGGAAACAGCACGGGTGCCTGACCGTACCAAATCTCGGGATTGCCCTGCCAGATATATTCCGTGACGTTTTCTTTGAGCTTCAGAGAATGGAGCTGCGCTCCCATATCATCAATTTCACAGGTCAAAAATTCGTTTTCTATTTTATAATACATTGCTTCTTTTCCTTTCATTTATTTTTATCGTTTAAGCGACCGCAGATATGCCTTTTGCTCATCGGTTATGCGGTAACTTTCAACAGCTTTTCTTATGGTTTTGTTATGCGTTTCTTTATCGAGCCTGTTTTGCTCGAGATAGGGAATAACGGCGCTGTACTGCTTCGCAAGTGCGGTTGCAAAATACCACGCCTTCATCATAATAACATAGTATTCATCGGAGCTGACGCTTGCAACGGTTTCGGGATATTCGGGGCTGAAGCTTTCGTCAAGATAAAATGTCATAAGCATTTCTATTCCGAACCGAATTTTATATGTTTCGCCCGAGGCTATCCAAATATTAATCTGCGCGGGCAGCTCGCCCAGATGCTTTTTGAACACCTTGGGGCGCATCATATCGCAGGTTGCCCAATTATCAACAAAAGGCAAAAAAGCGTTCAGCGCATTAATGCAGGCGGAATAATCTTTTATCTTTTCAACAAGAAATGCGTGCAGGTTATTCTCTTCATAGTATTTATGAGGCAGTATTCCGATAAATTCCGCCTCCTGCTCCGTTCCCGAAAGCTCCGCCGCAAGCTTTCTCAGCGCGGGAGTTCGCACGCCGATAACGCTCTCGGGTGCAACGGTAGGCATAAGCTTGCGCTGAAATTCCGCATATTCGGCGTCCGCAAGCTCAAAAAGTCGGCTTCGGATAATCTCCTGTGCTTCCGTCATCGCCGTCTCCCCTTTTCACAGATGATATGATGATTATATTATTTTTTCTTTCGGATTTCAAGATGTTTCGTAATTTATGAGCAACCGTATCTTTGTTTGTTGTTTTGCACAAATTCAGGTATGTTTATTTGTGCAATTATACAAAGTTGAAAAAACAAGATAAATTTTTGCGAAAGATTTCGCGATTTTCGACATTATATATATGAGAGGAGTTTTTATAAAACTTGACAACTTCTATATTTCTCAGCGTTTCTCAAAGGCGGCGGCAGGCTTATGTCCGCCGCCGTTCTTTTCCGGCAAAAGTGCCGTTCAAAAGCGCCTCATGAGTTAATATCGCTCCGAATTAAAATCTGTCGGCGTTTTGCACATCTTTTGATATGACGGTTTGTACAATCATACAAAATTTAAAAAACAATATAAATTTTTGCGAAAGATTTCGCGTTTTTCGACATTATATTATGTGAGGATTTTTTATAATACTTGACAACTTCTTTTATTTCGCGTTTCTCAAAGGCAGCGGCAGGCTTATTGTCTGCCGCTGTTCCCTTTTTGCAAAAAACGCCGGGATACCGCAAAGTACCCCGGCGCAATTAATGATTTTTCTTATCAGCGATTTATTTAAGCTTTTCCCATTCCGCAGGCTTAAAGCCGACAAGAACGGTTTTGTCTCTGACGGCAATCGGGCGCTTAACGAGCATACCGTCAGTTGCCAAAAGCTTCAGCTGCTCCTCCTCGCTCATATTCGGAAGCTTATCTTTGAGCTCCATTGATTTATAAAGCAAGCCGCTCGTGTTAAAGAATTTTTTGAGCGGAAGTCCGCTTTCTTCGTGCCATTTTTTCAGCTCGTCAAAGGTCGGATTTTCCTCTTTGATGTGGCGGTCGGTATATTCAACGCCGTTTTCATCAAGCCACTTTTTTGCCTTTTGGCAGGTGGTGCATTTAGGGTATTCAACAAAAAGAACCATCAAAATTCCTCCCTGATTTTTTTGAGTATATCTTTATCGGCGGGGCAAAACTCATATTGCGGAATTTCATCGGGAGTTATGCTCCTAATATCGTTGTGTTCAAGCCTTTGAGGCGTGCCCTCGGCAATTTCGGCATTGAATACCGTCAGATGAATGGTTATATCGGGGTATTCATGGTCAACCTCGGCAAAAACGCTGCCGACCTTTACCGTAACGCCGATTTCCTCGCGGCACTCGCGTATGAGAGCCTGCTCGAGAGTTTCTCCCTTTTCCGCCTTTCCGCCGACAAATTCCCATTCAAACGCCCTTGTTTTGTTTTCAGGGCGCTGAAAAATCATAAACTTATCTCCCTGACGAATCAGAGCGGCAACAACCTGAGTCATTACATTACTTCCTTACCGAAAAATTTAATTGCAAGCAAAAATTTTAATTGACTTTTGGGTGCAAATGTTATAAAGTATAATACACAAAATATCTGTGCGGGCATAATTCATTGGTAGAATGTCAGCTTCCCAAGCTGAATAGGCGGGTTCGATTCCCGTTGCCCGCTCCAGTTTAAATCCTCCCTGCCGACGCGGGGAGGATTTTTTGCGCTTGAATCATTCAACTGCCTTGAAATACTTTTTAAAGCTTGCACCGTCATCTGTGCTTGCGATAATGCAAAGACCCGCATTCATCAGCAGAGCACCCGAATACACCTCGTGCGTATCTTCATCGATATAATATTTATCCGGGTCAAGACCTTTAAGCTTTATAAACAGGGCTCTGTCTTCGGGCTTTCTCATAACAACGCTTGTGAGCAGAGCTTCGGTTTTATCCTCCGAGACGAATTCCCACGCCGCGCGGAACTGATTTTCAAACGGGCTTATGAGCCTGTAAAGGTCGCCGAAATGAATGACATCATAGTATTTATGATATTCCCCGACCTGCTGTTTGACAATTTTTTTATCTTCTTCGGTAAATTTATTGGGGTCAAGTTCATAGCCGAAAGAGCCCCAAAGCGCAACATTGCCCTTTGTTTCATAGCCCGTGCGGCGGCTTGCCGAAACATGAGCGCCCATGGTTGAGGCGGGATAGCACATCGATGTACCGAACTGAATGGAAAGGCGCTCGATGGGGTCGGTGTTATCGCTCGTCCAGATCTGCGGCGAATAATATAACATTCCCGGGTCAAAGCGACCTCCGCCTCCCGAGCAATTCTCAATGAGCATATCGGGGAACGCCTTTGTGAGCCTGTCCATAACCTCATAGGTTCCGAGAACGAAGCGGTGGAAAACCTCTTTCTGCCTTTCGGGCGGAAGCTGCGCCGAGCCTACCTCGGTCAGATTGCGGTTGAAATCCCATTTAAGATAATCAATCTTATTTGCCGAGAGAACCTTATACATTTCTCCGAAAATATAATCACGGACATCCTGCCTTGAATAATCGAGAACATACTGATGCCTTGCGATTGACTTTTCTCTGCCCGGAACATGGAGGCACCAATCGGGATGGGCGCGGTAAAGCTCGCTGTCTCTTGAAATCATTTCAGGCTCATACCATATACCGAATTTCAGCCCGAGCGCATTTATTCTTTCAATAAACTCCGAAAGAGTTCCGCCGAGCTTTTCCTCATTGACCGTCCAATCACCGAGCGCACAGCGGTCGCTGTCTCTGTTGCCGAACCAGCCGTCATCCATAACGAGCATATCAATGCCGAGCTCCGCCGCTCTTTCGGCAAAGGTAACAAGCTGCTCGCCCGTGAACTCCATTCCCGTTGCTTCCCAGTTATTTATGAGCAAGGGTCTTTTTATATCTTTCCACTTGCCTCTTATGAGATGCTTTCTGTAAAGCCTGTGGAAAATGCGGCTCATTTCGCCTATTCCGTTTGCGGAATAAACCATAACAACCTCGGGGGAGCTGAAGCTGCTGCCCGGCTCAAGCTTCCAGCCGAAGCCGTCGGGATTAATACCCATTAAAACTCTCGTTCCCGCAAATTGGTTGACCTCAGCTTCAAAAGCAAAATTGCCGCTGTAAACGAGATTAAATCCGTAAGCGCTGCCGTAATCCTCGGTTGCACCTTTATCAACAATAGCCGCAAACGGATTCTGATGATGGCTTGAGGAGCCTCTTTTGCTTGAAACAAGCTGCCTGCCGTGAGCAAGAGCCCGCCTTTCAAGGCTTCTCTCTTTGCCCCACCTGCCGTAAAGAGTCAGCAGCTCATAATCGTGGGTATGAAATTCAACACACGAGCTGTAAACCTTTTCAATCTCAACGGGTCTGCCGGAAGCGTTGACAATCTTAACGCTTCTCGTCATTGCTCCGAGATTTTCAAAAACAGTATAATAAAGCACAGCCTGAACGCCCGTAACGGAGTCTTCCGTTAACAGCTCAAGAGTTTGAGCGTCGGAGTCATTTTCAACATAAAGCGCAGGAAGTCCTTCAATAGCGGGCTTGCCGCTGTAAATCTTATGCGACTTGTATCTGAAATCCGTTGAGTTGTTTCCGTCGGCATTTCTGACGGCAACGGCGGCAGAGCGGAAATCGCCCGTTCCCTCGCCCGAATATTCGAGAGGAATTACATCGGGTGAAAACATCGGGTCGCTGACATTTATGTTGTTGGGACTGAATGACGGAAAACCGCCTCTGTATTTGAGCTGAGCCACATTGCTGTCGGGTATTTTTGAACCGTAATAGAGATGAACAATGTAGTTTTCTTCGTAAATCTCAAATATATAGCTTGATGTTGCCGTATCAAGCTTGAAAATTCTTTTTTCGCTGTCAAATGTTATCGGCATTTCGGTTCTCCTCAATCATGCGGTTGATTTTTTCTCTTGTTTCAAGCAGCCAGTCGTTTTCGTGCGGATATTCCATAAATGTAAGCGGCTTGAACAAATCCTTATCAATGAATTCAAGCACCTTTTCTCTGCCGATAAGGCTTTCAAGCAGTCTGAGCGCTCTCAAATCCTCAAAGCCGTCGTAAAGCACTTTCAGCCTTAAAGATTCAAGCGGCTCTCCGCCCTCTCCCGGATAAACGATGAATGCATCGCCCGAGGGGAACGCTCCGTCGGCATCGGTTATTTTGAACGGGTCTATGCTTCTTATGGAGAAACGGCTGTTATAGAAATTATAGCCCCATTGCAGGAAGCCTTTGATATCGTATTTATAGATAAGTATTCCGATAACTCTGTTTCTCAGAGACGGCATTGCAAGAAAACGGTTGGGAACATAATGCTTATCGTGACCGCAGCAATAATAAGTCCACAGCTCGGGAACCTTGCCCGCAAATTCGGGAATATGCTCCTCGGCAGGTATGGGCTGCTCAACAAGTCTCTTTGAATAGAAATCAAAATCCGAAAGAGCGTCAATAACCCTGAAGCCCGGGAATATTTCTTTTATATGCTTTGCTCTGCGCTTATATGTTTCAAGATGATTAATGTTCGGCTCATCCGAAACATGGAAAAAGCATTTATCCCTGAGACCCTCGCCGTCAATAACCTTAACGAGCGCGGCGGCAAACTGACGAAGAAAATCATCATATGCCTTGCTTGAGGTTCTGGTTGTCCAGCCGAAAATCTTCTTCTCTCTGCCCTTTCCGTCAATCGCAACGATTTTGGGAGCGTGCTTTGCACCCCATTGAGTGAAAAGATGGCTCATTTCAAAATATTCAATTCCGCATTCACGGCACATATCTATCCACTTTTTGAGATTTTTAAAATCAAAGTAGTATTTTCCGCCGTTTCTGCGAACCTTGACAAGCTGAACGGTTTTTCTTTCGCCGCCTACCATCGTATCAAGAGGCGGAGTGAAAAGCGGAGTGAGAATACAATTCATACCGTGCTCTGCGGCTGTTTTGATAAAGTTTCTGTTTATTCTCCAATACTCATCGCTGAAAGGCTCAACGCCGTAATAATTGCACAGGCAGTCCGAGTGATACCAATTTGTATAAATCAGCTCCTGCTCGGGCAGAGAAGCGTTGATAACATCAATCTCGATTTCGCAGGCGGTCGGCTCTGCGCCGTCCTCATTTAATTCAACGCTCAAAACGGACTTTCCGAGGCAGTCCCCCTCGGGAGAAACCTCAATCCAAAGGCTGTGCCACTTGCCGCCCCGAGCCGTTACTTCCTTTTCGGCGGGCACAAGGCAGTCGGGATAATCGCCCGACTCTTTTCTGAGATAAAAATCATCGGAGCCCTCATTGCAGGCAAGCCCTACGGGGATTTCTTTTACAAAATATGCTTTTGAATGCGGAGCAAGCTTTCCTTTAAGCTCAAAGGAAACAGAGCAGTCCTTTTCCGTGAAGAATGCGACCTGAAAAGATGAACGCTCGTTTTTAAGCATGGAGAAGCTCTGAAACTGCGGCGCGGTCGGTTTTTCATCCGAGAACACCTTTTCAAGAGAACTCAAAATTAAAATTTCCATTTTATTTTTCTCCGTTTATTTATTTTTTGCCGACATAAGCCGGTCTTTTTCAACAGTTTTATCTATTGCCGAAATCACGGAGCTTTCAAAGCCCGTTTCTTTAAGGCTGCAAACGCCCTCAACGGTTGTTCCCGCAGGCGAGCATACACTGCGGATTAAATCGCTCACGGCAAGCGGACTTTCAAGCATCAGCTTTGCGCTGCCCAAGAGCATTTGAGCGGCAATCTGCTGAGCCGTGGCGGCGGGAATACCGTATTTTACAGCCGCCGTAGTCAAGGCGTCGGCAAACATAAAGGCAAAAGCGGGAGCAGAGCCCGAAACGGCGGTAAATGCGGAAAAATATTTTTCTTCAAGCAAAACGGCTTTACCGAAACATGAGCAGAAATCAAGAGCAAAAGCCGAATCGCTTTCCGTTGCCTGCTCCGATACACACACTGCAGTCATCGCTTCGCTCACAGCGGCGTTTATATTGGGCATAATACGCGCAATTCTTGCGTCATAGCCGAAAAATTCTGCAATCGTTTTGATTTCGGTGCCTGCCGCGGTTGAAATAATCAGCGGATTATTCTTTTTGGCTTCTTCGGCGATTGAAGCGGCAAGAGCGTCAAAATCCTTTGGCTTTACGGCAATTACAATGCTTTCACATTCACTTGCAATCTCCGATGCCGAAGCCGCTGCTTTGACCGAATATTTTGTGGAAAGCTCCGATACTTTCTCGGCGTTTAAATCATAGATTTTTATTTCCTCTGGCGCAATTTTGCCCGACGAAACCACTCCCTTGATGATTGCCGACGCGAGATTGCCCGTTCCGATAAATCCGAGTTTCATTGTCTTATCTCCTTAGTGATAACTGATTAATTCAGAAAAAGCGCAAAGCGAAGTTGCTCTGCGCTGTAATTCCGTAAACCGAGCTTATTCGGCTTCTTCAAGCTGAGATGTGCAGTTGGGGCATCTCGTAGCCTCGATTGAAATTTCGCTCTTGCAGTAAGGGCATTTTTTGGTTGTGGGCTCAGCGGGAGCTTCAGGCTTCTTTGCCTTTTCGGAGACGGTGTTGATTACCTTAACGAAAATGAAAATAACCAAAGCCATAATAAGGAAATTAAGAACCGCGCTGATGAAGCTGCCGAAATTGAGAGTTGCCGCACCTGCCTCTTTGGCAAGCTCAAGAGTCTCGTATTTGTTGCCGTCAAGAGCGATAAACCAATTCGTGAAGTCGATTCCCTTTGTTGCAAGACCGACAACGGGCATAATGATATCGTCAACCAGCGATTTGACTATCGCCTGAAATGCGCCGCCGATGATAACGCCGACTGCAAGGTCGATAACATTGCCCCTCATAATAAACTTTTTAAATTCCGCCGCAAAGCCTTTTCCCTTTGCCATAAATTATACCTCCGTTATTTTGGAATTGGATGATAAATATAATTTACCAAAATTTTAACTAAAGGTCAACACCTTCAAGGTTAAATTTCGGAATAAATTCTTCGTCAGACGCATCCGCGCCCTGAAAAAAGCAATTCTCAAAGCCAAGAGCGAGGATTTTTTCTTTTACAATCGAATATTCCCTTGCCGAAAGCCTCCTGTTTATCGGCGGCATATCCTTTGCTCTGCCGAAAGGAGTGTATTGCCGCATAACGCTGATATATGTTTCATGGGGCAGGTTTTCACGCACCCACGAAAACACCTTTACCGCCTGTGAAATATTGCCGGGCAGCACCATATGCCTGATAATAATGCCGCGCTTTGCAATGCCGTTTTCATCGGTCTGCAAGGTTCCGACCTGACGGAACATTTCGGAAACCGCCGCCGAGGCATATTCAAAATAATCTCCTGCACCCGAATATTTCAGCGCGGGAGCGGAGTCATAATATTTCAAATCGGGCAAATAAATATCAATCAGCCCTTCGAGCTTTTTAAGCGTTTCCGCTTTCTCATAGCCCGATGAATTATAAACAACGGGAACGGGAGATTTATATTTTTCAAGCGTTTTCGCAAGCATTTCGGCATAATGGGTCGGCGTTACGAGATTAATGTTATGAACGCCTTTTTCAATAAGCATATCAAAAATTTTCATCAGACCGCTTTCGCTGACTTCCTTGCCGAAAGCCGCATGGCTGACCTCATAATTCTGGCAGAAAACACAGCCGAGATTACAGCCCGAAAAAAACACGGTTCCCGAGCCTTTTGAGCCGCTTATGCACGGCTCCTCCCAAAAATGCGGGGCGGCGCGGGCAATTTTATAAGCTTCTCCAACCGAACAAAATCCCGTTTTCACGCTTCTGTCAACCTTACAACCGCGCGGACAGGAGCTACATTCCAATTTGCTCTCCCCCTTTCCGAAAACTCAATTAACTACATTATATAGCGTAAAAAAATAAAAGCAAGTTATTTTTCATTGCAATCCGTATAAATATAGTGTATAATATAAAGAGTTTTTGGAAAAAGGATGAATTTACAATGCTTTTGGCAATCGATATCGGAAATACAAACATTACAATGGGAGTTTATGACGGCGACAGGCTCGTTTTTGTTTCCCGCCTTGCTACCGACCGTTCAAAAACCCCTGACCAATATGCCGTTGAATTCAAGCAGATATTTTCACTGTATGCCACTCCGCTTGACGGATTTGACGCGGCGGCAATCAGCAGCGTTGTTCCCGAGCTGTCCTCGACAATAAGCTCGGCAGTCGAAAAAATCACCCGTTGCAAGCCAATGGTGCTCGGCCCCGGAATTAAAACGGGAATGAACATTATGATTGACAACCCCGCTCAGCTCGGCGCAGATTTGCTCGCAGGCTGTGTGGGCGCGGCGGCACTTTATCCCCTGCCCTGCCTTGTTATAGATTTGGGCACGGCAAGCAAAATCAGCGCCGTTGACCGCAACGGAGCTTTCCGCGGCTGTGCGATTGCGCCGGGAATAGGCATTTCGCTTGACGCGCTCTCCGCCAAAACCTCGCAGTTGCCGAACATCAGCCTTAAAACTCCGACACATTCAATAGGCAGAAACACCGTTGACTCCATGCAGTCGGGCACGGTTTTCGGCTATGCCGCCATGATTGACGGGCTGTGCGAAAAATTTGAGAACGAGCTTGGCGACACCGTTGTGACAACCGTTGCAACGGGCGGACTTGCAAAGGATCTCATTAAAAGCTGCAAGAGAGACATTATCTATAACGGAGAGCTTGTTCTTTACGGACTGAAGGTTCTCTACGAAAGAAATCACAAATAATTATTTCGCTAAATTTTGCGCTGCATCCGATTTTTCGTGAGCAGCAGCAAGGAGGAATATATTATGTCAAAAACAGCAAAATCCCCAAAAACAGCGCGAATTCTTCGCCTGACCCAACTGTCGGTTCTTGTTGCCGTGCTTCTGATTTTCGGCTTCACAAGCATCGGCTACATCAAAATCGGCGTTATTGAAATAACGCTGAACATCATTCCCGTTGCCATAGGTGCAGTCGTACTCGGCCCTGCTGCCGGGGCGGTATGCGGAACGGTATTCGGCCTGACGAGCTTCTGGCAGGCGATTTCGGGAATGAGCCCTTTCGGAGCCGCACTGGTCAGCATCAACCCGATTTTCACATTCATAATCTGCCTGATTCCGAGAATTCTCGAGGGCTGGCTTACGGGTCTGATTTTCAAAGGTCTTTCAAAGGTCTGCAAGGGAAATTCCGTTCCCTGCGCCGTTTCAAGCCTTTGCTGCCCGCTGCTGAACACAACGATGTTTATCGGCTCGTTTCTTCTTCTTTTCAGCAGAACGGACTTCTTCACCTCGCTTTATTCACAGTCCGCCGCCGCAAACATTCTCGGCTTCATAGCCTGGTTTGTAGGGCTTAACGGAGTTGTGGAGGCTATCGCAGGCTTTGTTGTGGCAACGGCAATTTCAAAAGCCTTGCTGACCGCTAACAAAAGGCTTCTGTAAATCCCGTTATCCGAACTAATTAAACATCATTAAAAAGCTAAGAGTAAAAAAGAGTTTTTATTTGCTTTTGCGTTTTTTCAAGGAAAGGAACAGTCGTAAATGCCGATTAAAATTGCAAACGAGCTGCCCGCTCACAAGGCTCTCGAATCAGAAAATATATTCGTTATGACCGAAGAACGGGCTGTTTCTCAGGATATCCGCCCGCTTGATATTCTTATTCTTAACCTGATGCCCACCAAGGTTGAAACCGAAACTCAGCTTCTCAGGCTTTTGAGCAATTCTCCGCTTCAGGTTGAGGTTGAGCTTTTGCAGGTTAAATCTCACAAAGCCAAAAATATCTCCGAGGAGCATATGCTCAAATTCTATAAAACCTTTGACGAGATCTGCACAAAAAAATATGACGGACTCATTGTAACGGGCGCACCCGTTGAACATATGGAATTTGAACAGGTTGATTATTGGGATGAGCTCTGCGAAATATTTGAGTGGAGCAAAAAAAATGTTTACTCGGCGTTTCACATCTGCTGGGGAGCGCAGGCGGCTCTCTATTATCACTACGGAATTCCGAAATATCCGCTGAAAGAAAAGCTTTTCGGCGTATTTCCCCACAGATGCCTTGACCCTTATCATCCGCTTATGCGCGGACTTGACGATGAATTCTATGTTCCGCATTCGCGGCACACGGAAAACCGCCGAGGCGACATTGCTCTGGTTAAAGACCTGCAAATCCTGTCTTATTCCGATATTGCGGGCGTTCACCTTGTTTCCGATATGGCTTGCAGAAACTTTTTTGCAACGGGTCACTCGGAATATGACAGGGAAACTCTCGCAAAGGAATATTTCAGAGATGTCGGCAAGGGTCTGCCTATCAATGTTCCGTTCAATTACTTCCCCGACAACGATTCGTCAAAAACTCCGAGAATGGAGTGGCGCGGCACGGCAAATCTTCTTTTTACAAACTGGCTTAATTACTTCGTCTATCAGCAGACTCCATATGATTTAAGCACCCTTTAAAAAATCAAACGGAGCGGAATGTCCGCACTCCGCTCCGTCCTTTTTATTTATTGAAATACAGCCATACACCGAGGCACGCGAGTGCCGCATGAAGCGCAATTTCAAGCGGCAGACCTATCATAAATTTTTTATGCTTCGTTTTATGCCTTATGACTTTCATGGTTACATACATCGGCAGTGCTCCGCCGAAAAGCCCGACAAGCATCAGAGTTGATTCGGGCACACGCCGGCGGCCTTTTATTGCCGCGCTTTTATCGACTGCGGTTATCGCAACCGCAACAATCGCCATAAGCGCAAGGTAAATCAGAATAAATTTTGAAAAAAACGGCATTTTATACAGTCCTTTATAATATATTTTCAGCAAAAACGGTGAAAGGAAAAGATATGAAAAAACTTATTCCGTTAATTCTTATTATATGCCTTTTACTGCCGTCCTGTCAACCGAGCAAAACGCAGTTTGTTGCCGAGAGCACCTCGGCATACACTTCGGAAGAATTTACAACCGCTCCCGAATACTCTTCGGCAGAAAACTCAACGGTCTGTAATTCAACCGAAGCGGTAACTGCCGCGGCTTTGCCGTCATTCACGGCAAATTCAATAACAAATGCAGTCTCTCGCGTTCCGTCAACTGCGGGTGTTTCAAAAACTGCGGCGTTCTCCGTTTTCGCGCCCGCTTCAACGCGCGCCGCAACCACCGCCGCTCCCAAAACTACCTCGTCCAAAACCGCGACGGGCACAACCAAGCCTGCGGAAACCCAAACGGAGCTGCGCGGAATCTGGATTTCCTGCTATGACTACATCAGCGCGGCGGGCAAAACGCGCTCCGAATATAAGGCGGAAACCGATAAAATGTTCAAAAACATTGCCGATTGCGGCTTTAACACGGCTTTCGTCCATATGAGAGCTTTTTCAGACGCATTTTATGAATCGGATATTTATCCCTATTCCTCTTTCATTGCGGGAACGGAGGGCGCGTCTCTGCCCTTTGACCCGTTTAAAGTAATTCTTGAAAGTGCAAAAAAATACGGGATATCCGTCCACGGCTGGATAAATCCTTTCAGAGTGTCGACAAAAAATGACCCCTCTCTGCTTTCGGCCTCAAATCCCGCCAAGAAAATCCTTGACGGCGGCAACTCCGAGGGCGAAATATGCATTTTAAAAAACGGTATATACTACAATCCCGCCTGCGTTTCAAATCACAAGCTTATTCTTGACGGAGTCAGGGAAATCCTCGGGAAATATGATATTGACGGAATACACATCGACGATTATTTTTATCCCTCAACCGATAAATCGATTGACAGCAAGCAGTATTCACAATATAAAGCCGAGGGCGGCGCTCTGAGCCTTGCCGAATGGCGCAGAGCAAGCGTTAATTCGTTTGTTTCTTCACTTTATTCAACTGTCAAGGCGACAAACTCCAATCTGACCGTCAGCATCAGCCCTGCGGCTCAAATTGAGAAAAACAAAAACGAGCTTTATGCCGACTGCGCTCTCTGGCTTTCGAGCAAGGGCTATGCCGACATAATCATACCGCAGATTTATTTCGGCTTTGAGCATGAGACGCTCGATTTTCAAAGCCTGCTTGCGGAATGGGCGGCTCTGCCGAGAAATCCGCAGATAAAGCTCGTCTGCGGGCTTGCGGCTTATAAATGCGGCAAAAAAGACGCATACGCAGGCACCGGCTCTTCCGAATGGCAGGAAAACACAGATATTCTGGCGCGCCAGCTCAAATGCATCAGAAAAAACAAAAATTACAGCGGCTTCGTTGTGTTCTCATATCAGGACTTGAACAGAGCCGCCTGCAAAACCGAAATTCAGAACTTAAAAAAAGCCGTTTAACGGCACGGGGAACGGACAATGAAAAAAAACAAGCTATTGATAACCGCAACGGTCTTTATTGCCGTTGCAATCGCGGCAATAATTGCATTTATGTTTGCAACGGGAAAATTTAATTCTCTCAAAAGCAATTTCGGCGATGAAACAACCTCCGCCGAGCCGAGCACAACCGAGCAGCAGGAGTTGCCCGCTCAGGGCAGACCCAAAACATCCTCGCCCGATTCAATCGTTGCCGCATTTTATGACGCTTACTCGGAAAACAGCTCGTCGGAGCTTTCAAATTTTGAAAAGCTCGGCTTTAACACGGTTATTTTCAGCCTGACCGAAGAAAACGGCGCGGAAGTTTCCGAACTTTTTGATTTTGCAAAGCAAAACAAGCTTATGTTCGGAGTCAGAGCCGACATTTCAAACGGCGGAGACTATGCCGCCGAATTTGCCGAAAAATACAACTTCGATTTCATAATTCTCGGCGGAGCGGACGAAACGCTGTCCGAATTTTATGAAACCACGGACAAGCTTTGCGAAAAAATCAGAAAAACCGACCCTGCCATGCAGATAGGAATTGAGCCGATTTACTGCTCAAAGGCATCAAAATCGGTAACGGAGCTTGTTTCGAGCGGCAAAGCCGATTTCGTTTTTCTGTTTCAGGGCAAGGACAAAAATTCAGTCTTTGAAACCGCTCAATCCGTTTGGAACGAAAAGACCTGCCCCCTCTGGCTCTGCCATAATCTGAGCGGGCTTTCGTCTTTTGGCACCGACAGCGCCGCAAGCTCGGTTGCGCTGATTTCACATTCAGCGGAAATGCCGCTTTGCAAAGCGCTGGCATTTGCCCCGTATTCCGATATTTCAAAGGCAAGCGGAACGGGCGCGGAAATCGTTCTGAACTATATAAAAAAGCGTGACACATATTTGCTCGACAAGGATTTTTCTTTAACAAGCCATAAGAGCACAAATATAACCGTTGAGCAGCCCACAATCACCTTCCGCGGAACAAGCAGCCCCGCATATGACCTTTTGTGCAACGGCAAAAAGCTGACAGTTGCCAAAAACGGCGATTTTTCCGTTGACTGCTCGCTCAACCCCGGCAAAAACACAATCAAATTTGAACACAAGGGCAAAACCTACAGTTACACGGTCACTTATAAAATAAAGCTTCTTAAATCCGTTTCACCCTCGGAGGATATCTCCGTTCCGGGCGGAATGATGATAGAGGTTACTGCGGTTGCGCTCAAAAGCGCAAGTCTTTCCGTTTCTTTTAACGGCAAGACCTATGCGATGACTGCCGTTTCGGGCAGCGGCGGTTCTCAGGACAATGCGCCCGACGCCGCCTCGGACTTTGCAACCTTTACCGCTTCGCTCAACACTCCGCAGAGCACTTCGTCTGTTCAGAAGCTCGGTAAATTCACCGTTACCGCAAAATATGACAGCCTTTCTGAATCACTCAAGGGTGCGAGCGTTACGGTGACGGCAAAAGAGGTTGTCACCGCTCCTCCCACAACGCAAAAGCCCACAACAACCGAAACCACACAAAAGCCGACGGTTCCCGCTCCGTCAGGCTCCGTATCGGAAACCGATAAGATTTCCGAAACTCATACCGAAACCGCCCTGCCGCCCTCCGACGGTATGCAAAAATATTATTACACCGAAAACTACGGTCTCGGCTCGGCAAAAATATGCGTAATAACCGATGACTATGTTGAGGTCTATCCCGGCAACACAACGAGTACATTTTCCGTTCCCGACTGCTCTCCCCTGCTCAAAGGCACGGTTGATTATGTTGTTTCAAGCGCCAAATATGACGGCGACACTTATTATATCCTCGCATCGGGCGTTAAAGTCCCTGTGCTTCGAGAGGAAAGGCTTGCCTCGGGCGAAAACGGCAAAATAACACATCTTAGCATCAAAGACGGATATGTTATGCCGAAAAATAACATCAGAGTTGTTTCAAGCAAGGTCAGCAACGGCAAAACCGTTATCGTTCTCGAAATGAACAGAACAGTTGCTTTCAACGCAAAGTTGCTCGGTCAGACCTACGGTATGTATAATAACAGACCCGTAACGGTTTCATCGCTTAACTGCACGGGACTGGAATTCACATTCAGCGACACGGAGACGGCACGCGGAGATATCTCGCTTTCAGGCTCTGTGTGCAAAAGCGCCGCATGGTCGTCAGACAAATCAAATTCAAGCGTTACTCTTACGCTTGAGCTTGCCGAAAAGGGCAAATTCTACGGCTTCCATTATGAATACAACGATGACGGCAACCTCGTTATTACCGTCAACCATAAGCCGTCCTCATCTCTGAGCGGCTATACGATAATGCTTGACCCAGGCCACGGCGGGCTTGATTCGGGAGCGGTCTGTGCCGTTTCCGCCGCCGACCTTGAGCTTGAAAAATATATCAATCTTTCAATCGCCACAAAGGTAAAGGAGCTGCTTGAAGCCGAGGGCGCAAAGGTTATTATGACAAGAACTTCGGATAAATGGGTCTGCTATGCCGACAGAAACGGCGCCGTACGCACGCATAACCCCGATATGTTTATTTCAATCCATTGCGATTCAAGCTCCGCCGCTTCGGCAATGGGAACCTCGGCTTATTATTACCGAGCATATTCCCAGCCGCTCGCAAAGGCAATTCACACAAGCATTGTTGAGGCTTATAAAACCGAGATTTATAAAGACAAGCCGTCCGATTTCATGAGCAAAATCAGCCGCGGCGCAAATTTCTATGCTTTCAGAGTAATCCGAGTTGAGGAATGTCCCGCAATACTCATTGAATACGGTTTTGTTTCAAACACGGAGGAATGTCAGGTATTGCAGAGCGCGGCAAACAGAGACATTCTTGCCGCCGCCACCGTTAAGGGCATAAAGAACTATATCAGCGCAAGCTGATTTTTCGCTCAACAAGCCTGCAAAGTGCAAAGGCGGGTATGCTCAGGAAAAACCAGCCGAGCGTAAACTGCGGGCAAATCTGACCGCAGATATTAAACAGCTTATCGGAGTAATCCCAAACTCCCCAGCCGAGCGCAACATTCACTATCATTCCAACGCCGAATTCAAGGCAGGTTATCACCGCCGCCCCGAGCAGACAGCGCACGGCAAAATTAATATCTCTGCTTCGGTTTATCATACTCAGAAGAACCATAACCGCTCCGCCCGTGAGCGCCATTGTCCAATGGGTATATCCCCTTGCAACAACCTCAATCAAGCCGTATATAACGGCTCCGAGAGCAAAACACATAAAATATTCTTTCATTCTTATCCTTGACATTGCATCACCCACGGCGCAAATTTTGCGCTTTATTGGCGAAAATCCGCTAATGATGCGTTTCCCGCCTGATTATTTTTAGCAAAAAGAGGTGATTTTATGCGGAATATGACCGCTTTAATAAAGCCTGCTTCATCGCTGTGCAACCTTGCGTGCCGATACTGCTTTTACTGCGACGAGGCAAACTCCCGCCAAAAAGAAACGGGCTCATTTATGAGCTCCGAAACCGCCGAAAATCTTATTAAAAAAATGTTTGATTTCTGCGGAGAAAGCTCCGTTTTAACCTTTATGTTTCAGGGCGGAGAGCCGCTTTTGGCAGGGCTTGACTTCTTCAAAAAATTTGTTGAAGCCGCCGAAAGGCTGAGAACCCAAGGCAGCATAATAAATTATTCCCTGCAAACAAACGGAACGCTGATTGATGAAGAATTTTGCTCTTTTTTCAAAGAAAACAACTTTCTTATCGGCGTTTCGGTTGACGGAAACAGAGAGCTTCACAATAAAATGCGTCCCGAGTCCTTTGACGGCGCAATGCAAGGCATTGAGCTGCTTCGCCGTCACGGAGTTGACTTTAACGTTCTTTCGGTGATAACGGCAGAAACGGACGCTTCGGAGCTTTTTAAGTTTTATATTGAAAATGATTTCCGCGATGTTCAGCCAATCTACTGCCTCGACCCGCTGACGGGTGAAAAATCGGAACACAGCCTCGGAGCAAAACAGCTTGCGAGATTTAAAAAAAGGTTTTTCAATCTGTGGTTTGCCGAGGTTTCAAAGGGCAATCACTTCTATGTCAGAGATTTTGACAATCTGCTCTCTCTGCTCACAAAAGGAACCGCAGAGCAATGCGGCGCAAGCGGCAGGTGCAATGCCCAGCTCGTTGTTGAGGCGGACGGAACCTGCTATCCCTGCGATTTCTATTGCCTTGACGAATTTGAATGTCTCAACATAAACTCCGCAGATATCGCCGATATTCTTGCCTGCGACGGGCTTAAAAAATTCTTTGAGCATGACGAAGAAAAAAACAGCCTTTGCCCCTCCTGCTCCGTGCGCTCCGTCTGCGGCGGAGGCTGCAAAAGATACAGAAGCCTTTACAATCAGCTTTCGGGCTATTGCCCGCAGGCAGATTTTATTCTTCATGCGCTTGACAAGCTGCGTTCAATAAACCGATAAGGAGGATTAATTTTGAAAAAGCCTAACATAATCTTTTATTTTTCCGATCAGCAGAGAGCCGATACCGCAGGCTGCTACGGTCAGAAGCTCCCCGTTACTCCCAATCTTGATTCCGTTGCAAAAGAGGGAACTCTTTTTGAAAAT
Source organism: Acutalibacteraceae bacterium (assembly GCA_051881535.1). GTDB lineage: Bacteria > Bacillota > Clostridia > Oscillospirales > Acutalibacteraceae > CAG-177. Next base: position 1,219 of record JBJEQB010000039.1, on the reverse strand, counting down.
GCCTTTACCTGCCAGCCCGTGTGCGGTCCGATGAGAGCCTGCCTGCAAAGCGGCGTTTATGCCACTCAAATCGGCTGCTACCGCAACGATATAGCCCTGCCCACCGACACAAAGGGCATAGCTCATTATCTGAAAGAAGCGGGCTATGACACGGCTTATATCGGCAAGTGGCACCTTGCCTCCGACAGCGAACACAGGCTTGCAACAAAGGCAACTCCCAAGGAGCGCAGAGGCGGCTATGATTATTGGAGAGCCGCCGATGTTCTTGAATTCACCTCGCACGGCTATAACGGCTATGTTTATGATGAAAACGGCAACAAGCTTGATTTCAAAGGCTACCGCGCAGACAGAATAAACGATTACGCCATAGAATATGTTAAAAAATCTCACGACAAGCCGTTCTTTATGTTTGTGTCGCAACTTGAGCCGCATCATCAGAACGACCATCTGCGTTTTGAATCACCCAAGGGGCTGAAAAACAGCTTCAAGGATTATGATATTCCGGGTGATTTAAAAGGAACTCTCGGCGACTGGCGGCTTCAGATGCCCTCCTACCTTGCCTGCTGCAACAGGGTTGACCATAATTTCGGCAAGCTCATTCAAACGCTCAAGGACGAAGGTATTTATGATGACACCGTTATAATTTACACCTCCGACCACGGCTGCCATTTCAGAACGAGGAACGCCGAATACAAGCGTTCCTGCCACGAGGCAAGCATAAAAGTTCCGCTTGTAATAACGGGCGGCGGCTTCACGGGCGGCGGCAAGGTCAGCGACCTTGTTTCGCTTATCGACCTGCCCGCAACGGTGCTTGACATTGCGGGCGCGGAAATCCCCGAGCATTTTATGGGCAAGAGCCTTACCGACAAGAAGGGTCACGACAGCGTTTTCATTCAGATTTCTGAAAGCCAGATAGGCAGAGCCGTCAGAACCGACAGATGGAAATACAGCGTTTCAGCCAAAAACAGAGACAGCGCCTTTGCCGACAGCTACACCGAGGACTGTCTTTATGACCTTCAGAATGATCCTTACGAAAAAAACAACCTTGTTTCCGACCCCTCGCTCGCTCAAACCCGCAGAGAGCTGCGTGAAATTCTGCTTGAATATATGAAGAAAGCGGGCGAACCCGTGCTTACTATTACCGAAAGCACACGCTGAATAACATAAAAGGAGGCATGATAAAAAGAAAGTGGTAAGGAAATCCGAGAACTCTGGAAAT
>JBJEQB010000038.1:0-40979 GCA_051881535.1 Acutalibacteraceae bacterium | reverse complement strand
CTTGCGCTCGCGGTGCGAGATGAAGCAAGACCGATGAGCAGGAAGAAACACAGAGCAATGCGAAGCGCTCCTCGTCCTCTCCTAAAAAAGTCTTGTCTTTTCGGGATGCCAAAGCCATACTGCTCTTTTCGGAACTTTGTTGAGCTATTTTTTAAGCCGGATTTTCAATTATTCAGTAATCGAAAATCCGGCTTAATATGATTATGCATTTGTCGGGTATTAGTCGTTGCTATCAGTTCTAATCATCAATGCCTGCTTTGCCTTAACATTAATATTAATCTTTGAATTTGCTATTTCAACTTTACCGCCAGGCTGCAATCCGTTTTCTGTGATGATAAAAACCGAAGCAGTTCCGCTTGATTTCTCAACGGTTTTGCAGGCTGAAAAGCCGTTTTCGCTGTATGCGATGTAGCTGCCTTTTTCATGAATATACGGAATGAATAAATCATCTTCATCTTTGAGGAACTCGCCGTTCCGAACAATACGGCGGTTGCGGCGGTAAGTTGTGATTCCGTCGGAAAACTCGCACCGTTCATTCATAAAATGACCTTTCAATGCGAGGCGTTTATGTGTGCATAGGAAATGAAACGGCACCTGATATGTTGCAAATTCTTTGATGAAATCTTCTGCCCAATCGGAGTTGGATTTGCTTATAATATCTTCTCCGTGCATATTGCCGTAGAACAGGGCGTTCAGCCTTTTTTCTCTGAAAGTGCCTCCGCAGTAGAGCTGAGGGGGGATTTCAATCAGCTCCCTGTTTGTCATGCGGTAGCACCACCAGCTTAGCGGAATCAAGCCTATGGTATCCATCGGGCAATGCTTATAATGGTCTCTCGGCAGACCGAAAATCGGTCTGTTGGGCAGGAATTCGCTTTCTTTATAAGTGAATTCCGAGGTAATGTCAATACCTTTTGATTTAACATATTCAATCATTTTGCGCCTTCCGTTCTGCATCTCTTTAATGCTTACATGCGGCGCATAATTCTTGTAGCATTGGAAGTTGTCAACATGAATTGTGCCGGTTTTTGCTATAAACGGAAAGGTTTCAACAAAGCGGTCAAACTGACGCTTGAAAAGACCTGATTCCCAATATGCCTTGTGGCAGGTTTTGTAGCATTTTCTGCCGTTGTATCTTTCAATGGCGTGGGGCTTGCCGTTTCTTTTTCTGATAAGCGCACCCGCTTTGACAAAGTCGTCAAAAGACGGTGCGTTGTCATATGCGTCATTGAAATTAATATGAACGCTGATAACGGAGTTGTATTTTCCGGCTTCCTCTGAAAGCCACTTGAAACTGTCCAAAGCTGTTTTGTCCTGAGGTCTTTTCAGAGCTTCGTTTACTTCAAAAAAGTCGGGGTATTTGTCATCATGCCCGAGATACTGCCAGCCGACAAGATAATAGATTTTTGTTATGCCAGGGGTCATGCTGTCGATTTTTTGAATATACGGCAGGGCTTCTTCAAAGGTCATAAGCACATGGCTTTTGCCCGGAATGTTCTTTTCGGGGTAAGCCATTCCCAATTTCATAACCATACAGCGTGAATAGTCGTAGTTGAATTCAAAAATTTTATTCATTTCTAATCCTCCGTTGAATGATACTGCTTGAAGTATAGCACATCGTAAAGTGATTAACTTTCAAAATTGTGCCGAAAAGCTTAGAAAAACAATCATAAAATATTTTTTGCAAAAAAGCAGATTATCTAAATAATAAAGCATTTTTTCTTAACTTTTTTGCTGCGGCTGATAGTAAAATATAATTACAATCAATGATTTAAAATGCAGTGTTTTTATTAAACAGTCAAATGCAAAGACTCTGAAAAACACGGATATATCAGTAAATTTGTAATTTTGCGGAAAGCGGGCAGGTAAATAATGAAAGTAGAAATTAACGCAATACCGAAAGAGGTTAAATCGGGAAACTTCAACTATTCAAACATAAAAAGCCCATATGGCGCAAATACGCAGTATTTCACAAAGGACGGCAAGCCTTTTACCGTTATCGCCGGTGAGTTGCACTTTTCAAGACTTCCGAGAGAGCGGTGGAGAGAAACGCTTCTCAAAATGCGTGAATGCGGACTTAACGCAGTTTCAACCTATGTATTCTGGAATTACCATGAGGAAATCAAGGGCCGGTTTGACTTTGCGGGCAACAAGGATATTGCCGCTTTTCTTAAAATATGCAAGGATATCAATATGCCCTGTATTCTGCGCATCGGTCCTTGGTGTCACGGTGAGGTAATCAGAGGCGGATTTCCGAAACGAATCAATAAAATGCCGGAAAAAAGAAGCAATGACCCGAAATATCTTTCCGAGGTCAAAGAGTTCTGGCAAGGATTGTACAGCGAGGTTAAGCCTTATCTTGACGGCGAAACGGTAATCGGAATTCAGCTTGAAAATGAGTACACAGGCTCAACGAAGCATATCCGCACGCTTCGCAGGATTGCTGAAGAAATCGGTTTCAAAACACCGTTTTTCACAATGACCGCATGGCCTGCGGGCGTGCCCGACAACGATTTTTTGCCCACGATGGGCGGCTACCCCGATGCGCCGTGGACTTACGGCAAAACCGCTCTCAAGCCGAACAACCGCTTTGCAATCACTCCTGCTAAAACAGAGGGTGAAATCGGCGGAGATTTGTTCAAAAGCAATCGGGAGCGAAAGGGCGTTTATGACGATGTGCCCTATGCGTTTTGCGAAACGGGTCCCGGCAATCAGGTAACCCAGCACCGCAGACCGTTTATCAGCGAAAAGGATGGCTACGGCGTGGGCTTTGCAAAGTTTGCAAGCGGCGTAAATTGGCTCGGCTATTATATGTTCTGCGGCGGCGCAAATCCCAATGACCGCCTCATGCAGGAAAACAGGCTGACGGGCTATCCGAATAACTACCCGATTATTGACTATGATTTTCAGGCGCCGATCAGCCGTTACGGCGTCTGCCGCCCGCACGGCGACAGACTGCGGCTGATGCACCTGTTCATTAACGAATTTGACAGAGAAATCTGCACAAAACAGGCGTATTTCCCGAAATGGGAAAGCAACAATCCGAATGACATTTCCTTTTTAAAATGCTCAGTCAGAGCGGATGAAAACGCAAGCGGTTATTTCTTTGCAAGCACATACGAAAAGGGCTTGAAGTACAACGATTTCAAAGATGTTAATGTTGAATTTACAATGAAAGATAGAACCGTAAATCTTCCGAGCATTGACATAAAGGCGGGAGCAATGTTTTTCTATCCGTTCAATATCCGGCTCGGCGATGTGGATTTTGATTATATCCTTGCTCAGCCGATTGCCAAAACCGAAGCAGACGGCAAAACGGTCTGTTACTTTGCCGAATGTGAGGGGATTAATCCAAAGTGCGCCGTAAAAGGCAAGGAAATTCCTCTTGATTTTTCCGAAAACGGAACGGAAATCGGTGATGTAAAAATAATCATCATTCCTATTAAAAAAGCGAAACGGTTTCATTTCATCAACGGCAGAGCGTACTTTTTGGACGGAACGGTTTATTGCGATAACGGCAAAACCTATTGTGAACAGATGACCGACACCGACCTCAAAAATGCAATTTCACTTCAAAAATGCAAAAAGCATAAACTGCCGTTCAATTATTATCTTTATTCAACCGGCAAACGCAGTTATTATGAACTGAAACTGCCGAAGGATATACTCAAAAACCGCTTTGATGTTGTGTTGGGATTTGATTTTGAAGGGCTTAATTTACAGGTTTTTAGCGGCAAAACGCTTATTAATGATTATTTCAATATTGACAAAAAATTTCTTATGCATTTGAGGAATTATAAAAAATATATCGAGCAAAACAATACACTCATTATACGCACGGCGCCGAAAACAAAATTCGGTATTTCAAATGTGTATAATGAAATATCAATTCCGCTTCACTCGGATAAGCTTAAGCTTGTCAGCATAAAAGAATTACATTTTGCGGAATTTCTATAAAAAAAGCCTTGCCGCCATAAAAAGCGGAAAGGCTTTCCTTTTTGTCAAAACTTCAACTTTCGGAACTTTCCGGGGGAAATACCCTCGTTTTCCGTGAAGAAATATATAAAATTCGATTCGCTGTTAAATCCTACCTCATAAGCGATTGACGCCACCGTCATATCGGTTTTTTTAAGCAGATTTTTGGCGTGATTGAGTCGGGAAATCAAAACATAATCATAGGGCGAAAAACCGGTTTGCTGCTTAAAAACCCGTGAAAAATGAGAAGCGCTCATATGTGCTTTTTCTGCAAGCTCTTTAACATTCAGATTTTCGTTCAGATTGTCAAGAATGAAATGCTTAACCTCCTGAATGTTTTCCTCATAGCTGCTTTCGCCCTTGCTTTTTATTCTTTGCGGATTGAGAAGCTCGGCAAAAAGCTTGTATATATCAAGTGACATACTAAGCTCCGACGGTGGATTATCTCCGCTTATGCTGTTGTAAATGCGAAACATGAGCTTAACAACATGCGGAGTGTCACGGCATTTCAGCGTGTTTCCGTCGGCTCTTTCTATTTCTTTAAAAAGCTCATATGAATTAGCTCCGTCTATGTGAATCCAGATTGATTCAAAGCGGTCATCGGTATAGTATTCGTGGGGCTTAAAGCAGTCGAGAATAACCGTGTCTCCCTCACGGGCGGTTATGTGTTTTCCGTCTTTTACATATGTAAAGCTGCCGTCAATAATATAAGTAACCAACAGACTGTTATATGTTTCCCTTGTCAGATGATAGCCTTTAACGCAGAAAAAATGCCCTGCGCTTATGGGATAATAATAAAGCTTTTTAGCAGTTTGAGAAGGAGATGAAAAATACACCTCGGATTTGCTGAGAACGCCGGGTTCATTTGACTTCACATCAACACCTCGTTTCTGCAATGATAGGATTTCTAAATTTTTTGATAGCTTTTCGCAATCAACTGAATTAAACATATTGTATAATTATATTGGTATAGTGTCAAGCGTAAATTTCCAAACTTAGGCAAGCAGAAATTATTAAAAACAATCATTCAAAAGAACCGAGGTAAAAAGCTTGAAAACAAAGGCAACATATTTTCAAAATGACAAAAAAGAGCCGTTAAAGTACGGCGAAATCAATCTTATCAATCCGCCTCGCCAAAGGCTCAGAGGAGAAGAAAAAAAGGCGGGTGTTGAGGCAATTCCCGTGTTCTGCGGCTTTTGCGGAACGGACTTTGAACTTATGAAAATGGGGAGAGAGGGCAAACTCAGCCCGAAATTCCCCGAGGGCGAAAGCAGACTGATTAACGGGCATGAGGGCGTTGTGTGGGTTCCGTCAGAAAACAGGTTTGCGATAGTTTTGATTCGCGGCGGCGACAGCTTTGACCCGACACGCTTCACCGAGGACGAAACCTATTTTGAATATGGCTGTGACGGAGCAGACGGCATTTTCTGCGACAGGGGATATTTTAACCCTGATATGCTTTTGCATCTGCCGAAAAAATATGAGGGAATTCCGAAACTGCCGCTGTCTGTTGCAAAAAAGCTGGTGTTCTCCGACCCTTACGCCTGCGCTGTTTTTCAGCATGAAAGAATGTGTGATATCGGGCAAGCGCAGAATTTCCGCGTAGAGCTTGCAAAGAGAAAATGCGATGAGCAAACAGCCCGAAAATATGCAGTTGAAAATACCTTTGAGCGCGTTGTCATTTTTGGCTTGGGCACAACGGGGCTTTTTATCGGCGACCAAATCAGGAGAAATCACCCGAAAGCAAATATTCTCTTTGTTGCAAGGAGTGATGAAAACAGCAAGAAGGCTCTGTTTGTGAAAAGCGAGCTTAATTGCGATTATCTTTCCTCGAACGGAATGGACGAAGAAGAAACGGCAAAAGCGATTATCGGAAAAATCGGCGGAACTGCAACTGTTTTTGTCGGCACAAGCGGCACGGAGGTTGAGCACCGAATTGCCTTTGAACACAATGTTCTCGGCTGCAACGGAATTTACAACAGCTTTTCTCTCGGTCCGAAGGTTACTTTTGATACCATGCCTTTCGGCTTCAAAAATCAGGTGATTTTAGCCTCAATCAACTTTACCCAAAAGCATATGGAAACAGCTATTGAGCTGCTTTGCGAGAGCAGATTCGACAGGCTTGTTGAGCTTATCGGCAAAGATGAATTTGCAGAAAATCCGATTGATGCTTATGAAAATAAAATCTATTCCAAGGGCGCGCCGCTGAAAACGGCGGTTATCTGGAATTCCGAATATATTGATACGGAGGCATAAGAAATGAAAGCCATTGAAATAACAAATCCGGGAGAAGTTAAACTGATTGAAAAAGAGATGCCTGTCCCAAAAGCGGGAGAGGCTCTGCTGAAAGTGCTTTACTGCGGAATATGCGGTGCTGATGTTGCTTCCTACACGGGCAATCAGCCGTTTACCACTTATCCGAGAATACCGGGTCATGAGTTTTCGGCGCAGATTGTTGAAATTCCCGAAAATGAAAAAGGACTGAAAGCAGGCGATATTGTTACCTGCAATCCATATTTCAACTGCGGAGAGTGTTACGCCTGCAAGCGTGGAATCGTCAACGCCTGCCATGATAATCAGACCATGGGCGTTCAGCGGGACGGCAGCTTTCAGGAATATATAACCATGCCTGTTGAAAGGATAATTGACGGAAAGGGTCTGTCAGCAAAAGAATTGGCGTTGATTGAGCCTTTTTCAATAAGCTGCCATGCTCTTTCGAGAGCCGAGGTTAAAAGCGGAGATAATCTTCTTATAATGGGCGCGGGGCCGATAGGGCTTTTCGCTTTGATAAAAGCCAAGTCAATGGGCGCGCGGGTGATGATTGCCGATATGCTGCCGAGCAGACTTGCTCTTGCCAAGGAATACGGAGCGGACTGCACGGTTAATGTTAAATCCGATGATTTGCATACCGCCTGTGCCGAATTCACAAGCGGCAACGGCTTTGATGTGTGCGTTGAAGCCTGCGGCGCTCCCGAAACTTTTTTATCCTGCATCAACGAAGCTGCACACGGTGCAAACATAATTTTAATCGGCAACGGCAAACGCGAAACAACCTTTGTTCACTCAGTTATTCTTAAAAAGGAATTGAATATTTTCGGCAGCCGCAATGCTTTTACAAAAGATTTTGAGGAGCTTATAAATCTTGTAAAAAACGGGAGAGCTGATATAATAAGAATGGTAAGCGGTGTTTACGGCAAAGAAAACGCCGCACAGGCATTTGAGGCTCTGGCGCATAACGACGGCTCACTTGCCAAAATTCTGATAAAATTCGAGGCGTAATTATGAAAGAAACTGTTTTACAATTCGGCACGGGTAATTTTTTGCGCGGCTTTGCGGATTATTTTATTGATACTCTTAATAAAAAAGGGCTCTATGACGGCAAGGTTGTTGTTGTATCGCCCACAAATTCAAAAACGGTCGAAAAAATCAATGCCTGCGGCGGCAGATACAATCTTGTTGTCAGGGGCGTTGAAAACGGAAATTCGGTTTGCCTAATAAATGAGATAAATGCAATAACGCGCGCAATCAATCCTTATTCGGATTTTGAGGGATTTTTGTCGCTTGCCGACAATCCCGAGCTTCGGTTCATTGTTTCAAACACGACCGAAGCGGGAATTCACTATGACCCGCTCTGCAAATTTTCGGATAAGCCTGCCGATTCTTTTCCCGCAAAATTAACGCAGTTTCTTTATCGGAGATATAAAAACGGGCTTTCGGGATTTGTAATCCTTGCCTGTGAGCTGATTGACGGCAACGGAGCGGAGCTTAAAAAGTGCGTTCTGAAATATGCCGGGGAATGGGGCTTGGAAAAGGCGTTTTCGGAGTGGATTAATAACGAAAACTCATTTTGCAGCACTCTTGTTGACCGCATTGTTACGGGCTTCCCGAGTGAAGATGAAGCGGAAAAGCTTTTTGAAGAAATCGGATATACAGACAGGCTGCTTGACACGGCGGAGCCTTATCACCTCTGGGTAATTGAGGGCGATTTTGAAAAAGAGCTTCCGCTTAAAAAGGCGGGTTTCAATGTCATCTGGACAGACGATGTGTCGCCCTATAAAAAGATGAAAGTGCGTATTCTGAACGGCTCGCACACTTCTCTCGTTTTTCCGTCGCTCCTTTGCGGGGTTGAGACCGTAAAAGAAAGCCTTGACGACAGCCTGCTGAACGAATTTTTAAAGACCTGCCTGTTCGGATACATAATGCCGTGCCTTAACGGCGGCGAAAGCGAGAGGTTTGCAGACGCTGTTTTAGAGCGTTTTGCAAATCCGTATATCAGGCATATGTGGAAATCAATTTCTTTGAATTCCGTGAGCAAATTTACCGCAAGGGTTTTACCGACCGTTACCGACTGTGAAAATATAAACGGAGCTTTGCCGAAGCCGCTTGTCTTTTCTCTTGCCTGCCTGATTGAATATTATAAATCGAATGATGTTTGCGATGATAAGTCTGCCGTTGATTTTATAAAGAGCGCAGACATTTCGGAGATTCTTGAAAACAAGGCTTTGTGGGGGAGAAATTTAAGTGCAATGACAGCCCTTGTAAACGAGAGCCTTAACATAATTCATGCCGACGGTATCAGGGAGGCAATTAAATGGAGTATGTCATAATAAATCCGAATGACAATGTAAAGGTTTGCCTTGATAACGGCCATAAATACGCTCTGACGGACATTAAAAAGGGCGAGCAAATTATTAAATACGGCTTCCCCATCGGCATTGCCGCGCAGGATATCCGAGAGGGGGAGCATATACATACCCACAATCTTAAAACGGCTCTTTCGGGAACTCTTGAATACCGATATTCACCTGAAATAAAGCCCGTTGAGCCTGCTGAGCCGATGCTAATTAATGCCTATGTCAGAAAAGACGGAAAAATCGGAATCAGAAACGATATTTGGATAATACCGACGGTCGGCTGTATAAACGGCACGGCGAAAAGCCTTGCAAATTTAACGGGTGCGGGCTGCTTTACACATCCTTACGGTTGCAGTCAGCTCGGCGATGATTTGCTTATTACGCAAAAAACTCTCTGCGGGCTTATAAAGCATCCGAATGCGGGCGGCGTTCTTGTTCTCGGGCTCGGCTGTGAAAACAATAATATTCAGGAGTTAAAGAAAGTTCTTGGGGATTATGATGCCGAGAGAATAAGATTTATTAATTGCCAGGATTGCGAAGATGAAATCTCGGAGGGAGAAAAAATTATAGCGGAGCTTAAAAGCCTTGCGGGTAATGACAAACGCACTCCCGTGCCGATTTCAAAATTAAAAGTCGGATTGAAATGCGGCGGAAGCGACGGGCTTTCGGGCATAACCGCAAATCCGCTGTGCGGCAGGATAACGGACAGGCTCGTTTCAATGGGCGGAACGGCCGTTTTAACCGAAGTGCCCGAAATGTTCGGAGCGGAGCAGATTTTGATGAATCGCTGCGTAAATGAAAGCGTATTTAACGATACGGTAAATTTAATAAATAACTGCAAAGAATACTTTATTGCCCACGGTCAGCCCGTCAGCGAAAATCCCTCGCCCGGCAACAAAGAGGGCGGGATAACAACTCTCGAAGAAAAATCACTCGGCTGTGTTCAAAAGGGCGGGTCGGCACCCGTGACGGCGGTGCTTGATTACGGCGATACAGCGGAAAAAGAGGGATTGAATTTATTAAACGGACCGGGCAACGATATGGTCGCCGTTACCAATCTGGCGGCGGCGGGCTGTCAGCTTATTCTGTTTACAACGGGCAGGGGAACTCCCCTCGGTGCTCCCGTGCCGACAATCAAAACCGCAACCAATTCCGCACTTGCAAAGCATAAAAAGCATTGGATAGATTTTGACGCTCAGGCGGGAAACGAAAACGGACTGCTTGATTTGATTGTCGAAACCGCAAACGGCAAGCAGACAAAGAATGAGCAAAACGGCTGTATGGAAATTGCAATTTTCAAGGACGGTGTAACGCTGTGATTATAGATTGTCACGCACATTTATGGAAAAGGCAACAGGGAAAGGTTGACGGCAGAGATGTTTTTGCCCTTAAAAACGGCAAGAGCAATTTCGGCGGTGAAATCAGGCAGATGATGCCGCCGTATATGTTGAACGGCGAAAATACGGCTGAGATGCTTATATCAAATATGGATTATGCCCTCGTCAGCGGCGCAGTTATCACTCAGGAGGAAATTGACGGAAATCAGGACAGCTATTTGATTTCGGCAAAAACAAAATATCCTGACAGACTTAAAATTTGCTCTTTATATGAAGAAAACAAGCCCTTTACGCTTGACGGCTTTGACGGCGTTAAAATTTGTGCAGGCAGACTGTCGACTCAGGATTTGACAAAGCATTATAAAGTATTTGAACAGGCGTATAAAAGCGGGAAGTTTGTTTCAATCGACCTTGCACACGGAAACATTCAAACCGCATCTTTGCTTGAAATGATACGCCAGTATCCCGATTTGCGTGTTGCAATCGGTCATTTCGGCATGGTCACGAGAAAGGGCTGGACTGAGCAAATCAAGCTTGCAAGAAATAAGAATGTTATGATTGAAAGCGGCGGTATAACATGGCTTTTTAACAGCGAATTTTATCCTTATCCGTCCGCCGTCGCAGCAATAAAAGAAGCGGGCGAAATATGCGGCTTTGACAAGCTTATGTGGGGCAGCGACTATCCGCGCACAATGGTTGAAATCACATATAAAATGAGCTATGACTTCATTTTGAAATCAAATGAATTAACCGATCGCGAAAAAACTGCGTTTCTTTATGAAAATGCAAAAGACTTTTACGGATTTTCCTCATTAAAAGAATGTGAAGCAGTTAAAAATATGCTGGAGGATTAACAATGAAGACTATTCATGCGGCGGAATTCGGTATAGCAGCAAATGAAGATATAACCGAAAGGTTGGCGGAATTGCTGTCATACATCAAGAGCATTGACGGTGAAAAAACCGTTTTATTTGAAAAGGGCACATATTATATTGACGGCGAGAAATGTCCGAAGCATATGCTTTATATCACGAATACGGTCGGCGACGGCGAGTTCTCTGCCGATGAAACTCCGCATTTAAACTCCGTTCCGTTTTATTTCGGCGGAATTGATGACCTTACCTTTGACGGCGGAGATTCGATTTTTGTTATCGACGGCAAGGTTACCAATATCGCCGCCGAAAGCTGCAAAAACATTACTCTGCAAAACATCGAAATTCGGCACAGCCATCCCGATATGCATGAGCTTAAAGTTGTCCGCAAGGGCTTGTTCAGCGTTGATTTTGAAATTGACGCCGACAGCCTTTATGAGTTTGAGGGCGGCAAGCTGTATTTTTATGGAAACGGCTACCGTGTGAGCGCGGATAAAAGCGCTTTGAACGCTTTTTGGATAGGGCTTATAAGAGCAAAAACGCCGAATAAAATTATGAGGGTCAGGCATCCGCTTTTTTCTGCCGTAAAGATTCAGGACATCGGCAAAAGAAAAGTGCGTGTGTTCTATCCTAATACATCAAGGTTTAAAACGGGCGACAGCTTATATATCTTTGATGTCCGCAGGCAGTATGCGGGAATATTTATAAACAAGTGTGAAAATGTAACATTGAAAAATATCAGGCAGCGTTTTAATTATTCGCTTGCTCTGGTTGCTCAGGATACAGAAAATATTACGGCAGACGGTATTGATTTTTCGCCCGAAAAAGGAGCGGCGAGAAAAATGGCGTCCGTTGCGGATTTTATTCAGCTTTGTATGTGCAGGGGAAAGGCGGTAATAAAAAACAGCAATTTTGACGGCGCGGGTGATGACTGCCTGAATGTCCACGGCATTCATTTTAAAATAACGGATATAAGCGGCAATAATCTGACGGTGCGCTTCATGCACCCGCAGTCCCACGGCTTTAATCCGTTAAGGGTCGGCGATACGGTAGCGTATATCAGTCCCGAAACTCTTCTTGAAGAGGGCACGGCGGTTATTGAAAAATCGGAGCTTTTGAATGAATATGAAATCAGGCTGACGGTCAGCGGCACGAGGAATGCAAAGGTCGGCAATGCGATTGAAGATATCAGCGCCTGCCCGTCTCTTGACTTTGTAAACAATACGGCGACAAGGATTATTACAAGAGGTCTTTTAATAACAACGCGCGGCAAGGTCAATGTTGAAAACAATCATTTTTTCAGCACAACAATGAGCGGCATTTTGCTTTCGGACGATGCAAAAAGCTGGTATGAAAGCGGAATGTGCCGCGATGTCACAATCAAAAACAACACCTTTGACTACTGCGGCGGAACCCCGATACTCATTAAGCCCGAAAACGGCAAATATGCAGGCGCGGTGCATAAGAATATAAGCATAATCGGCAATGTCTTTAAGAAGTATAACGGATATTGCATCAGCGCAAAAGATACGGACGGCATTTATGTTAAAAGCAATCATTTTTTCGGCGGTAAAAAAATTAAAACCGACAACTGCGGCAATGTAACGGCAGAGTAAAACTGAGGTGGATTGAATGAAAAAGGGAAATACGGAGCTTAAAATTAACAAGCTTACCGGAAGCTATGAAATAATACATAAAGGCTTTTCTTGGGTCAGCGACGGCAGAATACCTTATATAATTATCCGCAAAAAGGTCGGAGAAAAATATATAAGCACTTACCGGACTCTTTATTCTGCGCTGAATAAAAAAATCGAATGTAAAGGCAATAAAATTGTGTCAAGGCTTTCGGGCTATATCGCTTTCGGCAAAAAGCTTGATTTCACCTTGATTTTAACCGCGGAAATAACGGGCGAAAATGAGGTTGAATTCTCTTTGAAAGCCGAGAACGAAACAGTCTGTGACATTCAGGCTGTTTATTTTCCCGCTCCGCTCAATTCAAAGAAAAAGGGAGCAAATTCCTATCATGTCGACCCAATGCGCCAAGGCTTTTTACTGCCTGACGGTTATAAAGAAAACTTTGCCTCAACCTTCGGATTTGCTCACTATTTACGCAAGATAAATACGGGCGACTGCTATATGCCGATTTGGGGCAGGGTGTGCGACGGCCACACATTCACCGCCATTGTTGAAACTCCGTATGACACCTGTATGTTTTCGTCATTCGGCAAACACAGTGCTTTTGTCAATTCCGTTCATTGGATGTCCTCTCTCGGCAAGCTGTCTTATGAAAGAAAGATTAAGTTTATTTTTCACGAAAAAGGCGATTACAACACGGTTGCCAAGGATTACAGGCAGTATTTGATTGATAACAATCAGTTTGTTTCAATAGACGATAAAATTAAACAGAATAAAAATATCGAGAAGCTTATCGGCTGCCCCGTTCTGCATCATAAAATCTATTCCAAAATTAACGAAAAATCAAAATTTTATGATAAAAGCGGAACAAACGAAATCCTTTACGCCACCTTTTACGAGCGGGCAGAGCAGATGAAAAAGCTGAAAGAATGCGGTCTTGATAAGCTTTATATTCATACTGACGGCTGGGGCAAGGACGGCTATGATAATAACCACCCGTATATACTTCCGCCCTGTGAAGCGGCGGGCGGCTGGGACGGCTTCAAAGAATTTTCAAAAGTAAGCCGTGACCTTGGTTATATCTTTGCTCTGCATGACCAATATCGGGATTACTATTATTCATCGCCTGTTTTTGATATGGATAAGGCTGTAATGAAGATTGACGGCTCGCACCCGTATTGTTCGATTTGGGACGGAGGAGAGCACACCTTCCTCTGTGCTTCTCAGGCTCTTGCGTTTGTAAAGAAAACATATTCCGAATTGGAGCAACACGGCGTTGATGTTCAGGGCGCATATCTTGATGTTTTTTCAATTATGAACGGCGACGAGTGTTTCAATCCGAAGCATAAAATCACAAGAGAAGAAAGCGTTAAGTGCCGTGCGGAATGTTTTGATTATCTCAATTCAAAAGGAATGATTATGTCATCGGAAGAGCCTGCTATGCAGCTTTTAAATCATCTTGCATTGGTACACCACGGACCGTTTACTTTAAGACCGCAGGAAAACGGTCAGGCTGTGGGTATTCCCGTGCCGCTCGGCAACCTTGTTTTTCATGACTGCATTATGGTGCCGTGGAATTGGTTCAATAATTGGGGAATTCCCAAAGGCGATGACGGCGATTTATATTGTGCTCTTTGTGCGGGTATGCCTTATATCAGTCCTTTCGGTAGCGGACTTAAAAAAATCGGCACGGATAACCGTACCGCCGATTTGAAATTATTGAGCGATGATGAGCTGAAAAAAGAGATAAACCGCGTGAAGCCGCTTGCCGATTTACAAGCAAAGCTTTATAACAAGGAAATGGTAAAGCACGAATTCTTAGGCTCAACCCGCCGCCAAAGGGCAACCTATTCCGACGGCACGACAGTAGTTATTGATTTGGATAAAAACACCTATGAAACAGGAGAATAATGATGAATTTAATCAGATATAATAAACCCGCAAAAAAGTGGCGTGAGGCTCTGCCGCTCGGCAACGGCATTACGGGTATTATGATATTCGGCTCTCTGAAAAAAGAAAGGCTCTGCTTTAATGACGGCACTCTTTGGTCGGGTTATCCGAAAAACTATGACAGCCCCGCAAGCCTTGAAAATCTTGAAAAGGTGCGCGAGCTTATCTTTGCAGGAAAAAACAGCGAGGCGGACGCTCTTTGTCAGGAAAAGCTGACGGGCTTTTACAGCGAGGCGTTTATGCCCTTGGGCGATGTTTTGCTGAAATTTAAAAATACGGATAATAGCGGATTTTTAAGAAGCCTTGACCTCTCAACGGGTTTACATACCGTCAAAGCAAACGGCTGTGTTTCGGAAGCTTTTTCATCTTATCCCGACAGGGTGTCGGTTTACAGAATTACGGCGAAAAAGCCGTTTTCTGTTAAAATCAAGGCTAAGAGCAAGCTGAAATATAATACGGAAACCGAAGAAAACAGCTTGTTTCTGCTCGGCAATGCGCCCGATTATGCCGCGCCGAATTATCTTATAAAAGAGCGGTATCCCATAAGATACAATGAGAAAAAAGGAATGGCTTTCTGCCTGCAAGCTCAGGTGCAGACAGACGGTAAGATTAAGTGCGGCAAAAGCTCTGTCAGAGTTAAAAACGCCACCGAACTGACTCTTTATTTTGCAACGGCAACGGGCTTTAACGGATTTGATAAAATGCCCGAAACAAGCAGAAAAGCCGTTAAGCAAAAGTGCATTGCGGAATTGAACGCCGCAAATAAGGATTTTGAAACGCTGAAATCACGGCATATCAAAGACTATTCTGCGTTATTCAATGCCCAAAGCATTTCTTTTAACAGCGATAAGGATATAACTGCCGATGAGCTTTTAAAATCCGTAAAAGACGGCGGCGATGAAAAAGCGCTTTGCGAGCTGTTATATAATTACGGCAAATATATGATTATTACAGGCAGCAGAAAAGGCGGTCAGCCCCTTAATCTTCAGGGAATCTGGAATAATTCGGTTCGTCCTCCGTGGAGCAGTAACTACACGGTTAATATCAACACCGAAATGAATTATTGGGGCGCTTCCCGTTCCGGACTGTCGGAATGTATTGAGCCGCTTATTCAGATGGTATACGAAACAATGCAAAACGGCAGAAAGACCGCTGAAATCAATTACGGATGCCGCGGCTTTGCCTGCAATCACAATGTGGATTTGTGGCGCAAAACTCCTCCCGTTAAAGGCGGCGCCAACTTTATGTTTGCTCCGCTCTGCGGCGTCTGGCTCTCAAACGAAATATACACGCATTATAAAAACGGTTTTCTCGGCGAATATGAAAATATAATCAAAGAAATCGTCACCGAGTCTGCAAGATTTGCCTGCGATTTTCTTGTTTTGCATGACGGACAGTATGTAATTTGCCCGTCACCGTCGCCCGAAAATATGTTTAAGAATGGCGGCAAAAACTGTAGCCTTGATTATGCTTCGGCGTTTGATATGGGACTTGTCAGGCAGGCGTTTCAAAATGCCTTGGAGCTTTCTGACGATGAAAAACTGAAAGCGGAAATTAAAGAAAAAACACCGTTTCTTTATCCATTCAAAGAGGGCGAAAACGGCATCTGCGAATGGCACAAGGATTTTGAAACACCCGAAAAGGGTCACCGCCATTTTTCACCGCTTTATGCTTTTTATCCCGGCAATATTATCGGCTTTTACGCAAACACAGAGCAGACGGAATGGATAAAAAACCTCTTTCATTACAGAATTGATAACTCGTCTCAGTATATCGGCTGGTCTGCGGCTTGGTCAATATGCCTTTCGGCAAGGCTTCGCGATGCCGAAACAGCAAGAACCGTAATCAGAAGTATGCTTTGCCATTCCGTGTTTACAAATCTGTTCTGCGTTCATCCGCCGTTTTATTTCCAGATTGACGGCAATATGGGCTTCGTTGCGGGCATTAATGAAATGCTTTTGTCGGAGGAGAACGGCATAATCGAGCTTTTGCCCGCGCTTCCCGAGTCCTACGGAAAATCGGGAGAGGTTAAAAATATGGCGGTAAACGGCGCAAAAATCAGCTTTAAGTGGAAAAACGGATTGGTTACCGAAATACACAGCGATAAGCCTGTAACCGTTCTGAATAAGCATTTGGACAAGTCAATCACATTTGATGAAAACTGTAAGATATTATAGAGGCTGAAATGATAAAAACAGTTGACGAAAATTTCAAGATAACCGAAATCAATCCTTTTACTGATTTGCCTTATGACGGATTATGGACTGTAC
This sequence comes from Acutalibacteraceae bacterium, assembly GCA_051881535.1. Taxonomy (GTDB): domain Bacteria; phylum Bacillota; class Clostridia; order Oscillospirales; family Acutalibacteraceae; genus CAG-177. Next base: position 24,309 of record JBJEQB010000038.1, on the reverse strand, counting down.
TTTGTTTAACAGATACCGATGAATATCAGATGATGAACGGCGGAGAGCTTAGCTCTGCTTATGTTCTTAAAATCAGCAAACGCTGTCCGCATTGGGAAACGGCGGTTATGGATTTTATAAGTTATAACGAAAATCTCGGAAAAAACATAATACTTTCTATTTCTGAGAATGATTACAGCAATGCGAAGGAACTTTACACGGGTCATTCATATAATGAGCCTTATCTAAGAGATTTTGAGCCTCGATTTCTTGTACACAGCACAACGCAGAATGGCTGGCAGGGGATAAAATCATCCGGCTGTTTAAAATCGTGGAATAGACTTAAACAGACAACATATGATTTTGAGCAGGAGCCAATAGGCAAAAAATTAGGAGATCCTGATGATTTCAGCGACTATATAATGTTTTCCGGGGGCGGAGTTTCAGGTGAGATTATTGTTGCTTCAAAGCAAAAGGGATTCATTGATATGAATGTTGAGGCCAAATATACGCCGGGAGTAAGGCTGTATTTTGACGCTGAAAAAATAGCCGAAAACGGCTTACTTATTAGAGACGGAGCGCATCTTAAAGTCAGAGACGAACTGCCGCTTGAGCCTTATTTGATTTTTGCGGCAGATTGGCAAAGCGTCGGGCTTAAAAGTAATCTTTCAACCCCTAAAGAATTTGCCGAGCTTGCCGACAAGGCGTTAAGAAGAAAATATAAATAAAGAAAAGCCCTTCTTTGATTTATGCAGAGAAGGGCTTTTCTTTGAATAACAAAACAATATCTGTGTCAGACTTTGAAACCGTCCGTTTCTGCTTGGAGCATTTTTAAAAAAGCGTCCACATGATAGCCGTCGGTAGTTGCGTGATGGCAGGTCAGAGATAAAGGCATAATTTTTCTGCCGTCTGAGTTCTGATAGATTTTTCCGGCTTCCACAGAGGGGAAATAATACGGCTTGTTGTCATGAGTGTGAACGGCAAAATGCCGAAACGATATCCACGGCACACATGAAACGGTGTAGGCATTCGGGGGAGGCGGAGTCTGCGGCTGACACAGAACACCGTGGTTATTGCCGAATTGCTTCTGATTTTCGCAGTAATGCTGATAAAATATATTATAATCATCATTATACTCTGTCCACATCAGCGAAAATGTTTTATCATCATCATGAAAGTTTGCGTAAAGAGGGGTCAGTTTATCATAATATCCAAGGGTTTCTCCCTGATATGCAATCTTGAATTCCTGCTGATTGTTCAGGCATTTTGTCACCAGCCACAGATAAGTCGGAAAAAACTTCTTTTGCCCGGCTTTCAATGTTCGGATTAATGCCGTCACATCAACATCAACGGTCAGAGAATAGCTTGTCGGAGCCATTTTTGAAAAGTAATAAAACATCTGTCCGCGCGGCCAGCTTTGAATGTCTATCGGTGTAAATTCCATGCCGATTTCCTCCTTTTTTCTCAATATATCATTGAAGCCGGTGCCCGTCAACCTACGCATGGTAGACTTACGATAAACGAAAACAGAATTACCGTTTAATTTATATCTTGTTGTTATTGCCGCTTTTTTATGATACAATCCGATTTGGAAAGTTAATTCGGTTGAATTCTAATATTTGAGAAATATTTATAAAACCTCTTGACTCTCAACCTAACATAAGATATATACTTGCCCCGAAAGGTACCTTTAAATAATTTCAAGGAGGTTATTTAATGCAAATCGGTGATTTTGCAAAGCTCTGCAACACAAAGATTTCAGTGCTCAGACACTATGACCGCGTCGGTTTGCTTAAACCGGCATATACGGATATGCTTACCGGATACAGATATTATTCGGAAAAACAGAAGCACTCTTTTGCGAAAATATTAGCTCTGAAAGACGCAGGATTTTCTTTGCCGATTATCAAAGCAATGCTCGAATCCGATAATTGCGAGGATACAGTTTTGAGCTTTTTTGAAAACCGACAGGCTGAAATCACCCAAATGCTTAAAAATCTTGAAAAAGCAAAATCAATTATGTTAGGAGAATCAGATATGGATAAAAACGAAGACATTTTAAGGTTTAATGAAAATATCGATCTGCCGTTTGAAAACGACCCCGAGGTTGTCGGAAAATGGGCTGTAATAGGCGTCTATCCGTCAATGACCGACTATATTAACGGCAAAAACTCGGAATCGGATTTTTACGGCGACAGTGTTAAGGAAATCTACTTTTTGCCCGGCGGTGAAAGGTATTGGGTGTATGGCTGGACAAAGGGTAAGCTTCTCATAGACGAATATCAAAGCCCTCATGCCGAGGATTACACAACAGAGGATATAGACGGCGAAAAATATATGTTTATCGACCACAAATCATATCAGTATATGGTTAGCGGCAAAACGGAGCTTCTTGTGCTGAAAAAGCTTGACAGCAGGGAATACACGCCCTCGGATATTGCTCGCAAGGATAATATTGACTTGCCGTTTGTCAATGACCCCGCAGTTATCGGGAGGTGGAAATCGTGCGGATTTTGCCGTGACAAGTCGGAATTTTCAACCGAGAAAGAGCCGCTCGATGATCTTTATTGGAAAAGTGTTGAGTTTTTTGCAAACGGCAGCTGCACATCAGTTTATGAAGATGATATAATTTCAGGCGATGACAAGCAGACATGGACAAAAAATTATATTCTCAGAAAATATAACAGCTGTGCCTGCGAATATGAAATCAGAAAGGTTGACGGTAATGATTACATGATAATTGAGTGGAAAAGCGGCGATTACCGTTATGGAGGCTTTGACACAAATTATTATGTTTTTACAAGATAATAGCTTCTGAAAAACCAAATTGAATTGTTCGGCGTTTATGAAAAAAGCAGTTCATGCAAATGTATGAACTGCTAATGAAAATTACTCCGCCGTTTCAACTTCGCTTTCATACCATTGTTCCTGAAAATGAACGGCTTTTTCGATTTCTTCTTTGGTGAAAGTCATTCCGAGTGGCGCTGCGACAAGCTTATCCTCAATGTCGTTGCGGCGGTGAACAATTCCGATAATCCGTGCGGTGAATTCATCAACGGGCTTGTCAACTCCGAGCAGATAAACATCAAGCTCCTCTCCGTCGCCGCCGATTATCCCGGGAATGAATCCGTAATTAAGCGGGTAGGTCAGAGAATAATTCTCTTTTTTGTGAACATAGCCTATCGGGCGGTCAATCTTAATTGTAACGGTTTTGCCGAGATATGAATTAACAAGCGCCTTTCGCAGGGTATAAACTATAAAATCGTGCTTGCCGCCCGTGTATTGCACTCTGCCTATGTCGGTCGGGGCTTTCTCGGCAAGCGATAATTTCAGGCTTTCGTATTCCTTTGCGGCTGACGGCGTTTTGTTAAGATAATCTCTGAAATTGATATAGTTTATCCAATCCGTGCCGCCTGCCGAAACCACATGAACAAAATGGGTTTGCAAATCTCCCGTTCCGTCATAATAGCTGCCGCGGGCAAACAGCTTTTGCCCCGGCATATCGTTTTTCGGGCGGTAATACCAGCCTGCTTTCTCAAGCTTCGGAACGAGTGAAAGCACCTTATCAAAATCATCAACCGCCACGGCGATATCAATAATCGGCTTGGCTTTTATTGCGGGGACTGATGTGCTTCCGATATGCTGAATATCTTTTGCGACATTTCCGAAAATACTTTTTAATTCGGCGATTGAGCTCTGCGCCTGTGTTTCCCATTCTTTTTCATGCTCGCAGAGCCTGACTTCGCTTCTTTTTAATCCGATCATATAGTTCAGCCTTTCGTGCTCTAATAATAATTCTATGTAAAAACACTGTTCCTGTGTTCAGTTGACTCAGAGAGTTTTTCTGAAACAAATAATCCTGTTGACTTCTTCAAAGCCCGTTGACATATGAAAATTAAAGCTGTCGGTGTTATCAAGTTCGCAATCGCTTGCGAATTCCGAGCAGCCCTTTTCTTTTGCCCAGCTTTCGCAGACTTTGAGAAGCTCTTTTGCAAAGCCCATCTGACGAAAAGACGGCTCAATAAATATCCCCTCCAAATATCCGACGGGGGAGGTCTGAGTGCCCTCAACATAATCGTATCTCAGCTGACACTGTGCAAAGCCCGCGGGAATACCCTCGGCATATTTTATAAAACAAATCGCATCCTTGCTTTTTGCGGTTTCCGAAAAATCAGCTTCAAGGTCAGCCAAGGTGCTCTCGCTCCACATTTTTATTGCCAATTCGGCTAAAATTCTGCTGTCTTTTCTTTCGGCTTTTTTAATCATAACGCACACCCGCTTTTTTGGTTTCTATATTATATAATAATTATTGATAATTATATCTGATGACGGATAAAAAGTCAACGCACGAAAACAAACAAGCCCTTCTTTGATTTATGCAGAGAAGGGCTTGAAATTATAAATATAAAAGGCGGCTGCTTCAAAAGAAACAGCCGCCCCTGATAAGCAGTTAATCAGTTAACTCTGCCTGCAAGCCCCGCAAAGCCTTTCATAATCGAAGAAGCGGTTTCGCTGCCGAGTGAAATAAGCTCCTGATAATGGTCGTCAAGGATTGCAAGTGAATAGTCGTTGTCGGGAACAACATAACCGATTGCGTCGTTTGCAAGTCCGAAGCAGATTGTGTCTTCGCCGAAAAGCTCATAAATGGTCTTATAGCCGAAATCCTTGCCTGAATATGAGCCTTCTGCCGTCAGCGATGCGCCGCCTGCAACAAGATCCTGAACGATTTCGCCGGGCATAAGAGCTACCTTGACATCGCCCATCTCCATATAACCGATTTCCGTGAATATGTAATATCTGTGGTTCTCTTTATATACGGAGTAGTTTGCAAGATTAAGCTTGCCGACCAAAATGATAAGCGGATTTGTAACTCTGATTTTTACCTCGCTTATGAGCAGGTTGAGAATGGGTTCAAGCTCGCGCTCCTCAACAGGCTCCCAATCCTCAAACCAAAGGGTGTAGCCGTCGCCGCCCGCTGCCATTTCAGCGTTAATCTTGTCCCAATCGGCGTTGGCACTTATTGTATCATATGAATTTGTGAGGTTAAGAGCAATGTTGCCCATTTCCTGACCGTAGCGCTTTGACTGCTCGTAGCGGCGATCAAGGGGAACATTGTCGTTTGAAAGACCTCTGCCCGCATAGATGCCGGCAATGGCGCCGTTGAAGAACATAAAGTTGTAGCCTGCGTTCTCAATGGTTTCACCCATATAATAAACATAGTCGCCCGAAAGCTGTCTGCCGTTGTCAACATCGTCAACAGCAAGGCCTGCAATGTCGGGATGAGCGGCAATGTTGACAATCATTGTGGGCTTAATGCTCTCGTCAAAGGGAGTGAATACAAAGCGTGACATATCGTTCATAACGGCTGTCGCGGATTTTCTGTTTTTATTGTTGAAATATTCGGGGTCAAGAGCCTTAACGGCATAGGTCATTGTGCCGGGAGTCATGCCGTTAATGGCGTTCTTCATCGCATTTGCGGCTGTACGGCAAAGGAATTCGATGAATTCGGGGTCGGTGCCTGTTTCCATTTCGCCGAGAGGCAGATAGGCTTTTGCCATATTTTTGCCGAGCTTTGAAAGCAGGTCGGTCCAAAGACCCTGAGTGTCAATGCAACTGTGGCAATGGGTTGAAGTAACGGTTACGGCATTGATTTCAACCCCGAGATTAAGCTCGGAGAGATAGGAGCGGATAACCTTGATGTCGCCGTTTGAAACGCCGATGCTGTCAATGTTTGCAAAAACCGAAACGCCTCTGCCCGAGCCGTCGGAAACTGCAATAACTCTGACCTGCATATCGTCAATAACTTCTTCAACCTTGTTTTTCATACCGTTCTGGAGCGATATGAAGCCGCCGAGATAATAGTCCTTTGTCTGCCAATCGGAGGGAACAAGTGAAGCCTTTGCATAGCCGAGATTCCAGCAGGCATTGTCTGCGGGCTCGTCAAGCATGGATTTTGTGCCCTCATAAAAATTGTCGCGGTTGTGCTTTGAAACGGGCTGGATTTCATCGCTGTCGGGAACAAGCTTGTTGATGAAAGAAAGAAGATGGGTAACTATTCCGTCAACAACCGAAACGCCTGCATGTTTAAGAGATTTTTCAATGTCGGAAGCGGCGGAAGCACCTATTGAAGAAACTCCGCCGAAAATGAGCGATAATGCAAGAATAACGCTCACAATTTTGATGCCGGTCTTTTTCATGTTAATTTCTCCTTGCTTTTGCAAAAAAGTTTTAATACATTTTAACACTAAATTAAGAGTATGTAAAGAGGTTTTTAACGCAATCACCAAAAAATCTTTGGTGCACTCAGCGCAAAGAGTTATTTTTACTAAAAATTAATTTTGGGTTGAAAATCACGCGAAATGATAGTATAATATTGAAAATATAACTTCCGAGAGGGCGTATAGATAATGAACAGGCAAAAGCGGGTTGCCGCCATACATGATGTATCAGGCATCGGCAAATGCTCGCTGACTGCCGCAATTCCCATAATTTCCGCCGCAGGTATTGAAGCTGCGGTGATGCCAACGGCAGTTTTATCAACCCACACTGGCGATATAACGGGCTTTACTTACCGTGATTTAACCTCGGATTTGCCCGCCTTTGCCGCTCATTGGAAATCGCTCGGAATTCATTTTGACGGCATTTACAGCGGCTTCCTCGGCTCGGCTGAGCAAATAGATATAGTCTGCTCGTTTATTGACGATTTCAAAAGCGATGAAACCGTGGTTGTGGTTGACCCTGCCATGGCTGACGGCGGCAAAATGTATAAAACCTTTGACAGAGCCTTTGCCGATGAAATGACGGCTCTGTGCCGCAAGGCGGATATAATTGTTCCCAATATGACAGAAGCGGCGTTTTTGCTTGGCGAAGATTATGCCGAGCCACCTTATACCGAGGAATATATCGGCGCTCTTATGCAGAAGCTTCTGCGCCTCGGACCCGAAATGATTGTATTAACCGGAGTTTCTTTTGCGCCGGACGAAATAGGCTGTGCAGTTTGCAGAAAAGGGGATCAAACCCGATATTTCTTCTCGGAAAAGTATCCCGGCACATATTACGGCACGGGCGATATTTTTGCCTCTGCGCTAACGGGTGCTTATATGAGAGGAAAGGATATTTTTGATAGCGCACACATTGCGCTTGACCTTACCGTTTCCGCAATCGGACGAACATTCAAGGCAAAAACCGACCCGAGGCTCGGTGTCAATTTTGAGCAGGGCTTGGGAGATTTCATAAAAAGTTTGGAGGGCTGACCAATGAGTTTTGCAGATAAGGTGTTTATTGACACCTGCAAGGATATTCTTCAAAACGGATTTTGGGATACCGAGCTTGAAGTTCGCCCCAAATGGGAGGACGGAACGCCCGCCCATACCGTTAAAAAATTCGGCGTAGTCAACAGATACGATTTGAGCAAGGAGTTTCCCGCGCTCACGGTCAGAAAAACTTTTCTTAAAAGCGCCGTTGATGAAATCCTTTGGATTTGGCAGAAAAAATCAAATAATGTCAATGATTTGAGAGGCAATATCTGGGACGCATGGGCTGATGAAAACGGAAGTATCGGCAAAGCCTACGGCTATCAGATGGGCATAAAGCATCATTATAAAGAGGGCGATATGGATCAGGTTGACAGAGTGCTTTATGACCTTAAACATAATCCCCAGAGCAGAAGAATTCTGACCAATATTTATGTTCATCAGGATTTGAGCGAAATGGCGCTTTATCCCTGCGCTTACAGCATGACCTTCAATGTTACGGGCAAAAAGCTCAACGCCATTCTCAATCAGCGCTCGCAGGATATGCTTGCCGCAAACGGCTGGAATGTTTGCCAATATGCCGCGCTTGTGTGTATGTTCGCTCAGGTCAGCGGTCTTGAACCGGGTGAATTCGTTCATGTTATTGCGGACGCGCATATTTATGACCGCCATGTGCCGATAGTTCAGGAGCTTATAAGCCGTGAGCCTTATGACGCGCCCGATTTTGTTATGGATAAGAGCATAACGGATTTCTATAAGTTTACAAGAGACAGCTTTTCTTTGGAAAATTATAAATATCATGAGTTTAATGAGAAAATTCCCGTTGCAATATGAGAGAGGTAATTACTGATGAAAGCTATAGTATGCGTTGATAAAAATTGGGGAATAGGAAAAGGAAACGAGCTGCTTTATCATATTCCTGCCGATATGAAGTATTTCAAGGAAAAAACCATAGGCAATGTTGTTGTTATGGGTCTTGCCACTTTCCGCTCTCTGCCCGGTCAGAAGCCGCTGGCGGACAGGGTAAATATTGTCATTTCCGCAGAAAAGGATTGGTCTGCTCCGGGAGTTACCGTCTGCGGCTCGCTTGACGAGCTTTTTGAGCTGCTTAAAAGATACGATACAAATACGGTCTTTGTTATAGGAGGCGCATCGGTTTATGAGCAACTTTTGCCTTACTGTGATACAGCTTATGTAACCAAGGTTGACGCAGAGAAGCCCGCAGATAAATTCTTCCCCAATCTTGACGCAAGCTCCGATTGGGTTCTTGCCCGCGAAAAGGGAGAGGGAGAGCACAACGGAGTAAATTATAAATTTACTACTTACAAATCAATCTGAACTGCCGCAGAAAAATTTTTATCTGATTTTTATTGCGGCTTACGGAGCGGCTGATTAGAATTTGCCGCTTTCAGACCGCAGCGGAATTCCGTTCGGTCTGATTTTTTAATAACAAATTATTATTTTGGAGGCATTTAACAATGAGTAAAAAAGTAGGATATGCAGTTGTCGGTCTCGGCGTAGGTATGCGCCATGCAGAAGCTGCGTCAAATTCAAAAAACGCCGATCTTATCGCGGTTTGCGACCTGAACACGGAGAGGCTTGATGAGGCTAAAAAGAGATGTCCCGAAACACTTACATATACGGACTTTGACGAGATGCTTAAAAATCCCGATATCGACGCCGTCAGCATTGCAGTTCCGAGCGGAATGCACGCCGATTTTGCCGTCAAAGCAATGAAAGCGGGTAAAAATGTTCTTGTTGAAAAGCCGGTTGACATAACTGTTGAAGCGGCTCTGAGAATTGAGCAGGCAAGGCTTGAAACAGGCATGAAAGCAGGCGTTGTTCATCAGAACAGATATAATCCCGATATGCCTCTTATGCATGATGCGGTTGTCAGCGGTAAAATAGGTAAAGTGCTTTTCGGCGATTTTTCGGTTAAGTGGTACAGAACACAGGAATATTACGATAACGGCGGCTGGCGCGGCACATGGGAAATGGACGGCGGCGGATCTCTTATGAATCAGGCGGTTCACACCGTTGACCTTATGCAGTGGCTTATGAACAGCGAGGTTGAAAGCGTTACTTCTCAGATGGCGATTTATAACCATAAGATTGACACCGAAGATTTTACCGCTTCGCTTATCAAATTCAAGTCGGGCGCAGTTGCAACCTTTATCAGCACAACCTGCGCTTATCCCGGCATCTGCACTGGCATAAAGGTTTACGGAACAAACGGCTCCATGGAGGCTGACCAGGACAAGCTTCTCACCTGGAAGTTTATGGATGCTCCCGAAAACGAAGAAAAAGAGATGCTTGAAAAATATGTCGGCAACGCTGCCGCTGCGGCTCTCGACCCCACTCTCTGCCTTGGCCACAATTATGTTGTTGAAGATATGATAAATGCCGTGCTTGAGGACAGAGACCCGTCCGTTCTGCCCATGGAGGCAATCAAGAGCGTCAGAATAGTCAATGCGGTTTATGAATCCGCAAGAACGGGCAAAACCGTATATTTTGACTGAGGAGATAATCTATGGGAAATATTTGGCATGATATAAGTCCCAAAAGGATAAATCCGGAGGATTTCATAGCCGTTATTGAAATTTCAAAGGGCAGTAAAAGAAAATATGAGCTTGATAAAGAAACGGGATTTCTTATTCTTGACAGAATTCTTTACACATCAACTCACTATCCCGCCAATTACGGTTTTATTCCGAGAACCTACGGTGATGACGGCGATCCTCTCGATGTTGTCGTTATTTGCAGCGAAGAGATAGACCCGATGACTCTTGTGCGCTGCTATCCGATAGGTGTTATCACAATGAAAGACGGCGGAAAGCTTGATGAAAAGATTATTTCCATTCCGTTTAATGACCCGAATTATAATGCCTATAAAGATATAAACGAGCTTCCGGCTCACATTTTTGATGAAATGCGCCACTTTTTCTCGGTTTATAAGAATCTCGAGGGCAAGGAAACAGTTGTCGATGAGGTTCAGAACAGAGAAAAGGCAGTGGAAATCATCAAAAAATGCATCAACAATTACATCGCCGAATTTTGCCGATAATCAAAATTTTTACCAACCTAGTTTTTAAAAAATTTATATAATTTCCAAAGGAGTGACAGATATGGCTATTTATTGTCAAGAGCCTTCAAGAACCTTCAGCGAATATCTGCTGATCCCGGGCTACACCTCAAGAGAATGTATCCCCGCCAATGTCTCATTAAAGACGCCGCTTGTTAAGTTCAGAAAGGGCGAGGAGGAATGTCCTCTCAGCCTCAATATTCCCCTTGTTTCTGCAATAATGCAGTCGGTTTCAAATGACACAATGGCAATCGCTCTGGCTAAAGAGGGCGGCGTATCGTTCATCTACGGCTCACAGTCCGTTGAGGACGAGGCGGCTATGGTTGCAAGAGTAAAGGGCTACAAAGCAGGCTTTGTTGTCAGCGATTCAAACCTCAAGCCTGATTCAACCCTTGCAGATGTGCTTGAACTCTTTGAGCAGACAGGTCACAGCACAATGGCTGTTACCCGGGACGGAACGCCCAACGGCAAGCTTCTCGGCGTTGTAACCAGCAGAGATTACAGAGTCAGCAGAATGAGTGAGGACACAAGCGTTTCTGATTTTATGACTCCTTTGGAAAAGCTCATAACAGCTCCCGAAAACACAACCTTAAAGGATGCAAACGACATTATCTGGGAGCATAAGCTCAATTCTCTCCCCATTATTGACAAAAACGGCAATCTGCTTTATTTTGTTTTCCGCAAGGACTATTCACAGCATAAAGAAAATCCCCAGGAGCTGCTTGATGCAAACAAGAGCTATATTGTCGGCGCAGGCATAAACACTCTCGATTACGAGAAGCGCGTTCCCGCCCTTGTTGAGGCGGGTGCGGATGTTCTCTGCATTGACTCATCCGAGGGCTACACCGTATGGCAGGAGCAGACCCTTGCTTTTATCAGAGAAAAATACGGCGACAAGGTAAAGGTAGGCGCAGGCAATGTTGTTGACCGCGACGGCTTCCTCTTCCTTGCAAAAGCGGGCGCAGATTTCGTTAAGGTCGGCATCGGCGGCGGCTCAATCTGCATCACAAGAGAAACAAAGGGTATCGGCAGAGGTCAGGCAACCGCTCTTATCGAGGTTGCCGCGGCAAGAGACGAATACTATAAAGAAACGGGTATTTATGTTCCCATCTGCTCGGACGGCGGCATTGTTCACGATTATCATATGACTCTTGCGCTTGCAATGGGCGCGGATTTCCTGATGCTCGGCAGATATTTTGCCCGCTTTGACGAAAGCCCGACAAATAAGCTTATGGTTAACGGCGCTTATGTTAAGGAATATTGGGGCGAAGGTTCAAACAGAGCGCGCAACTGGCAGAGATATGACCTCGGCGGCAAGGCAAAGCTCAGCTTTGAAGAGGGCGTTGATTCATATGTAACCTATGCAGGTCCTCTGAGCGACAATGTTGCAAAGAGCCTTTATAAAGTTAAGTCAACGATGTGCAACTGCGGCGTTCTCAACATTCCCGACCTTCAGAAGAACGCAAAGCTTACCGTTGTTTCCGCAACAAGCATTGTTGAGGGCGGTTACCACGATGTAACGCTCAAAACCTCGGCAACACCCGGCAGATAATCACTAAAATATAAGAAAGAAGTATTTTGCTTTGAAGAAAATAATATCTGTTTTTATTTCATTTGTTCTGGCATTTGGGTGCTTTTCAATGACGGCTTTTGCATGGAAAGCCGATACTGCCGAGCCGAGACAGCTTCGCTTTAACAGCGACGGAAGCTTTAAAATTCTTCATGTTGCCGATATTCAGGATACGCCCTATATGGCGCCCGTTATTGCGGATTATCTTGAAGATATCTGCAAATCCGAAAAGCCCGACCTTGTTGTTCTCGGCGGAGATAACATTGCATCTTCCTGCGGCAAGGCGGCAACTCAAACGATAGCCGAGATTCAGGTTAAGCAGGGCATAAATAATTTTATGTCGGTTTTTGAAAAGCTTGATATCCCCGTTGCCGTTGTTTTCGGCAATCATGACGGCGAAAGAATGGTATCAAACGAATTTCAGATGGAGTTTTATAAGACATATGATGTGTTTGTCGGAAAAGATGACGCAGAAGGTGTTTACGGCTGCGGCAATTATAATGTGCCCATTCTTTCCTCCGACGGAAGCAAGTATGCTTATAACATCTGGTGCTTTGACTCCCATTCCCGAAATTCGGAGCTCGGGGGACTGGACTATATCCGCGACAGCCAGGTTGATTGGTATGTTAAGACCTCAAATGAGCTGAAAGCCGCAAACGGCGGCGAACCCGTTCCGTCAATGGCGTTTCAGCACATCGCAGTGTCTGAGATAAATGAGGCTCTTGAAAACGGAACCTATGTTTCCGGCAGCGTCAACGAAAAGCCTGACTGCGGAGTTGTTGAAAGCAGGCAGTTTCAGGCTATGGTTGAGCAGGGCGATGTCAGAGCGATGTTTTTCGGTCATAACCATCCCAATACCTTCGTTTACAGCTACAAAGGCATTGACCTTGGTCAGACCCCTGCGGCAGGATTCAATCTTTCCGATGATAACAGAGGTGTTCGTGTTATCACAATTAACGAAAACGACACCTCGACATACGAAACTCATTTAATAAATTACAGAGAAACATTTTGCACCGATGAATACTCGACAGCCCGTTATCTTATGAACGCTGCCGAAAACGGAGAGGATTCCCAAATGGAAAACGCCGCCAAATATTTCGGACTTTCGGTTTTGAAATTCAAGTTCATCGGAAAAGTAATTTATGAGCTTCTTTGCATAGTAATGTAAAAAACTAACAACGCCGCAGGCTTTTACCGAGCCTGCGGCGTTGCTGTTATACCCCAATAAGATTGTATTCCCGTGTGCCGAAGCCGAGTTCCGCGGCGGCTTCAACGGTGTGAATTCCGTTGCGGCTTTCAATGCGCTCAATCAGATGCGGCTTGCCTGGGTCTGAGCAGGCATAAACAAGGTCAATGCACGCCTGGTCAATCGCAATCGGGTCGTCTGAAACAAGTATGCCGATATCGCCGATGCACGGGTCTTCCGCAACCGCGCAGCAGTCGCAGTCAACGCTCATATTTTTCATAACATTTACATAGGCAATGTTGCCCTTGAAGTAATCGACAACGGAGCTTGCCGCGTCAGCCATTGCTTCAAGAAACGAATCGTGGTCGGATGTCCAGATATCCTCGGGCTTGCCGACGCCGTGAATATATGCTTTGCCGAATGAGGATGCAACGCCGATTGAAAGCTGCTTGATTGCTCCGCCGTAGCCGCCCATGGGATGACCCTTGAAGTGAGAAAGCACAAGCATTGAATCATAATTAACAATGTTTTTACCGACGAAGTTTTTGTTGATTTTCTTGCCATCGGGTATTTCAAGCTCAAGGTCGGGACCCTCTGCGTCAAGCAAATCAAAGGCAAAGTAATCCGTCCAGCCGTGCTCTTTGATTAACTCTCTGTGGCGCTTGGTTGTGTTCCTTGCGCCGTCGTAAGCGGTGTTACATTCAACAACAGTGCCGCCAACATAATCTATAACGGGCTTCCAGAAATCGGGTCTCAAAAAGTTCTGATTTCCTTTTTCGCCCGAATGGACTTTTACGGCAACTTTTCCTTTAAGCTCCTTGCCGAGCATTTTATAAAGCTCAAGAACCTTTTCAGGTGTTATTTCACGCGAAAAATATACGTTTGCGCTCATGTCAATCCTCCTTAAAAAAGCTTTGATTATTTTATCATAAATTTTGGCTTTTTTCAATCAAAATGAGATTAAAAGAGGATTTTTTTAATATACCCCTTGATTTTTGATGAGCATTAATATATAATAAAAAAGCTGATTTGCCGATGTGATGGAATTGGCAGACGTGACGGACTCAAAATCCGTTGGTAGCGATACCGTGCGGGTTCGACCCCCGCCATCGGCACCAGAGAAAGACGGCGATTTTCGATTGAAGATTGCCGTTTCTTTATGTCCTTTTTAACCTTGATAAAATCACAGAAAAGGAGTTTAACAAATGATAAAACACATAGTATGCTTCAAGCTTAAAAACAACAGCCCCGAGGAATGTGAAAAGGCACGCGAGGTTTTGCTCTCAATGCGCGGCAAAGTCCCTCAGCTTCGCGGAATAGAAGTCGGCGTTGATTTTCTTCATTCCGAGCGTTCTTACGATATCATTCTTGAAACCTTGCTTGATGATGAGGCGGCGCTTGAAAGCTATCAGAACGACCCATATCATTGCTCCGTTGTCAAAAAGCATATGCACGCTGTCAGAGAATCGAGCATTGCGGTGGATTATTTTGTAGAGTCTTAAATAGAGGAATATATTATGCAGTTGTTGGAAGTCAATAAAGAAAACTATATAGGTCAGGCAGACCCGTTTATTTTGGAAAGCAGCGGCAGGTTTTATATTTACACAACGGGCAGCGACGGCGTTTACGCCTATTCTTCCGATGAGCTTTTCAGCGGATGGAAATTTGAGGGCAGAGTTTTTACCTATCCGGATGTTGAGGATTTCTGGGCGCCGAGCGTTATAGAGCTGAACGGCGTTTACTATATGTATTGCTCGTTTGAGTTTTACGGAGATGTTCCCGACAAAGGCGGCCACCACCAAGCGATGTTTGTTTCTTCAAGCAAAAATCCGCTCGGACCTTTTGAAAACGCAAAACAGCTTCTGCATCCGTTTTCGATTGATTCCCATGTTGTTAAAAACGAAAGCGGACTGTTTATCTTTTATTCGACCAACACCTTTGACGGCGAGCGCCCCGGAACTTATATCGCCGTTGACAGACTGCTTGACCCCGAAACCGCCGAGGGCAAGCCCGTGCCGATGATTATGCCGAGCCTTGATGAGGAGATTTTCAGGCGAGACAGATACGAGAAAGGCGTTCATTGGCACACGGTCGAGGGCGCGTTTTATTTCAGAGAGGGCGATTGGCATTATCTGATGTACAGCGGCTCTTGCTATGAAAATGAAAACTATTTCATCGGCTATGCAAGGGCAAAGACCGATGAAACCGATCTGACAAAGATTAAATTTGAAAAATATCCCGATGATAAAACCTATGCTCCCGTTCTCAGAAGTAATGAGTGGGAGGAGGGCACGGGTCATCACTCCATGATAAAGCACGGCGGCGAATGGTATGCCGTTTATCATGCAAGAAATACGGCAGATGACGGGCTTAACGGCGACAGGCGAAACGCCAGAATATGCCGAATGTCGGTCAAAGACGGCGTAATTACCGCCGACAGAAAGCAATTTGAAATTTAATGTCAATCAGCGTGAGCGCTTATGTGTGCACACGCTGATTTTTGCTTTCATCGATTAATCAAGTTGCATAGTTTTTGGGTTGACACAATATAATTTATGTGTTATATTAACAAATAATGAACAACACCAAAATTAAACAGGGAAAGGAAGATTACATGGCGGAAAAAAGAGACCTTCGTGAAAAAGTGCAGTTTTTCATCGAAGAAATAACACTTTATTGGAATCAGCCGCGACCGGGAGAATATGTTCCTTATAAGGAGCTTATGATGCTGAGCATCGGCTGGTTTGCAATGTATTTTGCAGTTCAGTTCACCATAGGTTTCGGCGTAGGCAATGCGTTCACGGGCGCAACTCTCGGGATGAATAATAATGAGCTGCTTGTCATGGGCTATGTTTGCCAGATTATTGGCTATGCCCTTGCACCGCTCAACTCATGGATGGTTGATAATCTCAGAAGCAAGCACGGCAAATACCGCGTTTACATAAGGCTCGCCGTGCCGTCGATGATTTTAACGCTCATCAGCCTTTGGCTGCCTTATGAGCAGATGCGTGACGGAGTTTCAAGATATCTAATGATAGCCGTTCTCTTTGTTGTCGGTCAATGTCAGGGATATATCCAGGGCTGGTTCCAGACGGGACTTACCAATATGGTTTATGTTATAACCCCCAATTCTCAGGAACGCTCAAAAATAATGTCCGTAACGGGTATTATTTACAGCATGGCGCCCACGGTTCTCAATATCTATGTGCCGATGATGGTTGATATTCTGCCGATAAACGCCAATAAATTCACGATGACCTTCTACCGCGGAACATATACGCCGCTCGTGCTGTTTGCTCCGCTTGCGCTTCTCGCTTTCTACGGCACAAAGGAGAGGCTTGTTCTTCCCAAGAGCAGAATAACAAAGATGAGCTTCGGCAATTCCATACGCAGCGTTGCGGGCAACCGTATTTTCTGGATTAAATGTTTCGATGCGTGGAATAACTTTCTTGAGGGAGCAAAGGGCGATGTTTGGGATATGCTCGTTTACCGTGCTCACATAACCAAGAGCACAACCTACGGCTTCCTTAACACTCTTTGCCACAACTCACAGCTTTGGGCTATGATGTTCTCACCGTGGTTTATAAAGAAATTCGGAAAGAAAAACATAAAAATCTTCAAAAATATTGCTCAGATTTTCCTGATTGCGGGAATAGGTCTTACTTATAAATCAAAATTTGCCGTTATTTTCCTGTTTATTATCAACTATATTAATAGGTTCCTAGACTGCGGCGAGGTTATCGACAAGGCAATCGAGTCCGATATGAGAGACACTCAGCAGTATCTCGTAGGCGAAAGAATTGACGGCTCTTTCGGTCTTGTTTCAACCTATGCAAACGGACTTGTCGGCATGGCAACGGGTCTTTTCCTGCCGTGGGTCTATAAAAAATGCGGCTTTGACGGAAACGATTATTCCGTGCTTGATGTTTATATTGACTATAATCCCGATTTGCCGCTTAATATGCAGCAGAAGAATCCCAACTGCGTTCTTTACAGTATGCTCGATGTACTTATCGCAATTTCGGTTTTCGGCGCGGCGGTTGATGTTATACCTTGGTTTTTCTATGATGTCAGCGAAACTGGTCAGAAATCCATGCTCAGAGTTATCCGCCTGAGAACGCTTATCGAGGACTATCATTCGGATAAAGGTGAGATTGAAAACTACATTGAAGGCTGTGAAGCTGTTTTCAAAGCACAGGAATACGAAAATGCAGAAAAGCTTGATTTCTCAAAAGATGAGTTAAGGCAGGCAAAGCAGCTTCCCAAAAATACCTCCGAAGAAGCGGCGGCAAGAAAAGAAAAGCTCAGAGAGCTCAGAAAACGCCGTGACGAATACGCAGACCATAATGAAGAAATCGAAATTGCCAAATTCGTTATGTTTGAAATCAGGAGATTTTCAACCGATTTCGGCAAAAAGCAGCTTGAGCTTGCAAAGCTTGTTGCCGAAGCGGACGAAGAAAGATTTTATGATGTTTACGAGCAGGCGGTTGAGCTTTCAAGAGCCTTGCCGAGAACCGATGTT
Organism: Acutalibacteraceae bacterium; assembly: GCA_051881535.1. Classification (GTDB taxonomy): domain Bacteria; phylum Bacillota; class Clostridia; order Oscillospirales; family Acutalibacteraceae; genus CAG-177. The sequence goes on along the minus strand of JBJEQB010000038.1, from coordinate 6,714 downwards.
AAAGAAGAAAGAGTGTGGCGCAGGCAGGAGATAAGAAACGCCAACGCTCTCAAACGAAGCGCAAAGCTTGCTTATAAATATTATCCTGACGGCAAGATTTCATTTGACCCGCAGATTGTTGAGGATGCATATGATTTGCCCGATGATACGCCCGAGCAGCAGAAGCTCAGGCGCAAAGCGATGAAAAAGGCTAACAAGGCGCAGAATATTTACGCAAAGGTTGCAATGCCTTATCTTTCTGCGCTCAGAACTGTCAAGCTTGCCGAGGGCTATGAAAATCTCAATGAAATAACGGCAGGCTATGAAGAAGCAAAACGCTCCGTAGCGGAAAAGCGTTCAGCCGAAGAAGCCGAGCTTAAGCGTCTTGCAGACGAGCGCAAGCTTGACATTGAGCGCAAGCGTGCACAGCGCAAGATGAAGAAATAACCAATAACTGAAGGTGCTTTTGTGGATATTAAAAAGAAAGTGAAAAAATATTTCGGCATTGCGGTTAACCGTATAGTAACCGCCACATCTCAGGGCGTTTCCGCAAAGGATGAGATTGCCGGGTTTGAGCCTGCTCCCGAAATGGTAAAGCTTTGCCGCAGAGCCGCGGCAGAGGGAGCGGTTTTGCTGAAAAATAACAATAATGTTTTACCGATAACTCCCGACAGGGTTGTTTCGGTTTTCGGCAGAGTGCAGAATGACACTTTTTATGTCGGCTACGGCTCGGGCGGAGATGTAAAAGCTCCTTATAAGGTCAGCTTTATGCAGGGGATTCGCGCCAACGGTAAAATTCAGATAAACGAACTGCTTGCAAGAACATATGAAAAATGGTGCGAGGCAAACCCGGTTGATGACGGCTTTTGGGGTCATTGGCCCATGTGCTATGATGAAATGCCGATTGACCTTTCAATGGCAAGGACTGCCGCTTCGCAGTCAGATACGGCAGTTGTCATTATCGGCAGAGCCGCAGGCGAGGACAGAGAGAATACTCTTGAAAAGGGCAGCTATTATCTTACCGATACCGAAAAACAGCTTCTTGATTGCGTTACCGAAGCGTTTGATAAGGTCGTTTTGCTGCTCAACTGCGGCAGTATTATCGATATGTCCGAAATAGAAAAATACGGCGATAAGATTTCTTCAATTCTTTATGTCTGGCAGGGCGGTATGGAAACGGGCAACGCCGCGGCGGATATTCTGTCGGGTGATGTTTCACCGAGCGGCAAGCTGACCGATACCGTTGCAGAGAAATGGGAGGATTATCCCGGCAGCTCCGATTTCGGCGGCAAAAATTTTAATTGCTACACCGAGGATATCTATGTCGGCTACCGCGGACTTGAAACCTTTGCAAAGGATAAGGTGCTTTATCCTTTCGGATTTGGATTGGGATATACCGAATTTTCTGTTGAAAACATAAAATGCGACTGTGTTAACGGCGTGTTTTCCGTCAGCGCAGACGCAGTAAATTCGGGTGAATACTCGGGAGCCGAGGTTTTGCAGCTTTATTATGAAGCTCCGAGCGGCAGGCTCGGCAAGCCGTCAAGGGTGCTTATCGCTTTCAAAAAGACAAAAACACTTTTGCCCGGAGAGCGCGAAACGGTTTCGCTTTCATTCTCCGTTTCGGATATGGCTTCCTATGACGATGAAAAGGAATTTGCTTATATCCTTGAAAAGGGTGACTACAAAATATATCTCGGCACGGATGTCCGTTCCGCTTCGCTTTGCTGTGAATATACTCAGGAAAAGGGCGAAATAGTCAAGCGCCTTTCTCAGACCTGCGCTCCGAGCGAGCAAGGCTCGTTTAAACGAATGAAATTCATAAACGGCGAGCTTAAATACGAGGATGTTCCCACGGCAAAGTATGACCTTAAAGATATAATTCTTAAAAATCTTCCCGAAGAAACTCCGTTTAAGGGCGACAGGGGAATTAAGCTGAGTGATGTTAAGAACGGCAAGGCTTCAATGTCTGACTTTGTTTCACAGCTCAGCCCCGAAGAGCTTGAAGCAATCAGCAGGGGAGACTATGTAATGAACAGCCCGCTCGGCACGGCGGGCAACGCGGGCGTTTTCGGCGGAGTTCTCAAATCAATGCGCGCCAAAGGAATACCCGCAATAACCGCAACCGACGGTCCGTCGGGTATCAGGCTTCAGTCGGGCGCGTCGCTTCTGCCGATAGGCACGGGTCTTGCATGCTCGTGGAATACCGAGCTTATTCAGGCTCTTTATGAGCAGACGGGGCTTGAAATGAAGCGGACAGGCTCCGATGTTCTGCTTGCTCCGGGAATGAATATCCACAGAAATCCGCTCTGCGGCAGAAATTTTGAATATTTCTCCGAGGATCCTTTGGTTACGGGCGAAATTGCAAGCGCAATAGTAAAGGGCGTTCAAAAAGCGGGAGTTTCGGCGTGCCCGAAGCATTATGCCTGCAACAATCAGGAAACCAACAGAACTCACAATGATTCAAGGGTTTCCGAAAGAGCACTCCGGGAGATATATCTCAAAGGCTTTGAAATCTGCGTAAAAAAAGCAAAGCCGTTTAATATTATGACCTCATACAACAAAATTAACGGCGTTTGGGGGCACTATAACTATGAGCTGTGCGAAAGAATTCTGCGCGGCGAATGGGGCTTTGACGGCTGTGTAATGACCGATTGGTGGATGCGCTCCTCAAAATCTCCCGAGTTCCCGCAACTTTGCGACCAGGCTTACCGTGTCCGTTCCGGCGTGAATGTGCTTATGCCCGGAGGCTCACGCTCGGGTAAACGCAAGCCCGACGGCACCTTGCTTAAAACCTTAGGTAAGCCCGACGGCATAACGCTCGGAGAACTTCAAAGAAACGCCGCCTGCGTGCTCGGATATATCATCAAAAGCGACGCAACGGAAAGAACCGAATAAAATTTAACGGTGCACAGCAGTTTTTCCGCCGTGCACCGTGTTTTTATTTTTCGCTTTTTATTACCTTTTCCGCGATTGCTTCAAGCTGCTCCATGCTTTCAAGTGCGCCGATTTCCTGCCTTAAAGCCGCCGCGCCTCTGATTCCTTTGATATACCATGCCGCGTGCTTGCGGGCTTCTCTCATTCCTATATAGTCGCCCTTATATTCGCACAATTTTTTGATATGCTTTATCATAACCGCCATTCGCTCCTCAATAGGCGGCTCGGGCAGAATTATTCCGCTTCTGAAATATTCGTTAATCGCCGTGAATACCCACGGAGAGCCGAGTGCACCTCTGCCGAGCATTATGAAATCACAGCCCGTTGATTCATACATATTTTTAGCCGTTGCCGCGTCAACGATATCGCCGTTGCCGATAACGGGGATTTTAACAGCATGCTTTACCTGTCTGATAATATCAAGATCCACGGGCGGAGCGTACATCTGCTTTCTCGTTCTGCCGTGAACGGTTATTGCCGACGCGCCCGCGCTTTCAAGCAGCTTTGCCGTTTCAACGGCATTTAAGCTGTTTTCGTCCCAGCCCGAGCGGATTTTGACCGTAACGGGCAGACTGACCGCCTTAACGCAAGCTTCGGTTATTTTTGCGGCAAGCCCGGGGTCTTTCATCAGCGCGCTTCCGCCGCCGTTGCCTGCAATTTTAGGGGCGGGGCATCCCATGTTAATATCAATGGCACAGCAGCCCGTTGCCTCGGCTTTTTTTGCCGCCTGCGCCATTGTTTCAGGCTCGCAGCCGAAAATCTGAACGGCGGCGGGCTTTTCCGTTTTGCCCAAAAGCATAAGGCTGTCCGACTTCCTGTCGTGCATGGTCAAGCCTTTGGAGCTTACCATCTCGGTTATTACATATGAAGCCCCGTATTCAATGCAAAGCTCCCTGAATGCCCTGTCCGCAACTCCCGCCATCGGAGCAAGAGCCGCATAACCGTTTATCTCAACATTGCCTATTTTCATACCGTCTCCTTGGATTTGAGAGAATTATCTGATTTATGTTACCATTTTACGCAACTAATTTCAATAATTTTCATAAAATTGCTGAAATTTACAAATTATATGTTATAATGTAAATTGAGGTGATTTTGAATGAAGCTTTTGGCGCTTGACGGCAACAGTATTCTCAACCGTGCTTTTTACGGAATAAAACTGCTCACCACTAAGGACGGCAGAAGGTTTACAAACGGAATTTACGGATTTCTTAATATACTTCTTAAACTCAAAGAGGAGGTTTCCCCTGACGCCGTGGCTATTGCCTTTGATGTTAAGGCACCGACCTTCCGCCACGAAATGTATTCGGGCTATAAGGCAAACCGCAAGGGAATGCCGCCCGAGCTTGCTCAGCAGATGCCGCCTTTAAAAGAGCTGCTCTCTGCAATGGGTTATAAAATAATCGAAGCCGCAGGCTGGGAGGCGGACGATATTCTCGGCACTCTTGCGGCGCATTGCGGCTCCGATGATTTCTGCTATATCGCAACGGGCGACCGTGATTCTCTCCAGCTTGTACGGAGCAATGTCAATGTTTTGCTCGCTTCAACCAAGATGGGCAGACCGCAGAGCGTGCGCTATGACGAAGATAAAATCAAGGAAGAATATCTCGTTACTCCCGAGCAGATGATTGATATAAAAGCTCTTATGGGCGACGCTTCGGACTGCATACCCGGCGTTGCGGGCATCGGTCAGAAAACGGCGCAGGACCTTGTCAGCCGCTTCGGCTCGATTGACGATATTTATAGCAACATTGATACGCTTGACATAAAAAAAGGCGTTCATGACAAGCTTGTCAATGACCGTGAGTCTGCATACCTCAGCCGTGAGCTCGGTACAATAAGAACCGACGCACCGATTGACGGTGATTATGCCGATTATGTTCCCGCCGAGCCTGATGCTTTCAAGGTAACGGCTATCCTTGCGGAGCTTGAAATGTATAAAATGATAGAACGCCTTGATTTGAAAGCTCCCGAAAAGCCCGCAGCCGAGGAAAGTGCCGAAAAGGTTTTGCTTGACTGCTATAAGCAGGAGGATTTGAAGCTGCTGTTCAATATGCTCAAAAAATCGGGCGAGGCTTATTTTACCTTTGACAGCGGCGTGTTTCTCTTTAAAACGGATTTGGGAGTTGCCGAGGTTGACCCCGAAAACGGCGGCTATGCCGAATTCTGCTCCGATTTCCTGTTTTGCAAGGAGATCAAAAAATTCACCTATAATTCAAAACAGCTTTATTCGTTTTTTTATGATTACGGCGATGATATTGAAATCAATTCGCTCTGCGCAGATGCAATGCTAAGCGCCTATGTGCTCAATCCGTCATCGGGTGCTTACGATTTAAAGCGCATAATCGCAGAATACGCTCAGGCGGATTCCTCTCAGGCTGAAAATGAAGCGGCATTTTTAACGGCGTATCTGCCGTTGGCATTTAAAAAGATGAATTCGGAAATTGAAAGCAACGGTCAGACGCGCCTGCTTGATGAAATTGAGCTTCCGCTTGCAAGAGTGCTTGCCTCCATGGAGCGCGAGGGCTTTCTTGTGGACGCCCGCGGCATAGAAGACTTCGGAAAAGAGCTTGAACAAAAAATAAACTCATTGGTTTCCGAAATATACCAAGAAGTCGGTTATGAGTTTAATCTCAATTCTCCCAAACAGCTCGGTGAAGCGCTTTTTGTCAAAATGGGCTTGCCTGCCAAGAAAAAGACAAAGAGCGGCTATTCAACCAATGCCGAGGTGCTTGAGGGGCTTGCCTCCGATTATCCCGTTGTTGCAAAAATTCTTGAATACCGAACTGTCGCAAAGCTCAAATCAACCTACTGCGACGGCTTGTTAAAGGTAATCGCAGATGACGGGCGCATACATTCGAGCCTTAATCAGACCGAAACCAGAACGGGCAGAATTTCATCAACCGAGCCTAATCTCCAAAATATCCCCGTGCGCTCGGAGCTCGGCAGAGAAATGAGAAAATTCTTCAAAGCAAAAGACGGCTATGTGCTCGTTGACGCTGACTATTCGCAGATTGAGCTTCGCGTGCTTGCCCATATTGCCGATGATAAAAATATGATTAACGCTTTCAACGCGGGCGACGATATTCACGCAATTACCGCTTCGCAGGTGTTTGATATGCCGCTGATGCTTGTTACTCCGCTGATGAGAAGCAGAGCAAAGGCAGTCAATTTCGGCATTGTTTACGGCATAGGAGCCTTTTCTCTTGCAAAGGATATCGGCGTTTCGCGCGCCGAGGCGGACAGATACATCAAAGGCTATCTTGAAAATTTCAGCGGCGTGCGCGAATATATGAAAACCGTTGTTGAAAAAGCAAAGGAAAAGGGCTATGTTGAAACCGTGTTTGCCCGCCGCAGATATCTGCCCGAGCTTTCTTCATCAAATGCCGTCACCCGTGCTTTCGGCGAAAGGGTTGCGCTGAATATGCCCATTCAGGGCACGGCGGCTGATATAATAAAAATTGCAATGATAAGAGTCTGGCAATGCCTTAAAGAGCAGAAACTTGACGCACGCCTGATAATGCAGGTTCACGATGAACTGATAGTCGAAGCCTCCGAAAAGCAGGCGGATATCGTTGCAGGCATTGTTAAGCGTGAAATGGAAAATGCGGTCAAAATGCGAGTTACAATGCAAGCGGATGTCGGCATAGGCAAAACATGGTATGACTCTAAATCTTAAGGTGAATGGAGTAATCCGAACCTGCCCGAAAGCGAGTCTTTTCGCCGCTTTTCGGAGTTTCGGTATTGAAAGGCGTCAGCCTTCCTGCAACCTCAACAACCAAAAATCGTCTGAAAATT
>JBJEQB010000037.1:0-9008 GCA_051881535.1 Acutalibacteraceae bacterium | reverse complement strand
TTTCCAGAGTTCTCGGATTTCCTTACCACTTTCTTTTTATCATGCCTCCTTTTTATATCGGTCTGTCCGCAGAATTAATTCGTGAACTTTTTTTGGAAATCTATTGACAAACGAGCGAAAAGGGATTATATTATAACTGTGATAGCTGTGCTATTACAGTTGAGCAAAAGAAAGGAGCGGGAGCTTGATTATCGTTGATAAAAAGAGCAGAGTACCTGTTTACGAGCAGATAAAAAATCAAATCATAACCTTTATCAGACTCGGCGTATATCCCGCGCACTCAAAGCTGCCTTCAATCAGAGCGATTTCAGCAGAAACTGCAACGAATGTCAACACGGTCAAAAAAGCTTTTTCGGAGCTTGAGCTGAGCGGAGTTATCTACACCGTACCGGGTACGGGCAGTTTTGTCAGCGAAAACGCTTTAACGGGCAGTAATCTTGCGGCAAAGGCGATGCGTCAGCTTGCTGACGATATCAAAACTGCCAAATCCATCGGCGTAAGTGCCGATGAGATAAACGAGTTGGTTAATTCCATATATAAGGAGGAAGATACGGTATGATTGAAGTAAATAGTGTTACCAAAAAATTCGGCAAATTTACCGCGATTGAGAATTTATCCTTTAAAGTAGATAAAGGCTCTATTTACGGTCTTGTCGGTTATAACGGCGCAGGCAAAACAACTCTGCTTAAAACAATTTGCGGCGTTTATAAAGCGGATGGAGGAGAAGTTCTGATTGACGGCGTTGATTCTTTCGATTCAGCCGAAGCAAAGAGCAGGCTTTTCTTTGCTCCGGATGATCTGTATTTTGAGCCGTACTCAACCATTGAAAAAATGGGTAAGTTTTATGCCGGATATTATCCTAATTTCAGCTTTTCAACTCTTGAAAAGCTTTGTAAGGTTTTCGGGCTTGATAAAAGCGGAAAAATTAACTCGTTTTCAAAGGGAATGCAGAGGCAGGCGGAGCTTATTCTCGCTATTTCCTCACGCCCCGAAATCATTCTTTTTGATGAGAGCTTTGACGGGCTTGACCCGCAGAAGCGCAGCCTTGTCAACAATATGATAATCGAATATGTAGCCGAAACGGATTGCAGTGTTATTATTTCTTCGCATAATCTGCACGAGCTGACTGATATCTGCGACCACATAGGGCTGATAAACGGCAAAAAGATTGTCCTTGACTGCTCGGTTGACGATATAAGCGCCAGCAGATGCAAATTCAGGCTTATTTTCAATGAAGATAAGACAAAAGAAGATTTTAAAGATATTGATTATAAAAAGTTCAGCAAGGACGGCAAGATAATCACGCTTTCAATGGCGGGTGATCCCGATGAAAACGAGGCGATTCTCAAAGAGCTGAATCCTCTGCTTATTGAAAAATTTCCGCAGACGCTTGAAGAAATATTCCTTGATGAAATGGAGGGAACAGACTATGACTTCAAAGAAATCTTCGGTTAATCCGTTCAGATTTACATTTTTAAGAACATGCTCAAAGAACTGGCTTATTCCGCTTGCACTTATGTTTATTTCAGCCTATGAATTTCTTTTCTGCGGCGGAATGAATGCCGTTCTCTCGTACCTTGATGTCAAAAAAAATTCGATGGATTTGGCGAATTTTTTGGATTACAGAAAATTTATGTTTGCCGCAGAGGATTTCGGAGATATAGGAACTCTGCTTGATATCGTTGTTGTGGTTCTCTGTGCAGCATATGCCGTTTCCGTGTTTAAATATCTTATGACAAAAAAATCCGTCAATGTTTATTTCAGCATGGGAATATCGAGAAACTCGCTTTTTGCTTCAAAATATCTTTCGGGCGCATTTATGCTGACGGCGGCTGTGGTTATACCGACTGCTTTTGACCTTATTCTCAATATTGCTGTTTTCGGAAGCAGCAAAGAGCTTTGGATTTCCGCCGCTTATCTGACGGTTTCGTTTCTTCTTATGCTTCTCTATTCTTATTCGATTACGGCGATGGTTTGCTGTTGCGTCGGAACGGCGATTGAAGCGGGGATTTTCGGCGTTATTCTCACATTCCTGCCGAGCATAACGGAATCGTTTTTGACCTTCCTTTTCAAAAGCTTGCTTTACGGTTCACCTTATGCGAACGGTTATTTTCATGCAGAGTTTATCAACAGCAATGCCGAATATGAAACAAAGGAATTGTTTGCGGCAGTTAAAGACAATCTCTTGTTTTTCAGTTCCGGCAAGCTTAATGACTATGCCGTTCTTTCAAGAATGAACCCCGCAGATAAATACGCGTTTGAAAATCCGTCGGTTTTGCCGACAGCGGTTATTCTTGCAATAATTGTCTGCTTTACCGTTCTTGCGTCCGTATTCCATAAGCGCCGCAAGACCGAGATTGCCGGCTTTATCGGTGCCAATGCCGTTTTAACGGGAATCTGCTCGTTCACGGTTTCAATGATGGCCATTGATTTTGTGGGCAGCAATATGATTTCCGTCAGTAACAACAAGCTCGCTTCATTCCTGCTCGGCGCAGCGATAATATTTGTTATCTATGCGATTGCGGAGTTCATTTCGCTCAGAAGTTTTAAGCTTTTCATAAAGAATCTTTGGAAATATCCCATTCAGCTTGCAGTTTTCACGGTCGCGGTTATTATTTTTGCAAGCGGGCTTTTCGGATATTCCTCAAAGATTCCTCAGGTGTCGGATATAAAAAGCGTTGCCGTTACAACCGGCACGGGTGACAGGCTCACCTTAGCCGGATCACACGGGCTGAATACCGGATACTATGAATTCTTCAGCGTAGAGAATGGAGCAACTGCGGATATAGCACTGAAAACATCAAGCTACGGAACGCCTTTGCTTGTAACCGATGAAGATATCGAGCTTGTGACCGAGATTCATAAAATGTATATTGATATTGAGCATATAAGCACTGATTTCGACGCTACGAGGCGTGAATTCGGCAAAAGGACGGTTTCGTGTCCGGTAAGAATTGTTTATTATCTGAAAGACGGTTCTGAATTTGAGAGAATGTATACCTATGCAACCGATGAAATCCTTGCAAAGCTTTCGGAGCTTACTGCAACGGAAGACTACAAAGAATGTGTCGCGGATTCTTTGGAAGAGTTTTTCAGCAATGAATACGGCATTGTATCGTTTGCTTCGCCGAATTTTACGGCAGTCAACAGCGTTGCTGAGATGAACGGTTCTTATGCACGAATTGAACTTGTTGATGCTATAAAGAAAGATATTAACGAAAACAGGCTTCCGCTTAATTTCAACACTTCTTCACCGATATTGGGATATATCCTCCTTGTTCCCGTCGGATCGGTTGATGCTTCTTGCGCGGAAGAGTCAAAAAATCTTAATTCTCAGCTTAAATTTGTTTCTCAGAGTGATATGACAGTTACCGTTCCCGTTTATGAAAGCATGACCGAAACGGTTAAGCTTATTGAAGAAAAGGGTTGCTTAGGATATTTTAATAATGCCAAAGAGCCGGTCAAGGTTGAAATATGGACTTTTGGCGATGAAAATCCCGAATTATATTATTTATCATCTAAAAATACAATGCTTAACGGCTTCTGGTATGACGGCAAAACAAATGTTAACGATTACTCGGTTTTGGTAAAAAAACCAAAGCCCTTGGGCAATGCATCGGTTGAAATAACCGATGCCGCTCAGGCAAAAAAATATGCCGAGAGCATCAGAATGGTAACCCTTGATTGCTTCAACGGCAAGTATGTCATGCTGACCTTTGATGACGGCTCATGCACTTACGGCTACGCTCCCGAGAGTATATTAAATAATTAAAAATTGCGTAAAATGCGGCTCAGCTACTCCAAAACGGTGTGCTGAGCCGTATTTTTTGGACAAATTGTTCCTATTGTATGCACTTTTATGCCTTTTTTGTTCACATATGCTATTGATTTTAGCACTGTCTGCTGTTATAATATCTCAGGGTTTTTAAAAATTAATGATTGGATGTGATTTTACCATGCCGTTTTCAGATCTCGGTGTTTTGCTTGGCGATGTATCTCTTTTGGAAATAGAGCATTACACAAAGAATCCCATGAAGGCTCAGGAAATGACTCTTAAAAAGATACTCAGCAGAAACAAGAACTGTGAGCTTGGAAAGAAATATAATTTCAAGGATATCCATTCCATAGCTGAGTATCAGGAAAAAGTGCCTATCACAACATATGCCGATTACGAGCCTTATGTTGACAGAATGATTCAGAACAAAGAAAAGAATCTTATGTTTACCGGTCCGAATATAAGATATTGTTCGTCTTCGGGCAGCGTCGGCAAGCCGAAAATTCTGCCCAAGTCAATTAAAGACCTTTGGAATATGCAGTGCATCGGTTTTTCATGCTCGGTTGCTACTGCAGCTCATTATCTTAAAAAGGTTAAGGGCGTCAGAATGCCCGCTCAGATGGGACCGCTGGTTATGGTTCTTTCAGGCCATGAGCTTGATGACGGCAAGCAGTGCAACGGCGCGGCTCAGATTCCCGTTTCATATCTTAAATATTTGATTCCCGCTTTCTGCACATCTCCCGCGTCACTCCTTTTCCCCGAGCACGAGGAACTTCTTGATACATCATATCTCCAGCTTCGTTTTGCTCTTGAAAACAGAAATGTAAGCTATCTCGGCTCTATTGTTGTTACTTTACTTACAACAATGTTTGATTACCTTGAAGAAAATTGGGAAATGCTCTGCGACGATATCGAAAAGGGCATTATCAACCCCAATATTAAAATAACACCCGAGCTTTACGCAAAGTATTCCAAGAAGTTTAAGCCCAATCCCAGACGCGCAGCCGAGCTTCGCAGGGAGTTTGAAAAGGGCTTTGATACTCCCATTGCTCCGCGTATTTGGCCTAAACTCACATGGGCTTACGGAATGGTAGGCGCAAACCTCAAGGTTTATGTTGAAAAGCTTCGCAAATCCATCGGCTATGATGTTCCTCTTCATAATATGGGCTACGCCGCCGCCGAGGGCTTCTTTGCTATGCCTACCGAGCTTGATGTTAACGACGGCGTTTTGCTTCCTCACTGCATTTTCTTTGAGTTTCTTCCCGTTGACGATGACGCGGAGGACGGCGATGAGAGCGTAAAGCCTCTGCTTATTTCGGATCTCGAAATCGGCAAAAAATATGAGATTATCGTTACCAACTTCTCGGGACTTTACAGATACAGAATTGAAGATGTTGTTTGCGTTACAAAGATGTATAACAACACTCCGAGGGTTGAGCTGCTTTACAGAAGAAATCTCAGCCTTAATGTTGCAAACGAAAAAACAACAACTCAGATGGTTGATTTCGTAGCAAGCGAAACAGCTAAGAAGATGGACAATGAGTTTGTCGGCCACAGCTTCTATGCCGACTATTCAACCAAGCCGCCTCGTTACTGTATGCTTGCCGAGCCCAAGACTCCCGTTTCCGAGGAGGACAGGCAGAAATACATTGATGTTCTTGACGAAGAGCTTAAGAATGTTAATGAAAAGTATTTTAAATACAGACGCTGGGGTATGCTTAACAGACCCGAAGTTCTGTTCCTCAAAGAAAAAACATACTGGGATTACAGAGAATCCCTGCGTAATAAGGGCGTTATTCTCAATCAGATTAAGCCCGTAACCGTTCTTAATACTCCCGAGAGATGCGATTTCTTCTTCTCTCATGTTGCAACCGAAACGGAGCTTCCTTATAAGCCTACGGCAAATAAATAATTATTATTTGGGGGACAAAACAATGGTTAAAAGGCTGATATCAATGCTTCTTTGCACAGCCGTTCTGATAACCTGTGTGCTGTGCGCCGCTCCTGTTTCTTTTGCCGCGGAAGATGCGGCGGATATCCCCGTTGTTCATGTTGTCGGAACAGGCTCAATGATTTACCGATATAATGATGCAGGGGAGAAGGAAATACTTTATCCCGTTCAGATACCCGAAAATTATATCAATGAAAAGGCAAAGGTATTTCTTCCTGTTTTTGCAAAAGCATTTTTTACTCAGCAGTGGGATGAATTCTGCGATGTGCTTTATGAATGTGTTTCACCGCTTTTCAGCAAAATGGGTCTTGATAAAAACGGTGAGGCGAGCGACGGAAGTACGGTTAATTGGTCATGGTCGCGCGAAGAATTAAAAGACAAGCAGAAAAACGGCAAATATAAAGTAAACGATTATGAGTTTTATTATGATTGGCGTTTGGACCCGCTTGCAACGGCCGATAAGCTTCATCAATATATTGAAGATGTTCTCTATGTTACCGGAGCTGAAAAGGTTGCCCTCTACGGGCGCTGTCTCGGCTCCAACATAGTTGCCGCGTATATGCAGAAGTATGACGGCGAATATGTCAGCGATGTTATTCATTATTGCAGCGCGGTTTACGGCGCAACGCAGTGCAGCAAGGCTTTTACGGGCGAATTATATCTTCACTCCGACGGTATTAACCGATATATCTATGATATAAACCTTGATGTTGACGATTGCGTTATGGAGTTTCTGCGCGCGTTTGTTACTTTGCTCAATAAGACTTACGGGCTTGACCTTGCTTGCTGGGCGGTCAACAATGTTTTTGAAGATATTTATCTTGACATTATGCCCAGAGTTCTCATTGAAAGCTACGGAACATTCCCGGCTTATTGGAGTATGGTCAGCATTGACGATTATTCACGCGCAATGGAAACTGTTTTTTACGGCTCCGATACTGCTGAATATTCAAAGCTGATTGAAAAAGTGGAGAATTATCACAACAATGTTCAGCTTAAATTTGCCGAAAACACAAAGGCTCAGGCGGCAAGAGGAATAGAGTTTTCCAATATCGTTAAATACGGCTTGCAATCGCTTCCCGTAACCGAGAATTCTGATGAAGTGTCTGATTCTCTTGTTACTGTCAGAGAGTCCTCATTCGGAGCCACAGCCGCTTTGGTCGGCAAAACTCTTAGCAGTGAATATATCGAAAAAGCTCGGGCAAACGGAACGGAAAAATACATTTCTCCCGATAAGCAGATTGACGCGTCGACCTGTTTATCGCCCGATACAACGTGGTTTATTAAAAATCTTAACCATGTTTCTTTCCCGAAATGCGTTAACGGTTTGGTTTGTGAAATAGTCAATAATAACGGCTTTACCGTTAACAGCAGCGCGGAATATCCGCAATACCTTGTTTTCAACGGCGAAACGAAAACAATTTCGCCCATGACTGCCGAAAATATGAATACTACCGAAAGGTGGAATGTATCGTTCTTTAAAGCGCTTTCCAACCTTTTCAAAAGTGTTTTTGAAATGATTAAGCAAAAGGCGTTGGAGCTTGGTAAATGATTAATCATCTGTGACCGAGGGGGATAGGGTAACGGTAATAATCCGAGCCGTGTTCGGTCAGAGAAAAACAGACAGTTAAATATATAAAACTGTCTGTTGATACTGTTATTGAATTGTGTTAAAATCCTGAATAAGTCTTTTATTTTAGTTTTGTGGGGGTTATGTTATTGAAATCGCTTAAAAGGATAATTGCGCTTTTAATTGCAATAGTCATTGCGGCAAGTGCCTGCCTTCCTGCTGCGGCAAGCAGCGTTGATATCCAAACCTCGAGACCGCAGTATTCAAGTCTCAGCGAATATAAATCAAAGCTTTGGGAGGAAGGATATCCCGTATTTACAACGGCACAGTTTTTGAAAATCTGCTCCGTTGTATCCAACGCTCTTCGCCTTATTACAGGTCAGGGCACGGCTCCGAGGCAGTATTTTAATGTTGAGGTCGATGAAATTGTTACCGAGTCCTGCAATTACATTTATGAAAACTGTGGGCTTGATATCGTAGCACTTATGACTCATCTTCCCGAAACGAAGCAAGTTGCCGAGCTTACTGTTGCGGTTTTTGATATTGATACCGCAGAATTCAGAGAGCAGATGTATAATAAGCGCGATGAATATCACAATGAAGGCAATGATTTCCTTTCAAAGATATGCTTTTTCCTCGGCGCTTATCTGAGTATTATGGATAAATGTGAGATATATGCCGAGCCTACCGATGAGCCTAATGTTTATGAAGTCAGGCTCCGTGTTACTTTCAGAGACGGCGGCACAGAGCTTATGCGTCCGCACATTCTGATTAATACCGAAACCGGTTGGTGCGGATATAAAGACGGCGAAGGTCTTGTCGGTCTCGGCTTTGATTTCTCGCTTCCGGAAATGATGGTTTATGCTACAATTAACGCTTGGATGAGAGATTACGGCTTCTGCCTTATGTATGATGTTGCCGCAGGCATAATGCCAATGTGGAACTATATTACACGCCGCTTCAAGTTTGATTATGCAGACCGCGAATGGATGATTCAGATTTGGAAAGGCAATTATCTCATCACCAACGGCGGCGAGGTCGGCGTTTATAACAGAGATAAGGGCAGCTTTGGCTCTTATTATAACTGTGCCGGCGATGAAGACTTAATGGAAATGAGCCTTGAAATCTGGCGCGGAGATAAGCTTCTCGTCTATCAGGAGCCTCAGATGCATTGGTGGATTAACGGCTTCAATATGAGCGACAAAATGTATATTCCCGAGAGCCTGACAATGAAGTTCTCAATCGTTATGATGGACGAGGAAATGCTCAATGCGTTCTGCAAAGCCATTGATAATCATTACCGCAAGGACGTAACATATACCGTTGACGGTCTCAAAATCAATGTAGTTTGGTAAAATAACTTATAACTAAAAACATCGAGCCCCTGTGAATTTAGCACAGAAGGCTCGATGTTTTTTTATTAAACTCCTTATTTTTGAACAGTAAGCAAAGCGGTGTAAATCCCGTTTTCGTTGGCTGTAATAAATTTGCCGCCGTAGCTTTCAGCTATGTCAGTAAGTATCTTTTGTCCGAGCCCGTGACCATTGCGAGGTTCGGACTTTGTGTTTGAAGCGGGTGAGGGATTAATTGATTTGATATACAGAAAATCCCCGTCAACAAAGCTTGAAATTTCTATTTTTCTTTCACTCTCGGCAAGTGAATACGGCGGGTCAAATGAACACCCTGGCCGTTTCAAAATGAACAGTGTCGTC
>JBJEQB010000036.1:0-2209 GCA_051881535.1 Acutalibacteraceae bacterium | reverse complement strand
GCGATTGACCTTGCCTGCAAAAAGCTCGGCGGCTGGCGGCTTTGGGAATGTGAAATGTTCGTAACGCTTGAGCCGTGCCCGATGTGTGCGGGGGCGATAATCAATTCAAGGATTCGCCGCCTTGTTTACGGTGCGTCCGATTTAAAAGCGGGCTCCTGCGGCTCGGTTGTCAACCTTTTTGATTTGCCCTATAACCATAAGCCTCAGGTTGAGGCAGGCTTCATGGCGGAGGAGTGCTCCGAGCTGCTCTCGGATTTTTTTGCCCGCCTGAGACAAACAAAAAGATGAAGAAAAACAGGAGGAAGGTCAATGACCGTTGAGAAAGCGTTTTTCATTTTTGAAATAATAGGAACGGCGGCTTTCGCGGTGACGGGCGTTATAACCGCGCTTGAAAAAAAGCTTGATGTTTTCGGCGCGCTTGTGCTCGGAACGGTAACGGCAATCGGCGGCGGAATTGTGCGCGACATCATTCTCGGCTATCTGCCTCCCGCCGCTTTCAGAAATTCGGATTACGCCGTAACCGCCATTGTAACCTCGATATCCGTGTTTGTTCTTGCTTATTTTCTCGGTGAGAGAATAAAAGAGCATTTTGATATCTATTCGCAGATAATAAATGTTTTCGATTCAATAGGGCTTGCCGTTTTCGTTGTCGGCGGCGTCAACAGCGCGATTGCCTGCGGCTTCGGCGAGAATATGTTTCTTTCGGTTTTCGTTGGCGTTATGACGGGCGTCGGCGGCGGTGTTTTGAGGGATATTATGGCGGGCAGAGTGCCAAAGATACTCAGAAAAAGAGTTTATGCGCTTGCGGCGATTATCGGAGCGATTATTTATTACACGCTTCTTTACTATTCTCTCTGCTCAACTGCGGCGGCTGTTCTTATCGGCTCGGGTTCAATTCTGATTATCAGAATTCTTGCAACGGTTTTTCGCTGGAATTTGCCGACTCTCAAGAATCTTGCCGAGCAGGACGGGGAATAATCTATACTGTACGGAGGTGCGCTTATGTGTACGGCGGCAACTTATAAAACAAACGATTTTTATTTCGGCAGAACGCTGGATTACGAGTTTTCATACGGCGACGAGGTGGTTATCACTCCCCGCAATTATGAATTCTCATTCCGCAGAGCGGGCGTTATGAAAACGCATTATGCGATGATAGGCATGGCTTATGTTGCGGGCGACTATCCGCTTTATTATGACGCGGTCAACGAAAAAGGGCTTGGAATTGCGGGGCTTAATTTCGTGGGCAATGCCGTCTATAACGGAGAAATACAGGGCGCGGACAATATAGCGCAGTTTGAGCTTATTCCGTGGATTCTCGGTCAGTGCGCGTCGGTCGGCGAAGCAAAAGAACTTTTGAGCAGGCTGAATATAGTCAACATTCAGTTCAGCGCAGAGCTTCCGCTCGCTCAGCTCCATTGGATTATAGCCGATAAAGACGGAGCGATAACGGTTGAGTCTGTTGCGGACGGGCTGAAAATCTATGACAACCCCGCAGGAGTGCTGACCAACAACCCGCCTTTTGATGAGCAGATGTTTAATCTCAACAATTATATGCACCTTTCATCCAAAACTCCCGAAAACCTTTTTTCGGAAAAGCTTCCGCTTAAAAACTACAGCAGAGGAATGGGTGCGCTCGGGCTGCCGGGTGATCTCTCCTCGCAGTCCCGCTTCGTCAGGGTGGCTTTTGTTAAGATGAATTCGCTTTCGGGCAGCTCCGAAGAGGAGAGCGTGAGCCAGTTTTTCCACATTTTGGGCTCGGTTGACCAGCAGAGAGGCTGCTGCAATGTGGGCGAAGAAAAGTATGAGATTACCATTTATACCTCATGCTGCAATGCCGACAAGGGAATTTATTATTACACAACCTATGACAACCATCAGATTTCGGCGGTCGATATGCACAGGGAGAATCTTGACGGAGCGGAATTGCTCCGCTTTAAGCTCGTTACGGGCGAACAGATTAATTTTGTTAACTGATACGCACATTTGAATTCGGAATTCGTAATGCGCAATTCGGAATTATGGACGGGCTTCGCCCGTACCCAAATATATTTATTTTTACGACGCAATTTGTAGGGGTCGGCGTCCTTGACAACCCGCGAAAAACAAAGTATTTCACGGCGAAATGGTGGATATCTGTTTCGGCTCTCTCTATAACTCCCTCCGTCTTTTGCTTCGCAAAATCCACCGTCTCGGCTCCCGCCTCGGT
>JBJEQB010000035.1:0-43831 GCA_051881535.1 Acutalibacteraceae bacterium | reverse complement strand
ATTTTGCCGATGTCATAAATTTTTCCTCCTTAGTTTCATCGGCATCTGTTATGAGTACGGGATTGGTTAATGAAATATCATCACGAAAACAGGAATCACTCATCAACGGGTTCCTCCGTGTTTTCGTTAATGTCGTGGGTCAAAATTCGTTCAAGTTTTTCATGGAGCAGTTCAAAGCCGTCATATGTTCCGTCAACAACATATGTGACGCTTTTTATCTGCTCCGTTATTTCAAATTCGGGAAGAAGGAAGGCAGATATATTTTCAACAATCATTTGACCGTTTTCGTCAAAACTGCCGTAATGGCTTTCGTGAGGCGGCGACGGAAGCTTTGATTCATTGGGATTTTTGAAATAGTATTCCTCGATTTCATCTGCAAGCTTCAAAGTATTTTCAAGATTTTCTGCCAACCTCACACCCTCTTTCCGAAAAATTGTTTCATGGTAAAGAACAAATGTTCATTTAAATTATATCAATGACCGCACGATTTGTCAATGGCTTTCTTAATTTTTTGTTTAAAATACTTTTGAAACTAATTTGAAATAATTTTCAATAATCCTTCAAAATACAAAACCAAAATCCGACAGTTGCAAAAATTCTCTTTGCTTCTGCCGGATTTTTGTGTTGTTAAGTTTTTGGTTTAGATTGTTTTTTGAACCAACGAGCGATAACCACAACTTAGGTCAGATATTCTTTATTATCAATAGTTTTCTGTTGATGTGCTTGATATTTTAATGCGATTACAAACTTGGCAAGCAGGGCGAGTGTATATACACTTTTGCAAAACCCATTTTCAAATTATGGCGATTTACAATTCGTTCATAATTTTTCTCGTCGGTTTTTCGCCGCTTGTTGGGGATAACCCCAATCCCCAAAATTGAAATGTTTTTTCAAAATCATTTCAAGCTGCGCTCCTGAGGAGCTTAACAAAAATGAGAGAATCATACTATTTTCGCATTGTCACATATGCTCAGTTCATCGAAAATCATTTCCGATGTTTACCCGTTGCTCTGCAACGATTTCAAGATAGTTCAACATTAGCCTTGCTTGCCAATCTCGATTGCAATAAAAGTGTCTGATACTTTCCTGAACTATATATCTTATTAATTAACTTTTTCTTCATTGCATGAACACAATAGAATCATTTCTTCAATTACATCATTTAAATATTCGTTGCCCAGGAAACAATCTGAAGTTCTAAGAAATTTCATCGTGTTTTTACATACGGTTTCAAGATTACTGCTTTTTTTGAATGGAAAATCTAAAAACACGGCATAATAAGGCGATTTCTTGTTGGTTGGATATAGCGAAATTGATAATTGTTTATCAAAAATATGAATGTCCATTTCGTGATACGGCGACAATTTGCTTTCATCCATCACAAAAATATTGTCGTTTTTTTCTTTTAAGTTTTCAAATATTTTTTTCCTCTGTTCAAGAGAGAGTGCTTGAACATACTTTTCAGATATTACTCTTAGATCACCGTCATCAGCAAATTTTTTTAAAGACTTTTTGCTTAAAAACTGAATAGGTTTTTTATTAAAGGATGATTGAAAATAATGCACAACCGCATTAATCAAAAAGTTCTTATTTTTGAGTGATGGAACTGCGATTTCTTTTGCCGTTTCATAATCAACAAATTGTGCAATGCAAAGTGCGCCATCAATTGAGCATCTGAGATTATGTTTTGATAAAACATCCATGTTGAAGCAATCAAGCTCATCAAGATTAAAGCTTAATATCGGATTATATTCAGATCTGATTTTTTGAAAATAATCAATATAAAAATCAACGGTTGATTTATCATTGAATAATGTTGCCTTGTTGCACTCTTTGTTGAATAAAATAACAACTTCATCTGTGATTATATAATACGGAAACATTGTGCCGATGGTATAACTCTCTGCAGATTTAACAAATGTATTAAAGCAAAGCTCGCTCCATTTCAGCGATTCAAAAATAGTTTCCAAAAGACTTTTTATATCATCACTATTCACATTTACAATATGGCAAAAATCTATTTTTTTATCAAAGTCTCTCTCATAAAAAATCGTAAACAGCAACGAAGAAAGTGTGCTTTGCTCAATTGAGTAATTTGAATAGAAAAGAGAGTCGGAATTTTCCAAACTTCTTTTTGAAAAGAAGCTTACAATTTCATAAAATTCGCTTTCGCTATTTATACAAAAATTGAATTGATTTCCAAAAAGCACTTTTTTGAGAATTTCATCTCTCACATAAACACTATCACGCCTGTTGATTGATTCTTCAAATCCATTAATCAGTTTAATCAGATACTGAACATCCTCGTAATTCTTTTCGCCGAAAGATATCCTTTCAAATTCTTCTTTTATAGCAGCTTTGGTTTCGCTTGTTATTGTATCAATCGCAAGAATTCCGTCGAGCATATTTTGACTAAGCGGTTTGTCTCCATTCAAAACCCTCAACACAAAGCTTTTTGAAATACCAAGTTCTTTTGCAAATTGAGTTTTGCTTAATCCCGATTCTTGAAAAGCCTTATTTGTTAGTTTGACAATCATTAAACACAACACACCTCTATATTAATTCATTGAGAGATAGCCTTATTTCTCAAAACTGTAATTTAATTATTCTATCAAAAAAGGTCGCATGGGTCAAGTGGTCACCTTTATTTTAAATTTTCTATTAATAAGGTGACTTATTTGTTCAAAAAACATTTTGAATTTACGCAGAGGTTACGAATTGAATTGGCGTTTTTTAATTGATATACTTAAACAATAATATTGGATAAGTGTTTTACAAGCGGCGTTTATTTGTGTTTTGAAGCATAAACAACGCAATAAACAGGTAAGAAAGGAAAACAAAATATATGAAGAAAGCAGTTTCAATTATAATTATTCTGTCAGTCTTGTTTTCGTTTTCGTTGGTATCACAGGCGGCAACAGAAAACCGAATTTATTCTCCGGATGTAAGAACGGAAAGAGGTTCAACTGTTGAAATACCGATTTGCATTGAGAATAATTCAGGCTTTATGGGGTTTGACATAATTGTTGAATACAGTTCCGATTTTTTGACTCCGGTTTCGGTTTCAAAATCGAGTTTATTAACAGGTATGTTTGATGACAGTATTGAGACCTCAGACCCGGGAAGCTTTCATATAATATACACCGGTTCAGAAAACATCGTTTCGGACGGGCAGCTTTTTACCGTTAAATTTAATGTGAGTGAAAGTGCTTTCGCCGATACGGCAGTTTCTTTGTCATATTCACAGGAAGATACATTTGACGAGAGCTTTAATGATGTAATTCTTAGTTGTGAAAATGTCACTGTTTCTTTTGACGGCGGCACAATCGAACCAAGCGAAGAATTGAAGCTTTCCGAAAGAATTCAAAAATGGGCGGCAGAGTTGCCATCGCCTTGGAATACCATTATGTCAATATTGATAACTCCCGTCGTGTTTATTATTTCGGTTTTTGAGAGGTGATGCTGCTTGAAATATAAAAAACTGATTGCGGCTGTTTTGTTTCTTTTGCTGAGCTTGTCAATGATCATTTCTTCTTTTGCGGCAAATACCGCCGTGGTTTATGCATTGGATACAAATGCAAATGCCGGCAAAGTTGTTTTCATTCCGATTCAAATAAAAGATAATCCCGGCTTGATGGGATTCAGGCTTACAATAACATATGACCCCGAAACTTTTTCACCGAGGTTGGTGAGCAGGGGCAGCTTAACCGAAAGCGGTGCTCTTGAAGACAGTATCGGCACAAGCGAAGAAGCAAGCTTTGACATTGTCTGGAACGACACCAAACAAACCGACAAAGACGGAACGGTTGCCGTGGTTGGTTTTGACTGTTCTTCAAAAGCATCGGGCAGCGCACAGATAAGCATACGGTATGCTCCGGAGGATACTTTTAATGAAAAATATGAGGATGTTTCTATTGATTGCCGAAGTGTGAATATAAGTTTTGAAGGCAATGCAGAAACAGCCGCACCGGAAGACAAGAGAGATATAACGCCCGAAGATATTGTCCTTGCCGTTGAAACCGTTCAGGGCGATCCCCAAATGGAGCCGACTCAGGCGGTTATGGATGCGGTTAACGCTGTGCTTACTCAGTTGACGGGTCAGAAGGAGCCTTATTATAACTCGCCCGAAGAAATAACGCCTTCTTACATAGAATCCGTTAAAGAAACATTCACTCAGGATGTGCTTGATTCCGTTGAGGCTTCTCAGGCTATGGAAATAGTTCAAAATGCGCTTGATACCGTGGAAGCCGAGTCGCCGGACGCTGTGCAGGAAGACCGAAAAATTGATTTTATAAGCAATGTTGAAGCGGCTCTTGAAGCGAAAGCGCCCGATATTAAAACTCTTTCTGATTATATAAAAACAGACGATGAGATTGCAGTGATATCGGATTTGCTTGAAGGCGCAAAAAAAGAAGCGGAAAGCAACAAAAATGTAAGTGAGAAGCTTGCTGCGTCTTTTAATGAAAATTCTTTATTTCCGATTGCCGTAATTTGTTTGGCGGTAGTCATTGCTGCCGTGAGTGTCTGCACCGTAATCCGGAAAAACCGCAAAAAATCTCGCAAATCAAAAAGCGTTGATAATATAAATGAGAAGAAATAGGAGGATAATGAAGTGAAAAAAGTGTTTATCAGAGTAACGGCTGCAATACTGTGCGCCGTAATTATGGTTGGTTTAATTCCGGTTGATGTTTTATCATCCTGTAAAGACATATTCACGATTAATGCTTATGCAAAAGAAGAAGAAAAAGATCCTACTTACAGGGTATCTGTTGTAAATTACCGTGATGACGGGAAATGGCTATTTCCACTTAAAAAATATTATATAACTGATTGGGCAGGTTGTAATCATGCAAACCACCGTAAATGTCCGTTCAACTGTGGGTGCACTGAAAAATGTACTGCAACATCTCACGACAATCATCACGGCCTTGATTTATATGCAAAATCCGGTACATCGGTATATGCTTCAGCTCCGGGTCGGGCTTATAAATATAACGGCGGAAAGAATTCTGACGGTCGAGGAATAACAGTAATAATTGAGCATGAGATAAATAAAGATTATTCTTATTATTCTTTTTATCAGCATTTGAGCTCTATATCGGTTCAGAGCGGTTCTTGGGTAAATGCCGGAGATGAAATTGCCAAATCCGGAAGTACATATGGACCAAATGAAAAGAACAAAGTTGATCCACATTTGCATTTCGGTATATTCATCGGAAAAAATGCGGAGCAAAAAGATATAGAAAAAACATCATTTTTAGGGACATACTTAGACCAAGCCTGGATAACAACGCCCGGACTGAAAACCGGAAAAATCGTAACCAACCCAAGCATGCAAAGCCTTTATGATGAGAATAATTTGTTAAGTGTAAGAAAACATGCAGGTTCTGTAACTTATGTTTTTGACAAAAGCATGGTTACGGCTCCCAAGCAAATAAATACAGTATCCGCTAATGTCGCTTCCGGTATAAGTATAAGCGATGTAAGCTGCCCGAAAGGCAGTTTGCCAAAAGGAAAAAGCTTTGGCATTCGAGGAATTATATGGTCTAATCATATTTTAAAAGATGTAAGTGCTTATATCATAAATCGTAAAACAGGCACAGTTCTTTCCGGATATCCCAAGTCAGTCAATCCCAACTCAAATTCATATTCCTTGAAAGGGTATATAAATAACAATGTGGTGTTCAACACATTAAATGACGGTTCTTATATTTTTAAGGTTACTGCTACAGATATTAAGAATTATACCAAAGTCCTGATTAATGAAGAGTTTACTGTTGGAAGCGGAAATTCTGCAACACAATCCGTCAATATGCCTACCTTCAGAGAGCCTGTTGCCAGACCCGGCGGATATATGGTCTATATCAATGTTCCGTCCGGGGCAACCGTATATTACACAAGCAACGGCAGTACGCCCACAACATCAAGCAATAAATATGCCGGCGGAATAGATGTTAAAACCTCTTGCACAATCAAAGCCATTGCCGTAAAAGGCAGCGCCAAGAGCGGCGTTGCTTCTCGGGCTGTCAGCGTCGGTCAGGTAGCACAGCCGACAATTACAAGCACATTGACAAGCTCCGATATGTGCGTTACGCTTGATTGTTCAACCTACGGCGCAAAAATATACTATACCCTGGACGGTTCGGCGCCCTCTCCGTACAAATATTATTACAACGGTTCTCCTATTCGTCTCACAAGCAGCGCAACAATAAAAGCGTATGCGATAAAAGACGGATGTGCAGACAGCCCGACAGCGCAAAAAACAGTTTCCGTAACGGTTCCGTCTGCGCCCGGAATAGACATTCCAACCGGCACGACGGTTGCGGTCGGCGACCCGATTGAAATAAGATGGACTGCGAGAGAAAACGCAACTTCACATATAGTTAGAGTATATCGCAACGGAGCTTTGGTGGATAAGATTTCCGTTTCCGGTAATAGATTTGCATATATTCCGCAAGTTTCCGGTGCTTATACATTCGGAGTTGACGCAGTAAACTTTGCGGGCGTTTCAAGCTCCGATTCCGGCAAAACAGTTACCGCAAAAGATCCCGTAACTGTTAGATTTGTCGATTATGACGGCTCTGTCATCAAAGAACAAACCGTGCGTTACGGATACAACGCTTCCGTTCCCCTGACTCCTAAGCGCAAGGGCTGGGTGTTCCGAGATTGGGACAGCCATGATTATCTGCGTGCAACAGGTAATATGACAATAAAGGCGCTTTATGACCGTGAAAAATATATTGTCCGATTTGTTGATGAAGACGGAATTACTCTTGCCGCACAGCAAGAGGTTGAATTTGAAAGTGCGGTAGTTTTGCCTCAGGATCCGACAACGACCCTGGCGGGTTATGAATTCATGGGATGGCGGGTTATCAGTTCCGATACCTCAAGCGCTCTTGATTATAATTGCGTAGATGCCAATATGACATTGCAAGCAGTGTTTGATTGGGGCAATAAGGATTTGCCGGTAGCTGTTCAAACCGTATCCGCAACTAAAAATGACGCAAACTCCTATGCCGTTGATGTTACTCTGAATAACGGCGCAAGCGAAACTACATATTGCAGAATGCTTGTTACATTGAAAACCTCTACGGGTAAAGCGGTTCAAACCATTATCAGAGATGTAACCTTGCAACCCAGAGAAACGGGTAGGATTGTAAGCGAAAGCGAGATTATATGTGATAAAGTTGCAACCGTTGTTGAAATAAATATAGTCGGGCTTGACGGCAATCGCACAGGCGGCGCTTATTCTTCGGCTAAAACGGCAACCATTTCGGACAAATCAAATTATTATTATTCGGAGTGGAGCACGGTAAAACCGAATGTTTCCGATTATGAAACAAAGACGATGTACAGATACCGCACAAGGGAATATACGACATCAACATCGCCGTCACTCAGCGGCTGGACTCAGTATGATGCAATAACTACATACAGCGATTGGGGAGCAACACAAAATACAACAAGTGCTCCGGCTGTGAGCGATACACTTCAAATCGTCGGCTCACCAACCACAACATACACTTATTATCATTACTGTTGCAACTACTATAACGGAAAGAACAATGTTGATTCTATCCCTTACGGAAGCGGCAAGCATTATTATCACGAGTTTACAAGATCAAGCCCGTTGCCCGCTTTCAATATGGCAGATAAAGGCGGTAAACAGGCATACGGCGGTTCAGGCTCCGGTGCGCCGATTTGTATGACCAACGGTTGGTATGCATGGTTCTTGAAAAGCGCAACAACAACCTACTCTTATCAAACTCGAACCAAAACAACAACCTATTACTATTACAGATGGAGTGATTTCACGCCGTTTGGCGATGCTGCGGTTTCCGCAACCAACGACCGTGAGGTTCAAACCGCAACATACTACAGATACAAGATATATAATGAAGTAGCTACAAGCGGCGAGGATAACCGAGGCAAGACCTATACAAATGCAAACATGGAGTTGCCCGGCGTTATAGCAAAAACAGATCTTGATCTTTCCGGCAAGAAAGCGAATGTTATTGTTTATAAGGCTTCTTTAAATGACCCGACGGCAAGCCACATTGAATATGTAGGTCAGATTACAATAGGTGCGGGAAATACTTATGACATAAGTTTTGTCCCAGCTCAGGAGCCCGATGACGCTGAAAGCAACTACACGGTTTCGCTTGCCATTGAGGGACAAACATCCTTGTTTAATATAGGAACGATCTATTGTTCAAAATCAAAATATCAGGTAGATTTCTATGCGGACGGAACGCTTATAAATACGCAAACCGTTGAAGAGGGCAAAGATGCTGTTGTTCCGACGCCGCCTGAAATTCCCGGTAAAACCTTTGTTGGTTGGGATAATGACACAACAAATGTTATCGCTCCAAGAACAATTAAAGCTTACTATGTAGATGAAACATATTCTGTTGTGTTTGCAGATTTTGAAAACGATTTCATTTCAATGAATCAATACACCTA
The DNA here is from genome assembly GCA_051881535.1 of Acutalibacteraceae bacterium. Classification (GTDB taxonomy): domain Bacteria; phylum Bacillota; class Clostridia; order Oscillospirales; family Acutalibacteraceae; genus CAG-177. The sequence continues at coordinate 35,368 of JBJEQB010000035.1, read as the reverse complement.
TGGAGAAGTAATCTCAGTTCCGTCGGTTGATGCAGTTGAAGGCAAAACTTTCCTCGGATGGGAAGGTCTCGATGAGGATAATCCCATAGCAACCGAACACGCTATTTTTATTGCAAAATATGATACAGGCACGTTTACAGTCAAATTTGACGATGGTTTCGGCAACATTCTTTCAACCCAAACGATTGAATACGGTGAATCCGCAACGCCTCCCGATGCTCCCGAAAAAGAAGGCTATGTATTTATGGGCTGGAGAACCGATGTCGCTTGGTGGAACGCCAAGAGCGATATGATAGTTACTCCGATATGGATTTACGAAAATACGGCTGCAACACCCGAAGTTAATGTTGAAAACCTGTATTTCGGTGGTGAAATAACAGCAAAAACCGATACGGCAGGCGCAACTGTGTATTATGCTATTGATGACGGCAGAGGTGCACCACCCGTTACCCTTTCACAGCGAGCACTTGAGAAAGTTAACATTGAAGTTTCAGACACAGAGATTGAGGAGGAAAGCGGAAATGTTCAGCCGTTAAGCCTGTCTTTGGCGGATTTGCTCGTTACGGACGCATATGCGTATGACGAGGAGTATGATTACGGAGAAGAAGCATACGATTACTATGAATGGCTTGAATATGACGAAAGCATGGTCTTTACCGAAAATGCAACCTTCTATTTCTATGCCGCAGGCGACAATATGAACGACAGTGAAATTGTAACGCTCGATTACGCGTATGAACCTGTTATGAATCCTTATGAGGATCACACCGGAGAAACTCATACCGTTACTTTCATCGATTATGACGGGTTCGTTCTTGATGAACAAACCGTTGAATATTTCAAGGATGCAACTGCTCCTGAAATCGAAGAGAGGGAAGGATATGTGTTTATCGGTTGGGACACCGATTTTACCCATGTAATAAATGATATCGAGGTAACTGCTCAATATGTTCCCGAGAATGAGTATGTTACATTTACACTGAATACTGATTCGGTTACAATGACTGCAGGCAGCACTTATTCTCTGAATCTTACTGTTACTAATGATCCCGGCGATTTAGGTGAAATCATATGGAAATCCTCCAACAATTCTGTGGCATCAGTTAATGCTGACGGATTTATTCTTGCGAACAATAGCGGTGAAGCAATTATAACCGCAAAATCGGAAAACAACATTTACAGCGCAAAATGCAAAGTGGTTGTTTTGCCGGATGCAAACAAAACAGTTGTGCTGAGAAATGATTCCAAGCTCAGCTTAGAGGGTGGCTTCCTGACGCAGATTCCCATTGCTTCAAGCGGTATTCATAGGGCGGCAACCGTTGCCGAAATAAAGAAACAGATTGCAACACAAAATGTAACCATTGTTGATTCTGATGGGAATGTACTTGAAGACACCGACACGGTTACAACCAATACCGCAATTCGGCTTATTGCCGATGATGTTGTGATTGATGCCGTTATAATAATCGTTACAGGAGATTACGACTGCAACGGTGTTGTTAACAACAGAGATGCGGCAAGAATAATGCGTTATCTTGTAAACAAAGAGTCACCTAACGAATCTCAGATTTATGCTATTGATGTTAATGGTGACGGAAGCGTTAACAATCGTGATGCCGCAATGGTATCAAGATACCTTGTTGGAAAAGAAACATTGTAATTATTTAAGCCTGCGGGTCATTGCGACCCGCAGGCAATAAACCTTTTTATTAAATCATGGGTTGTGATTTTATTGAAAAAAATATTTAAGCAACTTATATGCCTGACATTGACGATATGCATTGTTACCGGCAGTATAGCTTTTTCCGTTGGCGAATTGAAAGTCGGAGCGTACAGCGGAACATGTGGAGACGGTGCTCAATGGAGCATTGATTCGGGCGTTCTGATCATAAGCGGAGTCGGAACAACCGGTTCATATCAGGCAGTGTCGGGTTCAAGATCTCCTTGGTACAGTCACAAGGATGAAATATTATATATAAAAATAAGCGAAGGAATTACATCCGTCGGCGTCGGAAGTTTTCAGGATTGTGTTAATGCCGTTGAAGTCAGTCTCCCCGAGTCGCTTAAAGAAATATCTGAGATGTCTTTTTCGGGATGCAACAAACTCCAGAGACTCAGAATTCCTGCAAGCGTTGAGAAAATTGACGCCTCGGCTTTCTTGGAATGTTCGGTGCTTGAAAACATAAGCGTCGATGCGGATAATGCGCTTTTTTCAGATGAAGACGGCGTTCTTTTTAACAAAAATAAAAATAGAATCTTTCTTTTTCCAAAAGGCAAAATAGCAACGGAGTATTCAATCCCTGAAGGCGTAACGGAAATCGGTGCATATGCTTTTGCAAATTGCTCCGAGCTTATCAGAATTGATATTCCCGGCTCGGTCAATGATATAGGAATGTTTGCGTTTATGAATTGCCGCACTCTTTTATCGGCAAACATTCCCGAGGGTGTAACAGCTATTAAATCAGGCACTTTTTTCGGATGCTCCGGCCTTTATGAGGTGAAACTGCCGTCAACCGTTTCGAATATATGCTCAAACGCTTTCGGAAAGTGCGGAAGCCTTATGAGAATAAATATTCCCAATGCGACATCAACCATAGATACAACAGCTTTTTCGGGTTGTCCCAATCTAACTGTTCATTGTGAAAAGGGCTCGTATGCAAACATGTATTGTATAGATAATTTTATAGATTATTTTTACAGTAATATAGCATCACTTTTTCCAATGTATTATTCTTCTGTTTATAATGGACACACATACGGAAGATTTGAAACGTCATGCACATGGCAAGAAGCAAAGCTCGTTTGCGAAATGCTCGGCGGTCATTTAGCAACCGTTACAAGTGCAGAAGAGATGACTGTAATTCAATCTTTACTTTCAGAGGGGACACCTGATTCATATTGGCTTGGTGCAACCGATGAAGAAACCGAAGGCACTTGGAAATGGATAACCGGGGAAGACTTCAATTATTCATTATGGGGCTACGGTCAGCCTGATAATTGCGGAGATGTTGAGGATTATCTTGAAACATGGGGAAGAGGTTCAAGCTGGAATGATAATGATAATTATGGTAATAATACAGGAGCCACACGAGGCTTTGTGTGCGAGTATGAAGATTTCTATTCTCCTGATCAAACAATAACATATAATGGTCATATCTATTCTTTATATAACGAATCCCTTACTTGGACAGAAGCAAAAGCATTTTGCGAAAGTATAGGTGGACACCTTGTAACCATTTCAGATCAAGCTGAACAAGATGCAATAAGCAGTCTGTTTTATCTTCCTAAAAAATGGCTTTACTGGATAGGCTTTTATGATTCCAATCTTGACGGAACATGGGAGTGGGTTACCGGTGAACCTGTTACATATACAAATTGGAATACAGGAGAACCTAACGGTGCGACAGCAGCAACTCATACATATGCACATATGTATTCGCAACAATCCGGAGGTAATTTAAAAGGTTGTTGGAATGATGAATGCAACGATGGTTACGGTACGAGCCATTACCGCCTTGCAAATACCGGCTTCATTTGTGAAGTTGAGCCGGAATATTATTCTCCGTTATCAGGAGGATACTATAACGGTAACCGATATGAAGTGTATAATTACAACATTTCGTGGACAGATTCACAGACTTTTGCCCAAAGCAAAGGCGGACATCTTGTTACGATTACCGACAGTCAAGAAGCGTCTTTTGTTCAACAGCTTTATTCGGATTTAACCCTATCTGATGAATATATTAACATAGGCGGCTTCAGATATAAGCATGAAAATAAATATCGCTGGGTGACCGGAGAAACATTTAATTATGTAAATTGGGGTTACAATGAACCAAGTAATAATCAATTGGTTGAGAACTTTATTCAAATTTATAAATACTCAAACACTTGGAATGATATCGGAAATAAAGGTTCATCTTATGACGGCAGTGTGTTTATTTTTGAATATGAATCGCCCAAAGAAGTCCTGACCTTATCTGAACCTGACGGCACGGTTATTAACCGTTATAAGGTTCAAGGCGGGTTACCTGTTGATAAACCTATAAAGGACTATAAGCCCGGCTATACTGCTGAATGGTATAAAGAACCGTCATTGCAAAACAAGTGGGATTTTGAGACCGATATCATAACGGAAGATACTACGCTGTATGTATATTGGGTCCCTAATAATTACACCGTCAGTTTCGAGAGTAACGGCGGAACTTGTGAAACCGATTCCATGTCTGTAACATATTCAAATGCATACGGTGAATTACCTTCGTGTTCCCGAATAGGCTACGATTTTCTCGGCTGGTTTTCAAACGAAGACTGCACAGATTCAGTTGACGAAAATTCAATTGTTAATATTGCAAATAACCATACTCTTTATGCAGGGTGGCTTGAGCAGACGGTCACAAGTTTAAAAATCTTATCAAAACCGAGTAAAACCGATTATTATGTCGGCGATTCGCTTGATACAACTGGACTGGTGATAACCGCAATCTTTTCAGATGGAACTACCCAAGACTACGATACAGGTTATTCTTGTTCTCCTGAAATCTTTACTCGCCAAGGCAAGTACAGAATAAAAGTTGAATTCAAGAATAAAACAGTGTACTACTATGTCACGGTAAAAGAACCGGAAAACATGGTACTTTCGGTATCTTCTTTGCCCGATAAGCTTGAATATCATACAGGAGAGACTTTTGATTCAGTAGGTTTGGAATTGCTTCTTGATTATGGCAATGGAATAACAAAAGAGATCAAAAGCGGATATACTTCAGAATATGATTTCAATACGCCGGGTACAAAATATGTAACAATCAATTACAAAGTCGGAGAAACATATTTGACAACCGGTTTTAATGTTAATGTAATTGAATCTGATTATGTTATTTATTCTGAACCTGTTATCTGCAACGGAGAAAGCTTTGAAGTCCCAATTAAAGTAAGGGCAAATAAGGGCTTACGCGAGTTTTCAATTGATCTTTCATATGATGACAGCATAATAAGACCCATATCAGCAGAAGTATCGAATGATTTAAAAGGAACCTTTTCAGAAAGCATTGATCAGAGCACAACAAATACATTCAATGTTTTCTGGAATGGTGAAGATGTATATTATAATGACGGTACTTTATTTACTGTAACGTTCGAACCGATTGCAAATAAGAAATGTGAAACAGCTATTGAATTATGCTATAATCAAACTGAAACCTGTGATGAGAATTGGATGGATGCTACTCTTAATTGCATGCCAATAAAAGTGGAATTGATTGTACCTGAAGCTCCGATTTTGTATACAAATAAAGTTAATGCTATTTCGGGAGAAACATTTGAAATACCTATATATATAAGTAACCCTTTGAATCTGTCACAGGCTTCAATCTGCATTTCTTATGACCGTAATGCTTTTTCTCTTGTCAGCGTTCATTCTGATTGTGGAACAACTTTGGCAAGTAACGACTCAACGCTAAATATTGACTGGTCGGGAAATCTTATGAACGATGATGTATTATTAACTGTATTGTTAAAAGCCGAATTAACAGCAGTTAATCAATATAACTTTAATATCGCATGCGTTAATGCCGTGTTTGAAGGTTCCGGTACTATTACTTGCCAAGACATATTGGTAAATGTCCAAAACCAAAATTCGGCAAGAATCTATTGTGAGTATCCAGAACTCGAACCCGGAGAAGACATAGATGTTGATATTATGATTGAAAGCAATCCTGGCATTATGGGATTTTCGCTAACAGTAGAATTCGATCCGACAATACTGACATTTGAAAGTGTTTTGAAATCTGCTTTGATAAATGTTGGCTCTTTCGACTATTCACTCACTTTAACAGAGACCGTTGGAATATTGAAGCTGATCTGGAATAACACAGAGAATGTGAGCGGAAATGGTGATATTTTCAAATTATCCTTTGCAACTTCTGCAGACGATACCTATGTTTCTACTTTGCTGAAAATATCTTATGACGAGAATGATACTTTTAATTCAAATTGGGATACCGTTGTTTTTGACTGCGAAAATGCAATGTTACAAAAACATATTCCGCAGAAATACAGTATATTTTGGCATGTTAATGATAAGGTATATAAAACATTACAAATAGAGTATACCAAAATTATTATTCCGGACTTTTCACCTGAACACTATAATATTGTAGCATGGACGCCGGAAATCCCGGAACTAATGCCGGAAAATGAATTGCATTTTTATGCTTTGTTAGAACCAACGATTTATACTGCGACATTCTATATAGATAATGAGGTTATTTCTGTTCAAAAGTACACCGTTGAAACAGAGAAACTTGATGAACCGCAAATACCTCCAAAAGAAGGTAGAATAGCTTGCTGGGAATATTACAATTTGAAAAGCGGCGGAGATAAAGAGATTCATGCAATATATAATTGGCCAAAAGTAAATTTAATATCTCAGAAAACTCTGCATATTGGTGAAAAGTATATGCTAATAGCTTCGTCAAATTTTACCGCTACTAAAACAATATGGTCGTCTGACAATACCAACATTGCAGTTGTTGATAATAAAGGTTTGGTTACTGCAGTTGGAATAGGCACTTGTGTAATCAGAGTAACCAGATATGGTGTTGATGATTTAGGAAACACAATTGAATCGAAATCATTTGCAACAATTATAGTTACAAAAGAAAAAGAAGAATACTCTAGTGCACAGGATAAATTCAGAAGTTTATTTGAGCGATTTTTCACTGAGTGTTTGTATGATTTTGCCGAAAACCTTAAGCGCTTAGGCTTTATTCTTGCAAGCCTGAAACAATAAATACATATTATTCGTATATAGCGCAAATAAACAACAACGCAGATAACCTAACATAATTAGTAAAGTTATCTGCGTTGTTGTTTTGTTAATCTACCAATACTGAAGGACCTGCTTTTTCATTAACTAACCCGTACTTATCAAATGCCGTGCATATTAGAATTCGGTTATTGTTCAATCTGCATTTTCGAAAATAACAGGGAGTTATAATCCGCAACTTAATGCAATTGAATACGTCGCACAAAACTACGGCAGCTTTTTATTTGCCATATTATTTGCGTTAATAAATTCTAATGATACAAAGCTTTCCATAACAGATGTCGCTTTTTGAAGTTAAATATTTTACTGTGTTATGAGCATCCGCGTCCTCGACGACCCGCGAAACAATTCGGAATTCGTAATGCGTAATGCAGAATTAATGATTGTTTTTTTATTTTCAATCCTCCGTCTTTTGCTTCGCAAAATCCACCTCCTTTGCCAAAGGAGGCTAATGTTAAATTTAGCTTTCTGCTATTGGCTCCTTAGGCAACTCCCTCCGTCACTCTTTGATTTTAAGCATAAAAAAAAGAGCAGCCCGAGGGCTGCTCTTAAAATTTCAGATTACATTGACTTAACTGCGCCTACGATAGCGTTAACAGCCTTTTCAATGATGGGGAGAACCTTTGCGATGATTGCGGGGAAATCGATCTTCTGAACAACGCCGATAACCTTTGTTATGATAGCCTTGTAATCGATGTTCTCAAGCTTCTCGATGAACTTATCCTTTTCTGACTTCTTGGGGCACTTAGCAACATGGATTTCATACTGCTCTTCGTCCTGGAACTTTGCGCCGCAGCCTTCATAGGGGCAGGTCTTTACGGGATGAAGCTTAGGGCAGGTCTTGTCAAGATGCTCGTTAAAAGCTTTTTCGGTCTCAATATACTGACCGCAATGGGGGCAGGTGTTAGCAACGGCAAAAGCTGTTGTTGCAGCCGAAAGAGCAAAAATAAGAGCAAAAACAACTGCTAAAAACTTTTTCATTTCTGTTTATTCCTTTCAAAAATAGATTGGCTTTGCAATATTGCATAAGCTTAGTTTTGTTTATCATAGCATTATTTGAACAAATTGTCAACATTTTATTATATTTTTATAAAAATGAAGAATTTATTCAATGTAGCTTTTGATAACCTTGAGGCGTGAAAATTCCTCGCGCTCTTTTTCATCGAGAGCAGAGGTAATCGTTTTCACCTGCTCCTCAAAGCGCGGAATAACAATATTTTTCAGCGCATTTGCCCGCTTCTGGGCTTTTTTTATGCCCGTTGCAAGGCGGTAAACGCTGTTTTCGGTTTCGGCAAGCTCGGCGGTCAACACCTTTGCTTCGTTGAAAAGCTTATAAGCCTCGTCAAGCTTTGCGGTGGTTCTTCTGAAGCCGTAATAGTTATCCGCCTTTTCCGCTTCAAGCCTGACCGTCGGTATTTCAACGCCCATAACGCTGCGCGATGAAAGTGAAAGCCCGTTTTCAATCGGCACGCAGGCGGCAAAATCATCCACAACGCCCAGCCCCATATTAGCCTTTGCAAGAGCCTCATAAGCAAGCCGGTAGCTCTCGTTTATGCGCTCGCGGATATCCGCCGCGCTGTCGATAAGCCCCATGGTCTCGCGGATAAGAATGTTGCGCTTGCGGTCAAGCAGCTCATAGCCGACCTTGGCAAGCTCGAGCGATTTCTTAATTTTCATAAGATTTCCCTTTGTGGGCGAAACCTTAGCCGACATTTATTTCACTCCCTTATTGCGTAAAGCGGATTTTATTTTTGCCTGCTCAAAGCGGGCTTATAGTATTTTTCAATGAGGTCTGCGCTGACTCTGTCAAGCTCGCTTTCGGGCAGCAGGGTCAGGATTTCCCAGCCGAGGTCAAGCGTTTCTTCAATGGAGCGGTTTTCGGCGGCGCCCTGCTTTATAAAGCGGTTTTCAAACGCCTTTCCGAATTCCAGATATTTTTTATCGATATCCGAAAGCTCGTCCTCGCCTATTACCGAAGCGAGCGAAACGGCGTCCTGAACCTTGGCATATGCCGAGAAAAGCTGATTGGCAAGCGCGGCGTGATCCTCTCTTGTGAAGCCTTCGCCGATGCCGTCCTTCATAAGCCTTGAAAGGCTCGGAAGAACGCTCACGGGCGGATAAATTCCCACGCTGTCAAGCGAGCGGTCAAGAACTATCTGCCCCTCTGTGATGTAGCCCGTAAGGTCGGGCACGGGGTGGGTTATATCGTCATTGGGCATTGTCAGAATGGGGATTTGAGTAACCGAGCCTTCCTTGCCCTTTATCATGCCCGCTCTTTCATAGAGCGAGGCAAGGTCGGAATAAAGATAGCCGGGATAGCCCTTTCTGCCGGGAATTTCGCCCTTTGACGAGCTGAATTCACGCAGAGCCTCGCAGTAAGCGGACATATCCGTCATAACAACGAGTATGTGCATACCCTTGTCAAACGCAAGATATTCCGCCGCCGTCAGAGCGCAGCGGGGAGTTATCGTTCTCTCGATAATCGGGTCGTCGGAAAGATTGAGAAACATAACAACTCTTGAAAGAACGCCCGATTCCTCAAAGGAACGCCTGAAATAATCGGCAACATCGTTTTTAACTCCCATTGCGGCAAAAACAACGGCAAAATTATCGCTTGAAGCTCCGGTTATTTTTGCCTGACGGACTATCTGAACGGCAAGCTCGTTATGCTTCATTCCGTAGCCCGAGAAAATCGGGAGCTTCTGCCCTCTGATGAGGGTGGAAAGCGCGTCGATTGATGAAATTCCCGTTGAAATATAGTTTCTCGGATAAATTCTTGAAACGGGGTTTATCGCCGAGCCGTTGATATCCCTCGAAAATTCGGGATAGATTTCACCCAAGCCGTCAATCGGTCTGCCCGCGCCGTCAAAAACTCTGCCGAGAATTTCCTCGGAGAGCTTGAGCTCCATGGGTCTGCCCGTCGGAATAACCGAGGTGTTTTTAAGCGAAAGCCCCTTTGTGCCCTCAAAAACCTGAACAACAACTCTTTCGCCGTCGATTTGGATTATTCTTCCCTTGCGCTTTTCCCCGCCCGCAACGGTGAATTCAACAACTTCCTCATAACCGGGATTTTTTACGCCGTCAAGCACCGCAAGCGAGCCTGAAATTTCGTTTAATCCAATATATTCTTTAATCATACGAGCCAACTCCTTTACTTTAAGTTCAGAGAATTGATAACGGAGTCTATCTCGGAAATGTAATCGTCAAACATTTCGGGCTTATCGTTGGGAATATCGTATTTCATCTTGATAAGCTTCTCAAGAATGCCCGATTTTGAAATGCCCGAAACGGGCTTGCCCGCCGCAATCAGCGTTTTGCCTTTTTCGTAAAGATGAAGAATGGTTTTCATCATCAAAAACTGCTTTTCAAGCGGCACATAGGTATCTTCCTTGTGATAGGCGTTCTGCTGGAGGAAGCCGACCCTGATAACCCTTGCAACATCGATAACGAGCCTTTGGTCATCGGGCAAAACATCCGCGCCGATAAGCTTGACTATCTCCATAAGCTTGCTCTCCTCGTGAAGCAGGGAAAGCATACTGCGTCGGTATTCCATAAATGACGGATTTATGTTTTCGTTATAATAAGCGGCAAGGTCGCCGTCATATTCGCTGTAACTGTCCGTCCAATTTATTGCGGGGTAATGCCTTGCATAGGCAAGCGATTTATCGAGCGCCCAGAAAACTCTCGTGAAACGCTTGGTATTCTGCGTAACAGGCTCCGAGAAATCCGAGCCCTGGGGAGAAACCGCGCCGATAACCGTAACCGAGCCTTCATTGCCGCTCAAAGAGGAAACTCTGCCCGCTCTTTCATAGAACGCGGCAAGCCTTGAGGGAAGATAGGCGGGGAAACCTTCCTCGGCGGGCATTTCTTCAAGTCTGCCCGAAATTTCGCGCAGAGCCTCTGCCCAGCGGGAGGTGGAGTCCGCCATCATTGCAACGGCGTAGCCCATATCGCGGTAATACTCGGCAAGAGTAATGCCCGTGTAAATCGAAGCCTCTCTTGCGGCAACGGGCATATTTGAGGTGTTGGCGATAAGCACGGTTCTGTCGGTAAGCTTTCTGCCCGTTCTCGGGTCGATAAGCTCGCCGAATTCATCGAGCACCTGCGTCATCTCGTTGCCTCTTTCGCCGCAGCCGACATAGACGATAATATCCGCGTCGCACCACTTGGCAAGCTGATGCTGAGTCATTGTTTTACCCGTGCCGAAGCCGCCGGGGATTGCCGCCGTGCCGCCCTTTGCAATGGGCATAAGCGTGTCAATGACTCTCTGACCCGTTATGAGCGGAACGGTGCAGGGAAGCCTTGATGAAATCGGGCGCGGAGTTCTTATCGGCCATTTCTGGCAAAGCGTAAGCTCATGAACCCTGCCGAATTCATCGGTTATTTCAAGTATTTTTGAGTTAACGGTATATTGCCCGTCGGGAGCGGCAAATGTAACCGTGCCGCTGATATTCGGCGGAACCATTACTTTATGAATTATCGACTCCGTTTCGGGGCAGGTGGCGTAAATATCGCCGCCGCCGAGTTTATCGCCGGGCTTTGCCGTGACGGTAACATCCCAGAGCGTATGCTCGTCAATGCCCGGAGCGGAGCTGCCTCTCTCAATGAAAGAACCGCTTTTATCGGCAAGCACCCTTAATGGTCTTTGAATTCCGTCATATATATTTTTAATGATTCCAGGGCCAAGCGTAACGGACATTGCACTGCCCGTTCCCTCAACAGGCTCGCCGGGAGTCAGCCCCGTTGTAACCTCATAGACCTGAATGGTCGTCAGGCTGTCGTCAATGGAAATAACCTCGCCGACAAGCCTTTCATTGCCGACATAAACCATTTCCTGCATGGAAAAATCCTTTGTATCGGCAACCGTAACAACAGGCCCGTTTATTCCGAAAATCGTATTTTTCGACATAATATGTTCCTTTCGCGGATTATCTCATGCTGATGTAAAGACCCGAATTTTCTTCAAACCATTTCTTCTGGCTTTCAAGGCGGCTGTCAAGCGTATCGTCAATCAAAAGAGTGGCAATCGAATTAATGCCCTTTAAGCCGCCGATTTTTATTGTTGAATCCTTGGAAAACGAAGCGTCGGGATAATCGGCGCAAAGCTTTTCTCCGAAAGCCATATCCTCGGGTCTGAGCAGAAGCGTAACTCTGCCGCCGCCGAAGGCTTCAATAACTCTCGCGGCGCTTTCCGAAAGAAACTTTTCGTATTCTGCGCCTGCGGTAAAAGCTTGCAGCTTCTCCGCCGCCTTTGAAAATGTGGCTTTTGCTATTTCATTTCTGCGGGCAAAAACCTCTTTTCTGCACTCGGCGGCGCTCTCCGAAATTTTGCGCCCCGCTTCAAGCCTTATGGAAGCGGACTTTGTTCTGACATAGCTGTCTGCGGCTTTTTCGGCGCTCTGCTCCATTGCGGCGCGCTCCGCCTTTAAAATCTGCTCCGTTTCCTCTCCGACCGCCGCTCTTCTTTCGGCGGCAGAGTCCGTTATGGATTTTATGAAGCTGTTAATCTTGCTTTGCTGAATCATGGTTTCACCGCCTTATGCTCAGATTTTAATTCCGATTGCCTCGCGCACACAGCGCATAATGCTGTCCTCGCTCTTTTCGTCCGCAGAGCCTGGAACGGTTACGATAAGCGGTCTGCTGCTGCCGAGCCTTATCGCGTCAACCGTTTCGGCGCAAAGCTTTGCGGCTCCCTCGGTGAGAAGAACAACGCCGATGCTTTCATCATCGGAGCATTTTTTAATTTCAGCCTCAGCCTCCTGCGCCGAGTTAATGAGAACGCCCTCTATGCCTGCAAGGCGCATCCCCGTGAGCGCATCCTGGCTGTCTGTTATAAGCATAAATTTCATATTTTTTATTGAAGCGTCGGAAGAATCATAAGGAAAGCGATAATAAAGCCGTAAATGGCAACCGCCTCGCCCAGAGCAACGAAAATCATTGCCTTACCGAATGATTTGGGGTCCTCGGCAACAGCTCCGATAGCGGCGGGAGCGCCCGAAGCCAGCGCAATGCCCGCGCCGATAGCCGCAAGACCGATTGCAAGAGCCGCGCCGATAAAGCTCAGACCCTGAGCAATGCCGCCGTCGCTTTCGGTTTCCTGAGCCGTAACTGCCGCTTCTTCGGCGGGAGCCGCGTCATCTGCCGCAAAGGCAACGCCCATGCACGAGAAGCAAACGGTCAGAGCAAGCGCAAGCACAAGAAGCTGCCTGAAAAACGCCTTTTTGCCACTGCGGGTTTTATCCATGCATCTGACGGAAGCCCAAACGGAAACAACAAGAGCAAGAATAGGAAGAATAACGCAAAGAGCAATAGTGAATGATGACATAATGAATTCTCCTTTTTTAATCGTATGTGTTATCAGCCTTCGATTTTAACGGGATTGAACGGAATACCGTCGCCGTCATAAAATCTGCTGAAAATTTCATAGAAGTTCAGACGAAGCACCTGAATACCGACGAGCAAGCCCTCAAGCGCAATGACGAACACATTGCCGAAAGCCATTATGATAATCGCCGCAACGCCGCCCGTGATGCCCGCAAGCGCGGAAAAGGTTGACATCATACAGGCGTGTATCAGAACGAAGGCACCCACACGCAGGAAGCTGAGCGTGTTTGACATATAGCTGAGAATAACCTCAAAAAGCTCAAAGAAATTCTCAATAACAAAGTCCGATATGCTTTCAATTTTCGGCTTTCTGCCGCATACAAGCTCTCCGAGAGGCGTTTTGAGGAAAATCAGAATAATCGGAACAAGTATTCCGCCTATCGCAAGCGCCTTTGTGTTAATTCCGAGCTTCATAAACATATTGATAAGCAGCAAAATCAGCGAGGAATAAAGAGCTATGCCGCAGATTCCGTTATGACCGAATATTGCGGAGCCGAAATCCCGCTTTTTGATGCTTGAAAACACATTGAACAGCATCGATATTATGATTATCGCAACGCCGAGCACTATCGACACCACAATAAACATCAGCGCAGAGGACATTATTTCAATCGGCTTTTCTTCAAAGCCGAGAGCGTGGAACATCGGGTCAAGCAGATTTTCATAGCCGAAAACGCTGCCGAATGCCGTGCCGAATATCATTCCGCTTATGCCGCAGGGAATAAGAATTTTTCCGAGCCTCATTCCCTTTAACTTATACATCAGAAAACCGACTATCGCAAGCGCAAAGCCCTGACCGAGATCGGCAAACATTATGCCGTAAAGCAGGGTGTAAACAACGGCGATAAGCCCCGTCGGGTCAACCTCGTTATATGACGGAACGCCGTAAATTTCCGTGAAAAATGTATAGGCGCGCGATAAAACCGAATTTTTGAGCTTTGTGGGCGGCGTGAGCCTTTTAACATCCTTCGGCTCTGCCGATTCAACCTCAACGCCGTCAATTTTATGCAGGTCTTTTTCAAGAGCCTTTTCCGCGCTCTTGGGCACCCAGCCCGCAAGGAAAAAGCTGCTGTGATATTTTGCGGCGTATTTGCGAACCTCAAATGAATCATGCAAAGCCTTTATCTTTGAATAGTAAAGACCGAAAAGCTCGGTATGCTCATCAAAATAGATATCGTCGCTTTCGTCGATTTCTTTTTTGCTTTCTTCAAGGTCTTTAAGCTCCTCCCTGAGATGAGCAAGGGTTGTCTGCGGAGTGCCGTCATAGCTCGGCAACCTCATTCTTTCAAAGAAAAGGGAGGCATAAACTCTGTCCGCCTCGTCCGCCTTGTCAATGGGCGTTACATACATTCCCCAATAGCCCACATCATCGCTCGAATCGGGGTAGAAAATGGAGCTGATATCCTTATTGTATTTTTTCAGCTTTTCAAAGCCGTCAAACGGCAATCTGCCGAAACGCACACGGATATAATCGCAGTTGAAAACATCATCGAGATTTATATCCATATGCTCAAAATGAGAAAGCTGCTCAATAGCTCTTTTAAGGTCGCCTATCTTTGTTGAAACAAGCGAATCGTGATCCTTGATGGTTTTGATGGTTTCATAAAGCGCGTCAATGCGGCGGTTTGCTTCATCAAGGTCAACGCCCGAGCAATCCGCCGTAAAATCAGGCGTTTTGCCGAAGTGGGAGTAAATCTCCTTTATTTTCATCAGCCTGAACGAATAAGGATTTTCCTCATTTATGTAAGAAAAGCCTTCCGAGTCGCCCATAAAGCCCGAAGCGTTTTCGGGTTGAAAGCTCCCGCTGTCAATGCACACGCCTATAACGCGGTCAAGATCGTCATAAGGCCCGAGTATGCTCAGCAGCTTCATTTTTTCAACAGCCATTTATTCACGCTCCTCTCTCAATGATAATCAGATTTTTCATAATTTCATCCTTGGGCACTCCATAGGAAATGCCCTCGATTATTTTGGTTATGTTTTCGCACTCCGTCTGCAAATACCGCAGATATGAAGCGAGCACAACTGCGGGATCCGCCGAAAAGTGAATATAGCGTATTTCGGTATCAAGCACCGCCTTTTTGCAGAAAAGTCCCGGGTCGTCAATGCCGAATTTCTTTATTTTCGGGGCATATCTCGTCTGCTTGAAAATTTCAAGGACTTCCTGCGCGGTTTTGGCGGCAATCATATCCTCGGTATTTTTCTGCGAAAGCAGACTGCGGTAGCCTATAAGATTTGTTCTTATATAGTTTTCGGACAAGCCGTAATATTTTTTAGCCCTGTATATAATGGAAAAATCCGACAGCTCAATTCTTGAGCGGATTGAATTTGAGAGCACCTTGGCGGTTTCGGCAGGCAGAGCCTTGCCTATCTGTTCAAATACAAGCCTGTTTTTTATCTGCCCGAGAGTAGCTTCAATCAGCGAAATGTCAAATTCGCCGTCATCCGTTTTTGGCAAAACGGCAACAAGCTTTGCATATTTTGTCTTGGCAAGATATCTTACAAGCTTCTCGGCGCTGTTTACCTGAAAAAGCTCGGAAAAATTCATCCTCGTGCCGCAGTTAAACGCGGGCGGAGTTTTGAGAATCATTTTTTCGGGTGTTCCGAGCGAAAGATTGATTATAAAATCGAGAATAAGCTCAGCCTCGCGGTCAAGCATAATATATTTCATTATAGGCTCGCCGACGCTCTTTTCAAAGCTGCAAAGCCCCGAAGCCTCGTGCTCAAATGCCGACCTCAAAGCAAGCTCAAGCTTCAGCTTTGAAAGGTTGGGGTCTGAGGAAAGAGCCTCAAAATAAGGCGCAAAATGAGTGCGCGTTTTGAGATAAGTCACAACCTCGCGCAGGCTTGACAGCCCCGCAAGCGAAGCATAGTCCTCCGTTTTAAGACGGCAGCCGTATTTGGCGCGCGCCCTGGTCATAACGGAATTGGAAGCCATTGATTTCATCTCTGCCGCCTCCTTTCGGAATTATTCGCCGCTGAGGGTTCGCCTGTATATTTCTTCAACCCAGAATTCGCTCTTTTCAGCCGCAGTTTTATCAAGCTCCGCAATGTTTTTGCGTGCGGCGGATTTAACCGCTTTCACCTCTGTTTCGGCGCGGATACTTTCACTCTCGGCAAGCGCTTCAAGCTCTTTTTGTGCCTGAGCCATATATTCCTCGTTTATTTTGCCGCGCTCGGCTTCAAGCTCTCTGCGCCTTTCCTCCCTGCCCGTAACGGCGGAGGAAATAAGCGCCCTCTGCTGAGCGTCAAAATCCACAAGATGCTTGATGACATTCCCTAAATTGTCGCTTTCCTCGCGGATAACGGCATTTTTATCCATAAAAAGCACCTTCTTTTTCCGTGATTTTAAAAAGCCTCGTTTGCCTTGGCTTTTTCCCTATTTTATCCCTAAACAGAGATAAAAGCAAGTTAAAATATAACCAAAGTTTTTAACCCGCAGGCAATGAGAGTTTAAAAAGTGCACATATCTTTATGCGGTCTTAATGAAGCGCAAAACCGCCGCCCGAGAAAACGGACGGCGGTTCTGTTATTATGAAATCAATCATTTTTGATTATTTGCCTGCCACGGGCGGAGTATCAGCCTTTCCGTTATAAATTCCGTTTTACCTCACCTTTCTTCCCGTTATGACATAATACTGCTCCTGAACAGCCGCGGCGGTTGCCGCCGCACAAACGACAATTCCGCCGTATTTTATATCAATGTAATTTAAAGTCAACGGCAGCAAAAACAGCAGAAAACCCGTGATTTTATTCATAACGGTATGCACCGCCGCAAACTCCTTGTGATAAATCATATTTATGATAATGCTTACGATTTTTACGGCGGCAACAGCCAGAATCCATATCCACAGCCAAACGGGTATATCCACCGCGGGAAACAGCTTGATAAGGCAGGCAGACACAAATACAAAATCCGCTGCGGAATCAAGCTTTGAGCCGAACTCGCTGACGGCGTTTGTTTTTCTTGCAACGGTTCCGTCAATCATATCGGTAAATCCGCCGAGCAGATAAATCGCGTAAAACCAAGGCGAAAATGCCGGAAAAATCAGCAGCAGTATACTGCAAATAATCCGACATCCCGTAATTATGTTTGCCGTATGCTTTTTCATTGCTTCACCTGCCGTGTTCCCCATACAAAGCTGTAATCTCCCGCAAAATCTTTTGCTTCAATCAAAACCTTATATTCGCCGGGAGCAGTCAGATCGACCGTAAAATCAGAGGTGGGAATATCCTTGCCCCGATAGAAGCTTTGCTGAGAATTGTCAGAAGAAACAACGGAAATATCAAGCGTTCCGCTCTCACGGTCAACCTTTATTCTGAGTTCACCCGCCGTACCTTCTTCAACCTGATAGAACCGCTGCTCCGTTCCGTTATAAATCTGTCTGCCGTCTTTAATGGCAATATTCATAACGGGGTTTTCCGATTTGCCGCAACCGCTTAACACAAACAGTATCACGGCAAAAATGCAGACGGCAAATATTCTTTTATTCTTCGCTTTCTTCATCGGAATCCTTTTTTTCGTTAAACAAAGAGGCGATCGCCATGCCGATTAAAGGGCAGAGAGCAATACCCAGCCCGTGGTTTTCCCAAAGCTCAAAGCTGTTGAGAATAGGCGCCGCCATAAGACCGAAAGCCATTCCGAGGGCAATGCGGCTGTCCGATCCTTTTTCTTTTTTGCTCGGTCTGAATCTTACGCATATTACGGCAACCGAAATTCCGCAAAGCACCCAAGGCAGGGCGGCAAAAATAAACTCTTTCACTTTTTCTCCTCCTGTTTCAACGGCGCTTTTTTCTGCCGGCAACAACATTTATAACAATGTATAATCCGATAAAAACCGCAACCGAAGCAATCAGCACAAGGTACATTCCGCTCTGCTCAACCTTATTGCCGAAAAAGTAGATGTTGCAGTCCACGCCGTCCCTTATTGCCTCCACCGCTTCGGTCGGAAAGCCGAGGCTGTTCATTTCGTCAAATACGCCCTGCATTGCGTGATTGCGAAGCAGGCTTGTGCCGTAAGTGCCCGGCAGAAGCGATATTACTTTTCTTAAACCCTCGGAAAAGCTTGAAATCGGCATATATGCGCCGCAGATAAAGCCATAGCCCGCGCTGATGAGCGTGCCGACCGCCGAAGCCTGACCGTCGGTGGAAAGGAAGAAATTGACGCACGATGAAAGCGCCGTGCCGAAAAGAGTCAGAAGCAGCACATCAAGCAAAAGCGCAAAAACATCGCCGACGGAGAGATACCAGCCGACAACGGCGAGATAGCCGAGGCAAACGCCCGTTGCCGTAAGGCTGATTATCAGCGTGGAAAATATAGTTGAAAAATAATAGCCGAGCGCCAATGTGCCGGGCTTTGCGGGAGTTATCGTTAAATCCCGCTTTGAGCCTGTGGTTTTATCCTTAATCATCAAAAGGTTGGAGCAAAACGCAACCGTAACACAGCTTACCGCCAGCAAGGACGACACAAGCTGACCGCCGACGCAGCCGTTAATAAGCTTGTCGGATACCGACACGCCAACCGCCTCCAATGCGCTGCGGAACGAATCGTCATACACATTTTTAAGAAATGTGCCGTAAAGCACCAGCAAAATTACGGGCGTTATGAGCGAAGAAAAAAACATTCCCTTATCGCTGAAATACAGCTTTATATTGCGCTTTATCAGCGCGCCGAGTCCCGTCATTTTTCCGCGCCCCCAATCAGTTTTTTGCCCGTAACCGCAAGGAACACATCGTCCATCTTGCCCTTGGTTATCTCGTAATCCTTAAATACATCGGGATATTTCAAAATCAGCTCCGTAGCGGCGGCGGTATCCGGAACCGACACTCTGAAAGCGTCCCTTACGGGCTTATACGGAGCGTTGAGCTTTTTAATCTGCTCCTCGTCTTCGCCGTAAATTGTAATAAAATCACCCGTATAGGCATTCTTCAATTCCAGAGGAGTTCCCTCCGCCGCAATCTGACCGCCGTCAATAATAACAACATAATCCGCGTCCGCCGCTTCCTCCATATAGTGAGTAGTCAGGAAAACGGTCATATTCTCATCTTTTCGCAGATTGCCGATCACCTGCCACAGCAGATTTCTGGTTTGCGGGTCAAGCCCCGTTGTGGGTTCGTCAAGTATTAAAATTTTCGGCTTGTGAAGCAGAGCGCGCGCAATGTCAATCCTGCGGCGCTGACCGCCCGAAAGCTTGCCGACGGGGCGTTTGAGCAGACTCCTGAATTCAAGCAGGTCTGCAAGCTCCGCAAGGCGATTTTGAAAATCCCTGCCCTTTATTCCGTAAAGAGCCGCGCGGCTTGCCAGATTATCCCGCACGGAAAGCTCCTTATCAAGCACCGAATTCTGAAACACAACGCCGATGCTTCTCTTAATGCTGTCGGGGCTTGCGTCAAGGTCTGAGCCGCATATGTTTACCGAGCCGCTGTCCTTTGAAAGCTGACCGCAGAGAATGTTAATCGTGGTGGATTTTCCCGCGCCGTTGACGCCGAGGAAGGCAAACAGCTCGCCCTCCTTGACGCGGAAGCTCAAATCCTGCACGGCTTTGATATCTCCGAATGTCTTATTCAGATGATTGATTTCAATAATGTTTTTCAAGGCAGATTTCTCCTTAACACTCGGGGCTTTCGGGAATGATAACGGCGGCTATGACATATGCAATAATGCCGCTTCCGCCCAAGGCGCAAAACAGAGCCCAGCCGAGCCTTACAAGTGTGGGGTCAATATCAAAATATTCCGCAATGCCGCCGCAAACGCCGCAGAGCATTCTGCTGTCTTTTGAACGGTAAAGCCTTTTATTCATCTTTCTTTTCCTCCGAATCTTCTTTATTTTCTTTTATGCGGAAATTTCTTGCGGCAAAGAACATACACGATGCCGCCGCAAAGAATATCCCGCCGTATGCAATCTTCGCACCTACTGTCATAAGCAAGCCGGAAACAGCCATAAGCGCTCCGGCGCAAATAAACATACGGGAAGTAAAATGCTTATCTTTTTCCATATCCGTCACCGAAATTAATACTTTTAAATCACAGCGTTTTCTTCAAATCCGATTTCAATTCTGCCGACTCCGCCGTCAACATCAACAGCGGTTTCTCCGCTGCCGTAAACAGCGCCGTCAGCCGCTCTTTCGCCGCCGATAACCGCTTCGCCTACGCCCTTGTCAAGCATAATTCTGTAATCGTTCTCGTTGCCGATTAATGTCAGGCTCAGATCTCCGACGCCGCAATCAACATCGCTGTTTCCGCTCAGGCGGCTTCTGATTACAGCCTTGCCGACGCC
The DNA here is from genome assembly GCA_051881535.1 of Acutalibacteraceae bacterium. Lineage (GTDB taxonomy): Bacteria > Bacillota > Clostridia > Oscillospirales > Acutalibacteraceae > CAG-177. The sequence continues at coordinate 14,880 of JBJEQB010000035.1, read as the reverse complement.
CATTTTGAAATCCAAGCAGGCAAGCTCGCCGTCTCTGATATTCAGCTCGCCCGCGCCGCCGCTGATCCTTGATGATACGGTTGCCGAAAGCTTACCGATATCCGCCTTGCCTGCGCCGAGGTCAAGAGTGAGCTTGTTTGCGGTAACGGCATCTATTTTCACCGTTCCTGCGCCCGTGTTTATAATTGCGGTTTCAAAAGCATGATTTTCGGGTATAGTCAGGATAACCTTAATTTCTTCAAAATCAAATCCGCCGACTACGCTGTCCTCTTTAACCGTGAGGATTCCTTCGGCATTTTTGACATTCAGGTATTTATGGTTGCTCTCAACGGAGAAGCTTTTTCCCGTTCTGACTTCAAGCTGAGCAGCGCTCAAATCAATGTCAAGTATGTTTACCTCACCGTCAATCGCATAGGTTTTCATTTCTCCCACGGCATCCTTGCCGCCGCCGAATACGAATGACAAGCCCGAAACCGCTCCGATAATTCCGCTGAAAATGCTCACAATCAGAAAGATTGCAAACGCGATTGCACAATATTTTATAACCTTCTGTACTGCCGTCATTTTACATCAACTCCTCCGAACAGGCAGGTAGCGTTAATGTAGAGAGTGGGTCTGTCTGCCTGATTTTTTGTGTGATTTTTATCGGATACTCCGCCGAAAACCGAGGTGGAATTTATCTTGACATTCAGGTCTTGGGGAACGAAAATATCAATCCCGCCGAATATCGCCGACGCGTTAATAACGCAGTCCTTTTCAATTACCGCGCCGCGAAGGTCGCATTTAACTCCGCCGAAAACGGCGTTAAGCTCCGCACCGTCAAAAACCTCGCCGTCAAAATTGACATTTGTGCCCGAAAAGGTTGCCGTAGCGTTCTTAATCGGCGCACCGCTGTCCTTTAACATTTTATATACCTCTGTTCCCTTGTTTCCGCGAATACTGCTGATGATAATGTTGACGCCGATAATTACAATCGCCGCGGGAATGAGAAGCTTCCAGAACATATCGAAGCTCAGCACATCTTGGCAGCAGAGCAGCAAAAACGCGCCGATGCATATGCCGATTATGCTTCCGCCCTTATCGTGGTTTGTAAACAATCCGATTACGCTCGGCACGATGATGATGAGCGTCCACCATCCGTCAAAGAAAATATTTATGCTTGTAATTCCGAATGCGTTCAGAGCCAGAATAACGCCCGCCGCAACAAGCACAACACCCCATAAAATACTGCTGACTTTTTTCATACGAATTCTCCTTACTTTGTTAAGAATAAGAGGTTTCCTCTTATGCCTTTATTATACAGCCCGTCCGCTTTGAAATATAGGCTGATTTTTCAACTGAATGTGTCATTTTTATAGGTTATTGCTCAAATCATTTGGCTTTATTTCAACCGTTTTTCCACGGTCTGCCTTTTCCGTGCCAGCCCTGCTTCTCCCAATAGCCGTAATCAGGCTCCATAGGCGGAAAATGCTTGTGAGAAAGGCGCATCAGATAAAACCATTTTTTTGCCCTGCCGTTACAGCCCTGCTTGCCCTCGTTTTTCTTAATCCGAGCGGCAATCGCATCGGTCTTTTTGTGGATTTTTTTCATAATCCTGTCGGGGATTTCATCGGGATTTATCGCCTGCACGCCAATGCCGAGCTTATATACCTTGTGCACGCCCCACATTTCAAGGCTGTCCGCCATATCCTTTGCGGTGCTTTTCATTCCGCCGCCCGCCGCGGTGCTTATCGCAACCGCCTGCTTTCCGCTCATCTGCGGCATAGGTCTGTGAACCATCCACCAAGTTCCGAAATGGTCAAGGAAGCTCATCATCTGACCCGTGGCATGGTAAACATAAACGGGGCTTTCAAATATGAGCAAATCGGCTTCAAGAATCGCCTTAGCAAGCGGCTCCAGCTCTTTGAAGTGCGGGCATTTTGAAAGCTCGGTCTTAAAGCAGGTATAGCATCCCGTGCACGGCCTGCCGAAATCCCTCGGCAAAAAGAACTCTTTGATTTCTCCCCCTGCCTTCCGGGCAAGCTCTCTTGCCGCCATGCAGGTGCTTCCCTCGTGGCTTTGCCCGTGAATTATAAGAATTTTCATTCTGTCAACCCCTTGTCCTTTTGTGTTTGATTTGACCTTATTATAATAAATTCCCGTCTTTTCGGATAGGTGTGTTTTATAGCCGAATGTGTCCGATTTATAGAAAAAGGAGCCGCCGCACCAAGCGGCAACTCCTTAATTCATAGTTTTTCATAGGCAAGTCTCGGATAGCTGTCTTCCTCAACATAAATTGTGCCGCAATGCGTAAAGCCCGCCTTTGCCAGCAGATTTTGAAGAACGGTATTGTCCCCGTGCGTATCCACGCGAAGATGCCCGCACTGACCGTAAGCCCAATCAAGGCAGAATTTCCCTATGCCCTTTACGGAGCCGTCGCCTGCAAGGCGGTGAACAACGCCGTATGCGCCGCCGCTCAGCCATTCTCCGTCCTCAATATGCCGATATGTCGGCTCGATATCCTCACCCGCTTCAAAGAAAAATGTGCCCACAACCCTGTTTTCATGAACGCATACATAGCTTTTTCCGCACGCAATATCGTTATGAATCAACTGCTCGGGCGGCCAATTAGTGGGACCCCATTGATTCGGATTTCCGTTATCAGCCATAAATTTTCTTGCGTATCCGTATATTTTCATAATGCGGTCAAAATCCGCTTCCGTTGAATGTCTTATTTCCATAATCAAATCCCCTCGCTTTTGCTTTGACCCGCATTATTATTTGCCTGCTTTTGAGTCCTCCAGGAAATCCCGCCGATATTGCGACGGCGTAACTCCCTCGGACTTTTTGAACACCTTGGTAAACACTCTGTAATCGCCGTAGCCCGACTGCTCCGACACCTCGGCAATCGGCAAATCCGTGCCCAAAAGCAGCTTTTTTGCCTTTTCCATTCTTATGTTGGTCAGGTATGTAAGGAAATTAACGCCGATTTCATTTTTGAAAAGCTGACTTACATACTGCGTGCTGAAATGAAATTCCTCCGCAAGCACGGAAAGGCTGATTTCCTCAGCAAGATGATTCTGCACAAAACGCACGATTTTGTTGATAATGCGCTCATCACCGCCCTCGGTTTCTTCCGCCGATTTCTGCTGAAACAGGGCGATTTTCAGATTATCTATGCACGCGCCGAATTCCTCATAATCAACGGGTTTTAGTATGTAATCGGTAATTTGCAGACGCAGAGCCTCACGGCAGTAAGCAAAATCGTCATAACCCGACACAATAATAAACGCCGTCTCGGGGTGCTTCATTCTGCTCAGCTGAATAACTTTAAGACCGTTCATAATCGGAATGTTGATATCCATAATCACGATATCGGGATTGAGCGAATCTATCTGCGAAAGAGCCTCCATGCCGTCGGCGGCCTCGCCCACCACCTCGCAGTCGTGAGCTTCCCAATCAAAAAGCTGCCTGAAACCGCGGCGGATTATGATTTCGTCATCAACCAAAAGAACCCGCAGTTTTTTCATTCGTCATCCTCCTCCAACGGCAGCAGGATATGCGCCGTTACGCCGCCGTCTTCATTTTCGCTGTATCTCAGCCCGAATTCTCTGCCGCAGAGCAGCTTTATGCGCTTTTGCACATTCAGAATACCGATGCTGTTGCCCGTTGTCTTGGGCGTTTGCTTTGCATAGTTTGCCAGGATTTCATTTATCTGCGCCCTTTTGCCCTCGGCAAAGCCGCTGCCCGTATCGCGCACGCAAAGCTCCAGCTTTCCGTCCGCCGTTTTCCGAGCCGAAACGGCAACCTCTCCGCGGTAGCCCTTGTTTTTCAGCCCGTGGAGCAAACTGTTTTCAACAATCGGCTGCAAAATAAAATTCGGCACCTGAACTTCTCCCAAATCGGGGTCAATATCGCATTTATAATCAAGCTCGGGGTAGCGGTAGCACATCAGCTCCATGTAAGCTTCAAGCAATTCTGTTTCATCGTCAAGCGAAACCATAGGGTGGTTGACCTTGACGCTGTGTCTGAAAAAGTCAACGAGCTTCATAAGCAAATCGGCAACCTTCTTATCGCCGTCAAGCTGAGCCTGAATTCTGATGGAATCCAGCGTGTTATAAAGGAAATGCGGATTTACCTGACTTTTTAAATAGAGCATTGACATTTTTTGCTCCGTCAGCTCTGCGCGAAGTATGTCGGGATTTTCCAAAATCAAATAAAAGGCAAGGGTAATCAGCGTTATTCCCAATCCGCTGATAAGCCATGTGTGATTAATCCCCTGAAGCGTTGTAACGGTAAGCTCAACAAGCGAAGCAATTACTATTGCGGTTTTTTTCTTTTTCTCAATGCTTTTCCAATTTGCAATAAGAAGCCCCGTTCCGAGAATAAAATAAAACGCAACGCTGATATAGCAGAAAATCATATGGATGCCGTCCGAATAATTGCCCGCAGGAGTAACGGCATAATGAACGGGAAGAAAAATATCGCCAAGCTCGGCAATAATCAAATAAATTGCCGCCGTTTTGACAAGCTTGCGCGGTTTGCCCGTTTCCTCCTCAACCAATATTGCAATGTATTGATAAAAGAGAAAAGATATAAATATCATTGTGCCGATGAACAGGCGGTGGCAAATATCGTTTAACAGCCGCGGCACGGTGTCCAGATGGTTGACCGTATATACCGTAATCCCGTCAAAAGCCAAATGTATCAGCGTTACAACCAACAGCACGGAAAAGGTGCTGTGCAGCTGAGTATATTTCTTTTCTGCGGAGAAATAGATATAAGCAACAAACGCCATAACAACAAACAGCGCTATCTCCATTCTGAGCATAAATGTCACCCCAAAATTATTATAATACTTCCTGTTTTGTATCATGTCTGACCAATCGGACAACCGTCTCTACATGACCCGTGCGGGGGAACATATCGACGGGGGTGGCTTTCACCGCTTCGTAGCCGAGCGTTTTCAGGGCGGCGCAGTCCCGCGCGAGGGTGGCGGGGTCGCACGAAACATAAACAATCCTCTGCGGCTCCATTTGAGCCGCCGTTCTGAGCAAATCCTCTCCGCAGCCTTTTCTCGGCGGGTCAAGAATGATTACATCGGGGCGTATTCCCTGCTCTCTGAGCAGAGCCGCCGCCTGCGACGCGTCGCCGCATATGAAGCGGGCATTGGTTATTTCGTTTTCGGCGGCGTTTATTTTTGCATCCTCAACCGCCTGAGGCACTATTTCAACTCCTATTATCTCCTTTGCCTTTGACGCCATCGAAAGCCCTATCGTTCCCGCGCCGCAGTAAAGGTCAAGAACGGTTTCGCTGCCCGTCAAGCCCGCGTATTCAGCCGCCTTATTATAAAGCCGCTCCGCCTGATCGCGGTTGACCTGATAAAACGAAAGCGGAGATATTCTGAATTTAAGGGAGCAGAGAATGTCGGTTATATAATCGCTGCCCCAAAGAGTTCTGCACCTGTCGCCGAGAATAACATTGGTTTTCTTGGTGTTCGTGTTGAGAATTATGCTTTTTATTGCACTCTCTTTTTCGAGCAATGCTTTGACAAACTTTTCTTCGGCGGGCAGAGAATTTCCGTTCACCACGGCGCAAACCATTATTTCGCCGCTTGCACTGCCCTTACGCAGATAAATATGGCGAAGCAAGCCCATGTGCGCCGTTTCGTCATAAACAGAAACGCCGTTTTCGCGGACATATCGGGCAAAAACATCTAAAATGCCCTCAAACTCGGGCGGCTGTAAAAGGCAGTCGGGGCAATGAACAACCCTGTGGCTGTGGGGCGAATAAAAGCCCGCGCGCATTTCGCCGTTTTCAAGGGCAACGGGAAACTGCGCCTTGTTTCGGTAGCGGCAGTCATTCCCTCCGATTATCTCCTCAAGCTCGGGAAAAACTCCGCCTATTCTGTGCAGGCACTCGGCAACATGCTCCGCCTTGATTTTCTTTTCGGCTTCATAATTAATGTGGGAAAAAGCGCAGCCGCCGCATTTGAGATAAACGGGACATTCGGGCTTGATTCTGTCCGCCGACGGAACAAGGATATTTTCAATCTTTGCAAAGGCATAGTTTTTCTTAACCTTTAAAATGTGAGCGGTTATCTCATCACCCACCGACGCCGCAGGCACAAAAATCGCCATTCCGTTATATCTCCCTATTCCGCTGCCGTCTGCGGAGCAGGAATCGATTTTAAGATTTATTCTGTCATTCTTTTTAAGTTCCACGGTATCCTCCTGCTGCTTTTATAAAGATGATTATAGCATAAATACAGAAATTGAGCAAATATTATTATCGTGACTGTCTTATTTTCCCTGAAATGCCAATTTTGCTTGACTTTTATCTGCAATTTTTGGTAAAATGTTTTTATCTGATTTTGGAGGGTATTTGATGAAAAAGTTTTCTTTAAAAGTAACCGCCTTTCTGTTTGCGGCTTTGATTGCCTTTTCAAGCTTGTTTTTTGTCAGCTCTGCCGCCATTGAGGAGGCCACGGGCGAAAAGACTTCGATTTTTAAAACAGTCGGCAGTGTTTTCCGCGCAGGCTTAAACTCCGAGGATAACGAAGAAATTACCGACGCTCCCGTGCTCACCGTTTCAAGCGAGAGCATGACCGTGGTTAAGGGTAAAACCGTGCAGATGAAGGCAAGTGTTTCGGGCGTTGAAGTCCGGCCCTCATTCACCTGGAGCTCATCGGATAAATCCGTTGCAACGGTTGACGGCTCGGGGCTTGTCAAAGGAATTTCAACAGGCAAGTCAACAATCACCGCAAGCGCGGTTGTCAACGGCGAAAAGCTCAGCGGCGAGTTCGTTATAAATGTTATAACCCACGCCAATCCCGTAAAGAATTTGCTTGAACGCAAGCAAATCCTCAGCTATCAATACAGCTATATCGACGATTATTATTACACCAACGACAAGGACTGCTGGCAGGACAACTTCGGCTTCGGCAAATTCTACGACCTCGTTGCCCCCTATGTCCTTATGGAATATGACTACGCCCGAGTTTTCTTCACCTATGAAGGAAAGGACTGGATGATTCAGCTCTGGAAGGGTCAATACGGTCTGCTGTTTTTCGGCGGAGAAATCGGCGTTTATAACAAGGAGCACACAGGCAAAGAGGACACGGTTTTCACAATGTACGGCTGCCCCGGCAAAGAGGACTGGCTCAAAATGGAGATGACTCTCTATCACGATGAGGGCGGCGGAAACTATGTCCGCCAATTCACGAGGGAATACGGCGATTATTGGTGGTGCACGGGCTTTAAGGACGGGCATCTGCGGCAGCAGGAGCCTGCCGACGAGCTTCGCATGACGGGCAGGATTACTATGAAAGACGATGAAATGACCCATCTTTTCACACAGGGACTTATAGACTGCGGATTTGAGCAGAGCGAAAGTCTTGACGCCATGCAGCTTGACCAATTCTATACCGAGGGAAACGATGTCTATATAAAATGGCAGAATATCTCCGAGGCGGAAAACACAATGCCCATAAAAATCGGCATCGGCGTTATGACTTTCATTAACATTTCGGCGTTTTTCCTGATGATTCTTTCATTCCTCGCAATGCTCGGCATGGGTGCATTCTTCCTGTTTATTATACTTTAATTAAAAATATTGCCACTTGTTGTAGTATAATATAATTTGCATATAATAACCTTGTAGGCACCCGTTTGATTTGCTTGCAGATTTATGCTTATTTATTAATTCTTGTTGACAAAACAGACGCGGTTGCTTATAATATATGTAGAGGGTGTATCTCAGCCCTGAAATGAGAGATTTAATGTGTGAGCTTCTCTTGGCTCTATACAAGAAAGTTACAAGTGAGTGTTTCGCCGCTCTGAAGTGCGAGCATAACTCAAGGGCAAGAGTAATCTTGCCCTTGTTTTGCTTGAATGGAAAATTATGAACAACATAAAGCTTTATGAAATAAACAGCGGTTATATTGACTATCTTGCGCCGCTTGCCCCCCATCTGTTTCACAATAAGAAACAAAGTCAGCAAAATGAAAGAAAATATATAGGTGTGGTTTTCTTTATAAACGGATTTAATTATTTTGCCCCGCTTTCTTCTTTTAAAGATAAACACATCAACATGAAAAACAGCATTGATTTCTTAAAAATCAAAAATTATGCCGTTATCAATCTCAATAATATGTTTCCCGTTCCGCTGAGCGAATGTAATTATGTTGATATATCCAAAGTAAAGGATCCAAAATACAAAGCATTATTGCTGGCTGAATACAGATACATAAAATCCGTTCAAGATAAAATAAGAAAAAACGCCGCTACCGTATACAGTCACAAGCTGAAAAACGGTAACTCAACCGCACTTGCAAAAAGGTGCAATGACTTTTCTGCTTTGGAAAAAGCTTGCGCTGTATATCAAAAATGAGTTTTAAGGGCTGAGCCAAAATGTTCACTGTGTGAATTTTTGCTCAGTCCGATTTTTTTATAAACGATATTGACAAGCCCTCGCGCCCGTGGTATGATTAGTTATACAAGTTATACTTTTCTGAAATAAGGAGTGTTTTTTATGCCGATGCAGATGCCTAAGGGCAAGTTTATGAGCGCCGTCAAGGTCGGCGAAAAGGGTCAGATTGTTATTCCAAAGGGCGCAAGAGATTTATTTGATATCCGCCCGGGCGATACCCTGCTGCTGCTTGCCGATGTTGAGCGCGGAATTGCGATAGTCCGCAACGAGGATTATCTTGAATTTGCAAACATGGTTTTTAATGTGCAGAACGAAACGGGGGACAAATAATGGAATACGCGGTTGAAACACGCCGTCTTTCAAAAAACTACAAAGACATCCGTGCAGTCAACGGGCTTGACCTTAAAATAAACAAGGGTGAAATTTTTGCCCTGCTCGGCGTAAACGGAGCGGGCAAATCAACAACCATCAGAATGCTCTGCGGGCTTTCCGAGCCGAGCGGCGGTGAAGCCCTTTTATGCGGAATAAACATTGCGGAAAATCCGTCGGAAGCTAAAAAAATACTCAATGTTTCCCCGCAGGAAACCGCCGTAGCGCCGAATCTGAGCGTGCGCGAAAATCTGGAGCTGATGGCGGGAATTTACGGCGTTGGCGCGCATGAAGCGCGAGAGAGAGCCTCGCGGCAGATTGAGCGGCTCTCGCTCGGTCAGGTTGCGGATAAAAAAGCAAAAAAGCTTTCGGGCGGCTGGCAAAGACGGCTGAGCATTGCAATGGCTCTTATCAGCGAACCCGAAATTCTGTTTCTCGATGAACCGACCCTCGGGCTTGACGTGCTTGCACGGCGCGAGCTGTGGGGCATAATTGAGGGCATGAAAGGCAGTAAAACGGTTATTCTGACAACGCATTATCTTGACGAAGCCTGCGCCCTTGCCGACAGGATAGGAATTATGGCAAACGGAAGCCTGAAAGCCTGCGGAACTGAAAAGGAGCTTCTTGAGCTTTCGGGCTGTGACGGCTTTGAGGATGCTTTTGTAAAACTGTGCTCGGAGGCGGAAAAACAATGAGAATAAAAGCTTTTTCGGTAAGATGTCTTAAAGAAATACTGCGCGACCCTCTCTCGCTCGTGTTCGGAATAGCCTTTCCGCTCGTGCTTCTGTTTTTGATGAGCGCAATTCAGGCGAATATCCCCGTTGCGATGTTTCAGATTGAGCGGCTTGCTCCCGGTATAGCCGTTTTCGGGCTTTCGTTCATAACGCTTTTTTCAGGCTCTTTGATTGCAAAAGACAGAACCTCATCTTTTCTGACAAGGCTCTTCGCCTCGCCTATGAAAGGCGGAGAATACATAGTCGGCTACACCCTGCCCCTGCTCCCCGCCGCCTTAATGCAAAGCGTTATTTGCTTTGCCGCGGCGATGCTTGTAGGACTTAAATTTTCAGCCCGGATTCTGCTCTGCATAGCCGCTCTCATTCCGAGCGCCCTACTTTTTATTGCTTTCGGTCTGCTTTTCGGCTGCATAATGAGCGACAAGGCAGTCGGCGGCATTTCGTCAATTCTCGTCAACGCGGCGGCTTGGCTTTCGGGAATATGGTTTGACCTCGAGTTGGTCGGCGGCGTTTTCAAAAAGATTGCATACTGCCTGCCCTTCGTTCACTGCGTTGACGCCGCAAAGCTCGCCCTTTCGGGAAGCTGTGCGGGAATAGGCGTTCATTTAGCGTGGATTTTCGGCTATGCGGCGGTCATTTTTATCGCGGCGGTTTTATGCTTCTCACGCAAAATGAAAAGTCTTTAAAAGGAGAAACTGAAATGACCCCGGAAGAAAAATTGCTACTTTCAATAATTGAGGACAAAGCGCGGCAATGCCGTGACAATTCAATGATTACAAACAGCTTTTTTCTCGATATGCATGAAAAATCGCTGGTCGCCGCCTTTGCGAAACGGCAGACGGATATCGGAATTATATTTTACGGCGGATTTGCCGACTCGGAGCGATGCGTTGCGCTGATGCTCCCCGAATATATCGAGGCTCGCAACGAGGAGGATATTTTCGGATACTTCGCCGAAAATCCCGCCGATGACCCCCTTGCGGTTATCGAAATCGAAAAAGACAGATTTTCTCCCCCGCTGAGCCACCGCGATTATCTCGGCTCGCTTATGGGTCTGGGAATTAAACGGGAAATGACGGGCGATATAATCGTTAGCGACAGCGGATGCAAGCTTGCGGTTATTTCAAAAATTGCGCCGTTTATCGCAGAAAATCTTAATAAGGCGGGCAGAAGCACGCTCAAAGCAAAAATAATCCCTCCCGCCGAAGCACGGGAGGGTGCAAAGGCTGTCGGAGTGCCCGACAGCTTCACGGTTTCATCAATTAGGCTTGACAGCGTTGTGAAAAACGCTTTCGGAGTTTCAAGAGGCGACGCCTGCACGGCAATAGAAAGCGGCTCGGTTTTTGTGAACGATACCGAATGTCAGAAGCCCGATAAAAAGATTTCCGCAGGCGATAAAATCGTTTTTCGCAGAAAAGGCAGAATTATCGTTTCCGATTGCTCCGCCGTTTCAAAAAAAGGGCGGGTAATTGTTGAAATTATCAGGTTTATATGAATATCAGTAAAGGGTGCGGAACGCTGTTTAAGCGTTGCACACCCTTTTTGGTTTTACTTTTTTATCCTCTTGAGCCCGACAATCAAAAACGCGAGCGCGGCGGCAAGGCTTGCAATCAATATTATCAAATAGATATTTCCGTTAACGCAGGTCTGCCAATCTGCAAAATTGACCGCATAATCTGAGGCTGTGTCAATTCCGAGAATTCTGTTGACGCAAAGCTGAGTGCCGTAAACCGTAACGCCGAAAGCAAAAATATCGACTCCTGCCTTTAAAAAGCCGTTGACGGGAACTATCTGCATAATTGCCGTAACCGCAAACGGAATCATCGCAAACAAAACTATCAGCAAACCGCGCGCAAGGCTGAATTCAACCGTAATTCTCACGGCAAGCAGCAATAATACAATGCAGAGAAAACAGGCGGCAAAATATGCGGCGGGTATAAATTTACCGTATTTTTCAGGGATGTATTTTTTCAGCAAAAGCGGCACGAAGCAAACCGTATAGCCGAGCAAAGTGCCGAGCGCGGCATTAGCAAACCAATTCTGCCTGAAATATACGCAGCATATCAAAAACAGAATGCAAAGCGAGAGATAGGTTGAGCCTGCAAACAAGGCAAGCTTATGCTTTTGAGTAAAGCGCACGCAGGTCGGAATAAATGTAAAAGCAACAAGCAAGCTCCCTGCGGTGATAATTGAGAAAGTCAGCCTTCTGTTAACCGCAAGGTCACATATAACGCATATTATCAACGCGGCTATATATGAGCCCGTAAAGCCCCAAAAGAAGGTTTCGGTTACTCTGCGGTAAAGCAGGGCTTCCCGCTTCATCACTCTGTATTCCGAATCGTTTGCGCCGCTTATCAGCTCATGCTCCGAAACCTCCAAAGCCGCGCATATATCCGGAATCATAGTAATATCCGGATAGCTTTTTCCCATTTCCCACTTTGAAACTGCGGATTCGCTCAAGAAAAGCTTTTCCGCGAGCTCCTTTTGTGTCAGACCTTTTTCCATTCGTTTTTCACGCATAAATTTTCCGAATGTTGTTTTGTTGATCATTTCGACCACCTCCGAAAAAAATGGTATCACACCGCCGCCGTTTTGTCACGGGAGAGTCAGTCGAGCCGTTGATTTCGGCAAAAATGCGGCGCATATCCGATATTCCGTCTGATATGCGCCGCATAATTCTGTTTAATCCTTGTTTTCGCTGTTGCTGTTTGCTGCGGGGACCGTAGTGGTGGTTGTGGATTCTGCAGCCGTAGTGGTGGTAGTGGTAGGCTTGGTTGTGGTTGTTGTGGGTTTCGTGGTGGTAGTAGTCGCCTTGGTGGTTGTCGTGGTCTGCTTCTTGGTTGTGGTTGTTCTGCCCTCATAGCCTACGAAACAGTCATGATATGCGCTTGACCAGAGAACCCAGACATCTGCGCCCTTCTGATAGTAGGAATCGTCAACAAGCTGGCTTGAGCTGACGGCTCTGCCGAAGCCCGATTCTCTGAGACCCTGAACGAAGAGATTTGCCATTTCGGTTGACTTAAAGGTAATTCTTCCCTTAACCTTAAGCTCTGTTCTGGGAGCTGTGTATTTGGTAAGCTGACCCTTAACAAAGCCGGTTGCCCACCAATACTTATCGTATTCTCTTGTGAAAATCTTCTTGTAATGACCGTCGTTATTCTTGCTCCAATAGCAGTCGAGTTGCATATTGAGCCAATCCTCTTTGTCTGCACAGTCATAGTGGTTAACATCGCCGACCGTTCCGGTATATGAGCCGATGGGAGCGGTGTAAACGCCGATTTCTGCGCCGACAAGCAGGAAGCCGTACTGACCTTTCCAGAACTGAATCATCCAGTCCTTACCGCCGTAGGTGAAGCGGATACGGATCTGGTCGATAAACATTCCTGCGGCAGGAGCCATATTATCGTAAATTTCGCTGTAGCCCGCATTCTTCTGCCAGCAGTCCTTATCGTCGGTGTAATAGAAATCACCCTGGGGGTCATATCTGTAGCCTGCGAGCTGCTGATCGGTTATGGCGTTGGGAACAAGACCTGTGTTGCCCTCTGCCTTCTTTGTGGTTTTTGCGGCAGCCTTTTTGGTTGTGGTTGCTTTGTTATTGCTTGCAACCTTTTTTGTTGTTTTTACAACCTTCTTGATGGTGGTAAGCATATTGCCCGAGGGGTCTGTAACGGTTGAATGGTCAGCGTCGGTAACATATTCGGGATATGTTTCATAATAGGTTTCAAAAACATACTCGGGAACGGTGCCTGCCGTTGTGGTGTCCTCTTTTGCCTTGCTGAAATTTCTTATCAGCGTTACTGCGGCAACCGAACCGGCAATAACTACAACCGCGCTGATTGCTAAAATAATGATTTTCTGCTTAGTCATGTTTAATTTACTCATTTGAATTCCTCCCTGCGGATATGTAATATCCGGGTAATTAGGTCATGTGCTTATATATCAACTCCAAACGGGGTCAGGAGTCTGATTCCGTAAAATTATCTTGCGTCCTGCCAAAGGAAAATGACATCGTTGCCGTAGCGTTTATAGGTGTCAATAACATCGGGTGTAAAGGTTGAAACGCGGGTAAAGCCTTTTTTTACAAGGGCTTCTTCAAATTTAACCGCCATTTCTTCATCCTTGAAAGTAATTCTGCCGAGAATTCTGAGCGGAGAAGAATCATTGCGGTTGGCAAGCTGGCCGTCAACAAAGCCGGTTGCCCACCAATACTCGGTGTAGTTTCTCGTGAGCTGGGGAAGATATTCTCCGTTGCCGAATTCATCCCACATAACCGTCATTTCCATGTTGAGCCAATCCTCTTCCTCGGCGCAGCTGTAATGGCCGATTGCGGAAATGGTTCCCTTGGGTCTTGTGTAAACTCCGATTTCTCCGCCGACGGTGCCGACCTTGCCCGAAATATACTGACCTTTCCAGAGCTGAATCATCCATTCCTTGCCGCCGTAGGCGAACTCAAGCCTGACGGTATCGATGCTGAAATCAATAAGACTTGCGCCCGCATCATAAAGCTTGTTGTAGCCGAAATTCTTCTGCATACATTTGGGGTCTTTATCGTTATTGTATATGTAGTCTTTTTTACCGATAATGTCATAGCCCTGCTTTCTCAAGCCGTAAAATGACATATCGGGAGGCAAATCCTTGCCGGGCGAAACCGCCTTGCCCGTGTTTGCTCCCGCGTGCGACATCTCTTCCTCATTGAGCTGCGGAACCGTTACTTCCTCCTGCTTTTGGGTTGAGGGAACGGTTGTGGGATTTGTCTGCTGAGGCTTCTGAGTGGGAGCGTCGGTTTTGTTTTGCTCCGAGGAGGGAACAAAGGTGTCGGTAAACACCTGAGCGGTTGTGCTTAAAATCGCCTGAATCGTCGACGAAGGCGTTCTGTCGTCAGTAGTGTTGTAATAATAATTGTTTCCGATGCTTTCGGTAACATCAGCCTGAATTCCGGGGCCGTTTCCGCCCGCTTTAATCACAAGTGCCGCTGCAACGGCAACAAGACAGACCGCAACAACTGCAACTGCAATAACGGGCAAATTCTTCTTTTTCATTAACAATTCCTCCTTTACACTTTTTGTTCACCGTCGGCGCGAAAAACGCGCCGACACCTGTTTTTTTGGTGGAGATGGCGGTAATCGAAACCGCGTCCGAAAAATCTTTGCAGGGACTTTCTACGAGTGTATCCCGTCTTTTAACATTCCCTCACGCCGACGCCGCCGGGCAGGCTTCGGCGCTTGGTAGCCGGATTATTCATGACGGGCTATCAGGCATTACCCGTTCACGGTCACTGCTGATCGACGCCTTTTATGCGGCCGCAGTCCTCCGCACAAAGACGGCTGCTTAATTAAGCAGCAAGTGCAACTTTATTGTTGTCGTTTAA